>JAZRXH010000166.1:0-27691 GCA_045600125.1 Eubacteriales bacterium | reverse complement strand
GCGGAAGAACGGAAATAGGCGGAGATTTGTCAATCAATA
This sequence comes from Eubacteriales bacterium, assembly GCA_045600125.1. Taxonomy (GTDB): domain Bacteria; phylum Bacillota; class Clostridia; order Oscillospirales; family CAG-382; genus SIG622. The sequence continues at coordinate 27,652 of JAZRXH010000166.1, read as the reverse complement.
AAATAACTAGTTCGGCAAGCGGCACTAACAGCTTCCATATGGAAAACGAAAACGCCTATGTTCTTGTAACCGGAAACTTTGCAAAGAAATCAGGCAGCGGATCTAATCTGATTGCCGGTACTCTGGAAGTCAAGGGGAACTTTACGCAGGGCGGTGCGACTAAGAGCTTCCTTGCTTCCGGTACGCACAAAACGATCCTTTCCGGCGAGGGTGAGCAAGTCGTGACTTTTTCGAGCACGTTGTCCTCCTTCAACGACCTCTATAACCGGAACCCCGACGGCGTTACCCTTTCATCCAACGTCCGCTACGTGCGGTATTTCGTGGAGCGCCCTGATTTTGAAGTGACCTTTGTGACCGACTGCGGCACGGCGATATCCCCGCTTACGGTAAGCTACGGCGGAATGATGGAAAAGCCGTCGCTCTCCGACCCCGAAAGAAAGCTTTCGGGCTGGTTCAGGGACGAGGAATGTACGGTTCCCTTTGATTTTTCAAAGCCCGTGCGGGCAGCCATGACGCTGTATGCGAAATGGATAAACGGCGACACCGAGATCGGAGAGGTGACACGAAGCGGCAATACGCTCAGGGTCTGCTCCTATGTTTCCGAAGAAATGAAAGCGCAGGGCGGCGTACTCTTTACGGCGGCCTATGATGCGGAAAAAATGTGTGCCTGCGTCCTCGATTACGACCCGGACACTCCCGTTTCGGAGCTTGCCCTTCACGGGGAGGATCCTTCGGAGATCCGCATTTTCCTTCTCTCGGCAGACGGAACGCTTATGCCGCTGTGCGGATGTGCGGCAAAGGCAATGGAATAAGAGGGGCTTTGTAAAAAAGGGCATTCCCTCCTTGACTTCCCGCCGAAAGTGTGCTATACTTTTACTTGGAAAATTCTGCGGCGCCTTCTTGTGTCCGCCGGAAAATAAAAGAAACGAAAGGGAGCTTTCGGATCCTTCCCGGAAGCTGCGGTCATAAAAATGAAACTCGGTATCGTAGGTCTGCCGAACGTCGGCAAGAGCACGCTTTTCAATGCGATCACCAATGCGGGAGCGGATGCGGCGAACTATCCGTTCTGCACCATCGACCCCAACGTGGGCATCGCTCCGGTGCCGGATGCAAGACTGGACGTGCTTGCGAAGATGTACGACCCCAAGAAGTACACCCCGGCGGTCATCGAATTCGTAGACATCGCAGGCCTTGTAAAGGGTGCGTCCAAGGGCGAGGGACTGGGCAACAAGTTCCTTTCCCACATCCGTGAGGTGGACGCCATCGTACACGTGGTGCGCTGCTTCGAGAACAGCGACATCATCCACGTGAACGGCAAGGTGGATCCCGCCGCCGACGTGGAGACCATCGAGCTGGAGCTCATCTATTCCGATATCGAAATTCTCGAAAGACGCAAAGACAACGCCATAAAGCGCCTGAAGGGCGACAAGTCGGTGCAGAAGGAGATCGACCTCATCGACCGGCTCCTCGAAGCGCTGAACGGCGGCAGGAATGCGAGAGTCCTCGACTATACCGAGGAGGAGCTGGAGATCCTGCGGGACTTCCCGCTTCTGAGCATGAAGCCGGTGATCTATGCGGCGAACATCGACGAGGACGCCCTCACCGCCGATCCCCGCGAGAATCCTCACTACTGCGCTCTCGAAAAGATCGCCAGGGACGAAGGCTCCGAGATCGTGGTCATCTGCGCCGGCATCGAAGCCGAGATCGCCGAGCTCGAAGGAGAGGACAAGAAGGAATTCCTCGCCGACCTCGGTCTTGAATGCTCGGGCCTCGACAAGCTGGTCAAGGCGTGCTACTCCCTCCTCGGACTCATCTCCTTCCTCACCGCAGGACCCGAGGAAGTCCGTGCGTGGACCATCACCAAGGGCACCAAGGCGCCTCAGGCAGCCGGCAAGATCCATTCCGACTTTGAAAGAGGCTTCATCCGTGCCGAAGTCATCGCCTTCGATGATCTCGTAGCCTGCGGCTCTACCGCCGCCGCCCGGGATAAGGGTCTCATGCGCAGCGAAGGTAAAGACTACGTCATGGCTGACGGCGACGTCGTACTCTTCCGCTTCAACGTGTAATTATACTGCAGGGGGCTTCTCGCCCCCTGCATCCCGTCGCCTTACGAGAGCGTGGGGCTGCTCGCCCCAAACCCTCGCCGCCTTTTGAAAAAGGCGGGCGAAAACTTTTACTCAAATGGCAGTCCATACGGACTGCCACGGTTTTTTTAAGGATAAATGGTCGTTGCCTACTGTCCACCGGGGTCAAACGCCGACCCCGGCGGAGGTTCGTTCCCGATAACCTTGAAAGGCTTTTTCGACGGAAGCTGCGGGGCTCTGCCCCTGCACCTCGCCACCTTATGAGAGCGTGGGGCTCCTCGCCCCAAACCCTCGCCGCCTTATGAGAGCGTGGGGCTCCTCGCCCCAAACCCTCGCCGCCTTTTGAAAAAGGCGGGCGAAAACTTTGAAATAAGCCCAAGTCTTTAACGGACTTGGGCTGTGTTTTTTCTTTGATAATGGATTGTTGCCTACTGTCTGTTGCGGCAGGAAAGCGGTGCCGCAACAGAGGAGAGTTTTCGGCTTTTGGAAAATGCCGTGAGCTTTGCCGCTTGAATATATGGCGGCAAAGCGGGGCAACACTCGGCATCTGCGCTCCCGAATTTCATCTGAGGTGCAGTCCCGAAGTGGCGGCGGGGCCTCCCCGCTGGCGGCAAAGCGAGGCAACACTCGGGCATTGCATGTCGCAAGCGCTTCTTTGGCGCTTGCTCCAAGCTAAAGTTTTCGAAGAAAACTTTCACTCAGAGTAACTTTGTGCGAAGTGGGGTCCCGAGGTGGCGGCGGGGCCTCCCCGCCCTGCGGGGGTTACCTCGTCATTCCGAAAGAATCTATGATATCCAGAACGTTCTGGATGGCATTTTGACGCTCGAGGCGTTTAATCTTTTCGTACTCCTTCCGTCGCTTTTTCGTGCTTTTTCTGGCAGGCTTTTTTACGGGAGGGGGCAAAAGCGCTTGGGTAAACCTGTATCTGTAAGCATCATGCTTCTTTATATACCCGAAGAATCCCATAAGAACGCCGTGCCGCACACCTTGATCGTGATATCCGGGAATAGGGGAAAAACGATCCGATGCCTGCGACCGGGTATTTTTGTGAAAAAGCTGCAGCTTGCCGTCTAGGCTCACGGAAACGAGCCAATCGGTGCGTGCGTGGGTAATCTTGAGATACGGACCGCTGAAATGGCAGGACATTCCGTTGCGGTCACAGTAGCGCAGGATATCTTCCCGCTCCTTTTTATATTGCCGGGCGATGGGATCGCAGCGACGGCAGAGCCGGTAGCCGGCATTGAGCGCTTCCTGCAGCGTTTCAAACGTACCGATCGCTTCGGGATCGAAATGCCGCACGATAAAACAGTTTTTTGTGTGGATGATCTTTCTGTGATTTTTCCTGCTGTAATATAACACGAATGACACCTTCTTTCTCTGTATGACCATTTTAGCATACGATGTGTACGATAAAACGGACTGTACCCTCGAAGGAGTGTGATCACGTTTGTCAAAAGCAGAAAAAGCAGGAGCGGCAGTTGTCTGCCGCTCCGCAAATAAAAATCAAACAGTGAAAGCCTCTATTAAGTCAACGGATAATTTTAGTACTGCAAGTGATTTAATAGATGCCGTTGTGCAAAATTGCGGAAAATCGCGAATATTGCCATTTTCGATATCATAATCAAGGACATCGTTAATAGCAGCCAAGGCTTCTCTTGCTTTGTCCAACGCAGTGCTGCCGTCTGTACATTTTATTTCAACTTTGCTTTCCAAAAGCCTTATCACTTTATTCATATTACTTTTTGCTGTTGACGCATAATTTTTGGCAAAGGTTGCATACACAGAAGCCATTTTGGGATCATAATAATATGCCATTGCGGTTGCGGTTTCATCCATTGCATCGTTACAAGCGTCTGTGGCTGCAGCGGCGTATTTATTGAAATCTTGTGCATCAGTAAATGAAAACTTTTTATCGTCACTTTTGCTGATGCCGGAAGAGGTACCGGAAGAAGTACCGGAAGAAGTACCGGAGTACCCGCTGCCGGAATACCCGCTGCCGGAAGAGCTTTCGCTTTGTGTGCCGACCACACGGACAGAGCAGGTAACCGTCTGCCCGGTAGAATTATCGGTAACAGTGATCGTTGCACGACCATCTTTCTCGGCATATACCATACCGTTGCTGTTAACGGTGGCAACAGACGGCTTTGAAGAAGTATAGCGCAGATCGTCCTTCCGCCAGCCGTATCCCGTAACAGAAAGTTTAGAAGAACTGCCTGCCCCGAGAGTAAGGGAATCGGGAGTTACCGTCAACGTTGAAGCATCTGTGCTGCTTTCCTGAACGGAGTGCGATTCCTCGAGTCCGGTTTCGTTGACCTTGACTTCACACTTTGCTACAGCGCTGCCGGCTTTTGCCGTGATGACGGCGACTCCGTACCCGATCCCGGTTATTCTGCCGTCGCTTACGGTGGCGACCTCTTCATTACTGGATTCCCAGTAGATTTTACTCGTGGCATTTTTGGGCATTACTTCGGCGGTCAGTGTTTTGGTGTTGCCGAGAGCCAATACCATCTCATTTTTTGAAACAGAAATCGATTCCGCTCTTATAGGCAGGAATTTTCCGCACCAGATGCAGACACTGTCGGCATTATAGCGATGGTCTGTCATATCGACATTTTCCGTTCTCGTCTTCCCGCAGGAAGTACAGGTATAGGTCTTTTCGCCGAGCCGGTTGCAGGTAGCTTCTGTGGTGATCCTGCCGTTATCCCACGTGTGGTCACACTGTCCTTCAAGACGCATCGATTTCCGATTTTCTTTAACTGCCATGCGTGTCACAATGGCGGCTATTTCGCAGCGTTCAATATTGCTTTGCGGGTTGAACGTCCCTTTTTTGTCGTTTCCGGTCAGTATTCCCGCACGGTAAAGAAGAAAAGTCGATGGACCAAACCAATCATTATTCTCCTTGACGTCCGGCAATGTGTCCACTTCATTTATTTCTTCAAATTCATAAGAAGGAAGTGTCTTTGCCATCAAGGTTGAGAAGTTTGCTCTGTTGATCGGTAAATCGTAGTCGGAAAACTGGTTTGGATCGATAAGGCCATTCGATACAGCGTAAATCACATAGGACAAATACCATGGATTACTCTTTGGAAACTCATAATTATCACCGTTGTAAATGCTGTGTATTCTGCAGGCCAGTACAATGGCCTCGGCAACGCTGACATTGCCATTTGGGTTAAAAGTGCTTTTGCTTGTCCCGTTAACAAGCCCGAGCTCATAGGCTTCCCGCACACTTTCATAATACCAGTCGTAACTGCTTATGTCATCAAACGGACCGGCGCTGTACTTCTTGCTTTTGGTAAAGTGAGACATTCCGCTATCGGCAAGAGCCGTCACGTTTATTTCACAAATTGCAAGTGCGGCTGCAACGAAGCGAACGATCCGCTTCATCATTGAATCACTCATGAGAAAAGCCTCCGATGTTTTCAATATCATACGGTAATTATACAACAAATTTCACAATTTGCAATACAGTTCCGTACAGATTCACAGATTATCAGGTTTTACTATGTATTCTTCATACCTTCCCGTAAGCTCCTCATCGCACAGCGCCGTAACGAGGGTGCCGTCATCGGTATAGTCGGTCGAAAGGACGGTAGCCTTGCGGAACAGCACGTTCACGGCTGCCTGCTCGCTGAAGGGGAACAGGAAGGTCACTTCCTTTTTGAGGCTGTTCACCGTCTTTTCCAGAAGTCCGAGAAGAGCGTCGACGCCTTTGCCGGTGGCGGCGGAAATGCAGACCGCATTCCTTTCGGCAAGTCTTTCGGCGTCCCCGCCAAGAGGCAAAATATCCATCCCGTCACACTTGTTGAAGCAGAGGATCCTCGGCGTACCGCCCGCCCCGAGATCGTTTATCAGTTCCTCCGTCACCGCCGTCTTCTTCTCGCATTCGGGATCGGAAGCGTCGGCGACGAGCAGGATGATATCGGCGTACTTCACCTCGTCCAGCGTGGACTTGAACGCTTCCACCAGCTTGTGGGGAAGCCGGTCGATGAAGCCGACGGTGTCGGTCAGAAGCACCTCTCGCCCGGAGGGAAGCGTCAGTTTTCTCGTGGTCGGGTCGAGGGTAGCAAACAGCTTGTTCTCGGCAAGGATCCCCGCCCCGGTAAGGTGGTTCAACAGCGTGGACTTGCCCGCATTCGTATAGCCCGCAATGGCGACGCTGCAAATGCCGCTGCCGCTCCGGCTCTTGCGCTTGGTCGAGCGGGTGGCGTCCATTTCACGGATGCGCTCCTCAAGAGCCTCGATCCGGCGGTGGATGTGTCGGCGGTCGGTCTCGAGCTTTGTTTCACCGGGACCTCTGGCGCCGATGGCTCCGCTGGTGCCGCCCTGACGGGAAAGCTCGGCGCCCCGTCCGGTAAGGCGGGGAGCGGTGTATCGGAGCTGTGCGATCTCCACCTGCAGCTTTCCCTCGCCGGTGACGGCGTGCCGGGCGAAAATATCCAGGATCAGCATTGTCCGGTCGATGACACGGACGTCTCTGCCGCCCTGCGAGAGAATGTTCTCCATATTCCGGATCTGGGACGGCGACAGCTCGTCGTCCATCACCGCAAGGCGGATATCGTGATCCCGGCAAAGCAAGGCTGCTTCCTCCAGCTTTCCCTTTCCGAGGCAGGTCGCCGCTTCCGGGTGAGGACGCATCTGGGTCAGAAGGAAAAAGTCCGCCTTTTCGCAGTCTCCCTCCAGCGCCGTTTCACACAGCAGCTGAAGCTCCGCAAGGCTCGACATCGCCGCTGCTTCCCCTTCGGCGTCGGGGAAAATCGTCATCAGAAGGACCGAAACGGCGCTTTCGGCACTTCCGCTTTTTCCGAAAAGTTCTGTATTCTGTGGCATATTTGGCTTCCTTTCGTATCGTATCGCAGTTTGCAAAAAGCCCTGTCCCGCTCCTCAGGATCCCTGCAAAGCGGAACATCGGCGGCGTTATTCGTAAAAGCCCGGAAAGGCAGGAAGCGGCACGGCGTCATTTCTTCGCCTGTGAGGAAGCGTCCGGAGCGTCTGCGTTTTTCGCTTCGTCCTGCCCTTCGGGACTGTCCGGGAGAAGGAGATCCGAGGAGTCCGAGGTGCTTGTTTTGCGTTCTTTTTTCTCGATGCCGAGCTCGGAGTGCTCGGAAAAGTCCGCACCGTCCTCCGGCTTCTGCCGGACACAGCCGCAGAGAAGTGCGGTGCAGATGAGAATGGCGAGAAGAGCTGCGATTATTTTTGATTTTTTCATGGCGATCCACTCCTTTATTGGGGTGATTCTTTTCTTTTTTCACCTGCCATGTTACACCTATTTCGTGAACGCATAATGAATTTTGGCAGATTTGGGGGAAATTTTGCCGAAAAATGACCCGATTTGCCGTGAATTTGCGATAAAAATTTATATTTACCCCTTTTCAAACGCAAAATTGTGTGCTATAATGATGTCAAATCGAATGGAGGTGTGTATCATGGCATACAAGATTACTGATAAGTGCATCGGCTGCGGTGCGTGTGCTGACGGTTGCCCCACTGAGTGTATCTCTGAGGTTGACGGCAAGTACGTTATCAACGCTGACGAATGTGTAGAGTGCGGCACCTGCGCCGAGACCTGCCCCGTTGAGGCTCCCGTAGCTGAATAATCCGGCGGCTCCTACCGTTTCATGCATGAATGAAAGTTACCGTCCTGCGGTTCTCCGCAGGGCGGTAATTTTTGCGGGGATGCCCCCGCGGGCAGCGGTGTGCCCCCGCGGGCAAATCGAGACCTCACCTCAAATAAAATCGGGGGCACAGGTACCCGAGTGTGATCCCGTTTGACCGCCATATGTTCAAGCGGTCAAACTCAGCAGCAAGCTTTCAGAAACACCATCCGCTGAGGTTAAGACACGACCTTGGCGGATTTTGTTTTCTACGCACTTGCTAAGTGCAGCCTTCCGAAAATAAATCTCCGCTGAGGTCAAGACACGACCTCGGCGGAGTTTTGTTTTTTTGCTTTCGTTAAATAAGCGGCAGACCGTAGGGGGCTTGCTCCTTCCGATTTGTTTCGGTTTACGCCGGGGGTGTCACAATCGCCTTGCTGCACGAACGGCGTGAGCCGAAGATAATACGCTCCCGCATTCGAGAAAGCCGGCCGCTTGCCGTACTTATTAAGTGCGCCATGCCAAAAAAGTATGCAGGGGCGATGCCCCTGCATACGAATGACTTATTTCTTGAGGTTTTCCTCGAGCTTTGCAAGCTCAGCCCAGAGTTCCTTCGGCATTCTGCCGCCGATGGAATCAATGGAGTTGTAATATTCCTTGATATTGGCGATATCCTCGAGCCAGGAAGCGTTGTCTACCTTGAGGAGCTCCTTGATGGTATCGAGGGAGATATCGAGACCTTCGATGTTGATGTCCTCTGCCTTCGGAACGTAACCGATGGGCGTTTCAACGGCGTCCACCTTGCCTTCGCATCTTGCGAGGATCCAGTCAAGGACTCTGAGGTTATCACCGAAGCCGGGCCAGATGAAGTTGCCTTCGTCGTCGGTTCTGAACCAGTTGACGTGGAAGATCTTGGGAGCGTTGGGGATTTTCTTGCCCATTTCGAGCCAGTGTGCGAAGTAGTCGCCCATGTTGTAGCCGCAGAAGGGTCTCATCGCCATGGGGTCACGTCTTACGACGCCGATGGCACCGGTAGCAGCCGCCGTGGTCTCGGACGCCATGATGGAGCCGACGAAGGTACCGTGCTGCCAGTCTCTCGACTGATATACGAGGGGAGCGGTCTTGGCACGTCTGCCGCCGAATACAATCGCAGAGAGCGGAACGCCGGTGAGGCTGTCAAACTCAGAGGATACGCAGGGGCAGTTCTTGGCGGAAGCGGTGAAGCGGGAGTTCGGATGTGCGCCGGCGGTGCCGAGCTTGTCCTTCTTGTCGTACTTGGTGTAATCCCACTTGTTGCCTCTCCAGTCGATGGCGTTCTTGGGGGGATTCTCGTCGAGACCTTCCCACCAAACGGTGTTGTCGTCGAGGTTGTGTACAACGTTCGTGAAGATGGTGTCGCGCATCGTGGTATGCAGTGCGTTGGGGTTGGACTTTTCGTTGGTGCCGGGAGCTACGCCGAAGAAGCCGTTCTCGGGATTGACTGCCCAGAGTCTGCCGTCCTTGCCGACACGGATCCATGCGATATCGTCGCCTACGCACCAAACCTTATAGCCCTTCTTCTTGTAGATTTCGGGCGGAATGAGCATGGCGAGGTTGGTCTTGCCGCAGGCAGACGGGAAGGCTGCGGATACGTACTTGATCTCACCGTTCGGGAATTCAACGCCGAGGATGAGCATGTGCTCTGCGAACCAGCCCTCGTGCTTGCCGAGGTAGGAGGCGATACGGAGAGCAAAGCACTTCTTGCCGAGAAGCACGTTTCCGCCGTAGCCGGAGTTGACAGACCAGATGGTGTTGTCCTCGGGGAAGTGTACGATGTAACGGTTCTCTTCGTCGAGCTGAGCCTTGGAGTGGAGACCCTTGATGAAGTCGGCGCTGTCGCCGAGAGCTTCAAGAACGGAATTTCCGGCTCTCGTCATGATGAGCATATTGAGAACGACGTAGATGGAGTCGGTGAGCTCGATGCCGTACTTGGCAAAGTCGGAGCCTACGACGCCCATGGAGTAAGGAATGACATACATGGTGCGTCCCTTCATGGAGCCTCTGTAGAGCTTCCTGAGCTTTTCATAGCATTCGGCGGGATCCATCCAGTTGTTGGTGGCGCCTGCGTCTTCCTTCTTGGAGGTGCAGATGAAGGTTCTGCCTTCCACACGGGCAACGTCGTTGACGGCGGTTCTGTGGAGGTAGCAGTTGGGGAGCTTGTCCTCGTTGAGCTTGATCATTTCGCCGGTCTTGCATGCCTCGGCTCTGAGGGCTTCTGCCTGTTCTTCGCTGCCGTCGATCCAGACGATGTTATCGGGGCAGGTCATGGCTGCCATTTCGTCTATCCAGTTAAGGATAACCTTGTTGTTTGTCATGCTTGTATCTTCCTTTCAAAAAATTACGTTTTGTGGGGTCCGGTATTCGTTTTCGGAAAAAGCGCAGGCGATGCAGAGCTTTGCCGAAGGCGGTCAGAAAACCGCTCCGGGCGTTGTTTCCGCAAGACCGTCCGCATTTCGTTCCAAATCCTAAACCATTATAATTATAAGCCCTATTTTTGAACATTTATAGTGGATTTTGAAAAATTCTTCCCTGCTTGCCTTCGGGGGCTCCCCGCAAAAGGCGGGCGACGGGGTTTGGGGGCGAGCAGCCCCCATAAATGTACATAAATGTATCAGAAGAGATCCAGCATACTGTCGAGGTAGATCTCCTCCCGCACCCGGAGGCGGTACTCGGGCTTTGTGAGATAGTAGAGGAGGAATTCGAGGACGACGGCGCTGCCGAGCCCCCTGCCCTCCAGCTTGAAGTTGGAGAAGCCCATGGGAAGGTAAACGTCCGTGATGTCCGCCGTGCCGATGAAGGCGGGGCTTTCCATCGCCCTTGAAAAACGGTAGCCCTCGGCGGCGAAGGGCGAGGCGCAGACGTGCTCCGGACAGTCCTCCCCGAGGATCCGCCGGCTCACGTTTTCGTAGCAGGCACGCCTTTCGCGGCAGCCGACGAAGCAGCACTCGTTGCACAGGAACTCAACTTTGTCCTTCTGCGCCGGACGCAGCGCCGAAAGACGGTCGAACGCCTTGTTCAGACGGAAATCCGGGACGACGCAGGAAAACTCCTCCCGGTCGAGCTCGGAGGTAAACTCCCCGAAGTCGGTCAGGACCTTGGTGGTGGAGGAAACAAGAACCAAAGACGGATATTTTTCCCGCAGATACCGGGTCAGAAGCTCGGAATGCACGATCACGCCGTTCCTCTCCCCGCTCCTTGAAAAGAGTTCACAGAGCGCATTGCATTTCCGGTCGGAAAGATGCTCCTCATTAAGGAGCGAATTGCTGAAGGTCAGGCGGGAGGAGATGCCGTACCGATGCATCAGCGAAAGGACCTCGCCGGGATCGTCCTCCCCGAAGCCCGCTCTGCCGCCGCCCCATACGCAGTCCGCCGGAGCGCCGTAGACCGAGGCGATGTCGCACCATGGGTAAAAATACTCCCGGTGCCCGAAGAAAAGAGGCAGGAAAAGACGGTACAGCCCGGTAAATTCAAACAGCCCCGGCAGATGGAAGTGCGCAATGGATTTGCTTTTCGGGTCTTCCCTCTCCATTTTTCTTCTGCCTCCTTTCTGTAAATGCAAGTATATACAAGTTTTACGGCTCCTGCGCCGTGCCTGCGGCTTCCGGATCTTCGTTCCCGTTCTCTTTTTCTCTTTCGGCTCTTTCAAGGTTTTTCAGCCGCCGCACCATCAGAACGTGGAAGGGAACCGACACGACAAAGGTAATAAGATCCGACAGCGCCTGGGTCATCCGGATACCGGAAAGCCCGAGGGCTCTCGGCAAAAGAAGGATGAGCGGCACGAAGAAGATGCCCTGCCGGCAGGAGGCGAGGATCGTGGCGGGAGCTACATAGCCCAGCGCCTGATAGAACAGATTGACAAAGGTGGAGTAGCCGAGGACGATGAGAGGAACGCTGAGGATCCGCAGCATCCGGCTCCCGATCTCGATGACCTCCGCATCCTCCGCCCGGAAGACGCCGATGATGTTTTCCGCGAAAAAGAAAAGAACGAGAGAGGCAAGCACGCCGTAGATTGTTCCGATGACCGCCGTCACGTTGAAGGACTTTGTGACCCGGTCGTATTTTTTTGCGCCGTAGTTGAAGCCCGCCACCGGCTGGAAGCCCTGCCCCACGCCGATGAGCATACTGCGCAGAAGCATGTAGATCTTGTTGGCGATGCTGACCGCCGCCATCGCCGCATCGCCGTAAGGACGGACGGCGTGGTTGAGAAGGGTCGCCGCCACGCTGCCGAGACTCTGCCGGAAGACCGTGGGAAGTCCCGTGCGGAAGATATCGAGGTAATCGGAGAGGCGGCGGCTCGTCTTTTTGGGATTTACCTCGAGGTAGGATCTCCCGGAGAGGAAAAAGAAGGCGAGGATGCAGAAGGATATGAACTGGCTGAGGATGGTGGCGATCGCCGCTCCCTCGATGCCCATGTGAAAGCCGTAGATGAAGAGAGCGTCAAGGCCTATGTTGATCACGCCGCCGCTGCAGAGTCCTGCCATGGAAAGGGCGGCTTTTCCCTCTCCCCGCAGGATGTTGTTCAATACGAAGGAAGAACAGAAGACGGGAGCGCCGATGAGGATCCATTTCCCGTAGCCGCAGGCAAGGGGCAGCGCCGTTTCGGTGGAGCCGAAGAGCCGCATGACAAGGGGCAGGTCGATAAGTCCGAGAATCATGATGAGAAGCCCCATAAGGAAAGCGGCGACAAAGCCCGAGGAGGCGACAAGCTCCGCTTCCTCCTTTTTCTTTTCGCCGAGCAGCCTCGAAACAAGGCTCTGCGAGCCCATGCCGAAGCCGTAGCCGATGGCCTGGATCACCGACTGGATCGAGAAGACCACGCCCACGGCGCCGGCGGCGGCGTTCCCGAGGGAGGAAACGAAGTAGGTGTCCGCCAGATTGTATATCGACGTGATCAGCATGCTGATGGTGGTGGGCACCGAAAGACGGAGCACCAGCGGAAGGACCGGGGTCTCGGTCATCCGCCTGTACTCCGAGGCGCTCTTTGCTTTTGAGCTTGAAAATGCCATTGGACGTACCTCTTTACGGTTCGTTATGAAGCTGTGTAAATCTGTTGTTGTTTTTGACTGCGGTAACTATAAAATCAAAGTGGAACGCGGGCAAGATCACGGCAGCGGAAAAAGGCGTTTTCTCCGATCATCGGCGACTTTTTCGGCATCGTCAGAAGCCGAAGCCCCGTGCAGGCGCCGAACGCATAGGAACCGATTTCGGAAAGTCCTTCCGGAAACGTCACCTCTTCAAGCGCTTCACAGCCGTAAAAGGCGTTCTTGCCGATGCGGCGCAGGCTTTCGGGGAGATGCAGGGAAGAAAGACGGCGGCAGTAGAGAAAAGTGTCGTCTTCGATTTCGGAAAGCCCTTCCGGAAGAAGTACCTCTTCAAGCTCCGGGCATTCACGAAAGGCTCGTGCACCGAGCTTTTCAAGCCCCTTGGGAAGAATGACTTTTTTAAGGCTGTCACAGCCGTCGAAAGCGCTTCCCCCAATCTGCGTACAGCCCTCCGGGATGTCGATCGCCGTAAGATTTCTGCAGTCCCGGAAGGCACGGTAGCCGATTTCGGTAAGCCCCTGCGGAAAAGTGACCTTTTCAAGGCTTTTACAGCCGTCGAAAGCGCTTCCCCCGATCTGCGTACAGCCCTCCGGGATGTCGATCGCCGCAAGGTTTTTGCAGCCGGAAAAGGCCGCAGCGCCGATCGTTAAACTCTCATTCTCTGCGGGAAAATGCACACTTTGCAGATTCTCGCAGTCACAAAACGCAAAATAACCGATGTCGGAAAGGCTCTCCGGGAGCGTGACGGAAACAAGGCTTTCACACGCACGGAAAGCGTTCGGAGCGATCCTTTTCACTCCGTTCGGGAGGGTGACAGAGGCAGAATCGCCGTCGTATTTTTCAACGACCCCGTTCCGCAGGGTGAGACCGCTGTCTGTTTTGACGATTTCACAACTGTCGTTTTTGCCGTTCTCATTGATTTTGTCGTTGCTCACGGTTTTGCACCTCCGTTCCCGCTTTGCATTCTGTTGCGTTTCTCCTATTATACCCCCCTTTGCGTGATTTGTCAAATGCCGAAATGCCGAAGGAGCCGCTTCTGCCGGCACGGCGGTTCCGCTTTTCGCTGCTTATTCTTTTTTCTCCCCGTCTTTTTTCCGCCGTGCGTCCCACGGGACAAAGAAGGTCTCTTTTCCTCCGCCCCGAAAAGCGGCACAAAAGGCTCAATGCGGCGGAAATAATAAAAAACGTGAAAAAGCAAAAAAAGATTTACGATTATTTCCCGACTTGCGCCGAAATGTCTTGATTTTCGGAGAAAACTGTGTTACTCTATACTATGCATAATTATAATCGGAAGGTATACACCCCCGAAAGGAGTTTTCAAATGCTTCAGACATTTCAAACGGCAAAGCTCCGTGCCCGGTTAAAGGCGAAAAAAGCGCTCGGGTTCCTCCTTGCGCTCGCATCGGCGGCACTGCTTCTCCCGGCGTCGTTCTGCGCATCGGCGGCGGAGACCGTCGAGTATCTGTACTATGATACGGCGGCAGGCGATTTTACAACGGGCTACTGCTCGAACTACACCGTACCGAACAACAGCAATACCGCAGACAAGGCGCTGAAGGGCTGGTATGTCGTAACGGGCAGCATTACGATCAATCATCCCCTTACCATCGGTACCGGCGGGGTGCATCTGATCCTGACAAACGGAAGCACGCTGAATGTTTACGGCGGCATCCACCTTCCCAAGGGCTGTACCCTTTCGGTGTACGGACAGGCAGGGGATCATAATACGTTCGACGAAAGCTGGGGATATCTGTACTCGAACGCCCAAAATGAAACTCAGTATATCTGGCGCGCCGGCATCGGAGGCTTCAGCGACAGATATGCGCTCATTGAAGATATATCCGGCTCCGACTACGATCACGCCGGTACGCTGGTCGTTCACGGCGGCAAAATCACGGCGGTCGGCAGCATGACGGCTGCCGGCATCGGCGGCTCGCGTGAAGGCCGCGGCGGCAATGTCATCGTATACGACGGCGTCGTCAGGGGCGTCGGCGGAACAAGCGGCGCCGGCATCGGCAGCGGAGAAAGTGCGGAATACGGCGGGTCCGTGACGGTTCACGGCGGCTCTGTCACGGGAGAGGGCGGCTACAGTGCGGCAGGTATCGGCGGCGGCGAGGACGGTGCCGGCGGCAGCTTCACCGTTTACGGCGGCAGCGTGACCGCATACGGAGGCGCCGGCGGAGCCGGCATCGGCGGCGGAAGAGCCGGAGTCGGAGGCACGGCAAAGCTGTACGGCGGCGAAATCACCGCCATCGGCGGCGTGGACGACTGGGATAAGTCGCTGTTCGGCAAATCCATCGGTCCCGGCGCCCGCAATGCCGGGGGAAGCGTTTCCGTCCCCGACACGGCAAACGTTGTCATTAAACAAAGCGACGGGATCAGAGCACCCGTAAACAATACTTTCCTGAGAAAAAGCTGGACGCAGTTCTTCGGAGAGACGCGAAGCTATGCTTTCTCGGTGCTTCCCGCAGAGCCCGTGACGTATCGGGTCTTCGATTCGGCGAGCGGCGGGTTTACCGACGAGATCTGCGACGAATACAGCAGCGTCAATAAGAATCAGACCGTCTGGAACGACGGCTGGTATGTGGTGAACGACAGCGGCGAATACGATGACTTCGTAAAGGTCAACGGCAGAGTCAACCTCATTATCAGGGACGGCTGTACGCTGACCGCCGGCAAGGGCATCCTCGTGGGAAAAGACAGTTATCTTACGGTCTATGCGCAGTCGGAGGGCGACGGCATGGGAACGCTCATCGCCCGGGGCGCTGACAACACGGCAGGCATCGGCGGCGGAAGCACGGCGGGAGCCGCAGCGGGCAGGATCGTGATCATGGGCGGCGATATCACCGCACAGGGCGGAAGAAATGCCGCCGGTATCGGCGGAGGAAACACCGGAAAAGGAGGCGCCGTCGAAATTTACGGCGGCAAAATCACGGCTTCGTCCGGTACGAACGCCTCCCGTGCCATCGGTATGGGCGCTTCCGGCGCCGACTGCGGAACGATAAAGCTGCGAAACGGCTATGTGCCGATGACGGAAGACGGCACAAAAATGCCGCAGGGTTTTTCCGAATGGACGGATATCCTTTGCGCTTCTTCGATTTCCTTCACACTGCAGCCCGCCGATTTTTCGGAAAACGTGTCCTATCGGGCGTATGATACACAGAACGGCACTTTTACGGAAAACAGCGTTTCGGGCTGTACGCTCCTCAGCGTGGGCGTGACCGAATGGAAAAACGGATGGTACGTGCTGCAGGACAGCGGAAGCATCGGCAATACCGTTACGGTAACGGGGGACGTTTCCCTCATCCTCTCGGACTTGTGCGGTCTTACGGTAAACGGCGGCATCCGGGTCACGGAGGGCTCTTCCCTTACGATATACGCACAGTCGGACGGCGCCGATATGGGAAGCCTTACGGCTGTGGGTGAAGGCTTCGGAAGC
This sequence comes from Eubacteriales bacterium, assembly GCA_045600125.1. Classification (GTDB taxonomy): domain Bacteria; phylum Bacillota; class Clostridia; order Oscillospirales; family CAG-382; genus SIG622. The sequence continues at coordinate 11,454 of JAZRXH010000166.1, read as the reverse complement.
GGCATCGGCGCAGGCGGCGGTCAGAACGGCGGAGTCATCGTGATCCACGGCGGCTCGATCACCGCAAAGGGCGGCACCAGCGTAAGCACCGACGGAGGCGGAAATATCACCGTGAAGCGCGGCGGCGCCGGCATCGGCGGCGGAAGCTACGGCGCGAGCGGCGGGCAGACAGGCGGAAGCCTCACGGTTTACGGCGGTAGGATCACAGCCGTCGGCGGCGCCAATGCGGCAGGCATCGGCGGCGGTACTTTGGGAAGCGGCGCAAGCGTTTCGCTCTATGGCGGTACCGTCACGGCGACCGGCGGCGAGGTCTACCCTGCCGGCACGGAAATGCCTGCCTTCGGCGGCGGTATGAATGCTTCCGATGACGGAAGCGTCACCTTCAAGCCCGGCACCGGTCCTGTCGAGAGGACCACGGGCGTGCGGCTTTCGCAGGACGCACTCTCCGGGCATTCGGTTTCCTTCGTCGTTTTTGCGGCAGAGGAGGTTCCGTATCTTACCTACAGCGGCACTGCCCCGGACGGCGGATTCGTAACGGCTTATCAGCCGGAATATACGATCCTCGGCGAGAACGTCACAAGCCTTACGGGAGGTTGGTACGTAGCGGTAGGCGACTGCACCTATGAGGGCGTTCTCCGGGTGCAGGGTCAAGTCAATCTGATTCTGGCGGACAACTGTACGCTGAACGTAAAGGGCGGCATCAACGTCAATGACGGCAACGGTCTTACCATATATGCACAGTCGGAGGACAGCGCCGCAGGCACGCTCCTTGCGGGAGAATCCGGTACGAACCCCTCCGGTATCGGCAGTGAAAACCGCAGAAATGCCGGTGACATAACGATCTACGGCGGCAATATCCGCGCCGAAGGCAGAAACGGTGCGGGCATCGGCGGCGGCGTCCGGGGAGACGGCGGTGCGTTCACGATCTACGGCGGCAAGGTCACCGCATTCAGCACCAATAACGGTGCCGGTATCGGCGGCGGCAGCGACGGAAGCGGGGGAACGATCGTTATTTACGGCGGCAATGTGACGGCGCAGGGCAACTATTTCGGCTCGGGACTCGGCGGAAGCAGCAACAGCGACGGCACGGTAACCATTTACGGCGGCGATGTGACCGCTGTCGGCGGCGAGGACTTCGGACGCGCCGTTCTGGGCACGCTGACCGTCATTCCCTACGCTGCCGTGACGGCGAACGACACCACGGCGATCCTCAGTACGGATCGGTTTGCATCGGCAGGCTATGAGTATACCAAGGTCCGCTACGACTGCGGTCCCGTGGCGTACCGATATTTCGATACATCCGATCAGACCTTCAAGGACGGCGCCGGTGAAAAGTGTACGGCGATAAAGAGCGGCACTGCCAGATGGACAAGCGGCTGGTATGCGGCGGGCGGCGACGTTATCCTGAAGGAAAACGTTACGGTAATCGGCGACGTCAGGCTGATCCTTACCGACCTTTGCCGCCTTTTCGTAAACGGCACCATCCAGGTGAACGCCGGAAGCAGCCTTACGGTCTATGCACAGTCGGAGAATGAAGAATATACGGGTGCGCTCCTTGCCGTATGCAGTGAGCGGAGACCCGGCATCGGCGGCGGCGATTCCGATGTCTTCTGTGACCCCCACGACGGCTCGCTGCTGGAATACGGCAGGACCGGAACAATCACGATCCACGGCGGCATGATCGAAGCGAGAGGCGGCTATAATGCGGCGGGCATCGGCGGCGGCTACGGCAGCGACGGCGGCTGCGTGATCGTCTACGGCGGCAGCGTCAGCGCCTTCGGCGGCGAAAATGCCGAAGGTATCGGATGCGGCTACTACGACAGACCCGTGGAAGAGGGCGGAACGGTCCCGACCCCCGTGATCGGCGGCATCCTGAAGCTGTACGGCGGCACCGTGTGCTCGGACGGCTCGGAGCTCCACATTCACGAGCGCACTCTCATCCCTGCGTCGGAGCCTACCTGCACCGAACCGGGAAGCACCAGAGCCATTTACGTCTGCCGTGTCTGCGGAGCTTACTTTGATGACCCGATGGGAGACGTGGAGATCCCCGCCGAGCAGGCGGAAGGATACGCCCTCCCCGCAAACGGACACAGCTGGGGCGAGCTTTGGAACGACGACGAAAACGGCGGTCATTACAGAATATGCACCGTCTGCTCTGTCGAAAGCGGGCATGAGGCGCATTCCTATGAAAACAGCGGGTACGCCGACAACGGGGACGGCACGCACTCCATCGCCTGCGAGCTCTGCGGCAGCATTACCGAGCCTGCGGCTCACAGCTTCGAAAGCAGTCCTTATTGCGACGGAAACGACAATACCCACTGCCGAAAGTGCGAATTCTGCGGCGCAGAAGGTGCGCACGAGCTGCACAGCTATGTCGGCGGCGTCTGCGAATGCTGCGCTGCCGGCACTCCGGCGATTCAATACTCGTATTATGACGCAGACGAGGGGATCTTCCGCACGGCTCTGTGCGATACCTTCATTCCCGTGGTTCCCGGCTTTACAGACTGGGAGGACGGAAAGCGGTACGTGGCGGACGGAAGCGTGACGATCGACGGCAACGTTGCCGTAAAGGGCGAGGTGCGTCTGATCCTGCGGAGCGGATGCGGGCTTACGATAAACGGCGGCATCAGCGTGCCCGAGGGAAAGAGCCTTTCGATCTATGAAGAGGCGAACGGCACGGAGAACGGCATTCTGATCATCCAAGGCGACGAGAGCTGCGCCGGCATCGGCGGCAAAAACGGGGAAAACGTGGGCGCTATCACGATCCACGGCGGCAAGATCACGGCTGTGGGCGGCTACAACGCCGCCGGTATCGGAGGCTCCATCGGAGCGAATGTCTTCACTACGCAGGACGGAGGAACCTACGGAAATATCACGATATATGGCGGTGATGTCACGGCAAAGGGCGGCAATATGTCTCCCGGCATCGGCGGCGTCGCTTTCAGTAAGGGAGGCTCGGTCACCGTCGTCGGCGGCAGCGTTTACGCCGAAGGCAATGCGGCAGCCGGCATCGGAGTCGGCTCCTTCGGCAAGATTGGCACCATCACGGTCCGGGGCGGCAGCGTGACCGCTGTCGGCGGCGGCGTCGGAGACGGCATCGGCTGCGGTCATCTGCTCGGCACGGAAGCCGATGAACCCGCATTTTTCCGGGTCTACGGCGGCAGGATCCACGCCGAGACGACTTGTGCCGATAACAGCGCAAGAGCCATCTGGAGCAAGTGTTACCTCGACATTTACAGCGACGTGACCGTGCGGGACGATGCGGGAGATATCATCCGCAAGAGTGACGGGCTGAGCTGGAACGATTATTTCTCCGGGAAAACGGCGTCGTTCTTTTGCGACACGATGGAGGACGTACCGTATCTTGCGTACGATTCCGAAAGCGGCGTCTTCGGAACGCTGACCTGCACGGATTACGAGATCATCGACCACAGCACGGAAACGCTCGGCAGCGGATGGTACGTGCTGGATCTTGAAGGGACCTTTGACGGTCCTCTGAAGGTAAGCGGCGACGCAAGGATCATCCTGAAGAACGGCTGCGATCTTGAGCTGAACGGCGGGATCCGGCTTGAAAACGGCAACAGCCTTACGGTATACGCTGAGCCGGAGGGACTCGGAAGACTCACGGTATACGGCGTAGAAGGCGACGCCGGGATCGGCGGCAGAGAGAACCACAGCGGCGGCAGCTTTACCATGCACGGCGGGTATATCACGGCTTGCGGCGGTCCTTCCGAGGTCGGCGGAGGCGCCGGCGTCGGCGGAGGCGCAGGCGGTGCAGGCGGAAGCATCACGATCTTCGGCGGCAGTCTTTCGGCGGTCGGAGCCGGCGGCGGTGCGGGCATCGGCGGCGGTGAAGACGGTGACGGCGGAAGCATTTCCGTTGTCGGCGGCTGTGTTCTCGCCTGCAGCGAGGAGGGCACGGCGATCGGCGCCGGCAGCGGCGGAGAAAACGGCACGCTCCGGATCGGAGACGGCATGATAGTCCGTGACGGAAACGGCGCTCCCATCTCCCTCGCCGACGGGCAAAACGCAGCCGGAAGCCTTATAGACTACGGCGAACTGAAAATCGCCGAAAGGAACAGACTGTCCGTTGAACTCGGCGAGGACGGCTTTACCGTAAAGACGGGCGGCGAAAGCTCCGGCACGGGCACCGTTACGGTCGCTCGCTATGCCGATGCGTCGGCGCAGAGGCTTCTTGAAATAAAGATCTTCGACCTTGAAAGCGGAGAACAGCCCAGAGGCTGCTTTGCCGCAGAGGACGGCTGTATCCGTGCCTTCTGGTGGACGGATCTCGAAACGCTGATTCCCCTCTGCGCTCCCGCAGACGTTACGGTCAACGAATAAAGCCGGATAGCTCCGGTTATCCGGACGGATTTCCGAAAACAAGCAAAACCTCCTGCCCCGAAGGCGGGAGGTTTTCTTCGTTCTTCGTTCCCGTGTAAGGCTTGCAAATACGATTTTTCCCTCTTGACTTTTTGCGGAAATGTATGGTAAAATGGTTCCGGAGACGGTTCGGAGCCGAAAAGGCGGGAAAGTCCGGACCTTACGCATAAATTCCATGCGCTTTTGCACAAATCCATTTACGGGAGGGATCCTTATCATGAAAATGAAAACCAATGCGAAAACGAAAAAAAGAGTGCTCAGCCTTGTTCTTGCACTCGCTCTGACGGCGGGACTTCTGAACGGATGCGGAAAGCCGGAGACACATACGCTGTCCCTTTCTCCCGAGAATACCGCCGTCACCACCGGGGACGGGATCACGGTAGACGTGGGGGACTGTCTTCTGGACGGCGAAACAGAGCTGAAAGTACAAAAGAGACCGACAGAGGAAAACAAAGAAGAGGGCTACAAGATCGAAGCCTATGACATCTCCGTCGGCGATCTGCACGAGCTGGACGATTTCATCACCATCCGCATCCCCTACTCCACCGACTTCTGCGAAGCGGGGCAGGACCCCGACAAGTGCGTCGGTGCAAAGTACAGAAACGAGGAGACCGGCGAGTGGGAGGACGTTCTGTTCGAGGTGGATGCGGCAGCCAAAGAGGTCGTGATTTATACGGACCATCTGTCCTGCTACGGCGTCTTCTACGTGGAGAACGAGGGCAAGCGGAACGCCTATATCACCGACGTTCTCGACAGCGGCTTTGCCATGGAGAATGCGGCGGCAGTCGATTTTGCAAGGCGGATCGCCGCCGACGATCCCACGGTCACCTCGGAGCTTGCGCAGTTCGGCATAGACGCCGTCGGGAAATTCTTCGATTATGCCGACCGGCTTGACAACGCCATCAGCATGGCGACGGTGGGCGACATTCCGGACTGGCTGAATACCGAGATCTCGGGAACCAATCTGACGCTGTTTTCCGCCATCGGCTACGTCGCCACCTGCACGAGCCTTATGAAGGTCGCCGTAAACGACACCGTGGGCGGCGGTGCGGACAAGGGCGAGGTGCTGAACCTTATCCGGGACGTCAGCTCCAAGGTCACGACCTACTGGGCGGACGCTTTCACCTCGGTCGGCAGCGGCGCCCTCTCCGTCGGAATGGGCGGCGTCCTCATCATCGACAAGATGCTGACCGCCTTTGCGGAGGAAGCGGCGTCCACAAAGCTCGAGGATTTCGCATACGTCTATCATCACTACAACGAAGGCTTTTCCGGCTTCGGTCACAAGCCGATGACCGCAAAGGACTGGCGTGCGAAAGCCGTTGAGGTGATTGAAAAGCATCCGGAGGATCCGGAGATTGCCGTCGATGCGCTGGAAGCCGGCTTCCGGGAGTACGCCTCGGAGTTCTTCGACCTGACCTATGACCAGCAGGCGGAGGTCGCTGCCGATACGCCGCTCGTGACGGTTAAGAACATTCCCCAGCTTACTTCGGCTGAGGAGGAGAAGTTGATTGACGAGTATGTAGCACACCTGAAGAACGACGTGATGCCCGGCGTGCTGAAGAGCGTCGAGAATTACACGGTGAGAAAGGTCGAGCAGCAGCAGCTTCAGGCGGTGAACGCCGTCAAGGACTATTACAATTCAAAGATAAGCATCTCTCTGACGGAGGAGGTGCCGGAGGGCGGGAAAAGCGCCTACGACGGCTATAAGTTCCGTTTCGCCCCGCTCACCGATGGGGCAAATGCCGCAAACTGGACGGGAAAATGGAACGGCAAGCCGGTGAAGACCTCGGCAACGCTCATGGGCTTTGTCACGTCCGGCTTCCCGCACACCGTCGAATTCTTTGCCCCGGATGCGGACATGAACACGGCAGAGCCGGAATTCGTCGTTCCCTTTGTCATCAGCATCCCGGAGATCGACATCCGCTTCGGCGGCGGTCCTTCTCTGGACGACCTTGTGGGGACCTATACGGGCACGGTTTCCCTGACAGCGATGCGGGTGACGGAAGAAATGTATCAGCTGTATCTCAGCGAGGGGCTCGGCAGCGATTTCGGCGACATCGACCTTGAGATCAACTCCAAGGCAGACTGCGACGCAGCGCTTGCACAGTATATCGATCAGATCAGCCTTGTGCAGGAGCTCACCATAGCAAAAACGGGAGAGAATACCTGCACGGTCAGCGGTGCGATCGCGGCAGAAGAGAACGCTCCCATGTCGGCGCCCGCCGTATATGAAAACGGGAAGCTGATCCTCACGACCGAAGAGGGCACGACCGAGATCGAGGTCACGGAAAACGCCGGCGTCATCACGCTGAACAGCAGCAAGGCGGTATTCCTTATGGCATACGAGGAGGACGGCGTAAGAGAGTCTCTTCTCGTCGAAGCACAGGTAAACGTCACAAAGTAAAAGTAAAAGAGGGCTTCTCATGTACCCTTACGTCAGGATCTTCGGTGCCGCCCTGCAAAGCTACTATCTGTGCGCCGCTTTAGCGGGCGCCGTCGGGACGGTGCTTGCGGGCATGGCTCTCCGGAAAAGGAAGCAGGGCATATGGTCTGTGCTTCTGCCTCTTCTGGCGGTCGTCACGTCGCTTATCGGCGCAAGACTGCTGAATTACCTCACGAATCCGGGGGCGTTCCGGAACGGTCTTTCGGTGTGGACGCCGACCTACCGGCAGCTTTCTCTCATGGGAGGTCTTGCCGCCGGGGCGGCGACGGTCGTCGTTTTCTGCATCCTGCGGAAAGAAAAGCCCGCCGGGATCGCAGACGCTTTTCCGGTGCCGGCGGCGGCTGGGATCGTCCTTCTGAAGCTCGGCTGCTTTCTGAACGGATGCTGTCACGGAAAACCCACGCAGGGTCCGTTCGGCATGATATTCCCGGCAAACGAATTCAAATACCGCTTTATCAACAGTCTGAAAACCGTGAGCGCCAAATCACCCGTCGTTCATCCCACGCAGCTGTACGAGATCGCAGGCGCCGTTCTTGCGATCACGGCGGCGCTCGTTTTGCCGCACGTTCTGAGGCTGCGAGAGGGAAGCCGGGCGGCGATCTTTGCGGCGCTCTTCTCGGCGGCAAGGTGGATCGTCCTGCCTTTCCGGGAACTGCCCTACGACAGACGGGTCGTCACGGTTTTCTATCCGTGTCTTTATGCGGCGATCATCCTCAGTGCCGGGCTGTACCTGTTGAGGCACGGCTTTGAGCGGAGAAAGAAGGAAAAGAAGGAAAAGACCGGGGAGGACACGCAGAAGTAAGCCCGGATGAAAAACGGCAGGAGGCGGGAAATTCCCTGCGCCGGGGATGAGCGAAGGGGCTCCGGTCCCGGGCAAGCCGGAATAGATCCGGAAAAAACGAATAAGTCCGAAAAAAACGAAGCAAGGCAGCCCGCAAAGGACTGCCTTTTCTGTCGAAATCGGTCTATAAGCCAATGCTTTCGGAAAATATACCCGAACACTAATCCAAAAAGCATTCAAAGAACGTATTATACCATCACGATCGAAACGAGGATGACATCAGGTATTGAGCATTTCTGAAATCTCTGCATTTCTTACAGCGTTTCAAATACCGCTCTCTATCACGCTATGTTTCCCGTTTCTTTACCACGGCAGCGAGTCCCGTGTTCCCGGGAAGGGTCACAAGGAAGCCCCCGGCGGTCATTTCTCCGAGGAAGGGCTTCGGGGTGCCGTCCATATGGAACAGACCCGGCTCCCGTTCGACGGCGCACCGGTCGCAGGGCGTATGCTCCGGCGCCGCCTGCTCGTTGGCACACCACCATACGAAGCCCCGCAGACCGTGCGCCCATGCGGAGAACATGGCGGAACGGACGCAGCCTGCGGCTGTCACATTTTTGTATATTTACGCATACAAAAATGTAAAAGTCGGTAGTTTTTACGAAAAAATCTTCAAAAACCGTTGACAAACAGGAAAACTGTGGTATACTTAATGTAATATGCGCTATTATTAACTCCGATAAGGAAACGAAAGGAAGAAACCTATGAGAAAAAGACTGCTTAGCTTTGTACTGTCTGTCATTATGATAGCCGGTATGATCCCGCTTTGCACCGCTCCGGCGGCGGCGGAGGAGGAAATACTGTCCGAGGTACTGGTATTTGATGACTCAAATATCATCGCAGAGAACGGCAGTTACAGATATGTCGGCGAAAACTTTACAATTACTGCCGGTTCTGCGTACAGTTACAGTTACCACGGTGTAAACTGCGGTATATACGGCGGCGGCAAAATTGAAGCGACAAACCCCAATGTGACCATTACCGGCGTCGACGCAGTGGTCAAACTATGGGGACGTTATTACGGCGAAGTCAGCGTCAGCCGTGGTACAAAGGTTCAAACGGGGGAAGTCGCAGACGGTTCGACCGTCAATGTGACCGATATTGATTCCACCGTCTTTTCCTTTGCGGGCGGCGACTTTTGGTGTGTATTCGGTGACATTACCGTCTATTACACGGCAGCCGATCACAATCACATTTTCAACAGCACCGACAACGGCGACGGCACTCATACGGCAAAATGCCGCTATTGCGGTGCATACGGCGAGACAGAAGCGCACGCCTTCGCCTCTGCCGACAACGGCGACGGCACCCACTCGGGCAGGTGCGCCTGCGGAGCGATCGGCGAAACGGCGGCGCACAGCTTTACCGAGGGCGTCTGCAGCCTCTGCGGCGGTTTTGAGCCTGTAGCCGCTGAGCCCGCTCTCCTCCCCTTCAGCGCTGATAACATCGTTGAGAATTCCGGCACGGCGTATCTGTACGAAACGGAAAATTTCCGTGTGAGCGGCAACTCCACTGACCCCACAGACGGCGTCCGGGGCGGCGGCTCCTTCTACCGGCTGGAAATCGAAGCCATAAATCCGCTCATCACCATCACAAAAATCGAAGCCGTGGTGGGAAAATGGGGCAATGACTACGGCGGCGTGACCGTCAACGGTACGAAGACCCAGACGGGAGCGGTTGCAAACGGTGATGTCGTTGAAATCACCGATATCAATTCCAACGTCGTACTCTTTGCCGGCGGCGACACCAAGTACTGTCTGTTCAAGGACATCACCGTATATTACACGACGGTACCGGAGCATGAACACGACTTCAGAGGCACATACAGAGATAACGGTAACGGCACCCATTCGAGAAAGTGTACCCACTGCTGGACGTATGATACGGCGGAAAGCCACCGCTTTGCGGACGGCGCCGCTCTCGACATCGGCAGTGAGGAAGGGCACGCCCTTGTATGCCCCGACTGCGGCGCACAGAGTGCTGCCGTGCCTCATACCCTTACGGATACCCTGCGGGACAACGAGGATTATACCCACTCCCGTCTGTGTGCGGACTGCGGCGGATACTTCGCACCGGAAGCCCACGTCTTCGAGGACGGCGTCTGCGCCTGCGGCGGCGAAGAGTGGGATTGCGAGGTACTGCCGTTCACTCCCGGAGCTGGAACGGAGTATGCCTATGAAGGCAGCGCCTTCAAGGTGACGGGAACTACCATTCGGGGTCAAAACGGTCTGGTGGTCGGTCACAATCGCGACACACGGATGATCGACAGCATCAGAATCGAACCCCGCTTCAGGGATGCCGACGTGACGATCCGGAGCGTTGCGGCGACTGTTGTCGACGGCGGCAATTATTACGGTTATGCGACCGTGAACAGAGGCAGAAAAATCGAGACAGGCGGTGTTGCCGACGGCTCCGTCGTACACGTGGCGGCTGTCAACGCCTCTTCATTCATACTTACTGCGAGCAATAGCGCAAGCCTCACCGTGACGGATATCACCGTATACTATACCCATACGCACCGCTATATAGACAACTGCACAGACAACGGCGACGGTACGCACCGGAGAAGCTGCGATCTGTGCGGAGAATTCCAAGAGGCGGAAGCGCACGTGTATGACGTCTTCAAGGATAACGAAGACGGCACCCACACAACGAGCTGCGTCTGCGGCGCTGTCGGTTCCGTTGAGGAGCACGACTTCACCGGCGAATGCGTCGATAACTGGGGCGGAACGCATCTTGTCAAGTGCGTCGTCTGCGGCGTATACAGCGAGCCGAGAGCCCACGTCTTCGACGGCGGCGACTGCGCCTGCGGTGCGCCGGAGGGCGAAGCGCTCGAGGAGCTTCCGTACAGCGCAGATAATTTCGTGGAAGACGGTTACCTTTACACCGGCAAGCTCTTCAAGGTCACTGCCGACACAAATCCTTCTACAGCTGGTCGAATGGTTGCCGGTCTGGTGGACGGCAGATATTTGCAAGTGACGGTGGAGGCTCTCAGCCCCCTCGTTACCATCACCCGCCTTGAGGCGGTGACCGGTTCCTATACATCCCATTACGGTCAAGTGGCTGTTTCTTCGGGAACCAAGCTGGAAACCGAGGGTGTACCGAACGGGTCTACCGTTCACGTGACCGATATAGGCGAAAGCACCTTCTCCTTCGGCGGTAGGGAAAGCACGAGCATCACCGAATTCAGAGACATCCGTGTATACTACACCCACACCCACAGCTTTGAGGGCGACTACGTGGACAACGGCGACGGCAGCACCCATTGCCGCCGGTGTCTGATCTGCGACGTCTGCGACGGCTCCACCGAAAACCACGTGTACGGCGATGAATACCGTGACAACGAGGACGGTCTGACCCACTCCGCAAAGTGTACCCTCTGCGGCGGATACGGTGAGGCGCAGGCACACACCTATGAAAACTACGTCTGCACCGCCTGCGGCTGCATTGACCTTGCCACGGCAAAGCAGGACGCTGCCGCAGAAATCAATGCGGCAAAGAATAAGGAAAATGAAGCCATCGCACTGCAGGCTCTTGCCGATGTTGAGGCAGCTTCCACGGTTGCCGATGTCATCTCGATAAAGGACACGGCGCTCGGTCTCATGCAGGAGGCGGACGCAGCGCTTGCGGCTCTGAAGACATCGGCGAGTGCGGCGATTGAAGCCGCACAGACCGAAGTGAACGCCGACATTGCCGGCACGGCAAAGACGAATATCACCAATGCGGAAACGACCGCAGAGGTAGACGAGCTGAAAGCGGCTGCCCTTCTCGCTATGGCAAAGGCAGACGC
>JAZRXH010000165.1:0-3386 GCA_045600125.1 Eubacteriales bacterium | reverse complement strand
GGGTCTCGAAGGGTCAGCGGGGACTCCCCGCTCGGGCATCTGCGTTCACGGTTTCATCTGAGGTGCAGACTCGAATTGCCCGCGCTGGCTCAGCGCCCCTGCTGCTGCTCGATGTACTCCTCGAGGATCTCGGCGCAGAGTCCCACGATCGCCTTGCAGGGACGCTTGTCGTAGTACTCCGGCGTTCTTGCCTCGGGAACCGAGCTGCTGTGCTGCTCGGAAAGACCGAGAAGCTCCCGGCAGATGCAGGAGCAGCCGTACCGCTCCTCAAAGCGATGTGCCAGCTCCTGGATCCTTGCGTAGTGCGCCGCCTTCACCTCCCCGGTCTCGGGGGTGTCGTAGCCGTAGAGAAGCCCCGCTGCGATGAACATTCCCGTCACACCGCCGCAGACCTCCCGGAGCCTGCCCATGCCGCCGCCGAAGGAGCTTGCGAGAGCCTTCAGTTCCTTTTCTTCCACCGGAAGGATGTCCGAGAACGCCATCACCAGCGCCTGCGCACAGTTGTAGCCGTCCAGGAAATTCTGCATTGCTTTTTCTTTTCTTGTCATTTTTCCGTTCTCCTGCTTTTGTTATCCGCAACGGATATCATTCTTTATTTTCCGCCCATGCACCGTATGAGCCTTGCCGCCTGCTCGGCGCTGTCCTCGAGGGCATAGAGGGCGTTTTCCTTTTCCATGGCTTCGGAAAGGGCGCATACCCCCCGCACGGCGGGGAAATAGGCGTCGATGCCCGCTTTGCGGGTAAGATGTGCGTCCCTTGTCACGCCGCCCGCAAAGGCGATGCAGGGCTTCCCGTACCTTTTGGCAAGCGCCGCCACGCCCACGGGGAGCTTTCCCATGGCGGTCTGCCCGTCAAGACGTCCCTCCCCCGTGATCACAAGGTCGCAGTCCTTTATGTCCTCCTCAAGCCCCACCGTCCTTATGACAAGCTCCGAGCCGGAGGTGAGCTCACCGTGCAGGAAGGTCAGAAAGGCAAAGCCCAGCCCGCCCGCCGCACCGGCGCCGGGATGATCTCTGAGATCCTTCCCGAAGTGCCTTGCGCACACGGCGGCAAAATGGGAAAAGGCGTCGTCGAAGTCCTGCATCTCGTCCTCTCTTATGCCCTTCTGCGCACCGAAGACCCGGACGCTCCCTGCCTCGCCGCACAGCGGATTTGTCACGTCGCAGGCGACAGAGAAGCGACAGCCGGAAAGAAGGGGACTGACGTTTTCGTCGGAAATTTCCTCGATCGCGCCGAGAGTCCTCACGATATCCCCGGCGTCCTTTCCCGCATCGTTCCCGTCCTTGTCGAGGAACGTATAGCCCAGCGCCCGCAGCATTCCCACGCCGCAGTCGGCGCCGGCGCTGCCTCCGATGCCGACAAGGAAGTCCCGGCAGCCCTTCCCGGCGGCGTCGAGGATCATTTCCCCCACGCCGAAGGTGGTGGCGCGGTGCGGGTCAAGGCGCTCTCCGGCGCACAGCACGATCCCGGCGGCGCTTGCCATTTCCATCACCGCCGTCTTTTTGTCGGGAAGGACGCCGTAGGACGCATCCACCCTTCCCCAAAGAGGGGCGGTCACCCTTACGGCTTCAAGCTCGCCTCCGAGACCGAAGGTCAGCGCCTCGGTGGTTCCCTCGCCGCCGTCGGCAAGGGGTTTTACGGTATAGGCGTGTCTTTCCTCCGCTCCGAAAGCCTTTTCAAAGCCGCGCTTTACGGCATTCCCCGCCTCGAGGCTGGTAAGGCTCCCCTTGAAGGAATCAATGGCGATCACTGTTTTCATATCCTTGTTTCTCCTTTTTTGTTATCCGTAAAATTCCGTAAAATCCATAGAGGTCAGAGGCTGCTTCCGAGCCGTCGGTAATCCCTCGGGGCACAGCCGGCATACGCCTTGAAAAGCCTTCGGAAGTACGCCGAGGACTCAAAGCCGAGGCGGGAGCTGACCTCCTCGATGCTCAGCTCGGGGAAGTCGCAAAGCAGCCTTGCCGCCTTGGAGGTGAGGACGCGGTTGCGGTGATCCACCGGCGACACACCGACCTGCTCCTTGAAGCGGCGGTAGAAATGGGAGGTGCTCATGCTGCACATCCCGGCAAGCTCGTCCACCGTAAAACGGCGCTCCGCACTGTTTTCAATGGCTGCCATCGCCTCGAGGATGCGGGGGTCGGAGATGCCTCTGCCGGTGTACGCAAGGCTCGGAAGCACCCGGTGCAGGATCCCGTAGAGCCTTGACGCCGAAAGCATGGGGTCTTCCTTTCCCGCCTCTTCGGCAAGGAGGAAATCCTCCCGCAGCTCTTCAAAGCCGCATAGCCTCTGCACGGCAAAGGACTTATTCCCGAAGGGCTCCGCAAAGGGGCGGGTGTCGAAATGGATCGAAACAAAGTCCGTCTTCGGCTCGCCCTTCCAGCGGGAAATATAGGTACTGCTCCGCGGGATAAAGAGAATGTCCCCGCTCCGGTAGCTCTCCTTTCTCCCCGCCGACTCGGTTTCAAGGCTCCCGTACAGAATGTAGGCGATGCTGTAATAGGGTCTGGGCAGCGCCGAATAATCGCAGACGGAGCCTGCCTTCTGCGCATATTTTTCGCATTTCATGTAGGTGATCGGGAGGTCATAGCCGTTCATGGGGGGCTCCTTTCTTTTTTTGCGGTATTTGCGGTATTTGTAATAAAAGATTATTGCGGTTCACGACGGGGCAGGGGGGACCTTTCTCACGGGTGTATTGTTTTCGGCGCACGCCGGGGGCAGGGGGGGAAACCGCCCTTTCTCACGGGTGTATTATCTTCGGCTCTCGCCGTGAGTGTAGCAATCGCCTTGCTGCACACGAACAGAGCGTGTTGTTTTCGGCTCACGCCGGGAGTACGGCGATTGACCGCCTTTCACGATACGGGAGCGTATTGTTTTCGGCTCACGCCGGGAGTACGGCAATTGACCGCCTTTCACGATACGGGAGCGTATTGTTTTCGGCTCTCGCCGGGAGTATGGCAATAGCCTTGTTGCACACGAACAGAGCGTGTTGTTTTCGGCTCTCGCCGGGAGTATGGCGGACGACCGCCTTTCACACAAACGGGGGTGGTACTTTTGCCAAGAGCTGCAAAAGTACCCAAAAGAGCCCGTCGGATAGGGCTTTGCCCTCCGACGCCAACCCTGCGCACTCAGTTTCGGCGGCGTGTGGGGCTATTCCTCGCATCTTGCCGACAGCAAACGGTCTACCATCAGAAAACCTATGCGGTTTTCCGATACCTTTCCCCTTTTGGACACCAGAATGGTGCAGATTAAAATGTCGCCTCGCAGGTCTTCAATCAGCCCCACAGCGCCGCTCCGGAACAAGGCGAAAATTTGTCGCTATCCTTATACCCGACACCGAGTTTTGGTCGGGACCCAGACGAAACCGACACCGCAGTAAGCACGAGTGT
>JAZRXH010000164.1:0-13751 GCA_045600125.1 Eubacteriales bacterium | reverse complement strand
ATTACCTTCCCGATTTCTCGGAAATACCACTCGTAAAAAGGAAAACTGGCGTGCCTTGAGGGACGAAAATGCTTCGCATTTCCACTGCTCGCAAACGAGTTTGCTCACACCTTTTTGCTAAAAACGCAGTGCGTTTTCTTCACGCAAAAAGCCCTTTCGGGTTCGAGTCCCTTCGAGGAAACTCACATAATGTCTTCCGATCCCTCGAAAATACCGCTTATGTAAAGGAAGAGGCGTGCCTTGAGGGACTCGAACCCCCGACCTACTGCTTAGAAGGCAGTTGCTCTATCCGGCTGAGCTAAAGGCACATACAAAGCAAACAAAGGAAAAACATTTGCTGTTTTGGAGCGGGTGAAGGGAATCGAACCCTCGTAATCAGCTTGGAAGGCTGGAATTCTACCATTGAACTACACCCGCATGCCGCTCTTCAAGCGCTCTGTTATCATATCACATTTGCGGCGATTTGTCAAGTCTTTTTTTTAATTTATTGGATTTTTCACGAAAAAACGGACGCCTTCCGTCTGCTTTTTGGGGATGTATACGGCAAAAGCGGGAGATGACCCGCCTCCCGGCAGATGCCTTCTCCCTTCCGAGAGACAGAGGCGGTCATTTATACTTGTCCCGCCAGCTTTCCTTGTGCGAAAGATTCCCCCGGTATTCCGAATCGTCGAAGGCGAGATACGGCAAAAAGAAGAAGGGTAAAAACGTAAGCCCCAGCGCATACAGCGGCTTTTTCCCGAAGGAACGGGCGAGGTGCCTGGACAGGCTTGCGTGAACGAGGAACGCAAGGAGCGAAAAGGCAGCGAAAAGGACTGCCGAGCCGTTTTCAAAGAGCCCTTCGAGTCCGGGGGTGACCATCATATAGTGATATCTTGCCGCAAAGACGAGCAGGAAAAACTGCACCCAGAGCATATAACCGTCCCAGCAGAGCCCGAAAAGCGAGTAAAAATTGACCACGGGGATCACCGACCGCCACGGCGCCATCCCCGCTTTGGCGAAAAGGCGCCACAGCACGATGCAGAAAAGGATCGCAAGAATCACCGTAAAACCGTTCACGGGGATCATTTTCAGCACCATTTCGGTGTAATTCGTCCGAAGGGTCTCGGTATGCTCGATATAAGGGACGGTCATCACGTTCAGCATCATAATATCTCCGATCCGCCGCTTCCTGCGGCAGAAAATTGGCGGACTGCAGGGGCGCACATACGCCGACAAAGAGCAAAATCGTCTGCGCACCGAGGGGGGCATCTCAGGTATGAGTCTATTTTAACACATTTCTTCGGGTCTGTCAATGCCGTGCCGGGGCGTCTTTCGGGGCATGAACTGAATTCGGTCGGCATTTTTTATAGATAATTTGCAAAAAAGGACAAAATAAGTATGGAAGCAAGCCGCAGAACGGAGTATAATAACAGAGCACAAGAAAGAGCACGGAAACCCTAAAAGGATAAAGGAGATATCGCCATGAAAACAGACGTACTGATCATCGGTGCAGGTCCTGCGGGGATCTTCACCGCACTGGAAATGATCCGCCGGCATTCGGAAAAGAAGATCGTCATCGTGGAAAAAGGCGTGCCGATCGAGGAAAGGCGCTGCCCGAAGGTCAAAACGAGGCAGTGCGTTTCCTGCAAGCCGACCTGCCACATCACCACCGGATTTTCCGGCGCCGGTGCGTTTTCCGACGGGAAGCTGTCGCTGAGTCCCGACGTGGGCGGCGACCTGCCGAGCCTTGTGGGCGAGGAGCTTGTCCGGGAAACGATCGAATACACGGATAAAATATACCTTGAATTTGGTGCAGACGAGCACGTGGAGGGCATCAGCGATCCCGAGGAGGTCAAGGAGATCCGCAGGCGTGCCATCGGTGCGGGGCTGAAGCTGGTGGACTGTCCCATCCGGCACCTCGGCACCGAAAAAGCGCAGGAGATCTACTACTCCATCGAGCAGTATCTTCTCGAAAACGGCGTCACGCTTCTCTTCCGCACCGAATGCACCAACCTCATTATAAAGGACAGCGTATGCCTCGGGGCTTGTCTTCGCAGCCGCGACGGCACCGAAAGCGAGATCTGCGCCGACCGCACGGTGGTAGCGACGGGCAGACGGGGCGCCGAGTGGCTGGAAAAGCTCTGCACCGAGTGGGGGATCGCTCACGAGCCTGGCACGGTGGACATCGGCGTCCGTGTCGAGGTGCGGAACGAGATCATGGAGAAGGTCAACAAGGTGCTGTACGAGTCGAAGCTCATCGGCTACCCCCGTCCCTTTAAGAACAAGGTGCGGACCTTCTGCCAGAATCCGGGCGGCTTCGTGAGTCAGGAGAATTACGACAACGACCTTGCGGTGGTGAACGGGCATTCCTACAAGGAGAAGAAGTCGGACAACACGAACCTTGCCATTCTCGTATCGCACAACTTCCGGGTGCCCTTCAATCAGCCGATCGCCTACGCACAGAAGGTGGGCGAGCTGTCGAACATGCTTGCCAACGGGCACATTCTCGTCCAGCGCTACGGCGACATCATTGACGGAAAACGCACGTGGGAGAAGGAGCTGTCCCAGTCCAACCTGAAGCCGAGCCTTCCGGATGCGGTGGCGGGCGATATCACGGCGGCGATCCCCTACCGTGCCATGGTGAATATCATCAACTTCATAGAAGCCCTTGATAAGGTCGTCCCGGGCTTTGCCTCCTACGAAACGCTTCTCTACGCCCCCGAGCTGAAATTCTATTCCAATCGGGTGACGATGGACGAAAACTTCGATACAAGCGTCAAGGGTCTTCACTGTCTCGGCGACTCCGGCGGTTGGACTCGTGGTCTTATGATGGCGTCGGTGATGGGAGTCCTCATGGGCAGAAAGCTCTGAGCGGGGATGCCCCGCCGCCAATTCGGGAATGCACCTCGGATAAAATCGGGGGCGCAGATGCCCGAATATTATCCCGCTTTGCCGCCGCGGGGAGGCCCCGCCGCCAATTCGGGAATGCACCTCGGATAAAGCCGGGAGTGCAGATGCCCGGAACTGTCCCCGCTTTGCCGCCATATATTCAAGCGGCAAAGCTCATGGGTTCGGCAAAAACGATTGGTTACTACTGTCCGATGCGGCGAGAAAGCAGCGCCGCATCGGATGTTTGTTTCAGGTACACTCGAAAGTTATTCTGAGTGAAAGTTTTCGAAGAAAACTTTAGCACTGTCGCAAGCGCCAAGGAAGGCGCTTGCGATAGGCACTACTCCGATGAAGTCAAACGCCGACTTCATCGGAGATTTATTTTTAGCCCTCGTCAAACCGGTGCAGGCCGCAGGGGCGAACTGCGTTCGTCGGCATTATCTTCGCCTCTCGCCGAGGGTGAATGGCATAAAAGCTTTCCCCTCTGGGGAAGGAGCTTCCGCCCTCGGCTGAAGGGGGAAGGCATGTCGCAGATAAAACAAAATCCGCAGGGGTCAGTATTTGACCTCTGCGGACTGTGGAAACTAATTATTTTTGCTGAAATCTTGCTGGGCTTTGCCGCTGATGATCAATAGTTCACGGGAACCCAGAAGCAGTTGCCGTAGATATCGGTGATGCGGTAGGTCGCATTGATGCCTTCGGCGTTGATCCGGAGGTTTTCGAGCGTGAGACCTTCCTCGGGCACGGTGAACTCCGTACCGAGGGTGTAGGAATCGGAATAACCGCCGTCATAATCGTAGTAGTCGCAGAGAAGCTCGACGGTATCGCCGGGAACGACCTCGATATTGCCCTTGGCAAGGACCTCTACGTCCTCGTCCTCATAGAGAGGATAAGCGCCGGTCACGGTGCCGTCGGGGCAGTTTTCGCTGTCGAATACCACGCAGAGGTTGACAAGCTCGCCGTTGAGGCGGGCGGGGATGCGTCCCACCGTTACCCAGCTTCCGTCGTCCTGCTCGGTATCCGAAACGAGATAGTAGCCGCAGACGTTGCCGTTCAGCGTAAGCCATGTTCCGTCGTATTCGAGCCGCAGATCGCCGTCGTTATCGTAATCAAAGGTGTTGTCAAGACCGAGGTCGATGAAGCCCTCGCCGTCGTCGGCGAATACGTTCAGCTCGATCGTTTCGATCAGCGCCCATTCATCGTCGGTCAGCGCAAGGACGTCTCTGCCGTTTTTATCGGTGGCGGTAAGGCGCGCGGGATCCAGCATATTCTCGGAAATGTATTCGGCGCTGTCGGCAACGAGATCGGTATCGACCCAGTCGTATTCTTCGGGCATACTGCGTCCGGAGAAGCCGCCGAGGAGGTCGAGGATCGTCGAGGGATCAAGGCTGAAGCCTGCCGCACCGGCGGAAGAAGACGAGCCGCCGTCGAAAAGACCGCCGAGAAGGCTGCCTGCACCGGAAGAGGAGGAACCGCCCATAAAGCTGCCGAGGAGCGAGCCTACGGGAGAAGAGGACGAGCCGCTTCCCGCATACGCTTCCAGAAGGCTTCCGAGAAGGTCGCCGCCGCCGAAGTCAGCGGTCTGGGAAGCGGAGCCGGCGATCTGTCCGCCGTATCCGATGCTGGCGAAATTCTGGATGCACTTGGTGTATTCGTCGTCCATGCCGAGCGCATTGTAGGAAGCGATGGCGTTCTTCACGTTGCCGGTGGTCTCGTAGGGGAAGAAAATGCTGAGTCCGTAGCAGCGGGACATGGTGGACTTATTGTACTTGATACAGCCCTTGAGCGCCGAGGCAAGAGCCTTCGACTCCTTGGTGCCGATGCGGTCTGCAAGGTCCACAAGGTCGACCTGATTGAGCTTGTTCTCCTTCGAGAACTGACGGACGCCGGCTCTCGCATCGGAAACCAGCTTGAAATCATCCGACTGCAGAAGCTCGTTGGTGGAGGCTGCGAAGCTGCTCAGAGCGTCCGGAACGGTGCCCTGAAGCTCGGCAAGGTCAACGACCGAAAGGGTGACGTTGGCGTTGGGAGAAGCACGGCGGGAGGAGTAGATAAAGTCGTCGATGACCTGCGAAGCGATCTCGATGGTCGGCGCCGAGGTGTTCTCGGAAAGGGCGTTGATCCAGTCGGTGTAGTACCAGCCGGTGCCGGGCTCGGTTTCCTCGGAGGCGAGCATGTAATCGGCGTACTTGTTGCAGACAAGAGCCGTTTCGAGAGTAGCCATAAGGCAGGCGTCGAAGCCTATGCAGTCAAAGGTGCAGCCTGCGTCGGCAAGAGCCTTGTCGAACTTTGCGAGCGTCATGGAGGACGAACCCGGCTTCTTCTCATCGTAGCCGTAGCCCGAGAGAGATCCGCCGCCGTGGTCCCACATGATGAGCATATTTCTGTCGGCGGGATAATTCTCGCTGCAGAAACGGATGAACTGCGTCAGGTTTGCGGGATCGGTCATGGCAGCCGTACCCATGTCCTTGACGACCGGTTCGAGCTTCTTATGTACGACCCTGAAGATCTGATTCTTCGAGTTGGAAATGGAGCTGTCATGCCACTGCTTGCAGCCGCCGGTGAAGATGATCAGATTCACGTTGTCGGAAATATTGGCATTTTTCATTTCCTCCAGGTCTTTTGTCGCCATGCCGTACTTCGACTCAAGGTCGGTACCGCACATATAGACCATGACGGTGACGACGTCCCTGCCGCCGCCTACGGGAGTGACTCTCTTGGCTCTTGCCTTGGAGGATACCGAAAGGTCGGGAGTCGTGCTCTGGGAGCTGCCCGTGCCGGAGCTTGTGCCGGTGTTTCCGGAGCTTATGCCGGAGGTTGTGCCGGAGCCTGAGCCGCCGGTGAGCGATCCGATCAGATCTGCCACAGAGCCCGAGCCGGAGGGGTCAACCACGTCGGAGGGGTTCACGCCGCAGTTTTTCATAAGAGAAAAGCCGACGATCACGACGATGGCGAGAATGACGATGCTCTTGAGGCTGAGCTGGGTGGTGCCTCTTGTGGGGCGTCCGTTCTGATTGTTGGCGGCGTTGTCGTTCCTGCCGCCTGCCATGCCGACGGGGCGGTTACCGGTGTCGACTTTCTTGCCCTTTCCCACGTCTGCGGAGCCCTGACCTACTTTTTTGTCACGGCTGTGGGGTCTTTGGTCTCTGTTCATTGCAATACCTCGATTCTGTACTTGTTTTTGCTGTTTGCCAAACCATGACCGACTCTTTCGTCACGGCTGTGGGGAAGCGTTTCCACGGCAGCGGAAGCAGCTCCGTTCTGCCCCTATTCTCCTCCACACTGTTATTATACCATATATGTTTCTTTTTTGCAATAGCCATTTTGCCTGCGGGCAGCGGGGAGTCCCCGCTGACCCTGCGGGGAAGCCCCCGCGGGCACCTCGAGACCTCGCCTCGGATAAAACCGAGGTTGCAGATACCCGAGTATAATACCGCTTTGCCGCCATATATCAAAGCGGCAAAGCTCGGAAAATATCTCCAAAAGTCACTCGAAATGAAAGTTTTCGAAGAAAACTTTAGCATGGAGCGAAGCGACAGGCAGAGCCCCTGCGGGCACCTCGAGACCCCACCGCAGGTAAAAGCGGGAGTGCAGATGCCCGAGTGTTGTCCCGTTTGACCGCCATATATGCGAGCGGTCAAACTCAGCAAGTTTTCAGCATAAATGATTCGTGCACACCGTCCGCTGAGGTCAAACGCCGACTTCATCGGGCGGTGTGCCACCGCGGGCACCTCGAGACCCCACCTCGGATAAAACCGAGGTTGCAGATGCCCGAGTATAATACCGCTTTGCCGCCATATATCAAAGCGGCAAAGCT
The DNA here is from genome assembly GCA_045600125.1 of Eubacteriales bacterium. Classification (GTDB taxonomy): domain Bacteria; phylum Bacillota; class Clostridia; order Oscillospirales; family CAG-382; genus SIG622. The sequence goes on along the minus strand of JAZRXH010000164.1, from coordinate 7,066 downwards.
CATCGCGGGCAAATCGAGACCCCACCGCAGACAAAAGCGGTGGCACACCGCCCCGCATAATCAGTTGACTTTAAGGGACGTCTTAACCTCGGTTTTGCGGACGATCTCGCAGTTATCGGCGGTCACCTCGCCGCAGTTTGTGAGCTCGAGGCGCATGGGGGCGCCGGCGGTATTTTTATTGCCGGTAAAGACGATATGATCGGCATAGCCGCCGGAAACGGGGACGGGGGACGTGAACTCGTTGCCGATAAGGCGGATGTTCCGGTGATAATACGGCGCCTTTTCGGTGGGCATGACCTCACTGCATATCCGCAAAGCGGCACGGTCGCCGACGAAGCGGCAGTTCTCCACCGTCAGATCCTGCACGGGTCCCGACTCGAACCAGTAGGAAGCGTCGCCGGTAAGGCAGAACGGAAGCTCGGACACGCAGCCTTGCACCGTGATCTTTCCTCTTGTCTGGAAGCGCAGGTGGGTATTCGCCTTGCCGAAGCGGCAGTTTGTGATCTCAAGGTCGGTATTGGCGGAGATATTCTCGATAAGGTCGCCCTTTTTGTGGCAGTCGGCGGGTCTGTCGAGGATGAAACGGCGCACGCCCTTCTCCACGTCCTCCGCCTTGAGGATCCTGTATTCGCCGGTCTTCTCCATAGTCGGTCCGTTGTAGACGGCTATGGTATCGCCGTCGTCAAAGCAGATCTGCGCCTGAAGCTCCACCGACGCCACGTCGGCGATCAGAATATTGCCGGACACCTCTCTCACCGTGTGGAAGTTGCTGTGGACGTTCAGCGCATCGTCCATCATGTTCTCGAAAATACTGTTCCTGATGATAAATTTACCCGAGCAGGCGAAGGTGTGGAGAGCGTCGGCGCTGTTGGAAATAACGCAGGGCGACTTTTCGTCGCGGTACAGAGCGAAGCCGTCGAGGGTGATGTTGTGCGTCCTTATGAAATACATTCCCATGCCGAGTCCCGAAACGATCCGGTAATTCTTTACGCCGACGTCCCGGCAGTCCACGGCGCAGATCGAGGAAAGATCCCGCTTTTCGTGCTCGATCTCCAGCACTCTGCCGGGAAGACAGTACTCCGGTGCGTCGCCGTAAAGAAGGATATCCTCGCCGTCCTGCTTTGCTTTGAAGGTTATGATGGGGAAGGGGAAGTCGTCGGAATGTCTGAAACTGCCCGTGCCGCCGAGGAAGGAGCCGCAGGGCGCTGCATTCTTCGGGTCGTACACCTGGAAGAAATGTCCCCGGAAGTCCAGCGTCCGGCATTCCCATTCCTCCGCATAGGGGATGAGGTTTTCCTCCTCCACCCGGCAGGGACAGGCGGCGATGGGGCGGGTACGGAGACAGCCGTCGCCTCTTTCAAGGATGTCGAGCTCGGTATAGGGCGGTCTCGAAAAACGGACGTTACAGTTTTTGACCGTGATGTTTTCGCAGCGATCGAAAAGAAAGGGCTGGATCTTTCCGTGCAGCACGATATCGGCGCCGCCGAAGTCCAGAACGATATCCTTCTTATCTTTCAGGTAAACAAAGGCAAGAAAATGCGGGTCGGATCTCGCCCGGAGGCTGATATACCTCGGACTGCATACCTCCACTGCATCGGAGGCGTAAATGTCGTACACTTTTTTGTCCGCCTTGTAGGTACAGCCGCTTTCGGGCTCTTCGCCGACCTTGAATATCTTCTCCATATTTCGATCGTTCCTTTCGTTTCGCTTTATTCGAGCCGGGGTCGTCTGTTTTTTGAAGGATCCCGGAAAGCCGCCCCCGATCCTGCGGTCATTATAGCATACAGGGTGCGGAATTGCAAGGGGGAAGGAAAATATATCCGACCTCCGTGCAAAGCTCCGGGGTGTCCCCGCTTACATATCAGATCACGTAAAAGAAAATGCAGAAGAACTGGAGCACGCTGCCGAGGACGACGAAGATATGGAAGACCGAGTGGATATATTCGATCTTTTTCTTTCCGCCGAGGACGTAGAGGACGGCGCCGACCGAGAAAGCCACGCCTCCGAGGAGAAGGAAGAGAAAGCCGGAAAATCCGATGTCGGCGAGAAGCAGCTTCAGAGTGAGGACGGCGCACCAGCCCATGGCGAGGTAGCAGATCATGGAGAATCGCTTATAGGCTTTCAGGTCGATGCCGTTCAGGGTGATGCCGAGCGCCGCCAGCGCCCAGATGAAGCCGAATACCACCCATCCCACGGCGGTATTCTGCCGACGGAGGGAGCAGAGCGCAATGGGGGTATACGTTCCGGCGATGACGAAAAAGATCGAGCAGTGGTCGATGATCTGCATCACCTTTTTGGCGCTGTCGTGCTCCGGCAATAGGCCGTGATAAATACCCGATATGGTGTAGAGTACAACGGTGGAGAAGCCGTAAAGGAACGAGCTCACCACGGCGTACGGATCCTTATGCAGAAACGAAAAGGTCACACACAGCGCAAAGATCGCAGCGCCGAGGGCGCCTCCCACGATGTGCGTTACCATGTTGAAAATCTCTTCTCCGTGGGAATACCCCGGAAGAGTCCTGGATGAAAGCGGTGTTCTTTTCAAAATGTTCCTCCTGTAAAAGTCCGTCACGGTGTCTTTCGGGGAGCGGCAAGGCGCCGGGAAAGGCTTTACGCCAGATCGAATTCCCGCTCGATGCAGGAACGGACCAGCGCCATCGTCGCTTCGCTGTCACGGGACTGCCCGGAATTCAGCATCAGCGCCGCCCCGAAAATAAAGGAGCGCACGGCGAAGGTCTTCCGCTCCCGGTCCTCATCGCAAAGACCCCTTTCCCGGCAGTAGCCGTCGATAATCTTTCCCGAGGTCTCGGTCATCTTCGCCTTCTCGCAGCGCTGCTCCGGCTCCATGGAGCCGTCGTTCAACATCAGCACCGACTGGTACGCCGGATGCTCGTAAAGAAAACGGACGTAGGCAAGGCTGATCTCCACAAGACGCTCCCTCGGGCTCGACGCCTCGCCGCAGGCGGCGATCACCTCTTCCTGCACCCGGCGCCACGCCCGGTTTACCGTCTTCATCGCCTCGAGGATCAGCTCGTTTTTATTCTTGAAATGCCGGTACGGCGCTCCGCTGGTCAGACCGCACCGACGGGATACCTGCCGGATGGAAAAATCCGAGATCCCGTGCTCGCCCAGCTCTTCAATGGCGGCATAGAGGAACTTTTCACGGTTCTGCTCGTTGACGGTACGCATGGCGGCACCTCCGTTTATCTTTACTGCGTCGGCTCTTACGGCAAAAAGTAAGAGCTGTTTACTTTTTACAGTATAGCACGTTTCGGGGACGGTGTCAAGGGAGGAGGAAGGTGAAGGAGAAGCTATCGTAATATTCATGCGGAATGTGTCAGGAAAATCACAATATATTGTGTGTAAAAAATCAAAAAGTACCTATATATCGTAGTTATTTGTGAATTTTTGGTTAATATGCGAATTTTCGTTTGACTTATTCAAAAAGCTGTGATAAAATGCTCCTTCGATGAGAGGCAGGCGCCGTGAAAACGGTCTCATCAAGAGTATATTCGGAATTAAGGGGTGATGCGTATGATCGACCACACGGCATAAATGATTGCTGCCAACGGTCGTTTATGCCATTTCGAGACAAAGCGGTTGCCACGGGCAACTTCTATCAATCAAGAGAGTTATCAATAATCAGAGGATACGAGGGTCCTTCAAACAAGTAAAACAACACTCGTACCCTCTATATAACTATGCCATTTGGCAGAAAGGTACGGTGTTGTTATGACATCAATTGAGATGCGGGATAACCCGCTCTTTATGCGAAATTCATTCGCATCCGCAGGCAAGTGGGGAATTCCTCTTGTCCGCAAACAGCACATAGAAAACTCCGATATTCGTCTTGTTGCGTGTTCGGACACACGGGCAAACGATAGCGAGGAAAACAAAAAAGCCGGAGTACATTTCTTCGTGGATGACTTCCGCTTCTCCGGTATCTACGATCACCCGGACAAATCTGTTGAAAAATACGCTCAATATGCTTTTCTGCTCACACCGGATTTTTCACTTTATGCAGATATGCCGCTCTGGAAGCAGCTTGAAAGCGTAGCGAAAAACAGATGGGTAGGAGCATATTGGCAAAGCTAGGGCTTGACGGTGTTCCCCGCGATAGCGTGGAGTACGCCTCGAAGCTATGAGTTCTGCTTTGACGGCGTAGAGCAAAACGGAACTGTCGCCGTCGGGATGGTGGGCTGCAAGAGAAACAAGTCCGGATTTATGCGTGGCTATAACGCTATGCTGGAGAAATTGCACCCCGAAACCGTTATCGTATTAGGCACACCCTTTCCCGAAATGCAGGGAAACATCATCGCTGTCGATTACCGGCTGTCGAGAAAGGTGGTGCGCTGATATGGGTGGTAGAGGTGCATATTCCGAAGGAAAAGCTTATGGAAAAGATTACACTTACAAGACAGTTGATTCTTATGAAGGTATTAAAATACTTCAACCGGTAGCGGGAGGCAGTTATTCTATGCCCGCCGAAGCTCACTCCTCAGAATCGTATATCGTTTTAGACCGAGACAAAGGATGGTTTAGACAATATAGAGAGTATAACAAAGATCATTTGGCAACGTTTGAGATTGGTTATCACGAGGAAGGCGGATTGTCTGAAAAAGGTGAAAATGTATTTCATATTCACGAATATTCACAGCCCGGAATTGATTATAGAGGGAAAGCACGTCCTATGACGCCTGAGGAAATAAACACATACAAGCACCTATTCAAAGGGATATCTCAAGCCCAAATTGATGCTTACTTGGATACGTATAGGAGGAGATTTTTATGATAGGAAAAAAGTTGTCGGAGTTTATTGATGAACTCTTTATGAATCCCGAATTGGAACTGGTACACCACAATACTAAATACTTGATATCTGGCTATATCGGCGAAAATGAGCTTTATACTCTTTCTGTCGATATACTCGGATCAAACGGACATAACGTTTTTGAAATATCTAATTTGAGCCGTAATGAATGTGTTGCGAAATTCGAAGAAGCAAAAATCTTTGACGGATTGTCGATTTACGAGGCAGAAAAAGATATTGAAGTGTTATACGGATAACGAAAACGTTATTCAAGAAGGAGTATCATTATGATCAACGGAAATCCGGCAACATTCATTGGCACCGTATATAGCGGTCAAGAGATATTTTTTCTCTATTCTGGGAAAAAATATATGTACCAAGGATATACAGTAAACGGTGTTTGCCGCATGGAGATTCAACAGCATATTCCGTGGTCTCCCGAGCTGGTTTGGTATACTCAAAGTGCTTCTATGCAAGAATGCTTAGAAGAATTTGAGAAGGCACCCATTTTCAATGGAAAATCTTTCTGGGACGCAGAAAGTGAAATTGAATGGGTAGATGAATAACAAAAGCCGGTTTATGCTATAACGCTCTACGGGCACTGGGCAACTTTTGCTAAGCTCCACAAATATCTTGGTAGGAGGAAATGGTATGATTGACGGTAATGCAAGCGAATTCATTGACAAAATGTATTACGAAGACCATTATGTAATATTTAACGGAGAAAAATATTTTGTCAATGGTTGTCAAACCAAAATGGATGCAGACGGAAACACGCTCTCTGTGCGGCTCGAAGTCTATAATCTCACCAAAAACACTACGGTTTTTTCCTCAACAAAACCATCAGCAAGCGAATGCGTCGGTGCTTTTGAAGATGCGCCCATTTGGGATGGAAAAACCTTTTGGGATGCTGAAAGTAATATGCAGTGGGTGGACGAATAACAAAAAAGCCCGTTGAGTGCTACCAACGCTCAACGGGCTCGCTTCAAAGGATACGAGGATCCTTCAAACAAGTTGCCTACATTATAGCGGCGGGAAAACAGGTTGTCAAGACACTTTAGGAAATTTCGGCAAAAAGCCGAAAAAATGCATAATTTTCCGTCATTTTTCATAAAACAATCATTCGATAGAGCAAATGCCCGCCTTTTTACTTATCGGCGGCATGTAAAACACGCAAAGTCCTCCGTGGCACGGATACGAATAGGACAACTCGCAGGGACAGCACATTGCTCCCTGCGGGTCTTTTTTTCTCTCTTCCTCGTATTTATCGTCAAACGACACGAACAAATGTACGAAACTTTGTGCAAATTGTCTGTTTACAGTTTTTCCTTTTCGGTGTATAATAGGGCACTGTTTAGAACAGATGTTCGCTTTTGCATCTCCCGGCGGCTGTCCGTGCTTCTGCCCTGTCCGCACAAAAGGGCACGAAAAGCAATCGGCAAGCGTCGGCAAGCGTCGGCAAGCGTCGGAAAGCCGGTCGGAAAGCCGGTGGAAGCGCAAGGCGCACAGAAGGGGAAGGGACATGCGAAAAGACGGGCGATTGGTTCCGGAAACGGGAAAACAGCCGTGTCCGCAAGCGGGGAGTCCGGACGGAACGGGAAAAAGAAACCGCAGAAACAGAAAAAGGGGAAACCGCAAGCCGTAAGAAGCAGAAACGGACGCCGGACGCCGTGCAGGCGGGAAAGCCGCAGGCGGCAAACGGCGCAAGACAAAAACGGAGGATTAACGTGGTCGAAAACACACAAACGGGAACCGAATACGAAGGCGAAGAATACGGCGAACGCCGGAAGCGCCGTTACCGAAAGAGTCCGGCGTTCTGTAAGAGGCTTTACCGATGCACGGACGGGGTGATCCGCCGTCAGGCGGCAGTGATGGCGGAATTCATGGACGGCGAGGAGCTGGTGAGAAGGATCGCTTCCACCCATCGGTTGACGGAGGAGGCGGCACGGCGCATCCTTTCGGGGGCGAGCGAGAAAGAAAAAGCCGAGCTTCGGGCGCTTGCCAGGCGGGTCAATCGGCGGATCGACCTCCGTGCCGAGGAGAGGCTGCGGGGAAGAAGCAAGAAGAGTCAGGCGTTATAGGAGGTTGGAGGTTGGAAGTTGGAGGTTGGAGGTTGGAGGTAAACTGTACCCATAAAAACGGACACAGTGATTTTAGGGTAATGAGGTAACGTCCCCGAAAAGTGGACAGAAAAGAGAACTCAAAACCCGGAAAACCGTACAGTTGAAAAAAGTCCGAATTTATGGTAAAATGTAT
>JAZRXH010000163.1:0-11775 GCA_045600125.1 Eubacteriales bacterium | reverse complement strand
TTTCGCTGCCTACGCAGCCGATAATTTTCTATCGACTACTGCACTAACGGCGTGAGCCGAAGACAATACGCCCCCGTTCTCAGAAAAAGCGGCTTTCTTGCCGCACTTATTAAGTGCGCCGAAAATCCACACCCACCTCTGATGCGGCACTGCTTTCCTGCCGCATCAGTCAGTAGGCACTGACCCTTTATTCTAAAAAACACCCGTCAAAGTCCGTATGGACTTTGACTATTTGAAAGTTTTCGCCCGCCTTTTTCAAAAGGCGGCGAGGGTGTGGGGCGAGCAGCCCCACGCTTCCGTAAGGCGGCGAGGTGCAGGGCGAGCAGCCCTGCGTATTGGCGGCGAGGGGGTTTGGGGGCGAGCAGTACCCAAAATAAACAGTATCAAAACAGCGGTGCGGCAAAGCCGCACCGCCTGATACAGTGAAAACCGGGATTATTCTTCCTCTGCGAGGTTAGCCGCATTGTCGGCGATGACCTTCTCGGCGATATTGCCGGGAACCTCCTCGTATCTTACGAAGTTGAAGGCGAAGGCGCCTCTGCCCTGGGTAAGAGCACGGAGAGCGATGGCATAATCGCCCATTTCGGAGGTAGGCGCTTCCGCTTCCACGATGGTCTTACCGGAAGCGGTCTCATCGGGCGTCATACCGAGGATACGTCCGCGGCGCTTGTTGACGTCACTGATGATATCGCCCACGTAGGAATCGGGAACACGAACGGCGAGGGTGCCGACCGGCTCAAGAAGCACGGGGCTTGCCTTCTTCATACCTTCCTTATAGCAAAGGGAAGCGGCAACCTTGAAGGACATTTCGGAGGAGTCTACTTCGTGGTAGGAGCCGTCGTAAAGATCGGCCTTCAGACCTACCATCGGGAATCCGGCGAGGACGCCCTTGAGCATGGCTTCCTGCAGACCCTTTTCAACGGCGGGATGGAAATTCTTCGGAACCGAACCGCCGACGGTGGACTCGGAGAATGCGAGACCGGGACCTTCGAAGGGACCGAAATGGATCTTAACGTGACCGTACTGACCGTGACCGCCGGACTGCTTCTTATGCTTACCTTCGGCGTCTACGTTCTTCTTGATGGCTTCACGGTATGCGATCTTCGGAACGGCGAGGTTCACGTCAACGCCGAAGCGGTTCTTCAGCTTCGCAAGGATGATATCCAGATGCTGCTCGCCGAGACCGTAGATGCAGAGCTGCTTGGTTTCCGCATTGTTCTCGAACTTGACGGTTCTGTCCTCCTCGAGGAGCTTTGCGATACCGGAAGAGATCTTGTCTTCATCGCCCTTTGCCTTGGGGATGATCGCCTTGCAGTAGAAGGCTTCGGGATACTTGATGGCGGTGTACTTGACGCTGCCGCCGAGAGTGTCGTTGGTATTGGTGTTGGCGAGCTTTGTGGTAACGCCGATATCACCGCAGTTCAGCTCATCGGTCTCGAACTGCTTGCTGCCTCTGAGGCAGACAAGCTTCGCAAACTTTTCCTGCTGACCGGTGGTGAGGTTTGTGAACATCATGTTCTTGGTGACCTTGCCGTTCATGACCTTGAAGAAGGACATCTTACCGAAGGAATCGGCAACCGTCTTGAATACAAATACGGCGGGAGTGCCGTTGGGATCGGGCTTGTTCTCGTTGCCGTCGGGCTGACGCTCGGGCTTTCTCGAAAGAGGAGACGGGAAGGAAGCGGCGATCACGTCGAGGAGGGAGCCCACGCCGGCAAGCGTGGTGGAGGAGCCTACCATAACGGGAGCGATGGTGCCGGAAACGATACCGGAGTTGAGGGCTTCGTGCATTTCGGGAAGCGTGAATTCTTCACCGGCGAAGAACTTTTCCATCAGCTCGTCACTGGTCTCAGCCAGAGACTCCATGAGCATGTTTCTGAATTCCTCTACCTTTCCCATGCTTTCTGCGGGGATCGGCATTTCCTTTACGGAACCGTCGTTGCAGTATTCAAAGCCCTTCATTTCGATCAGGTCCGCAAAGCCGAGAGGCTTTCTGTTGACGATGATCGGGATGGCGATGGGGCAGACCGATACGCCGAACTTTTCACGGAGCGCCTCGATGCAGGTACCGAATCTTGCGTTTTCGTCGTCCATCTTGTTGATGAAGAACGCCTTCGGAACGCCTGCTTCGGTAGCGTAATCCCATGCCAGCTCACAGCCTACGTCCACGCCGGACTTGGCGTCCATGACGATGAGGGCGGTGCCGGAAACACGGAGGGACTGCTTTACTTCGCCTGCAAAATCAAGATAGCCGGGGTTGTCGAGAATATTGATCTTGGCGCCCTTCCATTCAATGTACGCAAGGGATGCCGAAAGCGAGAACTTTCTCTTCTTTTCTTCGTCGTCATAGTCACATACGGTATTTCCGTCTACAACCTTTCCGAGTCGGTCGGTCGCCTTTGCGAGGAACAGCATACCCTCTGCAAGAGATGTTTTGCCGTTTCCTCCGTGACCGATGAGGCAGACGTTTCTGATTTTTTCAGGTGCGGCAGTGATGATTGCCATGATGAACTCCTCTCCGCAGATACGGCCCGCTTTGATTTTTTCGTGATTTTCTCTATAGCCGTACCGCTTTTTTATTTTATGATAACCGTGTCAATTTTCATTTTTCCCGACCCTGTTTTCTCGGGGACACATTGGCTTGTTTATAGTATATACCAAAATCAGGTTTTATGCAATATGTAATAATTATCATATTTTTTAACGCTATTTTGTGTATGTTGCACAACATTCGCCGCAAAATTTCGTTTGATGCCCGAGAAGCGGGTGCTGCGCTGCCTTGCCGGGAAAAATCCGGTCAAATATGGAAAAAAGTGCGAAGATTTTCCCGAAGTATTGACTTTGACGTGCGTCAGCTGTATAATGGTGCTTGCCGTGTACCGAACCAAAAATGCGGCGCAATTTCCGGCTTTTCAAAGGAAGTCCCGGGCTGCCGGAGCAAGACTTGACGCTTACAGCAGGAGGATCCCTATGTATTACGCACTTCTCGTCCTGTCCACCGCCCTTTTTGCGGGGATGTTCTTTTCCAACCAGTCATACGTAAAGAAAGCGGGCACGGCGCTGACGGCGTCGCTTACCTTCGGCATGTATTCCGGGCTCATCAGCGCCCTCATCATGCTGTGCATCGCCGGCTTCAGAATAGGCTTTACGCCCTTTGCCTTTGCCATTGCCATCGGAGCGGCTCTCGGCGGCGTTCTGTACACCTACTGCAGCACGAAGGCTCTCGGCGTTGCGAATCTGTCCCAGTTCTCGATGTTCGCCATGCTGGGCGGTATGCTTCTCCCCTTCGCCTACGGCATTCTTTTCTCCGGCGAGCCGCTGACGCCGGGCAAGATCATCGGCTGCATCCTCGTCATCGCTTCGCTGATTCTGAACGTGGACAAGGGACGTTCTTCAAAGAAAGCCGTGCTTTTCTACGTGGGCGTGTTCATCTTCAACGGACTGTCCGGCGTCTTTGCGGCGATCCACAATTCCCGCCCCGATCTTGCGCTTTCAAGTCCCGAGTTCTCCTTCTGGCGCTGTATCGGCACAGTGGTCATCTGCGCCGTGATCCTCCTCATAAAGGATAAGAAAATCCCCCTCATATGCGACAGCCGCTTCATCGACTTCTCCGGCAACGCCGTATGCAACGGCATCGGCAACCTGCTTCTGCTCATCGCTCTCGTACACATTCAGGCATCCGTCCAGTACCCCATCGTCACCGGCTGCACCATGGTGTTCTCCACTCTCCTCGGCGTTCTCCGGGGCGAGAAGCTGAACGCCCGTGTGATCGTCGCCCTCGTCCTCGCCGTGGCGGCGTCCTTTGCGGTAACTTTCTGAACGATCATCGGAGAACCTTATGAAAAACATTCTGTTTATCAACGCCTGCGTGCGTAAAGAATCGAGGACAAAGCGCCTTTGCGACTCAGTACTGCCGCTGATTTCCGGTAAAGACGGGAACGTGACCGAGCTTGTCCTCGAAAAAGAGAAAATTCTTCCCCTTGACTCGGAGCGCCTTGCCCTTCGGGACGACCTCGCCCGGAAAGGCGACTTTGACCACGGGCTCTTCGGCTATGCCCGGCAGTTTGCCGCCGCCGACGGAATCGTGATCGCCGCACCGTTCTGGGATCTGTCCTATCCCGCTCTTTTGAAAATCTATCTTGAAAACATCTCCTGCGCGGGCGTGACCTTCCGCTACGGCGAAAACGGCGCTCCCGTGGGTCTTTGCCGTGCAAAGCACCTTTTCTATGTAACGACGGCGGGCGGCGCCTACGACCCGTCCTGCGGCTTCGGCAATATCGCCGCTCTTTGCCGGAGCATGTTCGGCATCCCGGAGGTATACGAGTATTTTGCGGACATGCTGGACGCGGACGGCTTTGACCCCGAGGAGCGCCTGCGCACCGCCATCGGGAGCGCTCAGAACAGCCTGCAAAGCCTCCTTTGAGCTTCTGCCTACAAGAGGTCCGTCTTCCTCCGGAAAAGACCGCATTTCAGCGCCGCCGTCCCCCGCACACGAGCTGTGTCCCGGCTTCCTTCATCCGACACCGAAAATCATATACGAGCAAGCATCCCCGAAGTCAAACTGCGGCTTCGGGGATTTTTCCGTCTGTACACGCCGCTCTGACCCGATTACGCCCGGCTCCTTTGAAAAATCATGCGCGCAGGATATCGTGTCTTCCGGAGCGCAAAAACCCCGCACACCAAACGAGGTGTGCGGGGAAAACTCAGCGTTTATTTATGGGTTTCGAAACCCTTTCGGGGTCTCTCAGAATACGAGGCTTCCGAGGTTGCCTACGTATACGGGAGTTGCTGTATAAAGCTTAGCGAGGTTTGCTCTTACGTATGCAAGGTCAGCTACGGTAACAAGACCGTCTTCGTTGATATCGGTAGCTTCTCTTACTGCCGCTGTAGCGGTGTCGTCGAAAGCTCTTGCTACACGGACGAAGTCAGAGAAGTCAATGATCTCATCGTCGCCGATTTCTTCGGGAGTGCCGAAAGCAACTTCGCCGTTTTCAATATCGCCTGCTGCGATGTTGCCGGGGATGAGGCTTGCTGCCATACCGTTGTTGGCAAGATCAATACCGTCGATCTCAACAATCACTGCTGCGGGGAGGTAACCCTGCTTGAGGATGCCGATCATGTAGGTTTCGCCGGCAGCGAGACCCTTGATGGTGAATGCGTAGTAGTTGAATGCGCCTACGGTGCAGAGACCGTTTTCATCGAGAGTGCCGACAACGATGCTGCTGCCGTCCAGTGTCGTTGCTGCAACAGTAGGAGCGTTCGCAGCGGTGAAGGCTTCCGCATCCTGTGCGGGAAGTACGGCGTATACGGTGAAGTCTGCGCTGGATGCTGCTTCGATATCGGTATGTCCTGCGTAAGCGATGCTGAACTTGGTGGTGTCAAGGTCGCCTTCAGCGGGAGCGAAGAGGTACTTGCCGCCTACATAGTAGTCAGCGATGTCTTCGTCGTATGCGTAGAGTGCGAAGGGAGCGCCTGCTGCAACGAATGCACTTCTCTGCTCTGCGGTCATGCCGAGAACTACGGTGCCGATTTCGATGGGAGCTTCGGTAGCGTCTACCTCGCCTGCTGCAGCGTTCCAGTAGAAGCCGATGCCGTCTGCGCCGAATACGAAGTTTTCAGCCTGTTCGCCGAGGTCGCTGCTGATGCCTGCGCCGAGGGTGAAGGTCGGATTTGCGGGATCGAAGGTCATGTAGGTCGAATCGAATGCAAGACCTGCTGCAGCGGCTGCTGCCTTTGCGCCCTCGAAGTAAAGGGTTACGGTGTAGGTGCCGTCTGCTGCGCTGTAAACACCCTTGGTGGAGTACTCAACGCCGGAGAGCTCTTCGAATACTGCCGTGAATACCATGTCGTTTACAACCGCTACGGTAGAGTCTGCGGTGTAGAGAGTGCCGTTGTAGGTCCAGCCTGCGAATTCGTAGCCTGCTTCTGCTTCGGGAGAAGCGGGGAATACTACGTTGCCGTCAGCCTGAGCGGTTACGTTCTCAACCTCGCCTACCACGAAGGTAACCTTATTGAGGAGAACGTCGGTATAAACTACGTTGTGGTAGCCTGCTGCGAGTGCGATGGATACGGTGTGCTCTTCGGCGTCTGCAAGGATCGCTGCGTCTGCGCCGAGGTCGCGAACGAGCTGACCGTTTGCATCATAGTAAGCACCGTCTACTACTACGTAGGTCTTGTCGGTGGTGAATGCGAAGGTGCCTGCGGTTTCGGTGAAGGCTGCCATACCGCCTTCTGCGGAGCTGATAGCCCAGAACTTGTTTTCGTCGTAGGTTACAGATGCGGGAATGTTCGGAACGGTTGCAACGCCGTTGTTGGCGATGAACTGATAGTTGCCGGTAATCTCGCTGATGTTGCTGTGACCGTAGGACTTGGGAGCTGCGTTGAGGAGTACCTTTACGTTGGTAAGAGCACCGTAAACAGGATTGTTGTTTCCATCCTTCATGGAGTCGTTACCGCAGTTCACGGCAAGAGAACCGCCGTAAAGTTCGAAGTCGATGTCGCCGAAGGTGCCGGCGCCCTTACCTGCGAGGTGGAGGGTGTTGTAGGAACCGCTGCGAACGATCTGCTTTGCGCCATAGATGTTCTTGCCGGATTCGCCGCCTGCACGGACGCAGAGGGTCTTGTAGGACTTGCCGTCGGGATCGGTGCCGGTGAGCATTTCGATGCCTTCACCGAATTCATAGCCGAAGCCGCAGAAGTTTACGAAGCTCCACTGGTTAGCCTCAGCTACTGCGAAGTCAACGTTTTCGAACTTGATCCTGCCGGTGCAGGTAGCGCCGGTGCCGTTGAAGTTCACGGAGCCCTTGAGTCTGAGGATACCCTTGGTTGCGCTTTCGGGATCGCCGGATACCGTAATAAGACCGGAGCTTGCTGCGAAAGTGCCGTTGAATGCAACGTCGTCTACGATGTAGATCTTGCCTTCGCCGTTCTTGACAGCGTTGTAAGCGGCTGCGAAGGTCGCATATGCGGTCGCTGCGGTAAGACCGTCGTTGGAATCGTTACCGATCTTGCTTACGTAAACGGTAGGAACCTTGGTGGACTTGAATACGGGATAGAAGGTGGTAGTGCCGCTGATGATATAGGTCGTAAGATCGACTGCTTCGGCAGCGCCCTGCGTGGTAGCCCAGCCGAGGAACTCATAATCGGTCTTTGCGGGAGCCGTGCCGGTGAAGGAGGTGGTGTTGCCGCCTACAACGGTCTTGGACTCGAGGATGGTGCCTGCTTCGCTCATGAACTTAACGGAGTAGGAGAGGTCTGCAAAGACTGCTACGAGAACGATGTCGCCGGTTCTTACCTGCGTGAAGTCGTATGCGGTGTCGGTGCCCTCGAGAGCCCAGAACTTGAATTCCTTGTAAGCCTGGGTGGGAGCTTCGCCGCCGTATACGAGCTGAGCGTTGCCTGCGAGGGTCTGCTGGTCGAGTACGTCTGCGCCGTTCTTGAAGGTTACGGTGTATTCTTCTGCGGTTACTTCAAAGATCGGGTGGAGGTTCACGGTTTCGCCGCCGGCGAATGCAAAGTCGGATACGAGTCCGGATGCGCCGGTAACGTCGGTGGACCAGCCTCTGAATACGCAGCCGTCCTTGGTGATGGCGGAAGCGTCGCCGAGGTAAACGGCTTCTTCGCCGACGGTGCTGAGGATCTCGGTCGCATAAGCGAGCTCGCCGTCTTCGCCGTAGAAGTTAACGGGAGTTACAACGGGAGTCTGGTCAACTCTGAGCCAGTAAACGCCGTCGATGTAGAAGGTCTCTACCTTTGCATCCTCAGTAGGAATGCCGCTGTCGTCCTTTTCGGAGAAGTATATCAGATTGGAAGTGAGGTCTGTGCCGGCTGCATTCTTGAAGGGTCGGATGTGATACTGCCATGTGTCGGCGCAATCCTTGGATGCGGAGAAGTCCATGATGGCATACGACCACTTGTCTGTCTGGAGCGTCACGAGAGCGGGATCGGCAATTCTCGGACGGCCGGAATCGGGATTGGTGGGCTTGCCTTCGCCCTCGTTTTTCTGGAGCCACATGCCGATCTTTCTGGTGTCGGTGTTGCCGTTGGGGGCGTAGTAGTACTTGATGACTGCCTTATCGTAGGAGTTGGAGTTGAGGTAATCGTTGTAGGAACCGGTAGACCAGTTCTTCGGGATCTTGCCGTAGCCGTCGATGGATACGGTCTTCGTCCAATCCTCGGGCTTTTCGGCAGGATACTGAGGACGAAGCATAACAGCCTCCACACCGTCGATGGTCTGCATGGAAACGGTGCTGTTCTTATAGCTGTTTACGATAGGAGTGTCGTTTGTTGTAAAGTTCTTGTAGAGGTAAGGATCGAGCTCCTGCACTACCTCAAATGCTGCGATTACGGTGATGGAGCTGCCTTCGAGAGCAGTGCCTGCCTCGAAAGGAGTGCCGTCTGCGAGCTCCCAGCCTGCGAATGCGTAGATCGCCGTATCGATCTTCTTGTTGGGAGTGCCTTCGGGCATATCGGCTGCCTGCATGGTCGCTGCGGTGGTGGTAACGGTTGCGAAGGTGGAGTTGTCAGCGTCCTTGAAGGTGATGACATGCTCGCCTGCCGTGCGGAACTGGATGTCGAGAGTAGTGGTCTGGAGAGCCGAGCAGGTTTCCATAACCATCTGTGCGGTAATCTCGTCGGTATCAAGCAGGAACTCTTCGCCGCCTGCTACGAGGTAAGCTTCGACGCCGTCGTTGTCCTTTTCGATGGCGAAGCCGAGGAATTCGGACCGGAAGTCTTTTTCAACCGTGGGCTCGGTGTAGAGCGCGGTTACCTTGCCGTCCTCGCCGACAGCGCGGATGACAAGAGCGTTGGAGTCGGTAACGGTGAAGCCGTCAGCCATGCCGTGGTTGAAGATAACGACTGCGGGCTCGTTGGTAACGCTGCCCTTGGTGATGATCTTGTTGGAGAAGGTACCGCCGTTGATCTCGATGATCGAGAGTGCCTGGTAGTTTTCGTTCTTGGATGCGGTGAAGGGGTTATTTTCATTGGTGCCGGCGCTCCGAATGTTTGCGGAGGTAGCGAGAGTACCGTCAATGACACCGCCGTTGATGACGATCTTCTTGACGCCGGTCTCAGCCCAGTTGGAGAAGTTGTAGGTGCCGGAGCCGAGGTGACCGCCGTTTACGATGAGCGCCTGCTCACCCATGAAGATGCCCGTAGGCTGATAGTCGTGCATACCGGAGATACCGCCGGTCACTTCGCCGCCGTCTTCAACGACTACGGTGGACTTACCGAAGGTGAAGGAGTGAGCGGAGTTGGACTGGGTGTGGGTACCGGTCTTCGGGAAGTTGAGGGAGCCGCTCTTTACGGTCACGGTGGAGTCAACGATCTGCGCACCGGAGATGTAGGTGAGAGCGGTGTTGTCCTCGCCGGAGGTGGGGCAGGAGGGTCTGTTGGATGCGGGAACGTTGTAGTGCCACATAGCGGTTCTGATGTAGTCGCCGCCGCTTGTCGCATAAGTGCCGCCGTCTACCTTTGTGAGGAGGTAAATGGCATGGACGCCTTCATCAAAGACGAGGTTATTGCCGTTGAGGTTGAACACTGCCTCGGTGGAGCCTGCCTTTGCAAGGGTGATGCCCTTGAAGGTGATGTTGCCGCCGAGCTTTACGTTGGAAGTGGTGGTCTGGAAGTTGATACCGTTGTTGATACCCATAATGGTAACATCCTTGCCTGCCTGTCCGAGAGGATTGGGGCAAACAACGCCGGTCTGGAGAACGATGGTACCGGTGCCGGTAATCTTCGACATAGCGCCTGCAATGGAGGAAACGGGGTTGGAAGCGGAACCGTCGTTGGAATCCTTACCGGTCTTTGCGTTTACGTAAATAACGGTGCCGGAGGTGGGAACCTCGATGCCTGCATCGTCGATGAACTGAGCCGTAAAGGTGTCGGCAACGGTGAGACCGCCTGCGATGGTAACGAGGTCGGAAGCATAGCCCTTGGCGTTCTTCCAGCCTGTGAATACCTTACCTGCGGGAGCGGTGGGAGCTTCGGGAAGCTCGAACTTACCGTAGGTCTGACCGGGAACGGTAACGGGAGTCGCGATAACGGTGGTATCGGCGCCGTTCGTGAAGGTGAGGGAAGTGCCCGAGTTGAGCACGGCGGTGTAGGTGGTGTCGGAAGAAGGAGCCGAAATGAACTGGGTGCCTTCCACGCCGTTCTTACCGGCCTTGAGCTCTACGCCCCAGCCGCCGAAGATCTGTCCTTCGGGAACGGCCACTTCGATGTCATCCACACGGATGAGCTCGCCTGCGCAGGTGGTGACCGTCTTAACGGTCTCGCCGTTTGCCACGAAGGTAGCGGTAACGGGAGCAACGTACAGATCGGATATAAGATCTGCGCTCTGCGCTGCTGCCTCGGTGCTGAAGAATTCAACACCGCCAACGTCGAAGTACTCATTGCCGTCGGTTACGATGTAATTCTTGGTAGCACTGGTCACACGGATCTGAGGCTGTGTGAAGGAAGCGCCGTCCGCCTTGGTGATCGGGATGATGATCTGTTCCCATTCACCGGAGCCGGTGGTAGCAGTGGGTGCGTCAAAGGAAGCGGACCACGTACCGCCGTCGCTCAGTTTGCCCTGGTATACCTGAATACCGGGGTTCACGATGGCGTTGGTTCTGAGAAGAAGAACGGCATAAGCTGCGCCGTCCGCCATCGGAACTGCGTAAGAGTAGTTGTTCATGGTGCTGCCGTTAATTGATGTGCCGGCAGGCTTCGTAACGGTGACGTGAGCGTACGGAATCTGCGCAACCGTATCATAGCAGACTTCCGTCTTGAAGTTCGCGCTTTCCGAAAAGTCGCCGAACTGCTTGAAGCCGTTTCTGGCGGAGGTCGCATAACCCTTTTCGCCTGCGGCTGATGCTGTGAACATCATGGCTGAGCTGAGCATCAGCACGCTGAGGATCAGCGCCAATGCTTTTTTGAAGTTTTTCATACTGAAATCTCCTCTGCTGTAAATTTCGGAGTATAGTCTTTCGTATATACCCCTATGCACTATGAAGTATAAACCTTTTTTTACAAAATGTCAAGGATGTATAAAGAAATTTTCCCAATTTTGTGAAATATGCCGAATGCGGCGTTTTTCGTCCCGCTTCGGCAAAATCACGAATAATGAAGAATCCCGTAAATGCGTGATTTTCGCTTTCTTTCTTTGAAGGGCAAAACGGCGATTTGGTTATTTTCAACAATTTATGCCATATCTGATTACAAAGGCGCCGATGGATAAGTAAAAAATCTCCATACTATTCGGTATTTTCCTCCGTCCGGAGGTCGCACAGACGGCGCCTTGCGGCAGGGCGGGGAGCCTCTGCGGCTCACGCCGGGAAGCAGGGGGCGACCCGCCCTTCACGGCGAGGCGTGTTGTTTCCGGCGCACGCCGGGGGCAGGGGGGGACCCGCCCTTCACGGCGAGGCGTGTTGTTTCCGGCGAACGCCGGGAGTACGGCGATTGACCGCCTTTCACACAAACGGGGGCGCAGACTTTTTCCACGAGCGGAAAAAGTCGCCAAAAACGCCCGTCGGGTAGGGCTTTGCCCTCCGACGCCAACCCTGCGCACTCGGTTTCGGCGGCGTGTGGGGGCTATTCCTCGCATTTCAGCGAGAGCAAAGGGTCTGCCATCAGAAAACCTATGCGGTTTTCCGATACCTTTCCCCTTTTGGACACCAGAATGGTGCAGATTAAAATGTCACTTCGCAGGTCTTCAATCAGCCCCACAGCGCCGCTCCGGCACAAGGCGAAAATTTGTCGCTTCAAGCGCCCCCGACACCGAGTTTTGGTCGG
>JAZRXH010000162.1:0-4945 GCA_045600125.1 Eubacteriales bacterium | reverse complement strand
TGTAACATTTTAGAGGATTTTTGCGGGGAGACCCCGCCGCCAATTCGGGATTCCACCTCAGGCAAAAAAGGGAATACAGATGCCCGAGTATTATCCCGTTTTGCCGCTATAATCCCGAGCGGCAAAACGCAGGGCTTTCTCTAAAGCCACGCCCCACCTCTGTTGCGGCACCGCTTTCTTGCCGCAACAGACAGTATGCAATTACCCCTTATCCATAAAAAACGCCGTGGCAGTCCGTACGGACTGCCACTATTTGAAGTTTTCGCCCGCCTTTTTCAAAAGGCGGCGAGGTGCAGGGCGAGGAGCCCTGCATATTGGCGGCGAGGGTTCGGGGCGAGCAGCCCCGCAATTTAGGTAAAGGCTTTGTGTACGACAGCCATGATGTCGTCTTTGGTTTCGGCACGGTTGACCTCGTCCCGCAGGGCGGCGGCGCCCCGTTTTCCGTGGATATACCAGGCGACGTGCTTCCGTGCCTCATGGACGCCGGTGTATTCGCCTTTGTTTTCGATGAGGAGTGACATGTGCCCGACGATATCGGCGAGCTTCACGCTGTCCGGGACCTCCGGCATCCTTTCGCCGTTTTCGAGGAAGTAGGCGATATGCTCGAATATGTACGGGTTCCCGAGTGCGCCTCTGCCGATCATGAGTCCGTCACAGCCGGTCTCCCGGAGCATCCGGACGGCGCTTTCTTCGTCGATCACGTCCCCGTTCCCGATGACCGGAACCGACACCGCACGCTTTACGTCCCGGATGATACCCGGGTCTACCGGAGGGGCGTACATCTGATTCCTCGTCCGTCCGTGGACGGTGATGGCGGCACAGCCGGCGTCCTCGCAGTATTTTGCGACTTCAACGGCGGTCACGCTCTTTTCGTCGAAGCCCTTCCGTATCTTGACCGTTACGGGAAGATCGTGCAATCCCTCCGCATCGAGGGCAAGGCGCACCGCCTTCACGATCCGTCCGCAGAGCGCCGGATCCTTCATCAGCGTCGAGCCGTCCCCGTTGTTCACGATTTTCGGAGCGGGGCACCCCATGTTCAGGTCTATGGCGCAGGGGTCATACTTCAGAACGAGCAGAGCCGCCCGTGCGATCTCCTCCGGCTCGTGCCCGAAGAGCTGCAGGGCGCAGGGCTTCTCCCCTTCGCTGATGGCGCAGAGAAGCGCCGTTTTTTTATCGCCGAAAAGCAGAGCCTTGGAGGAGACCATTTCGGTGGTCATTCCTTCCGCTCCCCGCTTCCGGCAAAGACAGCGGAACGCCATGTCGGTCACGCCCGCCATCGGGGCGAGAAAAAGACCGTGACGGTATTCCGCTTTTCCTATTTTCATGGCTTTATGTCTTCCTTTTCTTTGTTTACTTGTTTTCTGCCGCTTCTTTTTTATCAGTCCGAGATCGCAATGATCTCCAATATATCGGCACGGCTCTTTGCGAGCTCGTCTTTTTTGCGGTATAGCTTCAAAGACTCGGAATTGAGAATGACGTTCCGGCAGGGGAAGGGAGAGGAGGCAAATCTCGGCTCCGGGTACACCGGGAAGCGCTTGCCGATCCGGTCAATGTATTCGCCGCAGAAAACCGCATGGCTGTCGGCGTTGCCGCAGCCCGAATGCCCTCGGAAGATACAGCTCTCAAGGATCATCAGCGGAAGCCGCCCCTCGCAGACCATGGCGGTGCTCACCCCTTCGGGCACCGAAAGATCCCGCACCTGCGCACAGTTCAGCTCGGCGGAGACCGCAAGACTTTCAAAACCGAGCGCCGTATAGACTTTTACTGCTTCGGAGTTTGTGATATTCAGACCGATGCCGCCGTAAAGCGGGAGCTGCGCTTCCTTGGCAAGGTCAACGTGACCGATGTTCGATATCAGCGCATAGGACGCCCCCTGCGCTCTGGCGTTTTGCAGAGCGGCACCGATCGTGTCCCGCTCGTCCTCAAAAATCACTCTCGGAAGACGGACGCCGAAGGGGTAGAGGGGCTTTTGAATCTTCCCGCCGTCCCTGAAAAGGCGGAGGGGCAGACAGATGCTCTCCACGTCTTCTCCGTAGCTTTCCGTATCGCACCGGAAAGCCGGGTCGTCGGTGATGAAGCGAAGGCGTACCTTTTCCGGCACGCTCCTTCTCTTCGGGAAAGAACCCCCGTCTTCCCGGCAGGAGGCGGTGTCATCGGATGCGGCAAGAGGGGGATGAGAGGGGGAAATGTCCCGGCGAAGAAGCAGCTCTGTCAGTGCCTGTGCCGCTCCCCGCCGCAGGGCGTTGACCTCGGATGCCGCCATGAAGAGCCCGTCGTCAAGGTCGATCTTGACGTTTCCGGCGACAAACGGCGTCGTTCCCAGTTTTACGATATTTTTTAATAGAGATTCTTCTGTCAGCGGCGCCCTTTCCGCTTCCTTTACGGGAGAGGGAAGGGAATATTCCGCCCGCCTGCCGTTTCTTTCGAAAACCGCCGTCGGCACACCGCCCCGCTTTATGCGTACCTCGATGCTTATCGGGAGCTTTTCCGGCTCCGGCACACGGACGTCGGCGCCGGCGCTCTTTTCTTTATCGGAATCGCTTCGGTAGCCGTACATTTTGCGGTTGTCGGAAAGATATTTCTTTGTAAAATAGCCGTCGGTGAAGCCGCCCCGGCTGAAAATTTCCGAGAGGCGGTCGTATTCGGCTTGGCTTGCGTTGGCTTGATTATCTATCAGATCACGCCAAATTTTCGTTACGGCGTAGACGTATTCCGGGCTCTTCATCCTGCCCTCGATCTTGAGGGACGCCGTGCCGGCCGAGAGAAGCTCTGTCACGTGGCGGGAAAGGGTCAGATCCCGAAGGCTCAGAGGATAAATGCCGGAAACCTTTTCGCCTCTTGCGTTGACGGTGCCGCCGCACATCCGGCAGGGCTGGGCGCAGAGTCCCCGGTTGCCGCTCCGTCCGCCGATGACCGAGCTCATAAGGCACATGCCCGAATGGCAGACGCAGAGCGCTCCGTGGATGAAGGTCTCGGTCTCGAAAGTGCCGGACTTTTTTCCGTAGTCGGTGATTTTCTTTATGTCCTCGAAGGAAAGCTCTCTTGCAAGGACGATGCGGGAGAAGCCGAGGGCGGCAAGGCGTTTGGCTCCGTCGAGATCGTGGCAGGCGCACTGGGTGCTGGCGTGGAGCTCGACCTCGGGAATCGCTTCCTTCAGCTGTCTTGCAAGCCCCAGATCCTGCACGATGAAGGCGTCGGCGCCCCATTTACAGGCGTTCTCGGCAAAGGCAAGCGCCGATTTCAGCTCCCGGTCGAAAAGAAGGGTATTGAGGGTGATGTTGGAGCGGACGCCGTGCAGGCGCAGAAGCTCCAGCGAGGAGCGGAATTCTTCCTCGGTAAAGCCCTTGGCGCCGACTCTTGCGTTATTGGAATTTCCGCCGAAGTAGCACTCGTCGGCACCGGCGGCGACCGCCGCCATCAGCGCTTCGGGGCTTCCGCACGGGGCGAGGAGAAACGGCTTTTTCATATCCATGGTTTTCGGTCACTTTCAAAAAAATATATAAAAATATATAATCGTTTATAAAATGTACTTGTATAGGAGCACTTTATGAAGTATAATCATTCTGTATGACTATAATTATACGCAGGATGCGCGCCGTAATATACCGATTTTTTGTAAAATTTCGGCGGGCAGAGGAAAATTTGCGCCTCACTGCGGGAAAGGAAGTCACGTATGGCTTATAAGAACCACGAAAGCACGGCGAAAAAGGACACGAGATTCGTATCGCTGAGCCTTGTCATCTCCTTCATCCTGTCGGTGATGGCGGCGGTATCGTACTTTACGGGCGTTTCGAATATATTTGAGGGGATCGCCTCCACGGCGGTCTATCCGCTGACAAAGCTCGGCAGTGTCCTCTCCGGATCGGCGGAAAAGGTCACGAGCCATTTCGGCGACATTGCGGCGCTGAAGGAGGAGAACCGGCGGCTGAAGGCGGAGAACGCCGAGCTGGCCCGTTCCCTCGAAAAGAGCAGGACGGTCTACGATGAGAACGAGAAGCTGTACGCTTTTCTGAACCTCAAGCGGGAATTTTCGGATCTGTCCCTTGTCAATGCGGGGATCCTTGCCCGGGAGAGCGGGAGCTTCATGACCGACTTCACCATCGACAAGGGCACCGCCCACGGGGTACACAAGGACATGCCGATCCTCTGCTCGGACAGCGTCATCGGCGTGGTCATGGAAGAGGGACTCACCTCCTCCCGCGCCGTGAGTCTGGTGGATTACCGTTCCGGCATCGGCGTGTACGTGCTCCGTACCGGGATGCCCGCCGTGCTGAGAGGGGATTTTTCTCTGGCGCAGGACGGCAAGTGCATCATCTCGGGGCTTGCTCCCGAGACCGATATCTCGGAAGGCGACCTGATCTATACCAGCGGCCTCGGCGAAGTTTTCCCGAAGGACATCTACGTGGGCAGCGTCTGCGAGGTCAGAAAGGACAGCAACACCTACACCCTTTCCGCCATCGTGAAGCCGCAGGCGGATCTCGTGAACACCGACCTCGTTATGGTGGTGACCTCCTTTGAGAAGCGCTATGAAGCGGTAACCGAGTAAAGGGAGCTGTCAGCGTTAGCTGACTGAGGGATTGTCACATTGATTGTTTTCGGCTCCCGCCGTGGGTGTATCAATCGCCCAGTTGCACACGAACGGGGGTGGTACTTTTGCCAAGAGCTGCAAAAGTACCCAAAAGAGCCCGGCGGGTACGGGAGGAGGCAGTCCATAAACGGTAACTGCAGAGGTACCACTGCACAGAGATACTTTATGAGTACATCTCTCGTTCTTGTTGCACCTTGCCCCCTCCCGCCGCCACCATACCCACCCCGAAATACACCAAAATCTTTAGCGAAACTTGGTGGGGCGTTGTGGTCTTCAGCTGTTGCAGCGCGTCCGCAACGGACGCTATGACTCGGAGCTTCTCCTACGGGAGCGCATTGTCGCCTCGCTGAAGCGTCC
>JAZRXH010000161.1:0-3753 GCA_045600125.1 Eubacteriales bacterium | reverse complement strand
GCATTGTGCAGAAGTAATATCTTCAGCAAACCCACTCGGTCACACTCGTGCTTACTGCGGTGTCGGTTTCGTCTGGGTCCCGACCAAAACTCGGTGTCGGGCATAAGGATAGCGACAAATTTACGCCTTGTTCCGGAGCGGCGCTGTGGGGCTGATTGAAGACCTGCGAGGCGACATTTTAATCTGCGCCATTCTGGTGTCCAAAAGGGGAAAAGGTATCGGAAAACCGCATAGGTTTTCTGAGGTAGACCGTTTGCTGTCGTTAAAATGCGAGGTGTAGCCAAACACGCCGCCGAAACTGAGTGCGCAGGGTTGGCGTCGGAGGGCAAAGCCCTATCCGACGGGCGTTTTTGGCGACTTTTTCCGCTCGTGGAAAAAGTCTGCGCCCCCGTTCTCGAGAAAGGTGAGGCGTTCGCCGCACCCCCGGCGTGAGGCGAAAATAATACGCTCCCGTATCGTGTGCAGCAAGACGATTGACCGCCCTTTGTAAAAATGCGTTTTACTGCCTGCGCTTCCAGTAATTTCTCTATCGACCACTGCCTACGCATGTCACTTTTGCCAAGAGCGGCAAAAGTAACCAAAAACGCCCGTAAGAAGGGCTAAGCCCGCCCTTCCTACACTTTCCGGGCGTCGCACTCGCTTTCGTGGTTGTCCCGCTTTGGTGCCCGCATCGAACCGATTGAAAACCGACACCACAGGCGGAACCTATGCGGTTCCCCTGTACCTTTCCCCTTTTGGACACCAGAATGGTGCAGGCTAAACTATCACCTCGCAGGTCTTCAATCAGCCCCACAGCGCCGCTCCGGCACAAGGCGAAAATTTGTCGCTATCCTTATGCCCGACACCGAGTTTTGGTCGGGACCCAGGCAAAACCGACACCGCAGTAAGCACGAGTGTAACCGAGTGGGGGTTGCAAAAACTATTGCTTTTCGGCAACGCCGGGGGCTATTTTTTCCCACGGGAAAGGCACTCGCTATGGCGAAGCCTTTACTTTTTGATATAATCGACACTTATCAGTGTGCAAGGCTAAATAGGACACCTTAGCGAGGCGACAATGCACTCCCGTAGGAGAAGCTCCGAGTCATAGCGTCCGCTGCGGACGCACTGCAACAATGGGAAACCACACAGACCCCACAAGGTTTTGCAGAGATATTGGTGTAGAATGGGTGGGTGTGGTGTCGGCGGGAGGGGGCAAACAGCAACAAGAACGAGAACAGTACTCATAAAGTATCTCTTTGCAGTGGTTCCTCTGCAGTTACCGTTAATGGACTGCCTCCTCCCGTATCCGACGGGCTCTTTTGGCATGATACCGCACGAAATGCATATCATGCATTTCGGCGTGTATCTCCTTTTGCAGCTCTTGGCAAAAGTACCACCCCCGTTCGTGTGCAGTGAGGCGATTGCTTCACTCACGGCGAGAGCCGAAAACAATACGCTCCCGTATGATTGCAGTGATACATATCGCCGCACTCCCGCCGAGAGCCGAGAACAATACGCTCTGTTCGTGTGCAGCAAGGCGATTGCTACCCTCCCGGCGTGCGCCGAACTATGCGGGCGAACGAAGCTTGCCCCTACGCTCATACTGCAAATAATTATTCATTATTCATTTGTCCGCCGCCGGTTTGACAAAGGCGAAAAAACATCCGCAGAGGTCGGCGTTTGACCTCATTGGGCGGTGTAAACTTATTATTTATGCTGAAAACTTGCTGAGTTTGACCGCTCGCATATATGGCGGTCAAACGGGACAACACTCGGGCATCTTTAGTCCCGGTTTTAACTGAGGTAGGGTCTCGAATTGCCCACGGGGCTTCCCCGCTGGCGGTCAAACGGGACTATACTCGGGCATCTTTAGTCACGGTTTTAACTGAGGTGCATTCTCGAGTTGCCTGCGGGGGCTCCCCGCTCGGGCATCTGCACTCACGGTTTTAACTGAGGTGCATTCTCGAGTTGCCCGCGGGGCTTCCCCGCTGGCGGTCAAACGGGACAACACTCGGGCATCTGCACTCACGCTTTTGTCTGCGGTAGGGTCTCGAATTGCCCGCGGGGGCCCCCCGCTCGGGCATCTGCAACCCCGTTTTTATCCAAGGTAGGGTCTCGAGTTGCCCGCGGGGGCTCCCCCGCACGGGGGCTCCCCGCCACAATGATAGGATCGTTCCGTTATTTGATATTATAATCACTTTTATTTTTTTGTCAATATGATAGAATGGTTTTAGTTCCGAAATAAGGGAATATTTTCGCTGCCGCAGTCCTTTTCCCTCTTTCTGCCCATAAAAAGCGGCGGCGGACAGGCTGCGGGAGCCAAAAGGAGAGACCGTTTTGAAGGATCTGCATTTTGAAAAGAAGACCGACCTCCGCCTTGACGGCACGAAGACCCTTCTCGAGGAGAGGATCGCCGGAAAATACCTTGACACCTATGCGGTGCTCGTGAGCGTGCGGGGCGAAAAAGGCTTTATCTCCTCGGAGAACGCCGACGCCGAGACCTATTTCGACATCGCCAGCTGCGGAAAGGCTCTGGTGACAGCGCCGCTGATATTGAAGTCGGTAAGCCGCGGGATGCTGAGCCTCGAGGACACTCTCGGAAAGTTCTTCCCGAGCGTGCCGAATGACAAGAAGGACATCACGGTAAAACAGCTTCTCACCCACACCTCCGGCATCATCCGTTATGTTTTCCCTAAAGAGGTCGCCGCCGCAGGACACGATGCGGTAGCCGAATATATCCTCGGCACGCCCCTTTCCTATGCGCCGGGGACGAATTACATCTACTCCTGCAACGGCTATGCGCTTCTCGGCTTCATTCTCGAGAAGCTGTACGGAAAACAGCTGGACGAGGTGTTTTACGAGCATCTGAAAACGCCCCTCGGACTTACCCGGGCACGGTACAACATCGCCGCAGACGAGCCGAACGCCGCCGTCTGCTACGAGCGTCCCGAGGCATGCGACCTGCGGGTGGACGACTGCAACGTGTACAATATGGGCGGCGTTTCCGGGGCGGGCTGTCTGTTCTATACGGCAAACGACATGGGACGCTTCTGCGAGGCGGTACTGGCAAAGAGCGGCGATGTCTACCCGGAGGAATACTACGCCCTTGCGGAAGCCGACTACACCCCCCGCTTTTCCTGGGGCAGGGGACTCGGCTACACCTGCGTGGACAGCCGTTATCCCCAGACGGGAGAGCTTTTCCCGGTCGGCTCCTTCGGGCACACCGGCTGGACGGGGGCTTCCTTCTTTATAAACCGGGAAAAGGAAATGTATGCGGTCGTCCTCACCAACACCACCCGCTTCACAAGCATCCGGAATCATTTTGCGGGAGTAGACCCGTCCGTGACCCATCGGGTGCGCACCGAGGTGCATAATGCGATCAAAAAAGACCTTGCCCGGTGCGGCGGCGGGCGCTGAGTCGGCGCGGTCAGCGGGGTAGCCCCCGCGGCAAAATCGAGACCCCACCGCAGACTGAATCGTGAGTCCCGATGCCCGAGTGTTGTCCCGTTTGACCGCCTTATATGCAAGCGGTCAAACTCAGCAAGTATCGCCAAAAGTCACTCGAAATGAAAGTTTTCGAAGAAAACTTTAGCGCTGTCGTAAGCGCCAAGGGAGGCGCTTACGACAGGCACTGTCCGCAGAGGTCAAACGCCGACCTCTGCGGATTTTGTTTTTTGCCTTTGTCGAACCAACCCGTAGGGGACGATGCCCACATCGTCCCGACAAAACACGGCTCTGAGAGTAATGAATAATTATTCGTAAAATCGTAGGGGC
>JAZRXH010000160.1:0-26978 GCA_045600125.1 Eubacteriales bacterium | reverse complement strand
ACGCCCCATAAAGCGTAGTCCATGACGTCGTCCTCGGATATGCCCTCTTTTTTGGCGTTCCGCACGGTGTTCAGCACGGCGAGGATGATGCCGATGCAGATAAGAAGTCCGTACCAGCGCACGCCGAAATTCTCGGTGAAGCGGATCGCCACGGGGTCGATGGTAAAGGACTTATCGGAAAGCCCCGGGAAAGAAACCTGTGTCATCATGATCTGTAACCTCTGCTTTTTATGTTACGGTCTCTCAGTCGAGAGGAAGCACCTTGGAAAGGCAGATGAGCGACTCGTCGAAATCCGAAGCAAGGCGCTTGTTCACGTTTTCAAGGGTCACGCCGGCGATGGAATCGGGCACCGAAAGAAGGTCACTGCCGCTGAAAATGTTGGAAAGGAAGCAGTTGGCTATGTCCTCGGTGCTGTCGAACACGTAGACCGATTCGGCATAGAGCGCTTTCTTCGCACGCTCGAATTCTTCCGCTTCAACGCCCTTCCTTCTGTATTTTTCGATCTCCGCAAGGATATCGGCGTATACCTCGTCGGGGCACTCGGAGCAGCCGGAGATCTCGGCATAGGAGAAGGCGGTATGGGCGTCGTAGGATGCCGAGAAGCTGCCGTTGATCTTTCCGGCGGCGTAGTTCTTTGCGTAGAAGTCGCTCGCCTTGCCGAAGAGGATCCGCAGAAGGATGCTCATTTCGGCGCTCTTGGCGTCAAGGGCGGCACCCTCCTCGAACTGCTTCGGGGACTTGATGCCCACCGAGAACATGGGCATGGAGACCTGCATCTTTTCGCATATCTCCTTCTCGAATACCTCCCGCTGTTCCTCGGGGTAGATCCGGTCGATCTTCAGCTCGGGCGAGTCCGGAAGGATCCTGTCGCAGACCTTCTCCACCTCTTCGCAGGTAAAGCCGCCGCAGACGCAGAGCGCCATGTTGCGAAGATTGTAGAAGGTGTTGTAGGTGTCGTAGAGCGTTTCCGCCTTGATCTCGGCGATGGTCTCCACCGTACCGGCGGTGTCGATGCGCACGGGGTGCGACTTATACATGGCACGAAGGAGATTGAAGTAAAGCCGCCAGTTGGGATTGTCGTCGTACATCCGGATCTCCTGCCCGATGATGCCCTGCTCCTTGTCCACCGTTTCCTTGGTGAAATACGGATGCGACACGAAGTCGAGGAGAATCTCCAGATTCTCGTAAAGGCTCTTTGCGGCGGAGAAAAGATAGACCGTCATGTCCGAGCCGGTATAGGCGTTGGCGTTTCCGCCGAATTTCGCATATTTTTTGAAGGTATCCACGCCGTCCTCGTTCTCGAACATCTTATGCTCGAGGAAGTGGGCAATGCCGTCCGGCACCGAGACCTCTTTTCCGTCCCGGAGCCAGCGGTTGTCGATCGAGCCGAATTTCGTTCCGAATACGGCGTAAGCGGTGCCGAGAGTCTTCGGGATCACATAGATGCGAAGACCGCTCTTATGCTCGGTGTAATAATATTTTTCACCGATCTTTTTATTTTCCACTACGGTAAAGCTCATTTTTCCTCTCTCCTTCCCCTTACTCTGCGTCCTCGCCGTCTTCTTCCTCTTCGAGGTTCGTGCCCTTGAGGAAGTAAACGGTGTCCTGCTTCACAAGGGAAGCGATGGCGACTATATCCTCTTTTGTGACCTTTCCGATGGCTTCGATAAGGCTTTCGGGCGTTCTTTCGGCATAGCCGGAGGCGATACAGCCGAGATGCCACGAGCAGAGAGCGGGCACGTCGTCGGAAAGCGTTTCATAGGCGTTGACGAGAGACCGCTTGGCGTCGAGGATGTCCTCCTCGGTAAAATCGCCGCTTGCCGTGCTTCCGAGCTGGGCAAGGATCTCCTTTTCCGCCGCCTCTTCGTTGCCCACCTTGACGCCGCTGGCAACCAGCATCATGCCCTTTGCGGGAAGGATGCGGGAGGAGCAGTAATAGCAAAGGCTCAGCTTTTCCCGGACGTTCATGAAGAGCTTGCTGGTGGGAGAACCGCCGTACAGCTCGTTGAATACCCGGAGAGAAGCGCCCTCGCAGAGGTCGTCGAAGCTCTTGCCGGTGCGGAAGCCGATGGCGAGCTTCCCCTGATTTACCGGCATCTCCTCGCAGACACGGCGCACTTCCCTTACGGCGGGGAGGAGCTTTGCAGTATTCTCCCTCATGCCCTCTCTTGCATAAGGAGAAAGGATCCTTCGGAAGCTTGCCACCGTCTTTTCTTCGTCGCACACGCCCACAAAGAAGATCTCGACAGGCGCCTTGGCAAACTCATGGGTATAGAAATCGTAAAGGGCTTCGGGGGTGATCTTTTCCACCTCGGCGGCCTCGCCGCTTGCGCTGACGGCATAGGGCTCGCCCTCGCACATCAGTTCAAAGAGACGCTTGTTGGCGTAACTGCCCTTGTTGTTGATCTCCGCCTTGATCCTGTCGCAGAGCTTTTTCTTTTCGCCCTCCACGTACTCTTTTTTGAAGGCTCCGTTTTCGAGGAGCGGACGGAAGAGCGTTCCGATGAGAAGCCCGGTGACGCTTTCGAGGACGTCGCTGTCCTCGGGAGTGAATTCATCCCGGATAAAGGAAGCGGAGAACTTCAGGAAAAGCCTCTCGCCGTCGTTCTTGGCGGTACTGCCGGAAATGCCGGCGGAGTAGAGCGTTTCAAGACGGCGGTTGAAGGAAAGCATGTCGGGATAGTCGGCATTGCCGAGGAGGAGAACTCCCGGCAGGAGCGATGCCTTCGACGCCGTTTCCTTATCCAGCGGAAGGACAAAATTGAAACCGAGATAGTTTGTTTTGAATTTGTCGGAGGCGATGAGATTGAGGCTTATCCCCTCCGCTATTTTTATGCGCTTCATAACGTATTTCCTTTCGGTGACCGGCTGTATGCCTGTGGTACGTTCCTTTTCCGGCGCCGTCTTCGGCAAAGAGAAAAAGAACGTTATCCTTTCCGCTTATTATAATCCGGAGGAATGAAAAATTAAAGGAATATTTTGTAAACACGCACAGGGCGGGAAAAAGAAAAAGGCATTTCCCGCTTCCTTTTCGGCTGTCAGACGTCGAAAAGAAGCTTTCTTGTGATGACGACGGTATGCCGCCCTTCCTCGAGGGGCACGTTGTCGCCGCAGGCTTCCCCGTCGAGGGTCACGCCGGAAGATGCCGAAAAATCATAGCGGACGCCGTATTCGCTTCCCTTCCCCACGTCAAAGGAAAGGCGTAAAACGGCACCCCGGAGCATATCCGGGAACAGCGCCGGAAGGGAGCTGTCAAACGTGAGGGTGGGATTTTTCCCGAAGAGCCCGTTTATGCGGATACCGAACACATAACGCAGAAGGACGTTTTCGTACCATCCCGCGCTGCCGGTGTACCCCGTCCAGCCGCCCATGCCGGAAATGCCCTTGCCGAAGTAAAGATCGGCGGGGATAAGATAGGGCTCTTTTCCGTAAGATTCCATGGCGCTTTTACCGAGAAAGCCCGAGGTGCGGCAGGCGGGATTCAAGGAAAGAAGCGCCTTCTCCGCACTTTTCCGCATCGCCTCTCCCCTCGCCCTTTCGCCGTTTTGCAAGAGATACGCCGCCCCCAGAACCAGCGCCGCCGCTCCCCACACCGCCGCATGGGTATACTGTCCGCCGTTTTCCCGGACGCCCGCACAGTAGGAGGCGATATAGCCCGGGTCCTCGGTGCTTCCCGTAAAGGGCGGGCAGACGAGGCGAAATACCGAGGTCTCGCTGTACCAAAGCTTTTTTACGGCGTTTTCCATGGCGGTAACGAAGCGGGATCTGTCCGAGACGGGAAGAAAGAAGGCGAAGCTCTGCGGC
This sequence comes from Eubacteriales bacterium, assembly GCA_045600125.1. Classification (GTDB taxonomy): domain Bacteria; phylum Bacillota; class Clostridia; order Oscillospirales; family CAG-382; genus SIG622. The sequence continues at coordinate 23,173 of JAZRXH010000160.1, read as the reverse complement.
AGAAGGTCGATGCTTCCCTCAAGGTTGTCGCCGCCTCCGAGTTCTTTCCCGCTTTTATAGAAGCCCCGGATATACTGCCCGTGCTTTTCCGAGTAGCCGTGTTTTTCGGTGCTTTCGCAGAGAGCCCTCGCAAAGCCGGAAAGCTCGGCGGCAAATTCCGTGTCCCCTCTTCGCCGGCACAGCTTCTCAAATTCACCCGCCGTAAGGCAAAGAAACATGGCGACCCACACCGATTCGCCTCCCTCGCTGTCCCCCACCTCGCTGTAACCGTCGCACCAGTCGCAGCTGCCGATGAGCGGCAGTCCGTGCTTCCCGATCCGCTTCTTTGCAAGGCGAAGAGCCCGGGTACAGTGGTCGTAGAGGGATTCCCGGATTCCGGAGGGACGTACCTCGATATACTTCTCCCGGCACGGCTTCCCGCCTGCTTCCGGTTTTTCCTCTTCGATATAGCGGACGGGGATATCGAGGATGGCGTAGTCCCCGGTATAGCCGCAATACTGCGATACAACGAAGGGAAGCCACAGATAATCGTCCGAGCAAAGAGTCCTCGTGCCGGAGGCGGGACAGACGATCCCGCCCTTTCCCCGGACACTCTCGTGCCACCAGTGCAGAACGTCGCCCTCCGGGAACTGTCGGTGCGCCGCCCGCAGGACGTGCTGCTTTGCCATGTCCGGTCTTGCGTGCATAAGGCACAGAACATCCTGCAGGCTGTCCCGGAAGCCGTAGGCTCCGCCGGTCTGGTTATAGCCGCTCCGTCCGAGAAAGCGGAAGGCGGCGTTCTGATAGGGAATGAAGGTGTTGAAAAGAGGGATAAAGAACGGAAGAACGGAAGCGTCCCCGCCGCTTTCCGCCTTTGCGGAAACAGAGGAAGCGGACAGCCGGTATTTCGGAAGAAGCGAAAGCGCAAATGCCCGTGCGGCATTGTATTCCCGCTCCCCGTCATGAAGAGCGGAAAAAGTATACTCCTTCGTTTTCTCGGAATCTGCCGGGAACGTGCCGAGGGCAAAGCGGAAAAGACGCTTCTTCCCGGCATCGTCCTTTTTTATGGGGATAACCGCCGCCGCTATATCCCTCCTGCCGTCCGACGCATTCTTTGTCAGCTTCTGCCGCTTTTTTTCGGATGAGCGTCCGCCTCCTTCGGCTTCTTCTTCGATGGGAAAGAGCCTTGAAAGCACCCGTCCCGTCAGGATCTCCTCTTCGCTTGTCACGGGCAGAGCGGTCTCGGAAAGCCCGTCGCCGTAAAGCCCTTTGACAAAGCAGACGACTTTTTCAAGCGTCGGGCAGAAGCCGCTCCGGAAAAAGACGGCGCCGTCCTTTCGGAAGATCCCCGCCGCATCCTTCCCGCCGGGAGCGGGCAGCACGGCATAGCACAGAGCGCACGTTCCGGCAAAGGCTTCACCCGGCGCACCGTCCGGGACGTTCAAAGATATGTCGATAAATTTCACACACAGCTTTTCCGAAACGCAGACTTTGACATAAAACCCTATCCCGTCGGCGTTTCCTTCATATTCGGCAACGCCCGGGCGCATCGTCACACGGCAGCTTTTTGCGCAAAGGTCGATCATCCGATCCGGAAAAATAAGGAAGAGCCGCTCCCCCTGCATATCGAGGAGCCGTCCGTCGGTGCGGGGCGTGATCCTTCCGAGGTCGGCGTTACGATACCACGTACAGCCGAGGCTGTTGTGGGTGACAAGACTGCAAAGTCTTCTTCCGCAGAGCATAAAGGACATGGGCGAGGTAAATTCCCCGGTTTTTGAAACAGAGAAGGAATCCTCGGTAAAGCTCCCGCCTGCGGTACGGCAAAGAGGTTTCCGGTTTTCCGAAAAAGGCTCGGAAAGGCATGGCTGAAGAAGGATCGGCAGTCGGCGGTAAAAGCGGCGGATCACGCTCCAGTCTTCCCGGAGAAGGTCAATGAACAGACAGCATTTTGCAAGGAGCGCCGACACGCTCTCACGTTCTCTTTCCGCATCGACGATAAAGATCCCGCCGTCCTTTTTGCCGGAAAGCTCCCTTGCGCCCGCACGGAGGACAAGCTCCTCCACGCTCCTTCTTTCGGGAGTTCCGTAGAGGTCGGTCTCGGAAAGGAGGATCACGAGGTCAAAGCGCTCGCCGAGCCGCCGGAGCAGAACGGCGCTTCGGATATATTTTTCCAGCCTATCGTAGAGCGCCGGCGTGACCGCCTTCAGAACGACGATGGGAAGATTGCCGGAAATACCGACCTTCCAGAGCTGTCCGGAGCGCAGAAGAGGGACCTTTGCATATTCGTCTTCCGTTTCCTCTTGCGGGAAAAGAACGCCTGCCTTTCCGAAGAAAAGGGCGCTGAGAAGAAGCTCCGCAGGGCAGGCAGTTCTTCCGGAGGCAAAAAGAAGACTTCCCGCAAGGCTTGCCATTTCCGACGTCGAGGAAGCAAGGAAACGGGCGGCGTCCTCAAAGCTTTCCGGCGTCCTGCCGTCATGGAGAGAGGCAAGGACTTTGCTCCGGTCGGTGCCCATGCAGAGAGAAAGCCCGCATTCTCCGTTTATTCCGTTTTCACTGTTTTCGGCGTTTTCACCGTCCCGCTTTACCGCTCTTGCGAGGATGCGGCAGTAGGGAGTGACAAGAGTGCCGGTGCGATTGCGGCAGGGAGCATCGAAGAGTTCCCGGTACTGCTCTTTGGAAAAGGGAGTCGTGAAAACGTCGTCGGCTCTCGTGTCAAAGCCCTCGACCGTTCCTTCGGTGAGACGCACGCCGAGATACACGTCCTCACCGTTTTTTCCTCTTTTCCGCCTGTGATAAAGGAGTATCCCTTCGCTTTCAAGGTATTCCGCCTCGACAAAAAGTCCCGAAAAGCCGGGGTGCGAGGCGTATTCCCTCATCTCCGTAAGGCAGGGTGTAAAGGTGAAGGCGACCCGATGCGCACCGTCCTTGGGTTTCCCGCCCACGAGCACACGCACACGGAAAACGGGAAGGAGCTTTTCGGTACTGACGGTGAAGGCGGCACAGACGCTGTTTTCCGCATTCTTCCCGGTGTATTCGCCATAGCCTTCGGTGAGATGCAGGCGGTGCTTTTTGCGATACCGTTCTTCCCCCCGTTCCGAGGGCGAGGAAACGGCGCTTGCCGAAAGGACGCCGTCTTTTCCGTCAAGGAAGACCGAGAAGGTGTCGAAAAGGTCGTACCGTTCCCTTGAGCACACGTTCAGACACCGCCCCGCCGTCCTCATTTCCACGTGTCCATAGGAGGAGAGCGTCACCGAGGCTTCCTGTGCCGAATAAAGGAAAACGCCTCCGCCTAAGGAGATAACGGTCTTCTCGCCCATAGCCCGCTGACGCTTCGGGCGTTCCGGGATGCTCTTTCCCGAAGGCTTTCTGCCGATCGGTGCGTCTTGCGGGATCTTGCCGCAAAGAAGGGACGAGGCTCCGGCAAGATAAGGATCCTGCATGAAGCGGCGACGGAGGATACCGTCAAAGGCGGCGTTGGTAAGGGCGGCAAGGCTCATGCCCATGTGGTGAGACATATAGCTCTTCACCACCGCTCCGTCCGGAGTTTCACGGCCGGTAAAGTCGATCGCCTCGTAAAGACCGTACCTTCCGCCATAGCCGAGTTTTTTCATATTCAGGATATTGGACAGCGCCGTGTGCTTTCCGACGCACATGGCAAGATAGGAGGAATAGGGGGACAGCACAAGATGCTTCTCCTGCCCGTTTTTAAGAGAAAGCGACGGAACGCCGAAGGCACGGTAGCGGTAATTCATATCGCCGTCAAAGGCGAAAAAGCCGCTCTCGGATATACCCCACAATGCCGTTTTTCCGGCATACGCCGCACGGCGCCTTTGCTCCCGCAGGGCAAAATGCAGCGCTTCCCAGTCAAGGCTCCCTCTTACTGTCGGCAGAAAGACGGCGGGAAGGAAATACTCGAACGCCGTGCCGGTCCAGGAGTAAAGTCCGATATAGCCGCTGCGTCCCGTGAGCGGTCTTGCAAGGGTGTCCCAGTGCTTCTTCGGCACGTGTCTTTTTGCCGTTTCGATATAGCTGAGGATCCTCGCCTCGCTCATATAGATGTCGTAGCACCCCTCGGAGACTTCGGCTTTCCCGTCTGCGTCGATAAAGGCTCCGAGGCTGAAAAGCTCCCGTTTTCCGCTATAAAGGAATGAATAATCCATCCCCTCGCAAAGAGCCTCCACACGGTTCATCAGCGAGAGCACGGCGGTGTTTTCCCCCGCATATTCCCCAAGCCCCGCCCGAAGGGTATAAAGGCAGGCAGAGAGATTTCCGCTGTCCACGGCGGAGATATAGGCGGGACTGAGGACGGCGAGATTTTCGGTATCGTACCAGTTGAAAAGATGCCCGTTTTTCTTCTCAAGGCGTTCTGCCGTATCGAGGGTACGGCTTATCATTTCACACATCCTGTCGGTGGAGATAAAGTCGAAATCCCGGGCGCAGAGAATTGAAACGAGGTACAGCCCGATGTTGGTGGGAGAAGTCCTGTGCGCCGTCTTTTCCATGGGAGCGATGCTGATATTGTCGGGAGGAAGGAAGTTGTCGCACCCGGTGACGTTTTCCTCAAAAAAGCTCCAGATTTCCCGTGCAAGCTCGGAAAGGCACTGTTTTTCCGCCTCTTCCCTTTCTTTTGCAAAAGGAAAGCGCCGCATTTTCTTCGGCTCGTCCACGGACTTTTCCGCGGTTTTCTCTTCGGTTTTCTCTTCGGTTTTTTCCGCCTCTTTCTCTCTTTTTTCCCCAAGCGAGGTAAGATAAGCGGGAACGGGGAAAATAAACCACAAAAGGGCAGTCGCCCGCACGAGTCCCGCCGGGGCAAAGACGAGAAGGAGGAAGCCGGACATGATGCAGAGCATATTCTTATTCACGAACATGAGAAGACTTCCGTCCCCCGCATCGCTCTGCGCCGCCGTCTGCCATTCAAGGAGGTTTTTGTGGGAAACAAAGCGGCGGTACAGACTTCTTGTAAAGGCGTCGAGGGTGGAAAAGGCGGTCTTCGGGAGCATGGCGATAAAGAACAGCGTCCCGAAAAGGCTCCGCCACATCCCGGCATAGGCGTCACGTGAAAAATACCTTCTCGAAAGGGTGGCGGGCGAAGCGGAAAAGACCATTGCAATGCCGTCAAAGACGGTGGGAAGAAGGAGAAAACCGATGGCGGCAAGGGTCAGGATGCTGCCGGTCACGGGCGGTAAGAAGCCGGCGGTCATCACGGCAGCAAAAGAAAAAAACGGCACGGCGGCGCCGAGAATACTGTCAAGAAGCCGGAACCTCGAAAGAAGCGGCACGGCGCTTTCGTACTTCTTTCCGGCAAAAGAAAAGACCCGGCGCAGGAACGCTCCGTTCTGTACGTCTCCCCGCACCCAGCGGTGGCGGCGTTTCAGATAGGAAAGCTGATTTTTCGGAAAGGAGTCGGTCATTTCCATGTCGGTCAGAGCGCCGCACCGGAGTCTTGCGCCCTCCACGGCATCGTGGCTGAGAACAAGATCGTCGGGGAACGGGTGCGATCCGATAAGCAATGCGTCAAAGGCGTCTACGTCGAAGATGCCCTTGCCGCAGAAAATGCCGTCGCCGAAAACGCTCATATAGAGGTCAAACGAAGCCCCGGCGTACTGCTCGGCGCCGCCGCTCGTCATGAATCCCGTAAAGGGAGTCTTCCGACTTTCGGTAAGCCCGGCGGTGCATTTCGGCTGCAATATCCCGAAGCCGTCGGTGACATAGCCTTTTTCCCTGTCGATCCTCGGTCGGCACATGGGATGGAGCATTACCGAGCACAGAAGCCGCACGCCGTCAAGGGGCAGATGCGTATCGGCGTCGAGGGTGATCACGTAACGGATGCAGGAGGAGCCGACGACCTCGGAAAACATGGACGCCGAGCGCTCGGTGAAGGTGGTCGGTTTTCCCCGCAGGAGCCGCACAAGCTCGCACACCGCTCCCCTTTTCCGCTCCTTTCCCATAAAAAGCCGCTCGGAGGCGGAATAGCTTCGCCGTCTTTCGAGAAGCACGAAGTGCCGTCCGTATTTGAGATTCAGAGCGTTTATCCTGCCGTAGGCATATTCCAGGACGGCTTCGTCCCCGGAATGAGTGGGATTTTTCGAGTCCGCAAGATCCCCGAGGATGCCGAAGGTGACGTTTCTGCCGCCGCAGGTGCAGTACAGCTTTTCAAGATCCGAGAACAGCCCTTCGTCGCTCGCCTCGCCGAGAAGAAGCGAGGTGATGACCACCAGCACCGGGCTGTCGTCGGGGACCTCCGAAAGCTCCAGCCTCGGCAGAGGGAGTGTCCGCACAAAATGCGAAAAAAGACGGGAGACCACCTGCTTCGCTCCGTCGTACAGCGGCAGGAGCGTCAGAACGGCAATGGGAGAAACGAAGAAGGCAAGGGCGGCGGTAAGGGCAGCCGTCAGCAAAAGCACGGCAAAAAACCAAAGGCACTTCGGCATCCTTCCCTTCCCGTATAACGGATAGCCGACGAACCTTTTCCGCTCGTCGGTCTCGCCTTCGGCTCTCTGCAGGAGCGAGGAAGCAAGAGCGTATTCCGACACGCCCCTCTTTTCGGAAAGCCGCTGTATTTCCGAAAGGATCACCGCCTGCGATTCCGGCGTCATCTTCGGAAAGGCACCCGAAGGATCCTTTTGCAGAAGTCTTGCCGTCCGGCTCTCCAGCATACAGCGGTCGAAGCGGAAATAGAGAGCGCACCGCACGGAGGTGACGGCATAGGAGAGCATCAGCGTATAGCCTTCGCTGTTGTCCCGGTCCTCCAGCGCCAAAGCAAGGATATCCGCACAGCGGCACACCAGTGCCGAGGAAAAAAGAGTCCGTGCCGCAAGAAATTCCGCAAGCGAAAGGTCGAAATGTCTTTCGGCGCTCTGCAGAATGCGGGTGAAGGAACGGTCGGTCATGGGAAAATCGGCGCACTCGGAAAAACGGCGGACGAGCATGACAAGCCTCGGTTCTTTGCCGATATACGGCACTCTTGCCAGCTTCCCCGCCTCAAGAAGGCAGGAGCGGACGGTATCCGAAAGAAGACCGCCGTTGTCGTAAAGCCATTCGTAAAGAGCGGCAAGTCTTGCGTCGTTTCCGGCTTCCTTTCCGTATTCTGCCGTGAGCCTTGAAAGGGTGCGGCGGCATCTTTTCAGCTTGCCGGAAAGCATTTTCCTGCAAAAGCGGCGGGACGGAAGGGCATAACCGCTGCCGCTGCCATTGACGCTGCCGTTCTTTTTGCCGCTTTCTTCGGCGGCGGTTTTCGATGCTGTCGCCTCGGCTATGGCGGCGGCGTATTCTTCCTCTTTTTTGGACTTGTCGTTCATCGTTCCTTTTCCGGTCCTTTCCGTTTGGCGTAGTCGTGCGGGCAAATTTCCCGGCGTCTTTCGTGCCGTGCCCGCTTTCCTTCCCATTTTTCGCAAGAATACCGCAAAATATGCATTTTCTCCTTCTTCTGCCCGCAGAGCGCCTCTTCAAAAGTTAAAAAATTGTAAAACATAACGCTTTTACTTGACAAAAACAGGAGGAAAGTATATAATGATGGGTAGATTTAGTGATTTACTGCATTAAAGCAGTAAACACCGATCGGGAAAACATTATTCTTTATTCTTTCGGAGGAAACAAACATGAAAAAGACACTGGCACTCATTATGGCGCTGGCACTCGGCTGCAGCGCATTGGCAGGCTGTGAAGGCGCCAAGAGCGATTCCGACTACGAGTACGTAAAGGCAAACGGCAAGATGATCGTCGGCTACACCGACTACGCTCCCATGAACTACTTTGAGGGCGACGTTCTCACCGGCTTTGATACCGAATTTGCACAGGCTGTATGCGCAAAGCTCGGCGTAGAGCCCGCATTCGTTGAGATCGACTGGGACAACAAGTTCATCGAGCTCGAAGCGAAGGGCATCGACTGCATCTGGAACGGCATGACCATCACCGATGAGGTAAAGCTCAACTCCAACCCCACCAAGGCATACGTTCAAAACGCACAGGTCGTTGTCATGAAGAAGGAAAACGCCGACAAGTACGCGGACGCCGAGAGCCTCAAGGGTCTCAAGTTCTGCGCAGAGGCAGGCTCCGCCGGCGAAGCAGCCATCCAGGAAGCAGGCCTTGACGAAAACTATCTCGCAGTAAGAGTACAGACAGACGCCCTCCTCGAAGTCAAGAGCGGCTCCTGCGACGCAGCCGTGATCGACATCACCATGGCAAAGGCCATGACCGGTGAAGGCACCAGCTACTCCGACCTCACCTACACCATCGCTCTCACCAGCGAAGAGTACGGCATCAGCTTCCGCAAGGGCTCCGACCTTACCGAAAAGGTAAACGGCATCATGGACGAGCTCAAGGCTGACGGCACTCTCGACGCTCTCGCAGAGAAGTACGAGCTCAACCTCGCATTCTGATAAGGTCTCTTACAAAAAGCGCATAGATTGCTTTCCGTAAGAGGTTCATACTGAAACAACCACATTCACGGTTCCCCGTGCCCCGGAGCTTTCCCCGGCACGGGGAATTTCGAGTGCGAACCATTCGGGCGCAAAATGTTCGGGCGCGAAACGTTTTGGCACGAAGCGTTCGGGCGCGAAATGTTCGGGCGCGAACGGGACGAAAGAGAAAAGACGCACGAAGGACGCTTTACGCACGGCTTGCCCGAGAAATTGGGGAGAAGCAAAGCCCGGTACCGTCTTTTGTCTTTTGTCCTTTTCGAGAAAAATCCCCAAAAAAGAAAAGTTCAAAACTATCTGTTTCGAGGTCACGCCGTTATGTTTTTACATGTCACTCTCAATCTGCTTGCGGGCTTTGTCACGACCCTCAAGATCTTTGCGCTGACGCTGCTGTTTGCGCTTCCTCTCGGGCTTCTCATCTCCTTCGGCTCCATGAGCCGGGTGAAGGTGCTGAAATACCCGATCCGTGCGTTCATCTGGATCATCCGGGGCACGCCTCTCATGCTGCAGCTGATCATCATCTTCTACGGTCCCGGTCTTATCGGCACGTGGGCGACGCATCTTCTGGCAGGCGGTACGCTGAATCCCGGAACGTTCGGATATAATCTTGTTGCATGGCTCTCCTCATGGACGGTCGTAAACCGCTTCATCGCCGTCATCACCGGCTTTGTCATCAACTACGCCTGCTACTTCTCCGAGATATTCCGGGGCGGCATCGAAGCCATCCCGAAGGGACAGTACGAGGCGTGTCAGGTGCTCGGTCTTACGAAGTCCCAGACCTTCTTCAAGGTCATCCTCATGCAGGTGGTCAAGCACATCATCCCACCCATGTCCAACGAGATCATCACCCTCGTCAAGGACACCTCCCTTGCCCGGGTCATCATGGTATACGAGATCATCTGGAACGGACAGAGATTCATCAATTCCAACGGTATCCTTTGGCCGCTGTTCTACACCGGAGCCTTCTATCTTGCGTTCTGCGGTCTTCTCACGCTTCTCTTCTCCTACATTGAAAAGAAGCTCAGCTATTACAGAGTTTAAGGAGGACGGGCGGCTATGGCACTTCTTGAAATATGCGATCTGCATAAATCCTTTGGTCAGAACGAGGTTCTGAAGGGCATCGACCTGCGCATTGAAAAAGGCGACGTGGTGGCGATCATCGGCTCCTCCGGCAACGGAAAGACCACGCTTCTTCGCTGTCTGAACTTTCTGGAGATCCCGACCTCGGGAAGGATCACCATCGACGGCACGGTGCTTTTCGACGGAAATGAACTGAAAAATGCAAAGAAAGATTCGGCAAAGATCAATATGAACCGCAAAAACAGACTGAAGCTGGGCATGGTGTTTCAGAACTTCAACCTGTTCCCGCAGTACACGGCGCTCCAGAACGTGACGCTCGCCATGAAGACTCTCGAGAAGGACGGTCTGAAGACCTTCCCGGACGGGGTGGAAGCCGAAGCGACCGCCATCCTCACGAGAGTGGGGCTTGCGGACAAGCTGAACCACTACCCCTGCGAGCTTTCCGGCGGTCAGCAGCAGAGAGTCGCCATCGCCCGGGCGCTGGCGCTGAATCCCGATATCCTCTGCTTCGACGAGCCCACCTCGGCGCTTGACCCCGAGCTGACCGGCGAGGTCCTGAACGTCATCCGGAAGCTGGCGAGCGAGCACATGACCATGCTCATCGTCACCCACGAAATGAATTTCGCCCGGGAGGCGGCTTCGAAGATCGTCTTTATGGACGACGGACTGATTGCCGAAGAGGGCACGCCGAAAGAAGTCTTCGGGAACCCGAAGAACGAGCGTACACGGGAATTCCTGCGCAATGCGCTGAACAAATAACACGGGCAGAAAAGCCCGTACCACTCGGAAACGTAAGAAGGCGGGACGGCAGGACTTCCGTTCCGTCTTTTTACATAGATCTTACATAGATCGCTTTTTGTTTTTTCTTGACAAAATGCAAAAACCGGAATACAATACCGTCAAAGGGACAAAAGACGGAACGGCTGCCGCTTTTCACCGTCCGTCTGCGCCTTTACCCGATCATCCGAACAAATAACCGGACATTACCGAAATATTATTGGAGGAAAAATGACACCTTACAACTACACGCTTCTGTGCGATTTTTACGAGCTGACTATGGTCAACGGCTATTTCGTAAACGGAAAAGGAAACGAGATCGCCTACTTCGACGTATTCTTCCGCCGGGTTCCCGACGGCGGAGGCTTTGCCATTGCGGCAGGTCTCGAGCAGATCATCGACTACATAAAGAACCTGAAATTCACCGAGGCGGACATCGGATTCCTTCGGAGCAAGAAGTGCTTCGGGGAGGACTTTCTCGATTACCTCCGCACCTTCCGCTTCACGGGGGATATTTTTGCGGTGCCCGAGGGAACGCCCATCTTCCCCGGCGAGCCGATCCTGACGGTGCGGGCGCCCGCCATTGAAGCGCAGTTCATCGAGACCTACGTGCTTCTCTGCATCAACCATCAGTCGCTCATCGCCACCAAGGCGAACCGGATCGTCCGTGCCGCCAAGGGCAGACCCGTTGCGGAATTCGGCTCCCGCCGTGCGCAGGGCGCCGAGGGTGCCATTCTCGGTGCGAGAGCGGCGTACATCGGCGGCTGTGCCTCCACCGCCTGCACCATCAGCGACCGGGATCTCGGCGTTCCCGCCTCCGGCACCATGGCGCATTCCTGGGTGCAGATGTTCGACGACGAATACACGGCGTTCAAGACCTACTGCGAGGTATATCCCAACTCCGCCACGCTCCTCATCGACACCTACGACGTACTGCACAGCGGCGTACCGAATGCTATCCGTGCCTTCAAGGAGGTCCTCATCCCGAAGGGCATCCACAGCTTCGGCGTGCGCATAGACTCCGGCGATATTACATACCTTACCAAGAAGGTACGGAAAATGCTGGACGAGGCGGGACTGCCGGAGTGCAAGATCGTCATTTCCAACTCGCTGGATGAATTCATCATCCGGGACATCCTGCAGCAGGGTGCCGAGATCGACGCCTTCGGCGTAGGCGAGCGCCTTATCACGGCGAAGAGCGACCCGGTTTTCGGCGGCGTGTACAAGCTCTGTGCCAAGGAGGACCGGGACGGCAACATCATCCCCAAGATAAAGATCTCGGAAAACTCCGAAAAGATCACGAATCCCCACTTCAAGAAGGTCTACCGCATCTACGACAAGGATTCCCGGGAAGCCGTTGCCGACATGATGTGCGTGTACGATGAAACGGTAGACGACACAAAGCCCCTTGAGATCTTCGACCCGGACAACACCTGGAAGCGCAAGACGCTGACGAATTTCTTCGTGCAGGAGATCCTCGTACCGGTCTTCAAGGACGGCGAATGCGTCTACAAGGTGCCGTCGGTGAAGGAAGTGCGGGACTACTGTGCCTCCCAGATCGCCCGTCTTTGGGACGAGGTGAAGCGTTTCGAGAACCCCCACAAGTATTACGTGGATCTCTCGGAAAAGCTCTGGGACATCAAGATGGAGCTTCTCGAGGCAGGAAGAGGAATACGGAAATAATAGGCCACCGGGCGTTCTTCCCCTTTTGCCCTCCGCTTCCGGCACAAATCGCCGTTTCTCCACAATAATTGAGGTGTTTTGGCTCCATGACCAGAGTATTTCTTCTGCTTGAGCTTCTCGGCACGGTGGCGTTCGCCGCCTCCGGTGCGCTGACCGCCATAGAAAAAAGATTCGACTACTTCGGCGTGCTCGTCCTTGCCCTGACCACCGCTTTCGGCGGCGGGTGCCTTCGGGACATCTTTCTCGGCAGGACGCCGCCGTGGGTATTCACGGTGCCGCTGTACGTTCTGTCGGCATTCCTCACGGCGACGGCGGTATTTCTCACCGTCTATTTCATCGGCACGAGGTACACCGTCCATGCGGAGCGCTTCAACCGCATCAACAATATCTTCGATGCGCTGGGGCTCGGTGCCTTCACGGTAGCCGGGACGCGGCTTGCCATGGAAGCCGGCTTCTCGGAAAACATTCTGTTCGTCCTGTTCATCGGGATGCTGACCGGCATCGGCGGAGGCATTCTGCGGGACATCTTCTGCGTGACGGTCCCCGGTGTGTTCCGGAAGCATATATACGCCGTGGCGAGTCTTGCGGGAGCGGGTCTGTACTGTTTTTCGGCAGTCGTCCTCGCCTTTTCCGATACGGTATCGGCGATCATCGGCTGCACGGTGGTGTTCGTCATCCGGATCCTTGCGACGGTGTTCCGTCTGAATTTCCCGAAGGCGATACAATAAGGACGCTTTGCAAAAGCAATATCCTGCTACAAGAAGGCAATATAATGGCTTTACATTTGCCGTGCGGTATGCTATCATCATCCCATAGGCAAATAAAAATAAACGAAACAAAAACACGAATGAAAAGAGGAAAAGAAAATGAAGATCGGCGTCAGCACATACAGCTTTCACAGCTGCTGCGACACTCTCGGCATGAAGGGTGTCCTCGACAAAATCAAGGAATTCGGCGGCGAATGCGTGGACTTCGTTCCGTTTGAGAAGGACACGGCAAAGGCGATCGGGCTTGCAAAGGAATACGGCGCCTACATGAAGGAGATCGGTCTCGAAGCCGGCTGCTACTGTATGGGAGCCAACTTCCTTGCCGCCGATGTGGAGGCGGAGAAGCAGCAGATCCGGGACGGCATCGACATCGCTCTCGCTCTCGGCTGCCCGGTGCTCCGTTTCGACGTGGCATACGGCTTTGCGCCCGAGAAAAAGACAAAAAGAGGCTACGACGATTTTATTGAGATCGCCGCTTCTCACATCCGTGAAATGGCAGAATACGCCGCCACGAAGGGCATAAAGGTCTGCACCGAGAACCACGGACGCTTCTCGCAGGATTCCTGCAGAGTGGAAAAGCTCATCAACACCGTGGGACACGAAAACTTCGGCGCTCTCGTGGACATGGGCAACTTCCTGTGCGCCGACGAGGATCCCGTACACGCCGTGGGGATCATGGCTCCCTATGCCTTCCACTGCCATGCAAAGGACTTCTTCTTCCGCAGCGGAAGCCTTGACAATCCCGGTGAGGGCTGGTTCATCACAAGAGGCATGAACTACCTGCGAGGCACCGTCATCGGGCAGGGCTGCGTCCCCGTAAAGCAGTGCGTCAAGATTCTGAAGAGCGCCGGCTACGACGGTATGCTCGCCATCGAGTTCGAGGGCGTGGAGGATCCCCTCTGGGGCATCCGTGTCGGCATCGCAAACCTCAAAAAGATCGTGGCAGAAGCGTAAATTGCAAGAGGCTGCCCGCACCCCGAGGCCCCGGTTCACACAAAGCTACTCTGCGCGAAAGCTTTCGAAGAAGACTTTAGCGCGGAGCAAGCGTCAAAGAAGCGCTTGCGACAGGCGCTGCCCGAGTATCCCCCGCTTTACCGCCATAAATCCGAGGGCAAAGCTCATGGGTGAAGTAAAAATTGTCTGCTGCTCCGATGAAGTCAAAATCCGACTTCATCGGAGTTTTATTTACGCTGCACTATCCGAAGAGAAAAAACATATACAAAAATAAGTGTTGACAATTTCCGCAGAATATGGTAGAATACATAAGCGTAGTGCAAAGGTATGCGCTGCGGATGCCTAAGACCCGGCAGAATTGCCGTGCCGGCGCATTCGGAATAAACTCATGAAAGGAAAAAGTATCATGAAAAAGACAAGACTTCTCGCACTTCTTCTTGCTCTTCTTATGGGCACAAGCAGTCTTCTTTCCCTCACCTCCTGCGAAGAAAAGGTCGGTCCTGCAGATGATGACCCCATTGAAGAGGAACCCCAATTCGAGGGCGAAGCCATGCTCGACGGAGGTATCCTGAATATTCCGGACATCGACGGCGGCGGCGACGACTTCGACATTTTCCTCGCCTACAGCGTTTTTGACGGTGACTACATCGTTGAATCGGAAACCGGCGACCTCATCAAGGACACCATCTTCCAGAGAAACGAAGAGGTTCAGAACCGCTTCAACGTGAAGTTCAACTTCCGTCCCGGCGACTCCAACAACAGCGAAGCGACCCCCATCATCCGTTCTCTCATTCAGGCAGGCGACGATACGTACGAAGTATATGTAAACGTACAGCACGCCGGTGTTCCGCTGATCTACGACGATCTGTTCGTTGACTGGAACACCATGATGCCCAATGCAAACCTCGAGAATCCGTGGTGGTACTCCAACGTGCTCCGCGACCTCAACTTCGGCGACAAGGTCTACGTGACCGCCGGTGCGTACAACTTCCATTGCCTCAAGGCTTCGGCAGCCATCGCCTTCAACAAGACCCTTCTCGACGAGCTTGACCTCGAGTATCCTTATCAGCTCGTACTCGACGGCAAGTGGACCATCGACAAGATGCTCGAATACACCAAGGCAGCCTCCAAGGACCTCAACGGTGACGGCCTTCTCGACGAAGACAACGACCGTCTCGGCTTCTCCGGCTGGAAGTGGGAAATGATGCCCGCCATGTTCCTCGGTATGGGCGGCGCTCCCGTTGTCAAGGACGAATACAATCTCCCCGTTCTCAACATCAACAACGAACGTACCTTCAAGATCGTGGACAAGATGATCGACTTCTTCTCTGCCGGCAACGGTGCATGGTCCAACGGCAAGCAGTACAGTTTTGAGGACAAGATGTTCAAGGAACACAGACTTCTCTTCAACGACGGTACTCTGAATGACCTCGGCAGCTACCGTTCTCTCGAGGATGACTTCGGTATCGTTCCTTATCCGAAGCTCGATGAAGAGCAGGAGGACTACCATTCCAGAATCGTAAACTTCTCCTCCCTTACTTATATCCCCGTTACCAACACCAAGCTCGACCTTACCAGTGCCATCCTCGAGGATATGGCGTTCCTCTCCTACAGAGACCTCATCCCCGCATTCTACGATATCATCCTTACCGTTAAGACCGTTCGTGATACCGACAGTGAGGACATGGTAAACGTCATCCGTAACTCCGCCTGCTTCATGGACGAGAACTACCTCACCAGCGGCTCCATCATCAACATCGTGGAGGGCGGTCAGAACACTCTCGCTTCCAACTATGCGGCATACGGCGACAACTGGGAAGAAAAGCTTGACAACATCATCGAGTTCTGGGAAAAGTAAGCTTCTCTTTACAGCCGGAAACAAAGCATAACAAATAAAATTTCGGGGGCATCCAGAAGATGCTCCCGATTTTTGCTATCACCGGAAGGCGGCAGGAACGGTACTGCCGTGAGGATGCAGAGAAAAAGCGCCCGGAAAAGCCGTCCGGAAAAGAGAAAAGATAAGAAAAGATAAGCAGAAAGAAATATCGGGGACATTGAAACGGTGTCCCCGATTTTGTGTAGCATGTTCCTTGTGTAAGAAAAGTCAGAACCCTTTTCCGGGCGTTCGCCGGGAAGCGATATTTGGGTTTCAGATGCTGCGGGTCATCACGATGACCTTGTCGTCCTTTTCCGAAACGGTGCCGGTAAAGCCCTGGCTCTCCCAGAAGGCCTTGGCTTCCTCGCTGGCAGCCGGGCATTCGAGGGTGAGGGAATCGAAGCCCTGCGCCTTCATGGAGGCACGGAGATCGGCAAATATCTGTGAACCGATACCCTTGCGGTGGTGCTCGGCGTCGACCATGAACCAGCCGATGAAGGCGTCGTCCTTTTCGGGATAGCCCACGATCAGGTCGAGGACGGCATACAGATCCTCGCCGTTATAGAAGCCGACGAAGAACTTCTGCGAGGAATCCGCACTCTCGGGAATCTCGCTGATGACCTCGGTGAGGCGCTGTCTGGAGGGACGCTGGTCGATACTGCGGTAGTAGCGGCGGTTCGAGCGGCAGAGGTTGTAAACGTCGGAAATATCGGCTTCGGTGATGCGGCGGACGTCGTAGTCTGCCGAGAAGCTCTCGATGTTGACGGGAGCGGGACCGTTCTTGTCGGCTTCGTAGTCGATCGCCGTGCGGAACTGGGTCTCGTAGAGATCACGGTAAACGCCGTCCTTTTCAAGAAGCTCTTCGTGGGTTCCCTGCTCGGCAATCACGCCGTCCTTGACCACGAGGATCCGGTCTGCCTTCATGATGGTGGAAAGTCGGTGGGCGATGACGAGGCTCGTTCTGCCCGCCATCATGACCTCCAGAGCGTCCTGTATGGCGTTCTCCGAAATGCTGTCCAGTGCCGAGGTCGCCTCGTCGAGGATCAGGATATCGGGGTTCTTCAGAATGACACGGGCGATGGAGATCCTCTGCTTTTCGCCGCCGGAAAGCTTCAGACCCCGGTTGCCGACCTCGGTATCATAACCGTCGGGAAGCGAGGCGATGAGGTCGTGGATGCTTGCCGTGCGGCAGGCGTTTTCGATTTCTTCCATCGTAGCGTCCGGCTTTGCATAGCGGAGATTTTCAAGGATGGTGCCGTTGAAGAGGTAGGTATCCTGCGTGACGATACCGATGTGCTCACGAAGGTAACTGAGGTCGCAGTCCCGCACGTCGACGCCGCTGACGGTCACGCTGCCGCCGTCCACGTCATAGAGTCTCGGGACGAAGTTCACCACGGTGGATTTACCCGAGCCGGAGGGACCGACGATGGCGTACATCTTTCCGCCGGGTACCTCGAAGTTCACGTCGGTGAGGACCTTCTTTTCGGGGGTATAACCGAATGCCACGTGGTCGTACACGATGGTGCCGTTGCGAAGCTCGGGCTTCTTTCCGTCTTCGGGGGATACGATGGTATTCTCCCGGTCGAAGTAATCAAAGATACGGGTGAAGAGAGCAAGGGAACGGGTGAAGTCGACGCCGATATTGAGAAGCGATTCCACCGGGCGGTAGAGCCGGTTGATCAGGGCAACGGTGGCGGTGACGGTACCGACGGTAAGCGCCGGCTCCCATTCGTTGATGATGAGGAGACCGCCGGCAAAATAGATGAGGAGCGGACCGATCTGGGTAAACATGCCCATGATCACACGGAACCAGCTGCCGCTTCTCTGCTCCTTCATGGCGGTTTTGGCGACTTCGTTGTTGATCTCTTCAAAGTCGTCGCATTCCTTCTCCTCACGGGTGAAGATCTTGACGAGCATGGAGCCGCTGACCGAAAGGGTCTCGTTGATAATCTGATTCATCTTATCCCGCTTTTCCTGTCCCTCGGTGGCGAGCTTGTATCTCGTCTTGCCCACGGATCTTGTGGGGATGATGAGGAGCGGAAGGACGAGGATGCCCACCACAGCCAGCTTCCAGCTCATGGTGAAGAGGGCAACGAGGGTGGTGACCGTCGTGGCGATATTCGACACGATCGAGGAAAGGGTACCGGAAATGACCGAGCTGACCCCGGAGATGTCGGTGTCCATACGGGTGACGATGTCCCCCTGCTTCTCGGTGGTGAAAAAGGCGTGGGGCATATACAGAAGGTGCTTATACATCTGATTCCGCATGTCGCAGATGATACGCTGGCTTATCCACGCATTGATGTAGTTTTCCGCAATACCGATGAGCTGGCTCACGGTCAGGGTGCAGAAGGCGGCGATAAGAAGCTGGATGAGGAGCCTCATGTTTCGCCCTACCAGTGCCTCGTCCACGATCTTTCCGGTGATCAGCGACGGGAACAGACCCACCACAGCCGAAAGCAGGATCGTCACGAAAACGATGATGAACTGAAGCGCATAGGGCTTCAGATACGACAGGATCCGGACGATCAGTTCTTTGGTGATCTTCGGCATATTGTTTTTTTCTTCCTCTGTCAGGAACCCTCTCGGTCCCATGGATCTCATTCCGCCGGGCATGGCAAATCCCTCCCGAAAGCATCTTTTTTGCAGGACAGACCGCCGATTTTCGCACGATGCCTGCCGTATGCTTTTCTCATATGTGTATTCTATCACATTTTTCCGGAATTGTAAAGATATTCATCAACATTTGAGAAAAGAAAAGTGGATTTTGTCGTTTCGGGGAATACAGCGTCGGTCTTCCCCGGAAAAAAAGAACCGCCCCACGGCATTCTGCTTTTTGACCATGAGGCGGCAAATCCTTCCGTATGTTTTCAGATGCACCTTTCATAGGCGATGCGCTCGGGCGTATTCGGGTCGGAGATACGGATGATCCCCGTCGGGACAAAGCCATTTTTATATAGGAGCGCCCGCATGGGAGCGTTGCCCCGGTGGGTGTCGATGCGCACCGACGTAAACCCCTCTTCCCGGAGCGTTTCCATAAGACCTTGCAGAAAATACGACCCGAGTCCCCGGCACGTGCGGGCAAGGTCGATGCAGACCCGATGGATGGCGGCATAGTGTCCTTCGCCGCTTAGCCATTTCCCGGGGAATTCCCCGTCGCCGCTCGTAAGGAGCGAGGGCTCGTAGGTGGGCTCGCCGTCACGGATGACGGCGCAGACGCCGACGACCGTCCCGTTCTCGCAGAGCACGACTCCCCTGCCCTCCCCGGCGTCCCGAAGGAAGCTTTCGGCGTTGGGATAGCCAGCCTGCCACTGGTCTATCTGCAAATTCTCCCGCATGTTCCGCTTTGCCATGTCGATGATGTCCATCACCCGCCCCACGTCCTCCGGCACAAGGGGGCGAAGGGTGTATACCGCTTTGTCTTTCATACGGCAAGCGTGTGGGCAATGGCGGCAAGACCCTTCATCATGTGCTCGATCGCCTCTCCCGGCACCTTGTCGGTTTTCAGACTCGCTTCGATGGAAAGAACGCCGGCAAAGCCGGTCTCGCCGAGCGCTTTACGGAAGGACTCCCAGTCGATCGTTCCGTAATACGGGAACAGATGGCGGTCATAGTCCCCGAAGTTATCGTGGACGTGCAGAACACGGAGAAGGTCTCCGCAAAGGCGCACCATGTCGCCGCAGTCGTCGCCGCTGACGTTGCAGTGCCCCGTATCGAGGCAGAGGAAGAAATTCTTCCTGCCCACATCCCGGATGAAATCCAGCAGAGCGGGGACACGGGCAAGCTTATGCTTTTTCGTAGGCATATTCTCGATGCAGATATTTACCCCGAAATCCTGTGCATAGTCGCAGAGCACGGAGAAAAAGCCGTAGTTTACCCGGTAAGCAAAATCGGGATCCTCCTCTCCCCAGCCGTAGGGCATCTGCGGATGGACGACGAGATAAGGCGAGCCGAGCACCTTCGTTCCCCGCACGGCAATCCTCATCCATTCAAGGTTCTGCGCCCGTTCTTCGTCTGTTATATCGGTGACGGGCCAGGGGGCGTGTACCTGCGAAAAGGTGATGCCGGAGGCGGCGGCACGTTCCCGCTCCGCCGTAAGAGCTTCGCAGAAATTCTTTTCGTCGGCAAGATATAAAGAACCTTTTGTATCGCAGAGTCCCTGAAAATCGGCGCAGGCATAGCCGTGAAGCGCCATTTTTCCATAGTCGGCAAAAGGCTTGCCGGGCAGTCTGTAAAATGAATTGCATATTCCCGTTCTGAGCATGGTGTTCTCCTTTTACTTATCAAGTTGCTTTGCATATCGACAGCTGTTTTTTCACTGTCTTCCGAAATCTTATTATACACTCTGCCGCAGCTTTTTTCAAGGGCTTTATCTCCTTTTCTTTCCGCCGTTTATCTCCTTTTCTTTCCGCCGTTTTTGCATTTTTCGTTTGGAACGGCGGAAAAATCGGTCAGAGCCCCCGGGAATTTGGCAGAAAAGGACGGCTTTGAAAGGCGTCCCCGCCCTTGACAGAGAGCCGGAAAGCGTGATAAAATGATACCCGGAAAGAGCTGATCCGGAACGTCGGAAGCTTTTCCTACAAAATTCGGGAGTGATCATCATGGCCATAAACATCGGGACAAGACTCGAGCCCTTCTGGGATGAATATTTACTTGACACGGAGAAAACGACCGCCGCTTTGCGTGTAGGCCACCCGGTAAGGAAGAACACGGCGCTTACCTGCGGCGAGGCGTGGGAGGGCGACGGGTGCGACTACTACAATCTCATAAAGGACGGCGACCTATACCGCCTTTACTACCTCGCCTGGGAAATGCTCGATGCCTCCAAAAAGAAGCACACCACCGGCGGCGTCAAGGTCTGCTACGCCGAGAGCCGTGACGGCGTCACGTGGGAAAAGCCGAACCTCGGCATGGTTTCCTTCGACGGAAGCACCGACAACAATATCCTCTACACCTCCGAAACGCTGTTCGGCGGGAAGAGCAGCATCGACAACTTCTTCGTTTTCATCGACGAAAACCCGGCTCCTTCCGTAAAGGGACGCTGCAAAGCCGCCGCAAGAGAAAATTTAATCGCAGACGACGGAAAGCGCACCCCCTCTCTCGCCCTTTTTGCAAGCGACGACGGTCTGCATTTTACCAAGGTCACGAATATCCTTTCGGGGGACGCTTACGATTCCCTGAACACGGTGCACTATAACCCCACTCTCGGGAAGTATCTGTGCTACGTCCGTGGCTTCCATGCACCGGAAAAGGTCCCGGAAGGTGCCGTTCCCGGTGAGGACGTCCGTGTGCGGGACATCCGTGTTATGGAAAGCGAGGATTTTCTCGTCTGGAGTGAATCAAAAGTGCTGGACTTTGGAAGTGCCGAGGACGTGCCGCTGTACACGAACGCCGTATCGGTATACAGCCGTGCGCCGCAAATACTGACCGGCTTCCCCTCCCGCTATATCGAGCGGCGTGTGTGGACGCCCACCTTCGACCGTCTGGGCGGTGCCGAAAAGCGCCGGGAGAGAAGCGCCATCGACAAGCGCTACGGTCTTGCCGTCACCGACTGCGTCTTCATGTGCTCCCGGGACGGTCGGCATTTCCGCCGTTTCGACGAGGCGTTCGGACGGAACGAGCCGGAAAACGGACGGAACTGGGTCTACGGCGACTTTTACCCTTGTGTGGGAATGGTGGAAACGCCCTCGGATATTCCCGGCGCCGACCCCGAGCTTTCGCTGTACATAAGCGAAAACCACTGGATGGGACTCCCCACGGAGCTGGTACGCTACACCGTCCGTCTTGACGGCTTTGCCTCGCTTCATGCGGATTTTGCCCCCGTCGTCGCCGTCACAAAGCCCCTTGTCTTCGAGGGCAATACGATGCTTCTGAATTTTGCCACCTCCGCAAGAGGATACATCTTCGTGACGGTGAAGGAAGCGTCGAGCGGCAAGTCGCTCCGTTCCTTCGAGATTTTCGGGAACAAAACAGGCCGTGTGATCGACTTTGAAGGCGACCTTGCCGCCTTTTCCGGAAAGGAAGTCATACTCACCTTTGAGATGTGCGATGCGGATATCTATTCCATGCGCTTCAAAAAGCAGTGAGAGAAACAGAAACACCGAAGCAAAACAGCTAAGCCATATTTCATGCCGCCCCGGCATTCCGGAACGCTTTTCCGCTCCGACTGTCGGGGCATTTTTGCGCCTTTGCCGAAGGATCGCCGGCATCTTCGGAAGCCGTCGGAAGAAGCCCGATCAGAAGCGTCAAATAACGCATCCCGCTTTATTCGCCCGCAAAATTCCGCCGACCGGGGTGCCTTCGGTGCTGTGAGGCGGGAAAAGACGTTCTTTCACCTCTGTGCCAAAAATGCGCCGGCGCACTCTCCGGAATCCGTCATCATACTATATGGCAGAGCGCCGGAAGACAACGGGAAATCGGAAATTGTAGATTAAAAACGGGCAGCCGGAAATCGACAGCTTTCAAAAGCGGCGGATAGGCTGCGGCTTTTCCTATGGGATCCCGACTGCAAAAACGGCAGAAAGCGAAAAAGCCGTGCCTCCCCCGCCCCGGAGTCCCGGCGCTCGGAAATAATAACGACGGAGGAACCATATTATGTGCGGATGCTTCGGTAACGGCAACGAAAACAACTGGCTCATCATCCTTATCGTGCTCGTGCTTCTCTGCTCCTTTCATGACAACTGAATGCTGCGAGCCTGTCCCGCAGTAAGCACGGTGCCCGGCATTGCGGATGCCTCAGAGAAATCTTGAAAGAAGAAAAAACGGACGCTTAAAACGAAACCCGGGATCGTGATCCCGGATAAAGACGAAGAAAAGGACGGAAGCGAAAAATGCCGTCCCGCAAAATACTCCGCGGGGAGAGCCGGGAATACGCGCGGGACGGCAGGAGACAGCAAGACTTTTCAAAGCAAAAGAAATGCCCGCAGGCAAAGCGAAAACCTTTGTCTGCGGGCAAAATTTATAT
This sequence comes from Eubacteriales bacterium, assembly GCA_045600125.1. Classification (GTDB taxonomy): domain Bacteria; phylum Bacillota; class Clostridia; order Oscillospirales; family CAG-382; genus SIG622. The sequence goes on along the minus strand of JAZRXH010000160.1, from coordinate 676 downwards.
TGCAAACGGGAATTACCGGATGTTCTTGTACATGGGACCGTAAGCGGCGCAGGCTCTGTAATCCTGCCCTTCCTTGTCCATGCCGAAGGCGTTCCATGCGGCGGGACGGAAGATCTTGTCCTCGGGTACGTTGTGCATGCATACGGGGATACGGAGGATCGAGCAGAGGGTAATGAGGTCGGCGCCGATGTGACCGGAGCTGATAGCGCCGTGGTTTGCGCCCCAGTTGTTCATCACGTCGTAAGCGGACTTGAAGGGGCTGCCTTCCTTGCCGTCGCACCGAGGCGTGAACCAGGTGCAGGGCCAGGTGGGATTCGTGCGCTCCATCAGAGTGTCGGTCACTTCGTCGGGAAGCTGTACCGTCCAGCCCTCGGCGATCTGCAGAACGGGACCGAGACCCTTCACGAGGTTGAGTCGGATCATAGTCGCCGGCATTTCCGCTCTTGTTACGAAATGGCTGGAGAAGCCGCCGCCCCGGAAGTTATCGAAGCCCGCTTCGCACCAAACCGTTGCGTCGGTCATCTTCCTGATATCCTCCTCGGTAACGTCCCACCACTGCTTCATGGTGGCGTTTCCGTCCTTATCGGTGCATTCGCCGCAGGCGTCAAGGCAGGCTGCGCCGGAGTTGAGCAGATGGATGATACCGCCGTTCTCCTTGGCGTGGCCGGTGAATTCA
>JAZRXH010000159.1:0-5567 GCA_045600125.1 Eubacteriales bacterium | reverse complement strand
TATCCTGCCCTGTGAAGCTCGGACTTTCCTCACACCTGCTCTCGCAGGAAGCGCGACCGTTCGGCAAAGCTTTCCGCAACGGTGATTTTATCACAGAACGCATACGCTTGTCAACTAATTGCCTTTCTTTTTTAATTTCGATATAAGAACGGCGGCAAGGAAGAACGCGAGATTTACAAGCACGATCACCGCACCCGTGGGCATATTCGTAAAGCTGCACGATATCACGATTCCCGCGACTACGCTTAAAACCGACAGCACCGACGACAGGATTATCACCGAGCGGAATTTCTTGCACACCCGCATCGAAGTAAGCGACGGGAAGATGATGAAGCTCGAGATAAGCATCGCGCCCATCAGCCGCATACCAAGGACTATCGTCACGGCGGTAAGCGTTGCAATCAGCATATTGTAAAGTGAGGTCTTTACGCCCGTCGCCTTCGCAAAGCTCTCGTCGAAGGTCACGGCAAAAATCTTGTTGTACGAAAGAATATACAGCAGAATGACCGCCGCGCAGAGCACCACGGAAATCGGCACGTCACTTTTCTTTATCGCGAGAATGCTTCCGAAAAGATAGCTCGAAAGGTCGATGTTCGCACTCGTCACCGAGGCGATGAGCACGCCGACGGCGAGGGCGGAGGTCGATATCAGCGCGATCGCGCTGTCGCCCGATAAAAGCCCCTTTTCGCTTGCCTGCAGAAGCAAGAACGCCGCGGCTATCACGATGGGCAGGGCGACGTACATCGGCTGAGCGCCGAGAGCCGCGGCAAGAGCCACTGCTCCGAACGCAACGTGCGAGAGCCCGTCACCGATCATCGAAAAACGCCTGAGCACGAGACTTGTCCCCAAAAGAGCCGCACACAGCGCCACGAGCGCACCGACCACAAGCGCGTATATGAGAAATCCGTTTGAAAAAATAAGCTCGAGAACTCCCATCGCGCACCTCACAGTCCGCAGCTGCAGCCGCTTTCGGACTCGCCGACAAAGCGCTTGCAGTGCTCACATTCCGTGTATTTGTCCGTCGTTCCGAAGAACGTGAAATCCTTGTGCAGATGCAGTATGTGCGATGCGTTGTGCAGTGACGAATGTATGTCGTGTGAGACCATTATCACCGTAATTCCGCTCTTGTTTATTTCTTTTATCAGATGATACAGCTCCACCGATACGACGGGGTCGAGGCTTGCCGTCGGCTCGTCGAGAAGAATGAGCTTCTTCGTCGCACACAGGGCTCTCGCAAGGAGCACTCTCTGCTGCTGCCCGCCCGAGAGCTCGCGGTAGCACTTTTCCGCAAGGTGCTCGACGTGCAGTTTTTTCATATTTTCTTCGGCAAGAGCCTTCTCTTTTTTGGTGTAAAACGGGCGCATACCGCATCCGTTCAGAACACCCGAGAGTACGACCTCCCTTACCGAGGCGGGAAAGTCCTTCTGCGCTCCCGTCTGCTGGGGAAGATAGCCTATTTCCCTCTGCAAAAGCCCGTCGCCGAATTTTATCGTTCCGCTCTGCACGGATTTGAGCCCGAGAAGAGCCTTTACGAGCGTGCTCTTTCCGGAGCCGTTTTCTCCGACGATGCAGAGATACTCTCCGGCATGTATTTCAAAATTCAGATTATGCAGGATTTCTTTCCCGTCATATCCGAGGCAGAGATCCCGACAGGTGAGCAGAGCCATCGTTTTTCCCCCTTACTGCAAAGCGTCGGTCAAAACGGAAAGATTCTTTTCCATAATGGAAAGATAAGTCGCTCCGTTTTTCACATCGCCCGATGTGGTGGACTGCATGGAATCCACGGAAAGGATCTGCGCAGATTTGTTTTTCGATGTGGAAACAATCGTTTCTGCAATTCTGTGGCTTGTTCCTTCCAGCGTCAGCACGGTGGAAAGTCCGAGTTCGTCCACCTTGCCGGCAAGAAATGCAATCGTTTCAAAGCTGGCTTCGCTTTCGGCAGAGCATCCGACAAAGGCGGCATAATAATCGAGCCCGTAATCATCCGTAAGATAGCGGAACGGGAAACGGTCTCCGAATAGGACTGTCTTTACCTTCGCCGCATCCACCGCCGACCGATAGCCTGCGTCAAGGGCGTTCAGCTTTTCGATGTAGGCGGAAGCATTGGCGGTATATACGTCGGCATTTTCGGCGTCCAGCGAGACAAGTGCATCACGGACAGCACCCACGAGAACGGCGGCATTCTTCAGAGAGAGCCAGACGTGTTCATCGTATTCGATTTCTTCCTCATGGTCGTGCTCCTCTTCGCCGTGGTCGTGCTCGTGTTCTTCGGCCTCCATACCCTCTTTGACCTCTTCTTCCTTGACGGCGTCGCCGAGCACGCCGAGGAGGTCGATCACGATCCTGTCCTTGTTTGTCGCTTCCTTCAGCACGTCCTTTGCCCATTCGTCGGATTCGCCGCCGACATAGATAAAGAGGTCACACCGGGAAGCCTTGATAATATCGTCCGCTGTGGGCTGATAGCTGTGCAGGTCCACGCCGTTATCAAGAAGCATGGTTACCTCGGCGTCGGACGCCCTGTCGCCGAGAATATTCATCACCCAGTCGTATTCCGGGAAGATGGTGGTCACAATGGAAAGCTTTTCGTTTTGGCTGCCGGAATTACCTTTGCAGCCGGTAAGAATGCCCGCAAGCATAAGAATACACAGCAGGGCTGAAATGAGTTTTTTCATAAAAAAATAAACCTCCGAATCATAAAAGAAGCCGAAAAAGGCGCAAAAATACAGAGGAGGCGGTGCCGGGTACCGTAAATCCGTCCAAAACGGGCAGACTTCCCCCTCTCTTCCGGGCTCTTATTCAATCCGAAAGCTTGACCTTCCAAGTCACGAGCGATGCTCTGTAATTCGTTTTCCGAAGGGTGCCCGATATACCAGGCACCGGTAAGCCAAGCAAAAAAGCGGCAAAAACAGCGGTGAAGCCGTGGTATACCGTTTTGATAAGCTCTTCGCACAGGCTGATCCGACAGCAGATCGGGCAGTCCTCACCGATGCAGTCGTGCCCCGATTCGGCAACAAGGAAGCAGAGATTGAAAAGCATGAAAAGCGCAAGCACCAGCACCGCCGCTGCCGCCAGAAAACGCTTTTTCTTTATCGCTGTCATTGTCATGCCCTTCACCTGCTTTCCGTCTGCGTTCATTCGCAGCCTTTTTCTTTGTATGCAGTATTATACACTGTTCGGAAAGAAAAGTCAATACCTCCTCCGACGCTCCATGCGGAATGCGGAAAGACTTTTTCGGAAAAGCCGAAGGAAACGGGATATTGAAAACGCATAGAACGCAGAAAAACCGCATCGGGGGAAAAATTCTTCCCGGGATGCGGTCATTTTCGCCGTTTGAAACGGTCAAAGGAACCTTTTTCAAAGCACTTTATCTTTTCTTCGCCTCACAGCTCCCGCTTTTCATAAAACCGGACAGACAGGCACCACGAAAGGACGTACACGCCGACGCCGAGAAGGGAAAGCCCCGCAAATAGGAGTTCTGACGGAGCCTCGAAGGTCCGTCCCTCCTCGAAAAGCCCCGAGAACAGAACGCCTGCGCCGCAGACGACGCCGATCATGACGTAGTAGGCGAGTCTTCCTTTTTCCACACCGTTTTTGAAAATGAACGGCAGCGGGACGGCAGACGCCAGCATGGATACGAGCAGCAGCGACAGCATCAGCACGATGAATTCACCGGCGGAAAAGGTTCCGTTTACGCTCATGCGGATCCCCTGCACGATGCCCGTGACAAGCAGTACCGCCCCCTGCGAGAAAAGACCCATCAGATACTTTTCCGAAACCGACTGCGCTCTCGAAACCGGGAGCGAGTCGCTGTACTGCGCAAAGCGGCTCCGTTCGTCGTAGGCGATAAGATTAGTCGGGATCATTCCGCACATAAGGCACGGATAGAAGACGAAAAACGTATTCCCGCCAAAGAACGATGCGCCGAGGAATACGACGACGATCAGAAGATACGACTTGAAATACGACCGCATCGTATACAGATCCTTGAGAAGAAGTCCCTTCATGTCATCCCGCCTCCTTTACCATAAATACGAACAGCTCCTCGATGCTGACAGGACCGACCTCGACGCCGCCCGGCACGTCGCTCCGTCGCACGATGGCTTCCACCCCGTACGGGCTTTCCTTTTTATACTTTACCGCCTCTCTCGGAAGCGATGCCATCTGCAGTGCCGAGCAGCGGACGATGCCGTATTCCGAGAGAAGGACGTCCTTCTCCTCGCAGAGCATCAGCTTTCCCTTGTGGAGGAACGCCACGTAATCGCACAGCTTTTCAAGGTCGCTGACGATGTGGGAAGAAATGAGGACCGAGTGGTTTTCGTCTCTCGTAAATTCGCAGAGCATCTCCACCACCTCGTCCCGCACCACCGGGTCAAGCCCCGAGGTCGCCTCGTCAAGAAGAAGCAGCTTTGCCCCGTGGGACAGAGCGACGGCGATGCCCGTCTTCATCTTCATACCCCGGGAAAACTCCTTGAACGGCTTCTTCTCGGGCAGAGAAAAGCGGGAAACGAGCTCTTCATAGCGCGAAGAGTCCCAGTTTCGGAAGGTATGCTTCATGACCCTGCCGATCTGCGCCGTATTCAGGCAGTCGGGAAGACCGACCTCATCCATGACGACGCCGATGTCTTCTTTTGTGAGTACGTCCTTTTCGGCGTCTTCTTTGCCGAAGAGACAGACGCTTCCGCCGTCCTTCCGGATCATCCCGAGGATCAGCTTGACCGTCGTGCTTTTCCCGGCGCCGTTCTCGCCGATAAGCCCCATGATACAGCCGCTCGGGAGCGTAAGAGTAAGCCCGTCCAGAGCAAAATCCCCATAGGCTTTCGTAAGATCTTTTATTTCAAGTGCATTCGTCATGTCAAAACGTGACCCCCGGCTCCCGCATGGAAATCGGGAACTTCCTTTCTTTTCGGTTTGGTTTCGGTTTGGTTTCGGTTTGGGTAGGCAGGATAGGAGAAAACGCAAAAACGTCCCCGAACTCTTTGCACCTTACGCCTTTTCCTCAAAGCCGAAGGCGAGCATACTCATAAGCTCCTCCCTTCCGAGTCCGCAGGTCTCGGAGAGCAGGATGATCTCGTCCATCAGCTCCTCGATGCGCTTCAGGTTCTCTTCCCGTAAAAGCTCCACGTTCTTCGGTGCCACAAAGCAGCCTTTCCCCTGGACCGTGTAGATGAAGCCATCCTTTTCCAGCTCCTCATAGGCTCTTTTTGTGGTGATGAAGCTGATCCGAAGGTCTTTGGCAAGGTTGCGGATGGAGGGAAGCAGCTCGTCCTCCGCCAGAGCGCCGCTGATGATCTGGCTTTTGATCTGCGAATAAATCTGGTCGTAGATGGGTGCGCCGCTTTTGTTGTCGATAAGAACGGTCACATCGGTGCCTCCTTCTGTGTTTACTGTATATACGCATTATATACAGTATTGTCGGTTTTGTCAAGTCTTTTTTTCAAAATACCCGAAAAAGTCCGGAATATTCCGAAATCGAGTCAGAATCAAGCGCTTTGGCATCCAAAAGAAAGCCCCTTGTTCCGTTTCGGGAACAAGAGGCTAAGGATTAAATTCCGCTGTTTTCGGGTCTC
>JAZRXH010000158.1:0-4449 GCA_045600125.1 Eubacteriales bacterium | reverse complement strand
GCGCCGCTCCGGCACAAGGCGAAAATTTGTCGCTTCAAGCGCCCCCGATACCGAGTTTTGGTCGGGACCCAGACAGAGCCGACACCGCAGTAAGCACGATTGTAACCGAGTGGGTTTGCAAAAATTATTATTTCCGCTGATGCCGTGGGCATATCTTCCACCGGGAAAGGTACTCGCTAAAAAGTGGCACTCGCATCTTGACGCAACCGACACTTGCCAGTGTGCAAAGTCAAATAGAACTCCTCAGCGAGGCGACAATGCGCTCCCGTAGGAGAAGCTACGAGTCATAGCGTCCGTTGCGGACGCGCTGCTTGCTACTATGGAAAGTTTTCGAAGAAAACTTTCTTCATCGGTGCTTGCACCGATGATTGTGGCAGCGGGAGGGGGCAAGGTGCAACAAGAACGAGAGATGTACTCATAAAGTATCTCTGTGTAGTGGTTTCTCTGCAGTTTCCTTTAATGGAATGCCGCCCTCCCGTACCCGCCGGGCGCTTTTTGGCGACTTTTTCTCGCTCGTGAGAAAAAGTCAGCCCCCCGTTCGTGTGCAACAAGGTTATTGCTGCGCCCCCGGCGTGAGCCGAAAGTATGTCAAAAAAACAAACCTCCGCTGTGGTCGTGTCTTGACCTCAGCGGATGACAGAAACTGATTATTCATGCTTCACTCATGAGCTTTGCCGCTCAGGATTATGGCGGTCAAACGGGAAAATACCCGGGCATCTGCAACCCCGGTTTTATCCGAGGTGCATTTCCGAATTGCCTGCGGGGGCTTCCCCGCAAGAAAGGAATAAAAGTATGGGAATATTTGCAAAAAAGAAACAGCCGGAAGGCCTCTTCTACGACTACGGCGACACCCTCGCCCGGGAGGAAACGGTATCCCGGCTGTTTGCGGGGGCGGCGTCCGCCAAAGAGGACGCCGTACGCTACTGGCGCCGGATGAAAGCCTACTACGACGGTCCCCACGGCAATGCGGCGGTCAGCGCCGTCTTTGAAGAGAAGAACGGGATGCCGTTCTGTGCGGCGCAGGCGCCCGACGGCTACATCCACGTGGAGAGCCAGATCGAGCCGGGCCTCCCGGAATTTGAGTTTTCTCCGAGGAACGCCGAGGATGCGGCAAAGGCGAAGCAGCGGGAAAAGCTGGTGCGCTACATCTGCGACCGCAACGAGCTGGACCGCAAGAACGCCGGGAACGAAAGAAGACTCGGGATCTTAGGCTCGGCGGTCTGGAAGGTCTTCTGGGACGAAACGGAAGGCTTCGACACTTACAACGAAGGCGGCGACGTATCGGTGACCGCTCCGGATCCGGCGCAGATCTTCCCCGATCCGGCGGCTTCCTCGGTGGATGAGTGCGAGTACATCGGCTATTCCTACCGCATCCACCGGGAGAAGGCAAGACGGCTTTTTGAAAAAGAACTGAAGGAAAGAGGCGTGGATTTCTCCGACGTACTGGAGGAGGAAAAGGGCGGCGGCTTCTCCCGGGAGGACGGGAGTCCCTTTGTCTATGACGGCTACGATCCGGACAGTGAAACGGTGCGGGTCACCGAGTGGTGGTTCCGGCAGCCTGTGGACGGCGAGTGCGATATCCCGGTGCGGTCAAAGGACGGTAAAACGCACAGGATGCACTTCGTCTACCGTGCGGGGGATATCGCTCTGACAGTGCTTCTCGGAAAGTACGAGGTGCGCTACATCCCGAAATACTGGAAGTGTACCGGCTGTAATATGTTCCCCTTCGTCATCTACGACCGTCTTCCCCGGGAGGGCTCTTTGTGGGGACGGAGCGAGCTGGAAGCGATCATCCCGCTCATCGACGCCGCTGACCGGGAGCTGGCATTCGCCCAGTACAACTCCGCTTTTTCTTCCAACGATATCATCGTCGCCGAGGAGGATGCGCTCTGCGAGGACTCCTCTCTCGATAATTCCCCCGGCGCCGTGTGGAAGCTCCATACCGGAAAGATGGGAAAGGTGCAGAGGCTGGGAAACGGCGCTTATGCCGAGGGGTACCTCCATTCCAACTACGACCGCTGGAAGAACATGATGCAGGAGGCTACCGGCAATTTTGCCGTATCGCAGGGCAACGAGCCTCACGCCGTCACCACCGCCACCGGCATCGCCCTGCTCAATGAGCGGGCAAAGTCCCGCAGCAGCATCAAGAAGATCGGCAAGACGGCGGGCTTCAAGCGTCTTTACGAGCTGTGCGACAGAACGGCGCTGGAATTTTACGACGACGGCAGAGTCGTCTTCATAAACGACGGCGAGGGCGATCTCGTTTACCGCCGTGCCGATCATCAGAGGAAGAAAACGGACGGCGCCGAGTATTTCCCCTGCGTCGATATCCGCATCCACGTGGGAGACGGACTTGCCAACTCCAAGGCGTTCACCGTGTCCTGCCTTGCGTCGCTCTTAAATACGACCATCACCGAGGACAACTACCGCATCGTCAAGGGCTACCTTGAGCTGTGCGATATCCCCAACCGGGTGGAGATCTGCGACGTGCTGGACAAGAAGTACGGCGGTGTCGGGGCGGCGTCGGAGGGCACGGCGCTTCCTACCGACGTCTTCGGCACCGAAAAGACGGAAAACGGCGGGGCAGAGACAGAACCCGTCGGCGACGCCGATATCGAGGCCTTCCGCCGGGAGCTGGCAAGGCTGCTTGTCGAAAGGATCGGGACGGAGAGCGGGAAAGACGCTTATTTTGAGGAAGCGGAATGAAAAAGGAAAAACGCAAAGAGGCAAAGAGGACTTTGGATTCGGAAAGGAGCTTTCGGAAGATGGAAACGGCAATGAAGGCGGAAACGAAAAGCCTTGCACAAACGGGAAACGGCAAAGAGTCCGATGGTAAAAGAGAAGAGTCCGGGCATCTTTTCACCCAGAGCGAGGTGGACAGGCTCATCGGGGAACGGCTGAAACGGGAAAGAAGCCTCAACGCCGGGCTGTCCGAAATGAAAGAAGTCATTACGCAGCTGCAGAGCTGCGGCATCCTGAACGCCACTTCCCGTGCGGGGGCGGCATCCGAGCTTGCAGGCAGACTGCAGGCGATGCTCGCCGGAAACGGGAAACAAGCCGCGGCTGAAACAGACGCAGAAAATGCGGGCGGTATCCGGGACGGGGCGCCGGAAACGGAGGCAGAGGCGAAAAACGGAAGTGCGGTCTTCTGTGCGGAGAAGACGGGGGCGCTTTCCGAAAAGTCCGAAGAATCGGAAAAGTCCGAAGCGTCCGACAAGTCCGACGAACCCGAAGAAAGGGAAGTCGGTACGGGAGCGCTTTCCCGGGATACCGAAGAGAAAACAGACGCCGAAGACGGCGGAAAAAAGACAGACGCCGGTTCCTGCGGCGGCTTCTTTGACGACAAAAGCCGGGCAGGCGCCGACGGACTTTTTGCGGTGAGTCCTTCCGGGACATCCGGAGCATCCGAAGCATCCGCAGACACCGAAGCGGCTCCCTTCGGGCTCCGGCGGGAGGAGCTGTGCGGACTTTATGCCGAAAAGGCAGAAGAGGCGGCAGAGCCGGACGGGGACGATAATGACGTTCTTCTGCCGGACGCCGAAGGTCTGCGGGCGCTTCTTCTCTCGGCGGCAAGGGGAAAGGCGGCATCGGAGAGAGGCTCGGAGGAGACCTTGAACGGTGCTTTGAAGGAAATACAGGACGAGGCTTCGGAGAAGATCCCGGACGAAATTCCGGAGGAGATTCCGGAAGAGATTTCGGAGGAGATTTCGGAAGAAATTCCGAGGGAGTTCCCGGAGGAAACCGGGGGCGAGGGCGCTTATCCCGGGGCGTTCGTGCATGGTGAAAAGAGTGCGCCTTCTGCAAAAGGGGCAGAGGACGAGCTTTCGGAGTTCTGCGAGCAATTCCCCGATGCGGACCCGGGAAAACTCCTTTGTGACAAGGGCTTCCGTTCCTTTGCGGGAAGAGAGGCGGAAAAGGGGAAGAGGCTTGCCGCTCTGTACGGGGAATACTCGGAGCTTCTGCAAAGCATCGCCGCCCTTCGCACGGGTACCTCCGAGGCCGATGCGGGCGGCACGGATGACAGCCGGGACGGCGGGCGGCATTCGGGGCTTTTCTCCACGGGATTTTCCGGGAAGGGTGCCTCGGCTTCCGCATACATGGCGGACTCTCTTACGGCAAGTCAGCGGGAGATCGCAAGACTTGCGGGGCTTTCCCTTCGGGAGTACGCCGAGATGCTCCGGGACATTCCCACAAAGGAAGTCATGGGCAGGGAAAGATAAATTAACAGTGTGGAGTTTGGAGAGTGGAGTGTGGAGTTATCGGAAGTTAGGAGTTAGGAGTTAGGAGTTAGGAGTTAGGAGTTGGACGGTAAACTGTACCCATAAAAACGGACACAGTGATTTTAGGGTAATGAGGTAACGTCCCCGAAAAGTGGACAGAAAAGAGAACTCAAAACCCGGAAAACCGTACAGTTGAAAAAAGTCCGAATTTATGGTAAAATGTATCCGG
>JAZRXH010000157.1:0-25186 GCA_045600125.1 Eubacteriales bacterium | reverse complement strand
TGCTGAAGATATTGCTTCTTCAAAACGCCGGGGGCATAGTTTCCCGTGGGAAAGACGCTTGCTAAATGGTACCTCTCGCTTGTTGACGTAACCGACACTTATCAGTGTGCAAGGCTAAATAGGACACCACAGCGAGGCGACAATGCACTCCCGTAGGAGAAGCTCCGAGTCATAGCGTCCGCTGCGGACGCGCTGCAACAATGGGAAACCGCAACGCCCCACAAGGTTTTGCAGAGATATTGGTGTATTTCCGGGTGGGTGTGGTGTCGGCGGGAGGGGGCAAACAGCAACAAGAACGAGAACTGTACTCATAAAGTATCTCTGTGTAGTGGTTTCTCTGCAGTTTCCGTTAATGGAATGCCGCCCTCCCGTACCCGACGGGCTCTTTGGGGTACTTTTGCAGCTCTTGGCAAAAGTACCACCCCCGTTCTCGAGAAAAGTGAGGCGATTGCTGCACTCCCGGCGTGCGCCGAGAACAATACGCTCCGTATTCAAGAAGGACGGTCAATCGCCGCACTCCCGGCGTGAGCCGAACTATGCGGGCGAACACAGTTCGCCCCTACGATTTTACGAATAATTATTCATTACTCTCAGAGCCGCGTTTTGTCGGGACGATGTGGGCATCGTCCCCTACGGTTTGGTTTGACAAAAGCAAAAACAAAATCCGCTGAGGTCGTGTCTTGACCTCAGCGGACGATGTAAACTTATTGTTTTTGCTAAACAACTGAGCTTTGCCGCTCGGATATATGGCGGCAAAGCGGGACAACACTCGGGCATCTGCACTCACGATTCAGTCTGCGGTGGGGTCTCGAAGGGTCAGCGGGGACTCCCCGCTCGGGCATCTGCGCTCACGGTTTCATCTGAGGTGCAGACTCGAATTGCCCGCGGGGGCTTCCCCGCTGCTTTGCTGCTTAGGCAGGAGACGCCGGCAATGATCCCGAGGAGGAGGATAAGCGCTATGATGAGAGCAATGCTCCGGCGCCTGCTGCGGGGCTTTGCGTCGGCGCAGACCGTGATGACCGTCACGTTGTCGACGCCGCCGTTGTCGAGCGCCGTCTGTACGAGTTTTTCCGACGCCTCCTCGCAGTCCCGGCTTTTTTTCAGGATCGAGGCGATCGTCCGCTCATCCACCATGTCGGTGAGTCCGTCACTGCAGAGGAGAAACACGTCCCCCTTTTCGATGACCGTCTTTTCCGAAACGTGGGGCTCGACGAAGCTCTCCTCGTCGCAGGGCATTCCGATGTACTGGGTCAGACGGTGGCTCTCTTTTGAGCTGCGCCCGTTCTCCTCCTCCTGCAGTACGCCCATGTGGGCAAGACGCCCGGTCACGGTGTCGTCCGAGGACAGCCTCGTCAGCTTTCCCCGGCGGAAGAGATACACCCGGCTGTCGCCTGCGTTGATTGAGGTCGCCGTGTCCTCGTCGATGATCAGCGATGCGAGGGTCGTCCCGCTGCGGCGGATGCCTCTGTCGCGGATGAGCTTCCGTATTTCCGCACCGGACTCGGCGACCGTTTCGTCGATCATTTCCTTTATGCTGCGGCAGGCACCCTCCGAAAGCATCTCGTGGTGCTTTTTCAGGCTCTTCGCCGCAATCATCGAGGCTTCCTCTCCGAAGGACTCTCCGCCCATGCCGTCAAAGATGCCGAACACGCACATTTCGTTTCCCGGCTCCCAGACGACGGACGTGTGCTTATTCCTGTTCTTCGGAGAAAGGAACGCTCCGTCAAGATAAAAATTGTCCTCGTTTCCGCTCCGTTTCAGCCCCTTGTCGGCGCAGACCGCTGACGAGATACTGACTTTATTCATATTCACCTCATCCTGCCGCAGCTGCTGCGGCACAGCAAATCGTTTTTGCCAAAGCGCACCCGAAGGTCGGGAAGAACTCCCCGCCTGCGTTCTTCCGAAGGATCGCTCTTCCCGCTCCCGGGCTTGCTTTACGCTTTTTTACTTTGCAAATGCGTGTCTTGCCTGCGTCGTCGAATTCAGCAGCACCGTTTCGCTGTTTTCGGGGTCCGCATTGAAGACCACGATGCGTCCCGCACGGTAGGAAATCTGGTATATTCCGACCGACACGACGTCGCCGTCGCAGAGCAGGACCGCTTCGGTGATCCGTTTTCCGTTGACGTAGGTACCGTTCGTGCTCCCCGAGTCCTCTATGAAGCAGCCGTTTCCGTTCTTGAAGACCCGGCAATGATTCAGAGACACTCTTTTGTCGGCGAGAAGAACGTCGTTGTCTCTTTTCCGCCCGACCAGAAGGGGCTTTTCGGCTGTGATGACGTACTCGGCTATGCTGTTCCGAAGCGGATGGATGCACACGAGCACACCGGTATCGTCATTACAGGAATAGATACGGTTCTCGGCGATATCCGGGTTCTTGTTCGGGACGAACCTCCGATCCTCCCGGGCAAGAATCCCCTTTCCGGAAATCCTGTAGTCGCCTTTTTCCAGCTTGAACACAAAGCTTCCCTTTTTCAGCTTTGAATTGCGAACGAACACGCTGTCGCTTTTGTCGCCTCCGACCGTCACCGTTTCGCTCTGTGAAAGATTCAGTCTGTACAGATATTTTTCAAAATACACACTGAGCATATATGCCATATCGTTCTCTCCTTGCTGTTTTGTGTCTGTCAATATTCCGTTTTATCTGCCTTTGGCGGGCTTTATTCCCACGGCCATGGACCTGGAGTTTCCTTCGGCGGCGGGTTGCATATCGTACAGTTGTGATCGTAGTTTTCGGCACGGAACACCCGCTGATAGCCGCAGATCGTGCAGGTATCGACGGACGGGTGCGGATGGGTCGGGTTCAGAACGACCTGACCGAACTGGTGCTTGCACACGTCGGGATTGCACTTGGGGCAGCTGGCGAGATACGAGGAGCTTCCGACGAGCTGAGTCTCTCCGCAGCTGCAGGTGCGGAACTGTCTGTGCGGGTGAGTCGCTTCGGTCTGGATCGTGCCGAAGCTGTGGACGTGAACGTTGCAGGTCTGACACGCTGCGCTGTAAGACGATCCACTCACCACCTTGACGTCTCCGCAGCCCGTGCAGACGCTGAACTGCCTGTGCGGGTGCGCCGCCTCGGTCTGCGTGACTCCGTAGGTATGGACGTGCGCAGGAGGCGGGTTACAGGTCTGGCAGGATGCAAGATACGAGGAATCCTGAACGATGGATACCGAACCGCAGGTCTTGCAGACCTTGAACTGCCGATGGGGATGCGTCGCCTCGGTCTGCACGGCGCCGTAGGAATGCTTGTGCTGCGTTTCCTGCTTTTTGACGGTCACGCTGATCTCCTTGGAGAGCTCGCCCAGCCTAACGGTGATCTTGGCGCTGCCGGCGCTCTTGGCTGTACAGGTGCCGTCGCTGTTGACCAGAACGATCTTCGGATTGCTGCTTATGTATTCCGGCGTTTCGGTGATCGTGGCGTTTTCGGGAACGACCGTATACTCGATCATACGGGTAGCGCCTACCGTCATGTTCACGTTCTGCTCTTTCAGAACGATATCCTCAACCGGTACCGTTACGGCGATGACGGTGAAGGGGAGCCGGCAGGTCTTTCCGTCTACGCTGACCGTGACGACGGCTTCACCGGGGACAACGCCCGTAACAACGCCGTTTTCGGCAACCGAAACCGCCTCGCTGTCGCTTGTATAGAGTATTTCTTCCCACGTTGCATTTTCCGGAACGATCTCATACGCTCCCGAAAGATCGAAGATCGAGCCGACGTACAGCGGGTATTCCGTGATTTCGGTCCCGTCCTCCGCCGGTCTTTTGCGTATCTCTTCCACCGGGACTTTTTCCCTTACGACGGTGACCGTCATAAGCCCGGAAACGTTCCCGGTCTCGCCGGAAACGGTGATCTGTGCCTCGCCCGCAGCCACGGCGGTTATGTGACCGTCTTCGTCCACCGTGACGACGTTTTCGTCGGAGGAGGCGTAAATCAGCTTTTCATCCGCTTCCTTGGGGAAGGTGACGACCGAGATCACGGTTTCGTCTCCCTCAACGACGGAAAGGGCGCTCGGAAGCGAGATCCGTTCGAGCTTTACCGGCTCTGCCTGCTCCGATTCTTCGCCGGCGGGGAGCTCTTCGTCAACATAGGACACCGGAGCTTCGCCGCGAGGCTGCCGTCCCTTCCCCGCATTTCCGAACGGTCCCAGAATCAGTACGCCGGCGAGAAGAGCCGCAGCCGCCGCTCCGATGACGACGGGAAGGATCCCGCCCGCCTTTTTCTTCGGATGGATATGCTCGTCAAAGGTGGGCTCGTCGTCGAAGACGGGCGACGGGAAGGGCTTCCAATCGAATTTCCGGCTCGCATTCGACTTTGAGAGAACAAGACCCTCTCCGGCGTCCGCCATGGCAGCCTCCAGGTCGCTCCGCATTTCCGTAAGATCCGCATAGCGATCTGCCGGAGCAAAGGCGCAGGCACGCTTCACGACGGCAAAGAGTCTGTCGGAACCGAACTTCGGTTTCGGAAGCTCCTCGGTTCCCTGCAGGCGCTTCTGCTCGGCAAGCTCCTTGTCCGCCATCTTCTTGACGGTACCGTCGGCGGTAAGGAAAAGACCTCTCTTTTCGTTCAGCAGCTTGTACAGAACGACGCCGAGAGAGTACACGTCCACCGCACTGTTGTATTTTTTGTTGAGAAGCATTTCCGGCGCCATGTATTCCACGGTTCCGGCAATAGTCGCCTGCGTCGTTTTGTTTTCGGCAAACGCTCTGGATACGCCGAAGTCGCCGAGCTTGAAATTGCCGTCCTTATCCACGAAAATATTGTCGAGCTTCACGTCTCTGTGGATGATATTTCTTCTGTGGCAGGCGTCGAGAGCGCTGCAGATATCTCTTCCGAGATTGACTGCGTCCCTTTCGGTAAAGCCGTTCTTTTCGATGTACTCCACAAGAGGCGTCAGGATCTCCATGCGGATGATGATGTCCCAGCCGATCTCGCCCTTCTTCTCGGTCTTGATATGATCCTCGTAGCCGACGATGTTCTTTTGTCCCGCCAGCGCCGCCATAAGGTTGATCTCGTTGGAATAGAAGTTGGCTTTATCGTCGCAGATCGCCTTGAAGGAGGCGTCGTCTCCGGCGTCCTCGTTGGCGATCATGGACTTTTTATCCTCGGCGTCCTTGGGGATTGAGATGTATTTTACCGCTGCCTCGACTCTCTGACCGTTTTCGAGCTTATGTACATGGTAAACCTTACCGTAGCTTCCCTCTCCGACCTTATCGTCGATATACCATTCTCCCCACAACGGTTCATAGGTAAAAATTCCGTCTTTCATGCGTTATATGCATTCCTTTCTGCGAGTAATTCTTTGCGCTGTTATCCGGGGCGGCGCCGCTCTGTACGTCAAAGCGCCCCGCACGGAGGCGCCCGAGCCCGTCTAACGGATGATCATTTTCGAGTCGGTATATATGAGCTCACGTTCGATCCGGAAATTTCTGTCGAAGGTCAGCCCGCATTCCCCTTTTCCGCTCTCTTTTATGTTCTCGCATGTTTTTTTTCCTGCGCTCTCTTTTCCGTTCTTCCTGCCGCTTATTCCCGCTTTTCTTCTCTTTCCGGCGGCGAAGGCAAGATACACAGCCGCCGCAAGGCAGACAACAATGATCACGGCTGCAAGCACCGCAACCTTTTCGGGCATGGTACGACCTCTCCTTTCACATTCTTATCCGGCAAAGCCGCAGGGCGTTCAGCCCCCGGCAAAAACCGTCACGGCGGTGATATTGTCTTTTTCCGTTCTTGACTTATTCAATTCAATCAGAGATCTCGATGCGGACGATAAGCCGCTTTCCGACGAAAGCCTTCCGCCGCCGTAGCTCCGGAGCAGCTCCTCATCCGAGATTTTATGCCGGAAGCCGTCGGAGCAGACGAGATACACGGCGTTCTTTTTCAGTTTTCCGAAATAGAATTCCGGCTCGGAATCGTTGCCGGCGCCGACGCACCGGGTCAGGATATGCCCCTTCCCGGACATGGCAGCCTCCGCCGCCGTCATACGTCCGGCGTCGATTTCCTGCTGTACATACGTATGGTCGCGGGTGATAAGCCGCACGCCGGAGCCTATTTCGTAGAGACGTGTATCGCCGATGTTGACGGCGTAATACCCGTTTCCCCACAGAAGGACGGCGGTCAGCGTCGTGCCCAGCGAATAGCCTCCGTTCACACCGTATTCGGTGATCCGGCGGTTGCAGTCCGCAATGATCTGCGACCAGCGGCTTTTCAGAAGCTCGGTACGGATGCCGTTTCCCGTCATTTGCGGGAGCTCGTTATAAAGCCACTTTTTGAATTCTATCACCACGGTCGCACCGGCGAGCTCTCCGAACGAGAGCCCTCCCATGCCGTCGCACACGCAGGCAAACGCCAACGGACCGGCAGAGCTTTGGCAGGTCACCGCAAAATAGCAGTCCTGATTCACTTTTTTACTGATCCCGATATCGGTTTCTGCGGAAATATAAAACATATCCGTTTCTCCTCAGGACATCAGAAATTCAAAGGATTCATCGGCTATCGTGATGATCTGACCGTGCGAAAGAGGTGTTTCGGTCCCCGATACGACCATCCGGTCATCCACGTAAGTATGATTTTTGGAATTATCGTCCACGATAAAGCATCCGCCCTCTCCTACAAGGATATGACAATGGAAACGACCGACGCTCATATTATCCAGAACGTAATCGTTTCTCAAGGCCCCTTCTTCGGGGCTGGAAGCCTCCCCGGATTCTCTGCCGATAAGGAATTCCGGCTTGTTGAGCAGTATTTTTTCATTGGTTCTGACACGAACAAGATACGGCACGGCACGTTGGGGAACGTTGACCGGCGGCTTCCCCTTTTCGATCACGATCGTATCGGAGTCGGAGTCGCTTGCGAAATCCTTATAGACCGCCATATTGCCGTTGAAATCCCCGGAATAGGCCTCGCCGCCTTCGGCGTGTGCACCGCCGCGGTACGCTCCGTCGGCAGCCGGCTTTGTATTGCCGCCGATCTGTACCGGGATGTTTCCCGCACCGGCGCCGGAATAAACCGGCTTTGCGGATTCGCCTCTGTTGTCAAAGCCGGGACGTGCAAATTCCTCCTCAAAGCCGGGTCTTGCAAAGCCTTCGTCGAAGCCGGGTCGGGCAAAGCCTTCGCCGAAGCCGGGTCGGGCAAAGCCTTCGCCGGTGTTCCTTGCTTTCTGCCTATCGGAGTGCTTATTGCCGCCAAAAGGCCACGGCTTCGGCTTCGGCTTCGGCACCGGGTTCGGTACCGGGTCCGGTACCGGGTCCGGGAAAGGTATCGGCGGGATCGGAATCGGAACCGGTCCGGGTGTCGGGGCGGGTTCCGGGTGCGGTCCCGGCTCCGGCGTCGGTTCCGGGTTCGGATCCGAAGCCTTCGAAGACAGCTCAGTCAGCTTTTTCTTGAAGTCAACGAGGGAAAAATCGTGGGAGCTTTTGAAAAAGTTTAACAGTTCCCCCACGTAACTCAAATTATCCGCCTTGCTGAAATGGATACTGTCGCTGTCTAAGAACGTAGCCTTGAAGAAAGCGGCAACGTCGGGCTGCGACCCTTTCTCCGGAATGATCGGAAGATAAATCATGTATATTTTCTTCTTTGCGTCGCTGATATAGATATTTCCCGGATCCAGCACCAGCATATGATAGTCAAGAAGATAATCCTCCATCGCCATCATAGCGTCCGCAATGCCGTTGAGGACCGTCAAAAGACGTTCCCGGCTAACGATGGGACCAAGCCAGCTCCTGACGTCCCGCTTCGACGTGATTTGATATTTTACGAAGGTATCGTTATTCATATGCGTAACGACGTGATCGGCAAGTCCCGGTATCACATGATTTTCCGTCAGCATTCCGACAGCTGTCCTGTCGACCTCGGCATTTTCCGGTATTCCGTATACAAGATAAACGTCTGTTCCGCTGTTTTCCTTGTAAAAAGTATTCATACTGCTCACTCCCTGTTTAATCTGTATATTTTCAGCAATGACCACCGGTCTCCTCTTTTGACGAAGCAGCTTCCCTTATTGCTGAAGCTCTTTGCGCCGTCGAAGCTCGGCTCAATGACGATATTCTCACCGGCGTCCGCAAAGCCCCACTTGCCGTCAACGCATACGGCGGCAAAGCCGTTGGAGAAGGAACCGGCGTCCTCGTATTTCTTATCCGAAACGGGATTTCCGTCCGCTCCGACGAAATACCATTCGGAGCCGCTCCGCACGGCTGCCGGCTCATTCCCGAGGAATGCTTTCGCTTCGTCGAATTCGAGGCTTCCGACTCTCTTGCCGGTGCTGTCGAGCATAACGTAGCGTCCGCCGGGAAGAGAAGCAAAGATTCTTCCGCCGACGCAGGCAATGCCCCATTCGCTGATGACAACGTCGGAATACGTCTCGCCCGTGATGTCTTTTCCGTCCTTTCCGACAAGGCGCCATTCGCCTTCGGCGACCCTGACCGCCGCCACGCCCTCGCTGAAATCGGAGGCGTATTCATAATCGCCGAACAGCTCCTTGAAGCTGTCATCGATATAGGTATACCGTCCGTCGTTCTTTTCTGCCGCTATGGTACCGCTGACGTAAAGGCCGAGCGAGGCAAAGCCCTCGGCGGTCTTCGACGCCTTGTCACCGGCGGTATTGATGAAGTACGCTTCGCCCTCAAGGTCGGTGACCGGAGCGAAACCGCTGTTCGAGAAGGCGCCGGCAGTGCTGTAGCGGCACTGGGTGACCGTCCGCCCGAAGGCGTCGGTGAAGCCCCACGAATTCTTGACCTTCACGGGAGAAATGCCCTTGCTGAAGGCGCCTGCATCATCGTAGGAGGAGGAGTCGATCTTATAGGCGTACATAACGCTTGCGGCGATCTCGTTTATGCGGTCGCTTGTGATCTTTCTCTTGCCGGCTGTTTCCAGAACGTCAAAGCAGTTCTTATAGTCCCCGGTCTCGGTATAGGCTTCGAGGACGCATTCATAGACGGCGGGTGAGGTGGGGAAATTCTCAAGAGTATGCTCGCACCAGTCCACGTACTCCCTCTCATCGCCCTTTTCCCTGTACATCCGGGCGATCTCCAGATAGGTCGCTTCGTCCTTCCTGATTTCGAGAGCCTTTGCGTAATTCTGTTCGGCAAAAGAGTACATGCCGCTGTCGGCGTATCCTCTGGCTGCCTCCACGCAGGCAGTGAATTCATGTGCCGAGTCGGTGCTGTTCTTCATCATGGAGTACCAGGACAGGACCATCAGTCCCGCAAGAACGATGGGGATCAGTATTTTATAGCTCTTGTTTTTCTTTTTCATTTTTCGCACATTCCTTTCAGCGGCTTGGTATCTGCCTTCTCTTTTTTGCCGCATTCATTCCGCCGTCCGGCGTCTCTCCCCCTGTTATCGGAAGCAGGCTCCGTCTCCTTTGTTCGGCTGCGATCCGGTCACATACCGGCAAAGCAGATCGAAAAGACCGTTCCGACAAGGGCGCACGGTCCGAAGGGGATCGTATCCCGACGCCCTTTTTTCTTTGTGACAAGGAGCGCTGCCGCTATGACGAAGCATACGGCGAGAGACCAGAACATCGAATTCAGGACTCCGCTTATTCCTTCGTAGAATCCCATCACCGCAAACAGCTTGATATCTCCCATGCCGATGCTGTTTCTGAAAACAAGGAGCATCAGAAGGAAGAAACCGGCGATCACGGCGGCTCCCAGAAGATCCGATTTCAGCTCGGTCAGCTCGCTTCGTCCGAAAAGGATGAATTCCGGGATATACAGCAGCAGTCTTACTGCCGCCGACGCCGCAAGGAGCTGATTGGGGATCTTTCCCGCCCGGAAGTCGACGGCGGCTGCCGGGATCAGCGTTCCCGTAAGGCACAGAAGCCGGATCCTTTCGATCGGAAGCGCCGAGTGGACGCCGACGAGGCAGAGGATGACCGAGAAAACGCAGAGCAGGGAAACGACGATATAAACCGTCTTGTTTCTGTTCGGGGAAAGATCGGCACCTTTTCCGTCCCACATCTTTTTCCCGCGAAGATATGTGCAGGTGTAAACGTAACCGGCGCCGGCAAGAAGAAGTCCGATCGCACAGTCGCAAAGCATCGTGACCTTCATTCGTCTCCCTCGCCTTTCTGTCCGTCGTCGGCGGGCGCCTCGGTTGTGCGGGCGCCGTTGCCATAACGCTTGACGATCTCGACGGTGACGCCCTTTGTATCGGCGCCGGCGGCAATCTTCTTGATTTTATCCTCCAGCCCCTCGTCTTCGGGAATGACCAGCACCACCTTTGCCGTTGCCCCCGAGCAGTCGTAGCCGTCCTTCGGAGCATTGGCGGGAGGGTTCTTTACCTTGATCTTGTCGAGAGAACTTACCGTGCCCGCCGTTCCGGCGCAGTAAATTTCGATTTGTTCCCGCAGAACGTCGTCGTTTATGTCGTCAAGGGTCATCGTCCTCTCCCCTTCCGCACTGTAAAGCGGGTTCATGGAGCGAACCATGGCGAATTCGTTGCTGTCGGGATCGTATGCCTGAATATCCTGGAAGCTGCCTCCGGCTATCTTATGGAAGCCATTGTCTTCCAGATCCTTCAGCGCCTGATTGCGGATGAGCTCGGAGCGTCCGTGCGTATCTCCGGACGTCCAGATCGTGTCGTTGCCTTTGACCTGCAGCTGATCCTCAACAGTCTTATAGGTAAGGCTTCCGCCGAGCCAGCCCTGGGTGATGGCGGTCTGGCAGAAGTGGAATCTGAGGTCGATGGGCAGAAGCGGAACGATCTTGATGTCGTACACGGCAGTGATGCGGATCTCGTTGGAGCCCTCCGGGAAGATCAGGGAATTCGAGAAGTCGATCCCGTCGTAGTAGGAGCCGTTGGCGGCGGGCACAACGCCGAGACCCTTCAGGAAGGTTTCGGTGCTTCCGTCCCTTTTCGACACGAGGTTCTTCTGACACATCGCCCGCGCAAGAGGCTCGGCGATAAGCTTCGACATGGCATAGTCCATGGAGTCGCTAATGGCAATGGACGCCAGCGCCATGGCGGCTCCCTTGGGATCCTTGCCGATTTCGGAAAGAGAATCCTTGAGCTTTGCCCCGTTTTCCTTTATGTTCGTTGCACTGGTGCGGAGTTCGGTGAATTTATCATTAAAGCTCTGGCTCTCCATCCTGGTCGCCGTGTTGCCGATATTCTGTATCTCGGTAAAGACGGTGTTCACCTTATCGACCATGCCCCTGGCTTTCTCTTCGGACGCTTTCGCATTTTCGGCTACATCCGCCTGCGTTTTCTGCAAGCCCGTCAGCGAGTACAGATAGCTGTACTGCGAAAGCTCCTTTGCCGTCGAATTGACAGCCATTCCCACTCTCGACTGTGCAATGCACACGTTCACCATGACGAAGACGGTGACCATGGCAAAGATGAACGCCACAAGGGAAATCGAGGCTTCCACCGTCACGGAGCCGCGCTCGCTTTTTTTCATCGATGACCAATCCTTTCCTCGAAAGACTTTTCCTGCCGTTTCCGTTCCGGAATCACGGCTTGTTCCGCACCGTCTTCATCATGGCGTCGACGATTTCGGAAATGCCGTTTTTCCCGCTCTCGGTCGGTTCGGTATCGGTCACGGCGCCCACGATACAGCAGGGGAGTCCTTCAAAGACGAAGGCATAGCAGTCCGCGAAGCCCTCGTACTCGGAGATCCTGCCGCAGGTCGCTTTTGCCTTGACGTGATAAACGGGGATGCCGTTCACCTCGGTATTCTCTTCGGAAATGACTTCCTTGATGCCGGTAAGCTGGCTGTGAGAGGAGATATCGTTTACACATTCGGGGAAGGTGATATCAAAGGCAGCCTTCGCATCCTCTGCGGTTTCGAACCGTTCACAGTTAAAGGAAACGGCGCTCGTGTCGTTCTCCTTGAACAGCATCGTAAAGCCGCACTCGATCCGGTGGAACGACGGAACGTCCACGTAAATGTTATAGAGCGGCAGGGAGTATGTTTCGGGGAGGAGCTTGACCTCGGCTTTTTCTTCTTTCTTCGTCTCGGTCTTTTCCTCGCCGTTTCCGGCGTCTTCTCCGTTCGCACCGGCAGTCAACTCGCCGGCGGTAATGCCGTCTGCGGCGTCATCGCTTGATTTATTCTTTTCACCGCAGGCAAACAGCGATGCGCAAAGTGCGGCTGCCAGAAGCAGCGCTGCTGTTTTCTTCATCATATCTTATTCTCCTTATCGATTTGTTTTCATAGGTTTTTTCGTTATTCTTTGCTTTTGCTGGCTTTTTCTCTCTCAATACCCGGCATAGCCGTCATAGGAGAAGGAATACCAGTTCGCATTGCCGGCGGGATTTTCGGCGATATCCGCAAAGATCGGGGCGGCGATCAGGGTCGGCTTTACCTGAATGTCCGCATGGAGCTTTACGTATACGACGGAATTACTCAGCGTATATCCGCTCTTGCCGTTGCATTCCGCCATATTGACCTGAATGACGTCCGCCATCCGGAGAAGGACCTTTTCCTCGTTTGTAAACATCTTGATGAGAAGGAACATCTCGATGTAATCGCTGTAGGCGAACGAGAAGAAGGCTGCGGCGCCGGAGCCTGCCGCATCTTCGTCGGCAAAGCCGCCGTCACCCGAGCCGCCGAGATTGTCGATAAAGCCGCCCACGGTATCCTTCAGATCGTCTCCGCCTCTGGCAATGGAATCCCTGATTTTTACCGTCAGCTCATCCTTCAGCTTGCTGACTGCGCCACCGGCTTTGCCCACTTGATTTACGACCACATTTCGGAGCTCGGTGATTAAATTCATCGCTTGTCCGCCAAGCTGGTCAACTGCATTCTTCGCCGCTTCTTCCGTTGAGAGGTCTTCGATTTTGGGGATGATATTGTTAATATCCTTTTCTCTGTCATCGGGTTTTGCAGGCGCCATCTTCTGTCTCCTGAGCTCGTCGATGAGTCGGTCTATAATGTTGCCGCCTTTGTCGAGAATGACGTTCACCGCCTCCCGCTTTACGGTGGAGGCAATATCGTCGCCGGTAAACTGAGCGCCCCAGTCACGCATCTTTTCCCTGACCGAAGCCTTGGCGTCTGCGATCTTTTTCTCAAGATCAACGGAATCAAGTGCGCAAAACGCCTCTTCGATCGCCGTGTTTGCCAGCGTCGTCAGATACTGGATCGCCTGATTGGCGTTTTCGGTGATCGCAGAGTTATAAATGTTTGAGATCGCCGTTTCCAAATCATTTTGTTTCTGTTCGATTTCATCATCCGCCCAGCTATCCGCCGAATCGAGCAGCTCGTTCAGCTGATCCACGCCGTAATCGATGACTTCATCGGCTGCTTTCTTCAGGATTACCTTTCCCGTATCGGCAATTTTATCCTTCGCTGTCCGGAGCAGTCCCGAGATTGAGCAGCTCCAGGATTCGCTGGTTTTGTACAGCGGCACCTTTTCGCCCTCGGATATCGCCAGCACGTCCAGTCCCGCTTCACAGCACGCCATGCCGATGATGATGACCGCCTGGATCAGCGGGACGGGGATGATGCCGAGGGTCGCCGCCGAGATGGGAGTGGCAATGGCAAAGGCGCTGTCGCGGATCTCGGAGGTGGCAAAGGCATAGATGAGGTCGAAGCCGAAGCGGATGCCGAATATCGAAGCATACGCCTTTGCCTTGTTGGAGGCATAAGTGCCGCCGTAAAGGATGTATTCCACCTCGTTGCGGAAGGCATAGTTCTTTTCTGCGGAAACGGGACACTTGGTGAGGGTCTCGAGTTTGACCGGTTCGGTTTCGCCGTGGGTCTTTTTGTACTCCTTCTCGATGGTGTCGTAGCTGAACATGTTCATCACGTATTCCGACACGTAGAGATTGTCCCGCAGATCCTCACCGAAGCCGGCGATGGCATCCAGCACACCGGCGCCGAAAATACCGCCGATCTTTGCGGAAGCGTTCTTGGTACCGGATTCCGGATCGGTATCTATTTCCCCGGCATTTTCATCATCGTCGGAATCACCGCCGTTGGTGGTCTGCTTGAAGACCTTGGAGGGGATGCCCTCTATTCCGCTGAGCTCACTTTTACTATCGTCTCCGTTGTTCTCTTTTCCGGCGCCGCTCACCTGATCGTTTGCCGTTTTCTTGGAGGTTTCCTTTATGCTTTTGTAGAAGTCTTCGCCGTTCGTATCGTCTTTTTCTTTCACTTCGCTTGAGGGCGTGTCGCCGTTGCTTTCGCCGCCGGACTGCATGACCGAAACGCCGAAATGGCTTTCCAGATAGGCGTACAGAGTGACCTTGTCCTGATTCAGGTTCGGATTCCGTCCCTGCTCCTTCACCCAATCATACGCTACCTCTTCCGATTTGTGTATATCTCTAAGAGTTTTATTTACCAGCTCGTAAACAGCCTGTCTTTGGGTGCTTTGAGAAATTCCATCTCTGAACGTATCTTCATTGTTGTTGAATTTTCCATACAAATCGCATAAATCTTCAACACTTTCTATATCGCCGATATATTCTTCGTTGATGGTATTTCCTTCGACCTGTTCAAGAGCGATTATGACCTTTTCGAGGACGTTCCGCAGACGGGTCACCAGCTTGTCGATGTTTTCGGCGTTAATGTACTTATTCAGCTGATTGATTTCCGCCGTGTCCTGCTTGGCAAGGCTGGTGTCGCTGATCTCCTTGTCGTTTGCCGCTCGTGACCAGCTCTGCTCCGCCGTGGCAAGCTCGCCTCCAAGCTTTGTCTTGGCGCTTTCAAGGTACGAAATGGCTCCGCTCAGGCTTTCCTTCGCTGTTGTAAGTTGCGTTCGGTAATCCCTTGCTTCGTTGGTAATAGTATCCAATTCTGTAAACACGGTACGATAGCTAAGGTCGTATAACTTCAACGGACCGTTACTAGGATTGTCGTGGACCAAGTTATAAAACCGATTGATTATTTTATAGCAATTACCGTTCAGGTTCATTTTATCTTCGTAGTCACGCTTCACTTCGCTGAAAAATGCATCAATGCTATTAGTGACATTTTTACCGTCTTTTTTTACTGTAATTTTTGCATTTTTATCGATTTTTCCGGCGTCATCTTCATCGTAACCGTCGAGCCAGATAACCATTGCCCACAAGTGATGGTATTTTACATAAAGCTCTGCCACTTTGCTTGCAAATTTTTTGATGTTTGTCTTATGAGGATCCCCTACCACCGCATTGTAGTAAAACCGTAGCGAGTAATCATCATCTCCATAATCAACTCTTGGTTCTTCATTCTTAAAATATTGTAGACATTCGTCAATTACTGATGATAACGTAAAATATGATTCTATTACAGAATGAAAATCCTCTGCCGTAGGGAGCTCTTCCGACTTATCTTTGTATTTATTGCAAAAATCCACAACAGTATCGCATGGAACTATCAACGTTTCTCCGGGAATATAGTATCGAACAATATCCGCCTCTTCGGTTCCGTTGGGAATTTCATATGTAACCGGTTTATCCGATTCATATGTAAAATTATATTCAAATTTCCAAAAATCGTCACCTCTGCTCAGGATATCGTACAGATCCCAAACCGTCCTATACATAATTCCATCGGCGATATAGGCATGATCACTTATTGGCAAGGTATTATCGTTATGCAGGGTTCCATTGAACAGCCCCTTTATTGTTCTTGTTTCTCCCTGAATTCCGCTAAGTTCACCGCCGTCCATAAAGGCTTTCATATTTTTGCTGACATTCTCCATCCAGTTCGGTTCTTTGGCAAGAGAAGTCCCGTTGTAGGCGGCTATATTCGCCCATGCTTCCTGGAGATCCTCCATCATGGACTGCTGCTTTTCGTAGTAATCCTTCTTCTTGTCGATGAGGTCCGTCTGCTTCTGCAGCGTCTTGAAGGTCTTGATGGCGGAAATGAAGCTGAGTCCCGCATCAATGGGGGCGCGGTATTTCATGAAGTCCACGATCTGCTTCTTCAGGATCGCCGGGTTCATCAGGTTGGCGTTTTCGAGGGCGCCGACGGAGAAGTCAACGACCTGCATGTTCATGACGTCGGAAACGTCGTTTGACTTCTCGACCTGTTTCAACGAACCGACAATTTCCTGTGCAAAGAACTTTGCGTCCTCCTCGTAGACGCCGGAGGAGGTGATGCAGGTGGTGAAGTAGTCCTCGAGCCTTGAGAAGAGGTCGGAGGTATCCTGCGCCGTCGCCATAAGACCGTACAGATCCTTCAGGTCGGTATCGTAGTCGGTCAGCGCCGTATTGAGGGTCAGGTCACCGGCGGATTCCGCCACCGCCTTGCCGAGCTTTATCTTTCCCGCATCCACGTAGAGCGAGGATATGAACATCATGGGTATGAGGATGACGGCGAGAAAGACGGAAACGGCGCCCTTCGTTCTGGCAAAAAATCTATAAAGCATTATCTATATCCCCTTTTTTCACATATCAGGCGAATTTGGAAAGGAATTCGTTCAGCTTTGCAAACGCCTTTCCGACTCCCTGAAAAGCCTTACTGTCTCCGAAATAATCCAGCACCATGTCGGTGTTGCGGATGAATTCGGTGGCGTCGTTCACGGCGACCTCGGCGCAGGTGCTGACCTTCATGAGCTTCGGCGTTGCCTCGCCCAGGATTTTGATGGGAAACTCCACCTCGTAATCCACCGACACCGAGAAGGTGGAATACAGCACGTAGTTGTGGAACTTGGTGATGCTCCCGCTGCCGGTCTTCAGCTGCGGTCTCATATTCTTGAAAAAGGAGGAGGAGGATGCCTCAAACTCGTCCTTGACCTTTTTGGCGATCCTGGTTTCCACGTCGTTCATGCCGCCGAGAATATAGCGGTACGGCTGGACATGGACGTCCTTCACGCTCGGCACCGAGCCGTTCTGCCGGATGGTCTCGAGGATTGGGTCGGCGCAGTAGTTGGCGCCCAGCACCGCATTCTCCATGACGATGGATTCCACCTTGGCTCTTATGAAATAGGTATTCCCGAGATAGATCAGAAAAAGGAGGATGACAAACATGATCGGAAATATGATCGCCGCCTCTACGATCTCGGCGGCGCCGCTTTCGTTTTCCGTAAATCCTTTGCACATTTTGCGCATATCCGTTGTCCTTTCGGTTCGTTGTTTTCCGCAGGTTATTCTATGGTTTCCTGCGGCCTTTTTGCCGCAGTTTGTTTCGAAGTAATGGGGTTTTTGCCGGAATGCTCTTTTTCGGTCTGCAGCCGGTTCTGTTTTCCGCATTCCCTTTGCCGTTTTTCGTTTTCCGGGGGTCGAGAGAGAGGCAAAAGCCTCCCTCTCTTTTTTTTCTGCGCTTTTGCACGGCACGCTGCCCCGGGGCAGGTGCGGCTCTGAGACAGGCTATCAGCCGCCGATGGTCTCATTGATATTGCCGGTGTTATCCTTCGCACCGCCGAGCAGATTCGTGATGATCTCTGCGAGCTGATCCTTAAAGAAAATGCCGAGTACAACTGCCACACCCACGAGAATGGCGATGGCTACGATGTCGGCTGCGCCGTCCTCCTTGTGGAAGAGGTCGTAGATGCCGTTCTTCGCTGCAAAATATGCCTTCGTAAGCTTTTTCTGCATGATTATATCCTCCTTTCTCTAAGTATTTGTTTGGTTATAATGCGTCGGTGTCGATCCTTTTTCAGAGATTTGCGAAAATCGGCACCACGATCATTATCAGGATTCCCACGAACATGATGCAGATGGGGATGAGAAGCTTGCTGGCTGCTTTTTCGCCTTCCCGGCGTACCAGCTGTTTTTTCATGTCCCATGTTTCCTTGCTCTGTTCCTGAAGCATGGAGGCGAGCTCACGGTTTCCCTTGGTCATGCCCTGCACGATGGTGGAAGCGAACTTTTTCGCCTCGGGGATCATGCACCTGAGACCGAAGCTGTAAACCGCGTCGATCTCGGCAACGCCGTTGTTCATGTCGTTGAACGCCTTCTGCATTTCGGAATAGATGACGCCCTTACCGGCAAAGGCGGTCTCCTGCCAGGCTTCCCGGAGGATCATGCCGGCGTTGGTGAGGAGGGCGAGCTTGGAAACGACCTCCGAAAAGTCGTGGAGCAGAGCGTTGGAGCGCTCCTGTACCTTTTTTTCGGGGTTCCGTCCGACGTAGATGGCGACGAGAACACCGAGAACGATACCGTAGAGGGAAACGACGGGTTCCGGCTTGAAGCCGTAGAGCGAGAGCATGAAGACGATGATCGTCAGAGCGAAGGCGATCTGCTGGGAACGCACGACCCGAAGATAATAGTCGGTGTATTTCGCTCCGTAGAGCACCTCGAGATTCTGACGCATCTTTCTGTCCGCCTTGGATTTGAAGCGGCAGCCGATCAGCTTCAGGAAAGCGTATCCGACGCTGTAAATTCCCGACAGAGGATATTCCCTGTCGTCCAGGTCATCGAA
This sequence comes from Eubacteriales bacterium, assembly GCA_045600125.1. GTDB lineage: Bacteria > Bacillota > Clostridia > Oscillospirales > CAG-382 > SIG622. The sequence continues at coordinate 6,899 of JAZRXH010000157.1, read as the reverse complement.
AAGATTGTTGTACTTCTTTCCCGCAAAATACAGGAGAAGCCAAAGGAGGAGCGATACGGCGCCGAGGATGATAAAAACAATGTCAATGCCAGTGATTCCGTTCATTGCCGTCCCTCCTTATATCTTGATGTTCAGCACAGCCTTGCCGATGAAGTAGGACAGAATGAATACGGCAATGCTGACGGTGGTGGAGAGAATGCCGGAGGAAGAGGTGAAGTTAGCGGCAAACTCGGGGCTCATGAACTTTATGAGGGCTACGAGAATGATCGGCATGACCAGCATGATGTTCTGCTCGGTCTTGTTGGCGGTCACCATGGTCTCGATGTCCTCGGAGATCGCCATCTTCTCGCTGAGGATGGTGTGGGTATTCCGGATGACGTCCTTGATGTTGCCGCCCTTGCGGTAGCAGATGCGGAACACGTTGGCAAAGCTCATGATGTCCTCGTTGCAGCTTCTTTTGCCGAAGTCCTCCAGCGTATCCTCGATGGGCACGTTGTTGTGGATGCCCGAAAGGATGATCTCGAGCTCCTTCAGGATATAGGCGTCGGAATCGTACTGGACCTTCAGGTCGTCGTACACCGAGGTAAAGGAATCGTTCACGTTTTTACCGGCGCCGAGGGAGGTGGTAAGCGCTTCGAGCATATCGCGGAACTGATTGCCCAGCGCTCTGAAACGCTTTTCCTTGATCGAGCTGATCCGCACCGGGATGAACAGCTTTCCGGCGACGACGCCGACGACGGCGGGGATGAGGATATCGAGGACTCTCGTCAGCGCCGTGGGGTTTCCGAATTCGTCCTTGCCGATGCCGCCGTAAAACAGGTAACCGACCAAAGCTCCCGCAATGAAGGCGAGAATGAAGGTAAGGGCTTTCTCGACGGGCTTCATGTAATACACGTCGTAATTCATCGTCTTCATATTCGTTGCAGAGCAGCCGTATTCCGGCTTCGGAGCTTCCTTCTGCTTTTTATTGAATATCATCCGTTATCACCTCAGATCTTTTCTTTGATTCCGGCGAGCTTCAGTTTGAAATCGTTTATCATTTCATTGTCCGTTCTCTTCAGCTTTCCGGAAACCTTTGTAAGGGTGCTGTTTTCGTCCTCCTCGAAGACGTAAAGGGGATTCAGCCGGATCCTTCCGTTTTCGTATCCGACGACCTCGGTTATCTCCATGGTCTTTCTGGACTTATCACGGAGCCTCGAAAGATGGATAATGACATCCACTGCCGAGGCGATCTGCTGGCGGATGGCGTCGAGAGGAAGTCCTGCCGAGCCCTGAAGCACCATGGTCTCCAGTCTTGAAAGCATATCCTCGGTGGAGTTTGCGTGGCCGGTGGAAAGCGAGCCGTCGTGACCCGTGTTCATCGCCTGCAGCATATCCAGCGCCTCACCGCCGCGGACCTCGCCGACGACGATCCGCTCCGGTCTCATTCGGAGCGACGATTTGATGAGGTCACGGATGGTGATCTGTCCGGCGCCCGAGGCGTTGGCGTTTCTCGTTTCCAGACTGACCAGGTTATCAACGCCGGTGATCTGGAGCTCCGCCGAGTCCTCGATGGTGATGACACGCTCGTCCTTCGGGATGTAATTGGAAAGGGCGTTGAGGAAGGTGGTCTTGCCGGAGCCGGTACCGCCGCTGATGAAAATATTGTACTTTGCCCGCACGAGAAGCTCCAGCTTATCGGCGATCTCCTTGGTGATGGAGCCGTAGGCGATCAGCTTCTCGATGGTCATGGGCGTCTTGGAGAACTTTCGGATGGTAAGCGTGGGACCGCAGAGAGCAATGGGGGGCAGTACCACGTTGACACGGGAGCCGTCGGGGAGTCTTGTGTCGCAGATGGGACTTGCCTGCGTGACCTCACGTCCCGCAAGACCGACGATACGCTGGATAACGTCCTCCAGACGGCGCTGGCTCTCGAACTTCTTGTCGAGCTTTGTAAGACGTCCGTTTTTCTCGATGAAGATGTTGTCCGGTCCGTTGATCATGACCTCGGTGATGGTATCGTCCTTGATGATGGAATCGAGAAGTCCGAAGCCGCGGATGGAGCTGAAGATCCGCTCGCTGATCGACACACGGGTCTCGATCGTGTAATACTGTCCGTCGGCGGCGAGCTTTTCGTCCAGAATCTCGTCGATCTTCTCCTGCAGCTCGTCGTCGCTCATCTGGCTGAGCGGCAGATTTTCGGTGATATACTGCCTCACCTCGTTTGTGAGCTGTTCTTCCCTTTCTTTTATGTCTGTCATTTCCGTCCCCCGTTATTTATACCGATAATTTGTCGAACCCGCCAAACGGAGCGATCCTTCTGACTGCGTCCGCAGCCGAAGAGAAAACGTTGTACTCGATGGCGCCGATGGACTTCTCCTCCGGGAACGCTGCGGATCTACTCTGGGCGGTATGCTTGTTATAAATAAGACGGATCTTGTCGCAGACCTTTATATCGGAGGACTGTTCTCTCGTTTCAAGCGCTCTGTAAGCTCTGACGATCTTGGAGTTCGAGCTTTCCGAGCCGTCGGTACACCAGACAACGAAGTCGGAACGGCCGTATATCACGTTCATATCGGCAGAAATATCAAAATCCGCATTGAGCACGATGATATCGTATTTCTGCTCTCCGATTGCAGCGCTTTTCACGATCTCAAGCATACCCTGATAGTCGATCTCGGTCATATCCAGCGCCATGACGGGCTCGGAATAGAAATACACGCCGCTCTCGTCACGCTTGACGGCGCTTTCCAGCTTGACCGCAAGATTGGCCTTCCGGCTCTTGATGGCGATGATCAGATCCCGCATCGTGTACGGACCGGGAGCCGAGAAGAAGATGTTCGTGCTTCCGATTTTTTCGAAATTGAGGAAGAGGACTTTTTTGCCCATTCCGGCAAAATGAACGGCGCACGCCGCCGCCAGCGTGGAGGTACCGGCTCCGCCGCACGGCGATGAAAACGTCACGACGGCAGCTCCTTCTCCCGTGCTTCGTCCGGAAATTTCGCCTCTCGACTTTTCCGAATAGGCGTCGATGACCTGCTTATAGAACATATCGACGCTCTGATATTTGCAGATCACCGGGCAGTCGTTGACACGCGCAATGCCTCCGGTGCGGGCAAGCAGAGCGAAGCTGCATCTCGCAGGCATGGAATCCTTATCGACGCCGAATTCCGGTGCAGCGGCGAAGACCTCGATGCCGGAGCTTTCCAGCTCGCCGAGCGCCGCATCCTTGTCGGTAAAAGAATAAATCTCCACGTTTGTGTATTTTGTGTTGAACGCCGCCGCAAGTCTGTTCAGATAGCTGCGGTCGTCGTCGAGCAGTGCCAGCTTGATTTTCATATTCCTGACCATTCCTTTCCCGTGCCGGTTCGTACACGGATTTCTATGCGTTTCGGCGACGCTCCGGGACGTCGAAGCAAGTACCGAAAAAGCACCGAGCCGCCGATCGACAAAAGTGTACATATAGAGATAGTATATTATACTACTTACTTTACAAATTACTTTACAAAAAGTCAAGATTTTCCCCAAAAAAAGCGTAACTAATCACAATACATTAACAATTATGTTAAAATGCAAAAAAAGGAGCGCAAGGGCTTCCGGCGCTCTGCGTCGGTGCATCGAAAACTTTCACTCAGAGAAACTTTGTGCGAAGTGACTATGAGCTTTGCCGCTTGAATATATGGCGGCAAAGCGGGACGAGATTCGGGTATCTGCATTCCTGTTTTTGCCCGAGGTGCATTCCCGAATTGCCAGCGGGGGCTCCCCGCAAAAAGGCGGGCGAAAACTTTCAAGTAGTCAAAGTCCATACGGACTTTGGCGGGATATTTTTTGAATAAAGGGTAATTGTATACCGTCTGTTGCGGCAGGAAAGCAGTGCCGCAACAGAGGTTGGGGGTGGATTTTCGGCGCACTTAATAAGTGCGGCGAGAGACCCACTTTTTCTGAGAACGGGGGCGTGTTATCTTCGGCTCCCGCCGGGGGTGTAGCAATCACCCTACTGCACACGAACGAAGGCGCTGACTTTTTCTCACGAGCGAGAAAAAGTCGCCAAAAAGTGCCCGTCGGGTAGGGCTTTCAGCCCTCCGACACCAATCCGAGTCGCACTCGCTTTTTGCTATATCTTTCTTTTGTGCCCGCAACGAACCGACAGCAAACCGACACCGAAAGGGAACCTATTCGGTTCCCCTTCACTCCTCCCCTTGTGGACACCAGAATGGTGCAGTAAAAACTATCATCTCGCAGGTCTTCAATCAGCCCCACAGCTCCGCTCCGGGACAAAGAGAAAATTTGTCGCCACTATTTTACCCGACACCGAGTTTTGGTCGGGACCCAGACAGAACCGACACCGCAGTAAGCACGATTGTAACCGAGTGGGGTTTGCTAAAACTATTGTTTTTCTGTAACTCTGTGGGCAATTCTTCCCACGGGAAAGATGCTTGCTAAAGAGAAATACTTGCCTGTTGGATTTGTCGACACTTATCAGCTTGCAAAGCCAAATAGGACGCTTCAGCGAGGCGACAATGCGCTCCCGTAGGAGAAGCTCCGAGTCATAGCGTCCGTTGCGGACGCGCTGCTTGCTACTATGGAAAGTTTTCGCAGAAAACTTTCTTCATCGGTGCTTGCACCGATGATTGTGGCAGCGGGAGGGGGCAAGCCGTAACAAGAACGAGAGCAGTACTTATCAAGACTCACTGTGCAGTGGTTTCTCTGCAGTTACCATTTATGGACTGCCGCCCTCCCGTACCCGCCGGGCGTTTTTGGTGCGATACCGCACGAAATGCATATCATGCATTTCGAAGTGTATCGGCTTTTGTCGCTCGTGACAAAAGTAACGCCCCGTTCGTGTGCAGTAAGAAATATTACTGTACCCACGGCGTGAGCCGAAACTTTTCGTTTTTCCCGCCCCGTCCAAAGAGAGAAATGTATTAAGAAAAATAGCAGCAGTAGTATTAGGGGAGGGCTGAAAGCCCTACCCGCCGGGCGTTTTTGGCGCAAGATACCGCACGAAATGCATATCATGCATTTCGAAGTGTATCGGTTTTCCGCTCGTGACAAAAGTAACACCCCGTTCGTGTGCAGTAGTCGATAGAAAATTATCATCTGCGTAGGCAGCAAAACATAAACCACCAAAAGTAGCCAATAAAGAACATACCGGCTGTGTAGGCAGCAAAAAATAAATTGCCAAAGGCCAAGGGCAGTCACTTGCCGCACTTTTTAAGTGCGAAAAATCCCGCCATGGTGGAGTTACGGCATGTACATCACGAAACTTTCAACACACAATTTCAGAAACATCAAGAGCCCGGAGCTGACCTTTACCCCGGGCATAAATGTGTTGTACGGAGCGAATGCCGCCGGCAAGACCAATGCCGTTGAGGCAATCAATATGTTTTCCACCGGGAAAAGCATCCGGGGAAGCGCCGAGCGGGAATTCATCACCAAGGGCGAAAAGGAAGCCCGGATCTCCCTCGAATTCGTCCGGGAAAACGGAAGTGCGAGGCGGGAAAACAAACTGGAGTGTCTGTTTTACGACGGCGATAAAAAAGAGATGCTGGAGAACGGCATCCAGGTGCGGAGGATGTCGGATTTCATCGGCAATTTCCTCGCCTGCTCCTTTACCCCCGACGACGTGGCGCTGGTCAAGGGCAGTCCCGAGGAGCGAAGACGCTTCCTCGATATCGTTCTGTGCCAGCTGTCGAAGAAATACACCGGCGCTCTGCAGCGCTATCAGACAAAGCTCGGCGAAAAAAGCGCCTATCTGAAGCTCGTCCTGCAGAAATTCGGCGGGAAGTACGACGAGGGCTACTTCGGCGTGCTCAACGACTTCATGAGCTTTGAAATGGGCGATATCGTCAAACAGCGCTACGAGCTGTGCCGACGCCTCGGCGAAAAGGCGGGAGCGTATTACCACGAGATCACCGGACGAAGCGAAAAGCTCGCCATCCGCTACGTTTCCCAGAGCGGGGAGCGCTACGACGACGTAAAGTTTACCGGGGCAAAATACCGGGAGATCTTCGAGGCAGGCATCGGGAACGAGGTGCGCGCCCGGAAGATCCTCTACGGCATCCAGCGGGACGAGGTGCATTTTTACTTTGTGAAGGACGGGGACTACGAAGAATTCGCCCTCCTTCCGGAGGACGGCTCCGGGCAGGAGCTCATCTGCGAAAACGGAATGTCCGCACGGTATTTCGGCTCCCGGGGGCAGCAGCGGAGCGTGGTGCTGGCGCTGAAGCTGGCGCAGAGCGACATCATCTACGAAAAAACCGGGGAATACCCGGTGCTTCTGCTGGACGACGTGTTCTCGGAGCTGGACGCCCGGCACCGGGAGTATCTTCTGTCAAAGATGAAGGACAGGCAGGTGATCATCACCTGCTGTGACTGCGACGTGATGGGGGTCTGTCGGGACTTCCGCGCCATACACGTGGACGACGGGCACTATACCGGAACGCCTATATAATTCACCCGATTCGGAGAATACGAAAATGTACATGAACATAGGAAACGCCGTGATGATACGGCAGGAGAGCATCATCGGGATCTTCGACCTGGACGCCGCAGGCGTGGGCGGAGCGACGATGGAATATCTGAAGAAATGCGAAAAGGGCGGCGCCCTTGTGACGGTGGGCGACGGCATCCCGAAGGCGTTCATCGTGACGAGCGGCAGCGGCTCGAACGTGACCTATATCACCACGCTGTCGGCACGGTCGCTGTGGCAGAGGCTGGAGAAAAGGTAAAATGCAGTGTGGAGTTTGGAGTGTGGAGTGTGGAGTTTGGAGTGTGGGGTTAAACTGTACCCATAAAAACGGACACAGTGATTTTAGGGTAATGAGGTAACGTCCCCGAAAAGTGGACAGAAAAGAGAACTCAAAACCCGGAAAACCGTACAGTTGAAAAAAGTCCGAATTTATGGTAAAATGTATCCG
>JAZRXH010000156.1:0-7252 GCA_045600125.1 Eubacteriales bacterium | reverse complement strand
GCCCCTACGATTTTACGAATAATTATTCATTACTCTCAGAGCCGTGTTTTGTCGGGACGATGTGGGCATCGTCCCCTACGGGTTGGTTCGACAAAGGCAAAAAACAAAATCCGCAGAGGTCGGCGTTTGACCTCTGCGGACTGCTAAGAATTACTATTTTTGCTGAAAACTTGCTGAGTTTGACCGCTTTGATATATGGCGGTCAAACGGGACTATACTCGGGCATCTTTAGCCCCCGGTTTTATCCGAGGTGGGGTCTCGATTTTGCCGCGGGGCTTCCCCGCTGGCGGTCAAGCGGGACTATACTCGGGCATCTTTAGTGCCGGTTTTAACTGAGGTAGGGTCTCGATTTTGCCGCGGGGCTTCCCCGCTGGCGGCAAAGCGGGACAACACTCGGGCATCGGGACTCACGATTCAGTCTGCGGTAGGGTCTCGAATTGCCCGCGCTGGCTCAGCGCTGCCCGCAGGGGCTCCCCCGCTGCCCGCCGGGGCTTCCCTGCCACGATATTCCGTGGTCGTCACCCCGCTGTACTTCTTGAAAGCCCGGTAAAAGGCGTCCTTGTCGGAAAAGCCAACCCGTGTCCCGATCTCCGAAGCGGGGAGAAGGGTCGTGGCAAGGAGCTTCTCGGCAAGCCCCAGCCGTATCTTCAGCGTCAGCTTCTTGAAGCTCGTGCCGTACTGCTGCTTGATCAGACGGGAAAGATGCCGCTCGCTGAGTCCCAGCTTCTGCGCCGCCTCCCGCAGGGTCAGTCCCTTTTCCGCATAGTTGTAGATCAGCTCCTCGATCCGGCTCAGAAGAAGCGGATCGTACAGATAAGTTCCCGCCTGCTCGGTGTGGGCGCCGCTGCCCGGAAGACTGAGGAGCGACGCCGAAAACAGAACGTCCGCAAGCGCTGTTCTGCCTTCTTCTCCGTGCTTGGCAACACCGACGAGAAGCCCGCAGACCTTTTCTTCGGAGCGGAAGACAAGGATGTCCTTTGCCCTCAGAAGATGGGAAAGAAGCGAAAAGGTGTCGAGCTCCGCCCCCTGCTTCCGGGTAAGATTGAAGCTGATGCCGTCGATCATGCCGGTATTATCGTCTTTTCCCCGGCAGTGAAGAACGCCCGGAGGAATGATGCAGAGGTCGTTTTTGTAAAGCACGAGCACCCCGTTTTCGGTGTTGACGGTCTTTTGCCCTTCGACGCAGAAGAAAAGCTCGAAGAAGCGGTGAAAATGGAGGAGCGTTCCGCTTACCGTGTATTCCGACTTCCTGTTTTCCATCGGCCGCACGTAAAGAATGCTCAGCTCGGTGTTGCCGATGCTCACCGTGCTGCTGTCAATGTCGGATAATACCAGTTCCTTGCGTTCATCGTTTCTTTTTTCCGCCAAAGTTCTCACCGTCCCGTTTATCAGCGATGCCTTCTTTTTCCTTATGATACCACACCGCCCCTTTTTTGTCAATCCCGATGCGAGGTGTTTACAGCCCGGATTTGTGCAATATGTACAAAGCAGAACGCTTTCCTTTTGACGCATTTTCAAAGATGCAGAAAAAGAGGCTGTAAAAATCGGACATACATCACGCAAGAATGTCCCGTCTGCGTATTGCGCTTTTGCCTCCTTCGTGGTATCCTTTTTACACGGAAGATTCTATCGGACAAGCTGAGGCAGAATCGGATGGAATCGGACAGAATGCAAGCAGGATTCATGCAGAATGCAAGCAGAATTCAAGCAGAAAAGGAAGGTATGAAAATGAGAAAAACACTTTCAAAGGTTCTTGTTTCCCTTATGACGGCTGCCCTTGCCGGCACGACCGCCATGATGTCCTTCACCGGTGCTGCATCCGAAGCGGCAGAGCTTTCCGAGGCGGCGTCAAAGAAGGTCTCCGCTTACTTTTCCGAAAGCGCCTGTACCGTGGACGGTGATATTTCCGACAGCGTGATGGTCACCAACGCCCTTCTCGGCGACACCGACGCTTCGGCGGGCTTCGGCTGGAACAGTACGGGCATCGCAGCGGCGGTGAATACCGGCACCGTCGGCGCTTCCGCCGTGAATATCACCCTTGCGGGAAAGAGTTATACCTATGACCTTTCCGCAAGCGCTTTTGCCGGGAATGCCGGGAATGCGCAGGCGGCAAAGAGCGGCAGTATGCTCGAGCTCTTCTTCCCCTATGCCGACCTCGGTCTTACCTTCTCACCGGTGACGAGAAACATCCCCGTTTCCCTTTCCCTGACGGTGGGCACCGACGAGATCGGTATCGGCGAAAGCTGCCTCACCACCGTCTGCGGCACCATCACCGCCTTCGATAACTGCGACGATTTCACGGCGGCGAATTACGCTCTGAAGTCGAAATACGGTCAGTATACAGACGTTGCGACCGTATCGGACGGCGGGAAGTATTCCTTCTTCTACGACGGTACGAAGGACGCCATCTGCGGCTACGGCAGAAGCTGCGGGCTTTCCGCCGGTCCCTTCTTCTATGAAATGAACGTGAAGATAGACGACATTCCCGCCGTGACTCCGGATAAGCTTTCCGCATGGTACGGCCTCGGCGTGGACTTCTCCTTTACAGACTGCCGTCCCAGAATGACCATTACCGATGACGGCAGCGGCAATCTCAAATTCAACGCTCTTTACTACGATGCGACCGACGCCAACGGACTTACCCGTTCGATCCCTCTCGGCGTCGCCGAAGGCTCCGACGCCTTCACCCTGAGAGTGGAAGCGGCAGCCGACTACTCCCTCACCGTCTACGTGGACGGAAATCCCGTCGGTACCCTTCCCGCCATAGATATGCCTACCACCTACACGCACACCTATTACGAATTTACCGTTGCTCCCTGCAATATAAAGGCAGGTACCGGCATCTACGACGTGGAGGTTTCCAGCATCACCATGGGCAAGACCATCGGTCTTTGGGAAAATCTCACCTTTGAGACTATCAAGGGCGTGAACGCTTCTCCCGATAACATCTACGGCGCTCTTTCGCTTCCCGCTTCTCTTTCCTTCGGCTCCACGGGCATCACGGTGCCGCTTACATGGTCTTCCTCGGATACCGGCATTATGTCCGACGCCGGTGTGCCTACCTTCGCCTCCGGCACTGCCGGAAGCAGCGTCACCATGACCGCCGCCGTTACGGTGGACGGCGAAAGCTTCACCAAGGACTTCCTTTTGACCGTGCAGTTTGAAACCATGGAGGATGAAATGTATTACCTCACAGACGACCGCAACCCCTTCCTCGGAAGCATGAACGCCACCGAGATCGACTTTGACTTTACCTTCGACGCCACCGAAAACAGCGTGGGTCTGGATCTCGGACAGGCTGCAAGGATCAACACCGTCGTTCTTTACGACTCGGACGACACCAATAAGATGCACCGCAGCGACGTGGCAATCTTCGTCAGCGACGATAACCTGACCTACACGAAGATTTCCGACTTCGATCTCTTCCGCACATCCGACAAGTTCATCTTCACCGGCTTTGATGCGACGGCAAGATATATCAAGGCGCACTATTACAGCCCCGACAACGACGCTCCCAGCTTTACGAACCGCATCAGCAGCATCATCACCGCTTCCTTTGAAGAGGAGCTTCCCGCCTGCGGCGGCGCTTCCTTTGAAAAGCTGGGCAGCTTTGCCCTGAAGTCGGTTACCGACATGCAGGACGGCACCGCCTTTGTCGCCTTTGCCGACATGGGCATCGACATGACAAAGCTGCAGAGCGACAAGCGTGACCTCCGTTTTGCCATCGGCACGAGAGCCCTCATGTACTTCATCGAAAACGGCGGCGCTTACATCCGCATTCCCGAGTCGAGCGCCGACACCGCCGTGACGGTAGACGTTTACGGCAGCAACGCCTCTGCCCAGTCCCTCAGCGATGCGGACTCCGTCTTTGAAATTTCCTACGGCAACCGCACCATCCACGAGGTCAACGGCACCGACTTCAACCACGTCATCTCCACCGTAAGATGCCCGAACGGGGATATTCTTGCCGTGGGCTCGAAAGAGATCGTAAAAACCACCCTTACCTCCCGCCGCTCTGCCGACGGCGGCAGAACGTGGAGCGAGCCCGAGCTGTTCTGGGAAAACGGCAAGCACGCCGACGGCTGTGCCTTCCTCGTGGACGGCGACAGGATGTGGTGCTTCTTCCACGTATTCCCGGGCGGCGGAGCGTGGACGCTGAAGGTCGCCATCCTCGAAAGTGACGACAACGGTTATACCTGGTTCAACCCCGACACCGGCGTGGTAGGCTCCTGCTATATTCCCGATACCGGCGACGGCTATTCCGTCACCTACTGCGACGGCGTGAAGGCGGCTTCCTTCGACGGGGACGGAAACGGCATCGACTACGTATTCGCCTACACCGGAGCCGAGACCCACGAAAGCTCCCTCTACCTCCGCTTCATGTACTCCCGTGACGCCGGCAGAACGTGGCAGGCAAGCGAAAGCATCGTGACCTACGACGCAGGCACCGGCGGCTCCGTTTACGAATCCGGCTGTTCCGAGTGCTCCCTCGCCGTTCTTCCCGACGGCACCATGAAGGCGTACATCCGTGTACAGTACCCCGGCGTCGTACAGCTCGGCGAAACTACATCCACCGACAACGGTCTTACGTGGACGACAAACGCAAAGCTTATCCAGCTTTATTCTCCCAACACCTTCCCGGTTCTGAAGAACTGCAAGAACGATATCCTTCTCCTCTGGGCGGGCAACAACATCATGGGCGGCACCTCCTACTACCGCAATCCTCTCAACCTCGCTTACTCCACCGACGGCATGCAGACGTGGAACAAGAAGCTGGACGTATGGAGCGGCACGTGGCTCGGCACCCTCGAAGCCTGCGGCTATAAGTCCACCCAGCCGAAGCTCGTCTTCGACGACTACATGGGCGTGGACACCTTCCATCTTGCATGGTGGCATTACAGCAAGGGCATGAACTACACCATGACCATCGAAAACGGCGAGGACTACCTCTATAAGTCCAAGGGCGCCGCCGACGACTTCGAGTCCACCTCTCCCGTCTATGAGGGCTGGGAAGTGGATAAGGGCAATCTCACCATCACCGATGAGAGAGCCTCCACCGGCACCCACAGCCTCAAAATTCAGGACGCAGACAAGACGGCGACGAGAGTTTCGAGATCCATTCCCGAGCTGTACGCCGGTGAGATCTCCTTCGACCTGAATCTTGCCAATGCCAATACGGCGCTGTACGTCGAATTCAAGTCCCCGCTGTCCCTCGAGCACTACAAGGGCGACAGACTGGCGTTCTACATCGACAAGAACGGCAAGATCACCGGCGTCAAGGCGAACAACATGACCGACGTTGCTCTGAATGCGAATGCCGTGATTCCGTTTGACGAATGGCACCGCATCACCGTGAAGTTTGCTCTCGACTGCGCCGATGCCTTCGCAAAGATTTATCTTGACGGCACCGAGCTCGGCAATCTTCCCATCAACAACAGCGTCTTCGGCGGCATCTGCTTCGTACAGTTCTCCGACGGCTCCTCTGCGCAGGCAGCAGGTCTTACCGCATACGTGGACAACTTCCGTGCTTACGAGGGCACGAGCTACGTGCTCACCGACGTCACCGACGCCGAAACAAGCATCACCGTAAATCTCGTCCGTGCCGATGGTGATACTCCCGTGACTCTTGCAGAAAGCGGCTATGCAAACTTTGCAAAGCTCACCGTTTATGCGGATGAAAGCAATACGAACGTCCTCCGGGAAGTGAACCTCGAGGACGCCGCTACCGATACCTCGACCCTTACGGCGACCGTCGTTCTTCCGGAAGGAACCTACGGCGTGAAGGTGACGAAGAACGGCTACAAGCCTTACTTCGGCACGGTCGTTTCGGGCGAAAGCACCGAGATCACCCTCATCCCCGGCGACGTCGCAGGCAGCTACAGCGACCGCTTCGGCGACGGCAAGGCAGACGTCAACGACTTCATCCGTGTGGTAAGAGGTCTTGCGTCCGGCGCCTCCGATGCCCTGAAGGCTTACACCGACATCAACGAGGACGGCACGGTCAGCGTTGCCGATCTTGCTCTCATCAAGGCAAATTTCGATAAGGAATAAGCGCATAAATCGCATAAAACAGAAGTAAAACCGAAATAAAACACAAAAATACCTCCCGCACGAAGAAAAAAGACAAGGCTCCGGTGCGGGAGGTATGATGCGCTCACCGAAAGCCGCAAAGGCGGCAAAATCCTCCCGGAGCGCAGAAGGGCAAGCAGATGACAGTCAAAGAAAATTCCGGAACCGTGAATATCATCAAGAACATTCTGCCGTTCGTGACGGCGGCGCTCATCACGGTATGCGCCTTCGTCTTCAGGGCGGACGTGCTCACCGTCCTCCCGCTTTATATCTCCATCGGGGTGACGAGGCTCCAGTCGGACGCCAACCGTTACATGCTCCTCGTGGGCGCACTCAATTCGCTTCTGTACTGCTTTGCCTACTGTACCATGGGGCTCTACGCCAGTGCGGCGTATGCGCTGTTATTCTCCTTTACCATGCAGCTGATCTCCTTCCTGCGGTGGAACAAAAGGAAGTACGCCGACTCCACGGAATTCCGCAAGCTGACGAAAAAACAGTTTCTTTTTGCACTTCTCGCCTTTGCCGCTCTGTGGGTCTTCGAGTATTTCGTATTTTCCCGCATGAAGTCCGGCTATATGCTTCTCGACAACACCGTATCGGCGGTGGGCATCGCCTCCACCGTGCTCTGCATGTTCGCCTTTGTGGAGTACACCTATTCCATGCTCCTCGGCAACACCCTTTCGCTGATTCTCTATATCACGATGCTCCCCGAGACCCCCTCCCGGATGACCTACATCATCATGACGCTCTACTCCACCGTCGGGGTGGTCATGGCATTTTTCAAAATCCGCAGACTCTATAGAGAACAGCGGGGAAGCCCCCGCGGGCAGCGCTGAGCCAGCGCGGGCAATTCGAGACCCTACCGCAGACAAAAGCGGGAACGCAGATGCCCGAGCGGGGAAGCCCCGCGGCAAAATCGAGACCCCACCGCAGACAAAAGCGGGAACGCAGATGCCCGAGTATAGTCCCGTTTGACCGCCTTATATGCAAGCGGTCAAACTCAGCAAGTTTTCAGCATAAATAATAAGTTTACATCGTCCGATGAGGTCAAGACACGACCTCATCGGAGTTTTGTTTTCGCCTTTGACAAACCAAACCGTAGGGGACGATGCCCACATCGTCCCGACAAAATACGGCTCTGAGAGTAATGAATAATTATTCGTAAAATCGTAGGGGCGAACTG
>JAZRXH010000155.1:0-83863 GCA_045600125.1 Eubacteriales bacterium | reverse complement strand
CCCATATCCTCGCTTGTGCTGCTTTGCGACCGCGAGCCCGACAAAGAGCCTGAGATTATGCAGAAAATCGAAGCGTTTACAGAGCATTTTATACGGATGTATGAAAGAAGATGACCGGATTATGAAAGAGTATTGCGAAAAGCTGTTCCCGACACTGAAACGGTGGGAGCAATAAAGGCTATGGTTGCCGACAGTATCACAGTCAGCCGAATATTATTTTGCCTGTTATTGCTTGCTTTTAAGCCGAATTCGTATCCTTTTTTTGTGCTTTATCTTTTGTGCGGCATAACCGATGTGCTGGACGGCTTTGTCGCGCGAAAACTGCACACGGAAAGCGAAAATGGCGCAAGGCTCGACAGCATGGCGGATTTGATTTTTGCGGTTATCTATGCCGTAAAAATACTGCCTTTACTGAATATTCCGCTTTGGGTATGGATATGGGCGGCGATAATTGCGGTAATAAAAGTTACGGGTATTGCCGTTGCAAGCATAAAGGCGAAAAAATTGACTGTTGAGCATTCATTCGGCAATAAGCTTACGGGGATCTTGCTGTTTCTTCTGCCGCTGTCGGTTTATGTCGCAGATGTGAAATACGGGGCGGCGGTTGTATGTATTGTCGCAACGGCTGCCGCATTCAAAGAAATCATAAGTATAAAAAATTGCAGTAATAAAAAATCGGAAAGAAGAACATAAATTATGAAATTAAGCGGATTTTTGCTCGTTGTGAAAGATATAGAACAAGCAGAGAAGTATTATCACGATCTTTTCGGTCTTGAAACACTCCGGGATAATGACGGCAATATGATTCTGTCCGGCGGTCTTGTTTTGCAGGAGGAAAAATACTGGCGCGGTTTTATCGGCAAAGATATTATTCCGCAAAACAATGCCTGCGAGCTGTATTTTGAGGAAGAAAACCTTGATGCTTTTTATGAGAAGCTGAAAACATTATACCCGGAAACGAAGTTTGTAAATTTGCCGATGACACACAGTTGGGGTCAGCGTGTGGTGCGCTTTTATGATCCGGACGGAAATCTGATTGAAGTCGGAACACCGGTGTAATAGCGTTAATTCAAATTGCCGTTGTCTAAAAAAGGGAGAATCGTATGAGTTTTTTCAAGTATAACAGAAAAAGGATTTATTACGAAGAACACGGAAGCGGTGAAGTACTTGTACTGTTACACGGCAACACGGTTTCCGGGAAGTTCTTCACACCGGTGATTCCTATGCTTGCAGAGAAGTATCATATAATCACGTTGGACTTCTTGGGCTGTGGTCAGTCTGACAGAATGAACGAGTGGTCCGCTGATCTATGGTATGAATGGGCTATGCAGGTCGGTGCTCTTTGTGATGAACTGAAGCTTTCCAAAGTAAAAATGATCGGATGCAGCGGCGGCGCACTTGCAGCGATCAACGTTGCACTGGAGAAGCCGGAGCTTGTTGAATGCGTTGTTGCTGACAGCTTTGAGGGGTTGAATGCCGATCCAAAGCTTACAGAACAGATACGTATGGGACGAATCTCCGCCAAACAAAACGCGGGGTTTCGTTCGATGCTGAAAGCTTTGCATGGGGATGACTGGGAAAGCGTTGTCGATGCTGATACGGAAGCAGTAATCGCTCACGCAAATTCGATAGGCTCATTCTTCCATAAACCCATAGAAGAACTGAAAGTTAAACTGTTGCTTACCGGCAGCGAGGAAGACGAGATGTTCCCGAAAGGTCATTACGAAAAGCTTTTTGCGGAGATCTGCGAAAGAACCGGTATGGCAAAGTCACACATTTTTGTGCATGGCGGACATCCTGCCATGATGAGCAATATTGATGAATTTATCTCATTATTAAACGAGGGAATATGATAGAAACAAAACGTTTGAAAATATATCCTGCTTCCAAAGGGCAGATGGAAGCGTTTATTGTGGACCAGACCGTGGATGTCCTGAAAGCTGCTTACACGGAAATGCTGGACGACTCTCTTGCGCATCCGGATCAATGGGAGTGGTATGCCATCTGGATGATCGAATTAAAGGATGGAACACACATCGGAGAGCTTTGCTTCAAGGGGATATCCGAAGACGGCTCAACCGAAATTGGCTACGGTATTGCCGAAAATTATCAAGGATACGGATATGCAACCGAAGCAGTATCTTCAATTGCGGACTGGGCATTAAATCAACCCGAGGTATCATGTGTCACGGCGGAAACGGAAGAATCCAACATCGCCTCGCAAAAAGTCCTCGAAAAATCGGGGTTTATTCCGACGGGAGAAATCGGTGAAGAAGGACCTCTGTATATCCGGAAAAGAGAATTATCCGCTATGGGAGGAAAAACGAATGGATAAGGAAAAGAAAAAAGAACTGGTAGAACAGTACAAAAACAGACACCCCAAAATGGGTATCGTCTGCTGGCAGTGCGGCGAGGACATGTGGGTCGATATGTCAAAGGACGCCGTCGCCGACTTCAACGGCACCGGCTTCCAGTTAAAGCTCGGCTCGTGGCCGAACCGGGCTCTGCAGAAAGCCTATAAGGAAAATCCGGACATCTGCCGCTTTTCCCTTATAAAGGAGCTCGACTATGAAGATTTTACCGAGGATCATACCGACGATCTGAAGCTCCTCCTTATGGATTTTCTCGAAGAGCATCCCGAAGCAAAGCCGATGAGAGTGCGATTCAACCTGTAAAATACATCAATCGATTTTAAGAAAAGGAAACGCATATGAACGATCAAAAGATAACCATTCGTCCCGAAACGCACGGGGATTACAAGGACATCGTATCGCTGGTGCTCCGTTCCTTCCGGGAAGGGACAGACTACTCCGACGGCACCGACATCGTGGCGCTGATTGAGGAAATAAGGGATTCCGAATACCGCATACCGGAGCTTTCGCTTGTTGCGGAAAAAGACGGCGGGATCGTCGGTCATTTTCTGTTTTCCCGCTTCCCGCTGTCAAGGACACCGGAGGGCGGGCACGGCGGTGCGAAGGAAACGGATATCGTCATGCTCGCCCCGGTATCGGTCCACGCCGATTATCTGCGGCAGGGCGTCGGTACGGCGATGCTGAAGCTCGGCATTGAGGAAGTGAAAAAGAGGGGCTATAAGGGAATCATCGTCGAAGGAAACAACAAGTTCTACAATACCGTGGGCTTCTGTACCTCCTCCGAGTACGGCATCTACCCCGTGAGCGGCTACCCTATGATCGAGCCGCGGTGTCAGATGGCGATGGAGACCTTCCCCGGCTCGCTGAAAGGAAAGGGCGGGTACGTGGTGTACGATATGTACCGTAACGCCTGAAGAAATAAAAAAAGCGCATTTTCCCCGCCTGTTCCAAAGCCGTCAGAAGCTGAGGAATCTTTTCCGGGCGGGACGCCCGCCTTCTTTTGAACGATCCTGCGGCAAAAGCGGGGACGGACCGTATGACCGATCCGTCCCCGCTATTATTCTGTATTCATACAGAGCGTTTCACTCACGCTTTCAGAGAATCCACGTACTCGCAGGCGCCTGTTGCGGCATTTGCTCCGTCGGCGCAGGCGGTAGTAAGCTGTCTTACCGCCTTTTCCCGGCAATCCCCGGCGACGAACACGTCGGGATAGGCCGTTTTTCCGCTCTCGGTGCTCTTGAAAAAGCCGCTGTCTCCGGTGATGCCGAGGACGTCAAAGGGGGCTGTATTGGGCGTATTGCCCACGGCAACGAAGAGGCAATCGGTTTCGTGCTCTTCCGTTTTTCCCTTTGTATCGGTCACGATGCCGCATACCGAGCCGTCCTTGGTGATAAGGCTCTTCACGGTGGTATCGAGGAGCATTCTGGCACTGCCCTTTGCCTTGAAGCGTTCCACAAGAGCTGCGTCCGCCCGGAAGGCATCCCTTCGGTGGATGAGCGTTACCTCACGGCAAAGATCCGAGAGGAAGATGGCTTCCTGCAAAGCGGTATTGCCGCCGCCGATGACACAGACTTTTTTATCCTTGTAGAAGGCGCCGTCGCAGATGGCGCAGTAGGAGATGCCCGCTCCCACAAGCTCGTCCTCGTTTTCAAGCCCGAGCGTCCGGTGGGAGGTACCGGCGGCGATAATGACCGCGCGGCAGGTATACTCGCCGCAGTCGGTGACTACCTTCGTTTCTGCCGTACCTTTTGCGGGAAGCACCGAAAGGGCTTCCTCATAGGCAATCTCCACGCCGAGGGCTTCGACCTGTGACGTCAAAGCATCGGCAAAGCTCTGACCGGACATGCCGGGAAGTCCCGGGTAATTCTCCACGAGGGGAGCATAGACGATCTGTCCGCCGGTGATGTTCCTTTCAAGAATGCAGACGCTCTTCCCTGCTCTTGCGCAGTACAGCGCCGCCGTAAGTCCCGCAGGTCCACCACCGACGATAACGATATCATAGCTTGCCATCCGGTCTGTCAACCTCTCTCGGAAATATACCTGCGGATCGGTCCGAGTCCGACGATCTTTTCGGAGCCGGCGATGAGAGTCGGAGCCTGCCGGATACCGTACTGTCCCACAAGGTCGGCGTTTTCTTCGGAAACGAGCTTCTTATAGGCGATGCCTGCATTGCCGAGAAGCTTTTCCGCCTGAGCGCAGTTGGGGCAGGTCTTGGTGGTGAAGAGAAGGAGACCGGCGTTTTCGCTCTCGGTGCAGCAAGCGCACTTTTCTTCGGTATTTTCTTCGGCATTTTCCGCAGGGGCTGCGCAGGACTTCCTGAGAACCGAGTGGTTCACGTCGTAGAGCTTTCTGTCCTTGAATTCCTGACTCTTACCGTCGTTCCAGTTCTGGATGGGACGGTAGTAACCGGTGATACGGCTGTAAACCTCGGTCTTCTTGCCGCAAATCGGGCAGGTGTACTGCTCGCCGGTGATGTAGCCGTGCTCGGCGCATACCGAGTAGGTAGGCGACATAGTGTAGTACGGGAGCTTGAAGTTCTCGGCGATCTTTCTGACGAGAGCCGCCGCAGCCTGCCAGCTCGGGAGCTTTTCGCCGAGGAAGGCATGGAATACGGTACCGGAGGTATATCTCGTCTGGAGATCGTCCTGGATCTCGAGAGCGGTGAAGATATCCTCGGTGTAGCCCACGGGAAGATGCGAGGAGTTGGTATAGTAAGGAGAGCCGTTCTCGTTGGCGGTGATGATGTCGGGATACTGCTCCTTGTCGTGCTTGGCAAAACGGTAGGTGGTGGACTCGGCGGGAGTCGCCTCGAGGTTGTAGAGGTCGCCGTACATTTCCTGATAGTCGCTCAGACGCTCTCTCATGTGGTCGAGGACTTCACGGGCAAACTTCTGCGTACACTCGTTGGTAAGATCGGCTCTGAGCCACTTGGCATTGAGCCCCACCTCGTTCATGCCGATAAGACCGATCGTCGAGAAGTGATTCTCGAAGGTGCCCAGGTATCTCTTGGTATAGGGATACAGACCGTTGTTGAGAAGCTGGGTAATGACGGTACGCTTGGTCTTGAGGCTTCGAGCCGCAATGTCCATGAGCTTGTCGAGGCGTTCGTAGAAGTCCGCCTCGTCTTTTGCAAGATAAGCGATCCTCGGCAGGTTGATGGTGACAACGCCGATAGAGCCGGTGGACTCGCCGGAGCCGAAGAAGCCGCCGGACTTTTTGCGGAGCTCACGAAGGTCGAGTCTCAGACGGCAGCACATGGAGCGCACGTCGGAGGGCTCCATATCGGAATTGATGTAGTTGGAGAAATAGGGAGTACCGTACTTGGCGGTCATCTCGAAGAGGAGCTTGTTGTTCTCGGTCTCGCTCCAGTCGAAGTCACGGGTGATGGAATAGGTGGGGATCGGGTACTGGAAGCCTCTTCCGTTGGCGTCGCCCTCGAGCATGACCTCGATGAACGCCTTGTTCACCATGTCCATTTCCTTCTTACAGTCGCCGTAGGTAAAATCCTGAGGCTTGCCGCCTACGATGGCGGGAAGATCCTTCAGGTCGTTCGGAACCACCCAGTCGAGGGTGATATTCGAGAAGGGAGCCTGCGTACCCCAGCGGGAAGGAGTATTCACGCCGTAAATGAAGGACTGGATGCACTGCTTGACTTCCTTGTGGCTCAGATTGTCGATCTTGACAAAGGGAGCAAGATAGGTGTCGAAGGAGGAGAATGCCTGCGCACCCGCCCACTCGTTCTGCATGATGCCGAGGAAGTTGACCATCTGATTGCACAGGGTGGACAGATGACCTGCCGGAGAAGACGTAATCTTTCCGGGAACACCGCCGAGTCCCTCCTGAATGAGCTGCTTCAGCGACCAGCCGGCGCAGTAGCCGGTGAGCATCGAAAGGTCGTGGAGGTGGATGGCGGCACTGCGGTGCGCCTCGGCTACCTCGCTGTCATAGACCTCGCTGAGCCAGTAGTTGGCGGTGATGGCGCCGGAGTTCGAGAGGATAAGACCGCCCACGGAGTAGGTGACGGTGGAGTTTTCCTTGACTCTCCAGTCGTTGATCTTCAGATAGTTATCGACAAGATCCTTGTAGTTGAGCAGAGCGGAGTTTACGTTACGGATCTTTTCTCTCTGCTTACGGTAAAGGATGTACGCCTTGGCAACGTCGGCGTAGCCGGCATCCGAAAGGACCTTTTCCACCGAGTCCTGGATATCCTCCACGGCGATGACGTCGTTCTTGACCTTGCTCTCAAAGTCTGCGGTGACCTGCAGAGCCAGCATATTGATGATGCTTGTGTGGTAGTTTTTGCCTTGTGCTTCAAACGCTTTGATCATGGCGGCGCAGATCTTGGAAATATCAAATTCCATCGAGCTGCCGTCCCGTTTCAGTACGTGATACATGACGAATCCCCCTATAATATACTATCTTTTCAGCCGTAAGCAAAGAGAGGCGCACCGGTCGGCGCATCCTTCCGCATCCTTTTTCCGGTGCGGTACAGGCGTTCAAAAAGCGCCCGTTCTTCGAAAAATCGAGCGCCCGAAAACGAAAGAAACAATACCCTTACCCGCAAACAAAAAAAGAACACGCTTTGCCCGGTGAAGCAGCGTGTCCATTATAGCATAGGAATTCCGGATTGTCAATACCTTGTATGGAATTTTTTTCGTATAACACAATATATTGTGTTATCAGTCTTTTCCCCGAAGAGCGGCTTTTTTCACGAAGGGCGCAAGAATCCCGGTAAAAGCCTTCAGTTTTTCGTCGTCCGGAGCGGAAAGTCCCGCCTCTATGCAGGTCTCTCTGTCCACGAAAGGCTGGATATAGAACGCCTTCGGAGCGATGCCGTGCGACGCCTCCAGCACCCATCGGATCATATCGGAAACAGACGCCTCATCGTGGAATTGCTCGGACACGGTGGTGCGGAATTCGTAGTCGATATCCGAGCTTGTGAGAAGGGCAATGCTCTCCTCGATTTTTTGAAGCTCCACCTTCGGAAGTCCCACCGTTCCGGCGTAGCGTCCGGGGCTGTTCTTGATGTCCATCGCCACATAATCGGCAAGGCGGTTTTCGAGAACGAGCCGGAGGACCTCCGGCTTATAGCCGTTGGTATCCAGCTTTACGGGAAGTCCCGTCTCTTTGATCTTTTTCATAAATTCCGGAAGCTCGGGAGAAAGGGTCGGCTCACCGCCGGTGATGCACACACCGTCGAGGACCTTTTTCCGTCCCTCAAGGAAGGCGAAAAACTCCTCTTCCGTCATAAAAGCGGGGGTATCGTTTCCGAGGAGCTCGCCGTTATGGCAGAAGGGGCAACGGAAATTGCACGAGCCGAGGAATACGGTGCACGCCACTCTTCCGGGATAGTCCAGAAGAGTCAGCTTCTGAAGTCCGACAATTTTCATACTTTCTTTCCTTTTACAATTTATATATACTATCTGCGGTGTCTGCCGCTATATATAGTGGTATCCTTCCGGAGAAGGCGCAGAAAATGCCCCTTCGTCTTTTCAGTCTCCCAGCGCTTCGCAGATTTTCCGTACCCTCTCGGTATCGAAACGCCGTGCGTCGCCCTTGAAGGTGAGGACAAGGTTGCGGCAGCGGAAGATCTCCCGGACGATCTCGGTCATCCGTTCGCTTGTGCAGTCCTCGAATTCCCTGCGCCTTGCCTCAAGACCGAGGAACGGCTTTCCCATGATTTTATACTCATAGCCCAGCTGATAATTCAGCTCCTCCGGCTCATCGAGAAGCATTTCGCAGTTCTCGGTGTAGAAGGGCTTGGTGTGCGAAAGCTCGTCGGTGATGCCCTTTTTAAGATCGCACAAGATCCCGACAACCTTTTCCACCGAGGTGTACACGTCCTTCGCTCCCACCTCGTACAAAAAGCTGATGGTGCCGATGTTGTTGTACTTTTCAAGGCAGGCATCGTAGCTGTATACCAGTCCCGACTCGTTGGAAAGCTCCTTGAACATCTTGGAGCACTCCCCGGCAAACAGAATATCGTAGAGAAGATACTGCTCGGCGGTATTCATCCCTGAGGCGACAAGATCGAAGGAAAAGCGCACCACGTGCTCCCGGCTGTTTTTGACGGCAATGTCGCAGTGACGGTTCCCGAAACCCTCGGGGATCTGCGCCACGTTCTCCCGCTTTTCTTCGCTCTCGTAAGTGCTCACACCGGAAAGAAGCCCGGCAAGGAGCTTTTCACCGTCCTCGCCGCCGTTGCCGGTAAGGCAGAAGAAAATATTGTCCTTCGACAGCGCCTTTTTCTGATACGCCGCAAGAGAGGAAAGCGAAACCCTGCCGAGGTTGCTGTTTTTTCCGATGATGGTATTGACAAGGCTCGTCCCCTGCCATACCCTCTTCTGCGAAAAATACTCAAGGGAATTTTTATCGTCGTTCTCCCGCATCTCGCTCCGGATGCGCTTGCGCTCGGTCTCGAGCTCGGTGTGCGGCACGCTGAAAGGAACGAAGATCTTCGTGAGGATCTCGGCGGCATCCCGGAATCTCGGCGTTGCGCCGGTGATCTTGAACTGGATGAATTCCTTATAGGTGACGGCGTTCATGGTAAGGCCGTACAGATCGGCTTTGGCGTACAGCTCACCGCCCATGGCGGCGTTGATGCTGCGGAACGCCATGTGCTCGAAAAAATGCGAAATGCCGTTCTCCGCATCCGACTCGTACAAAGGTCCCGCCTTCACGTAGAGGCAGAGACAGAAGGAGTGGAGATACGGGCTTCGGTAACCGTAAATCCGGATGCCGTTCGGCGCTTGGATGAAATTTTCTTTCGTCACTTTTTATTCTCCGAAATTACCGCCCCCGGCACGTTGGTCTTTGCGCCTTCGGCGGGAAATGGGGTCATCAAACCTCAGGATAACACGGGAAGATCGGCAGAACAGCCGGATCGGCGAAGTTGAGCGTACAGCGCAGATATACGTAAACGGCGTAGACGGCGAGAAGGGCGATGCCCTGCCAGCGTCTGTATTTACCGGCAATGATCGTGGGGACGACGGCGATGGCGATGACAAGGAAGCACACGGGAAGGTCAAAAGCGTAACTGGGTCTCGGCACGGTGAGCTTTCCGCCGGAGATCAGCGAGCACACCGGCAGAATGAGCGAGAGGTCAATGATGTTGGCGCCGATGATGTTGCCCACCGACAGAGAAGCCTGCTTCTTGGCAATGGCGGTGATCGCCGTGGCAAGCTCGGGGAGCGAGGTGCCGATGGCGATGACGGTAACGCCGATGATGCCCTCGTCCACGCCGATGATACGGGCAAGCTCGGTACCGTTGTCAACGAGGAGATCGGCGCCGAGAACGATGCCGGCAGCACCGAGAACGAACTTTGCAATGTTGATAAGGATGCTCCGTCTGTCCTTTTCGGGCTTGTCCTCGTCCTTTGCCTCGCTCATGGACTTTTTGGCTTCCACGATGCTGTCATAGGTATAGTATGCGACGATGGCAAGAAGAATGACGGTGGGAAGGATGCCCAGCTTTCCCGAAAGGGAGAAAACGAACAGCACGGCACACGCCGCCGCCATAAGCACCGTCTTATGGGTGTAGCTCTTTCTGTCCACCGCCGAGGGCAGGAAAACGAGAGAGATTGCCATGATGAGGGCGATGTTCGCCGTTACCGAGCCGATGGCGTTGCCGGCAGCGATGCCGAGCTGTCCCTTCGCCGTAGCAAAGATGGAGGTGAGAAGCTCGGGAAGGGTCGTAGCGACGCTGACGACGGTGGCGCCGATGAGGAACTTCGGAATCCCGAAGACTTCGGCAAACCAGGATGCGGCGTCCACAAAGATATCGCCGCCCTTGACGATGAATACAAGACCTAAGAGAAACAGTACGATGATCATGGCGAGTTCCATAACAAAATCCTCCGAATAATGCATTATTTATGGAATGATTTTTGAATAACAGCTTTGGGCAGACGTGTCTTCGCCCTGCCCTTCCGGGAGATTCGTTTATGCTTCGGCAGGAAGCTCGGCCGCCGCTTCGGGGACGTTCGGCTCCTCCGGCTCTTCCTCTGCGATTTCCGGCTCGGGCACGTATTTCTTCACCGTGCGTCTTACGGTGATGTTCTTATCCGAACCGCCGCCGATCTTGAGAGTCACCGCGTACTCTCCGTGCTCGGAGCAGGTGTATCTTCCCACGAATTTGAAGTGGCTGACCTTGACGTAGCCCTCCGGCGAAGCGGTCATCTCTTCCCCGCACTCGGGACAAAGAACACTGCAGATTTCCGGGTCCTTCACCATGGCGGCTCTTCCCTTAATGCCGGTAAAGATCTTCTTGCGCTTCTCGTCGGGAGGAGGCGTAAGATTTCCCTTTCCGTACTCGGCGATGCCCTTTTCGATATCAAGACACCGCAGCACCTCAGCGGTATAGAAAGCGTCGTTGAGAGCGTCGTGAGCCTTCAGAGAGCTGTCGATGCTGAAATGCTCCACCGCCGCCGCCAGCGCCTGCTGACCCGAGCCGGTACCGGTCTGCATGTTGTAGATGACCTGCAGGTTGTACCAGTTCTCAAAGAAGCCCTCTTCAAACTCGAAGAGACGGCAGTTCTGCCGGAGCACCCGGATATCGTCGGGACCCCAGGTAAAGATGATATGCTCCGGCTCGCACCATTCGGCGAACTCGTTCATACACTCCTCAAAGCTCCCCGCATCGAGAAGCATGTCGGCGGTGATCCCGGTGAGTCTTGACACCTTCTTGTGCATCTTCTTATAGACCACGGGCTTTATGAGCGAGTCGAAGGTGCTCTCGATGTTTCCTTTTTCGTCCATCTTGATGGCGCCTACCTGGATGATCTCGCCGGAAAAACGGCTGCCGTCGTCGAGTTTCCTTGTCAGCTCGGCGCAGGGCGCCTGATTCCACTCCATATCCAGAATTATGTACTTCATGAATGTTCTCCGTTTCGTTTTGTTTCCTGACTGATCGGTCACACATAGTGCGGCGGCGCACTTATCGTTCCGCCCCGCAAAAGGCGGCAGGCGGCGTCTTCAGACCCGCAGAGCCTCTGTTTTTTCCTTATCCGCCGTGACGTAAGCCGTAAAGTTTGTTTCGTAGATGACAAAGCCGGGCTTTGCGCCGGAGGGCTTCTTTACGTTCTTTATCCTTGTGTAGTCCACCGGAACGCCGGGGGTATCCTTGCCCTTGGAATTGTACGCTGCGATCATGGCGCACTCGGTGTAATCCTGCGCCGAAGGCTCTTCGGCACCGCAGAACATCACGGTGTGAGAGCCGGGCATCCCCTTGACGTGGAACCATACGTCGTTTTTCCCCGCAAGGACGGTGGTGAGGTAGTCGTTCTGCAGATTGTTCTTTCCGCAAAGGACCTTATAGCCGCCGCTGGTGCGGTATTCCGACAGATTATAGGTCTTCTTCATCTTCTCCCGGCGGGCGTTCTTCATTTTCGTGCCGGAGCGAGCCATCGCCTCCAGCTTCTTGCCGTAGCCGCCGGTGGCAAGCTCCTCCCGGATCTCGGTCACGTCCTTCTCGCCCTCGCATCGGGTGAGGCTGTCGAAGATGGTGTCGATGTAGTCCAGCTCTTCCCTGCCGCTCTGTATCTGTGCGGTGAGCTGGATCTCACGGTTCTTTGCCTTGTTGTACAGCTTATAGTATTTCTGCGCATTCTGCGAAGGGGTCAGATTGACCTCGAGAGGCACCTCCACCTCAGCGCCCGCCTCGTCGTAGTAGTTCACGAGCTTTGCGCCGGTCATGCCCTTTTTCAGCATGTATATATAGCCGGTGATGAGGTCGCCGTAAAGGCGGTACTTTTCTCTGTCCGCACATTCGGCAAGATCTTTTTCCTGCAAAGAGAGTTTCTTTGTGATCCGGGCGCTTGCGGCGCTGAGAAGCTTCAGAACGTCCTGCCCTTTGTGCCGGATGCTCTCGGCTCTGTCCCGCTCGGCGCAGTACCGGTCAAGGAGCTCGCCGAAGGAGCCGCACTTTACACAGACGGCGGAAAGACCGTACTGACGGATCTCGCAGAAAGAGTATTCCAGCGGCTTTTTGTCCCGGTCGTAGAGGATATAAGGCGTAAATACGCCCTTCGCCGCCTCGCCGTATATCTCCCGGAAAGCAAACCAGAGTCTTTCGGGATCCAGCTCGGAAAGGCATACCGAGGTTTTCTTCGAGGCACGGAAGGCGATCTCCCTCGAAAGAAGCGGCGACACGCCCATGTAGGAGGACAGAATGAATCTGTCGGCGGGAGTATCCCCGAAGCCGTCGTCAAGGGTCTTTGCGATCCGGGCGAGGAAGGCTTCTCTGCCTGTAGTCAGCGGGTCCACCTTTCCCTCCTGCGCCGGAGGAAGCTCGTAGGGGAAGCCGGGCAGGATCTGCCTTTTCGCCTTGACCGAAAGATCCACGTACCGCACGGCGGAGAGGATCCGGTGCTTTTCGTCGAGGAGGATGATATTGCTGTAGGTGCCCATGATCTCAACGACCAACGCCTTCTGAGAGGCGAAGCCCATTTCGTCGTGGCTGCTGACGCCGATCTCCACGGCTCTTTCAAAGCCGAGCTGTTTTATATAGGTGATATGTCCCCCCACAAGGTGCTTGCGAAGGAGCATGCAGAACATCGGAGGCGAGGCGGGATTTTCCATTTCGGTCTCGGTAAAGCCGAAGCGGGAATTGCCGGGAGCGGCGGAAAGAAGGAGTTTTTTCGTCTCTTTGCCGACCTTGAGCGTCAGGACGGCCATATCCTTTTCCGGTTGATAGATTTTGTCGATCCTTGCGTCGAGGACACTGTCGCAAAGCTCCTTCACGACAGCCGACGTAAAGCCTGCATCAAAGGGCATCGTATTCTCCTTCCGTTCATTCGTCCGTTATCTCGGTATTCTGCAGCGTCAAAAACACGCCCCGCCGCTTGTGAAATCCTCGGGAAAGTCCGGGAGCCGTGCCGCACAGCCTTTACAAAAAAAAGACCTTTACCACAGGCACAATGCGAGGCACCGGTGATAAAAGTCTTGTTTCACAAAAGCGAACCGCTTCGTACTGTACGAGCCGGGCACCGGAAAGGTGCCGTGATGACGACCGTACACCGCAGGCAGGATACCGGCGGAACTACTCCCTTTTTTCACAATACATTATAGCACAGGTTTTCCGGCGTGTCAAGTACCAATATGACACTTTGCCGAAAAGTCCGCCGTTTTATTCCGCCGCAAAAAACGGACATTCCACGTCGTAGAACTCGAAGGAAACGTCTGTAAACCTTTCGGAAAGCAGACGGCAAAGACGTGCCGCCGCCGGATTTTCGGTGCTGTAGTGCCCCGCATCGAAGAGGGCGACACCGTATTCTTTGGCATCAAGGAAGGTGTTGTGGGAAAAGTCGGCGCTGACAAAGGCGTCGGCAAAAGCGCTCTTTGCGTCGGGAAGAAATTCCTTTCCCGCACCGCCGCAGACAGCCACCGTGCGGATTTTTGCGTCTTTTTCGTAATACGCCCTCATCCCGACAGAGCCGAGCTTTTCGATGAGAAGACGGGCAAACTCTTTTCCGCAAAGTTCTTCCGGAAGATTACCGATGCGCAGAAATTCGCCGAAAGCGCGGACGTTTTCAAGCCCGATGGTCTCGCAGAGCACGTCGTTCACGCCGGGCATCGCTTTGTCGTAGCGTGTGTGATAGGACAGCACCGAAATGCCGCTCTTCATCAGCGCCTCGGTTTCGGCGTAGCTTTCGCCGGTGACGTTTTTCAGCGGTCGGAAAATGAAAGGATGATGGGTGACGATCAGCTGTGCCCCGAGCTTTGCGGCTCTTTCTATGGCGTCGGCATTGACCTCGAGACAGACGAGCGCCTTCGTCACCTCCAAAGCCGTGTCCTTGCAGAGCATGATGCCGTCGTTGTCCCATGGCTCCGAAAGCGTTTTCGGGTAAAGCGAGGACAGATATTCGTCGATATCTCTTATGGAAGCAGTCATCTCCCAATCCCTCCGATCCTTCTGCTTCTTGCATTTTGTAAAATAATATCCTGTATTTGTTAATATTCCGATTTCGTGCTTTTCGCCGCTTCGGAAAGATCCTCGTACAGCTCTCTGTCGCTCTCGGAAAGCGCTTTTCCGAAAGATCGCCGAAGGTCGCAGAGCTCACAGAACAGAGCGGCATTTTCCGGCACCCGGCGGTGTGAAAGCATGTCGGCGGACACGAGATTCCGGGCGTGGAGGAGCTTTCTTTCGAGAAGCTCGGGGAGATATTCTCCGCCCTTGCGGATGTTTTCCCTTCCGAGGTACAGCTCGGACATGGAGTAGGGCAGCTCTTCCCTGCCCTTCCCGGCGAGCATCACGGTATACACTCTTCCGGCATCCCGCACAAGGGTCTCGTCCCGGATTACAAAGCCGTTTCCCATGAGCCATATCCGCAGCTCGGTCTCCCTCGACATGGGCTGCAGAACGTACGGCACCTCTTCCGTGTGGAACTCCGGGCTTTTTTCGAGGATCCCGGCGATGACCTCACCGCCCATGCCGCAGATGACAACCCGGTTTATCCCTTTTCCCGAAAGACCCGCAAGGCCGTCGTGCTTCTCCACGGCGATGCGCCGGGAGGCAAGGACGCCGTTCTTTTCGGGTCTTCCCGCTATGTTCTCTCTTGCCACCGACAGCGGCTTATCGTTGATGTCGCAGGCATATACGAAGTCGCAAAGGCCGTTCTCGACAAGATAGATCGAGAGATAGCCGTGATCGCAGCCGATATCGGCGCAGATTCGTTTTTCCTCTTCCCCCGGCACAAAGCGAGCGGCGGCGTATTCTGCCGCCGCTCTGAGCCTCGGACCGACGGGAAGACCTGCCGTCTTTCCGCTCACGGTTTACTTTGTCTTGAGGTAAGCGTTGATCTTTGCCACCAGTGCATCCGCATCGGTGCCGTGTACCTCGCAGGCTTCGGCGATGGTTTCGCCTCTCGAGCAGGGACAGCCGAGGCAGTGCATACCGATCTCAAGGAAGAAGGGAGCGCAGTCTTCTGCGGCGTCGAGAATATCGCCGATCACGGTGTCTTTCGTTACTTCTGTCATGGTCTTTACCCTTTTCACTTCGCCGCCGGACGTTACAAGGGATGAGTCGGGACGGTTCGGTGACCTTTCATCATACTGTTATTTGTTTTTATTATGTTTTGTTTCCGCACATCCCATGCGGAGTTTTGCCGTCTTTTGCCGAAAAACCTCCGGGCTTATTTTGCAAGGAACTTCACGCCCGATAGGGCAAGCTCGGAACAGCCGGTCACGTGCATCTGTTCTTCCCACTCGGAAAAGGTCTCCTTGTCTGCCGAATAGGTCACATCGGAAAGGGCAAGACCCTTGGCGTTCCGACAGTTCAGGATCGCTCTTCCCCTCGCCTCCAGCATATATTCGTTGAAGGGTACGGAAAGCTCTTTATGCAGGAGCCTTACGTCGATATGGCGAAGGGTGACGTTTTCAAGGCGGGAGCCTTCCGCACACAGAATATTCGTCGACGCATACGCCGAAGCCGCAAAGCCGTCGATGACGATATCGGTGATGGGCTTATGCTTCCCGGCGCCGATCCGGAGGGGATAACTCAGACATTCGGCGCTGATATTCGACACCCGGACGTGATGGATGCCGGTGCTGATATCCTTGTTCCAGTCGCCCATAATATTGATTCCGGTACTGCCTTTTTTCATGACGATATCCGAAATATTCACGTAGGAAATATTGCTTGCTCCCACGCCGATGCGGAACACGCTGGAGGCACTGGAAAGCACGCAGTTCGTGACGGTGATATAACGGCACTCCTTCGTCCCGTCGGAAAGACGGCGGCTGGCGCCCCGGATGGCGATGGCGTCGTCCCCGGTGTCGATGATGCAGTCGGAGACCGTCACGTTCGTACAGCAGTCGATGTCGATGCCGTCGGTGTTGCAGAAATAGCGCTTGTTGAAAATTTTCAGTCCCGATATGCTCACGTTCTCACAGCCGTGAAAGAAACAGCACCAGCAGGTGACGTCCCGTGCCGTGAAATCCCGAAGACGGATGTTCCGGCTCTCGACGAAAACGATGGTCTGTCCAGGACGAAGACGGACTTTATCCTTGGCAAGCGCCAGACCGTCCACCCACCCGTAGTAGTTCCACGCATTCCCTTTTGTGGGAACTCCTTCCGGAAGCACCGGCTCCTCATAGAAAAAGTCGCCGTTCCCGTAAATCTCACCGCTGCCGGTGATGGCGGCGTCCTCGATCTCACAGCCGATGATGAGGTGGCAGGCGTTCCACTGCTCGGGCGCACAGCCGAAATTCTGCGCATAAGCGTCCGGGGCGTTGTAGTCGTCAAGGTCGGTGGAGGCGATGAGAAGAGAACCCGCACAAAGGTGCAGCTCGGTATGGCTTCTCAGAAAAATCGTACCGATGAGATACCGCCCCGCAGGAACCTCCACAATCCCGCCGCCGCTCCCGGCGCAGGCATCGACGGCGCTCTGAAAGGCTTTTGTCGAAAGGGTCCTTCCGTCCGGGACAGCCCCGTAGGAAAGCACCGAAAAGGTATTCTGCATTTCTTCATACCCCCAAAAATCAGGCTGCCCGGCGAATATCCCACCCGGTACTACGCATCGTATTCCGCATCGTCAAACTCCGCAAGCGGCACAAGCTCGCCGAAGCCCGACCACCAGAAGGCACGGACATAGCTGCCCTCCCGGCTTGTGAAGCTGTCGTCAACGCTGTTGTCGCTGACGAAGTGCATGAGAGGAATATAGGTCTTGACCTCGATAAGGCGCATGTTTTCCCGGCTCTCATACAGCGCCACAAGGACGATGCCGAGGCGGGAGGTGTCGTTCAGCGTAACGGTATAGGACAGAGCGGGCTTCGGCGAAACAGCCATCGTCTCGGCTTCTTCCCCTTCTGCAGGGCAGGCGGGTACCAAGGCGCAAAAAAGCGAAGCGGCAAGAAGAACTGCCGTAAGCTTTGCGGCGATGCCGCTTATTCTTTTCATGATTTTCATAATGATCCACGTCCTCTTTATCCTTGTCTTTTCACGCCGCCGCTTCCGGATTGCCCCGGCTCCTTCAAAGAAAGAACGGCGCCGTGTCATACGTGTTCTGTAAAACACCGTTTTCAGTTTACCATCAAATTGTGAAGAATTCAAGTACATTTACACTTTTGTGAAAAGATGCCTGTGAAATGAGCGTGTACCGGCGGCGGCTCGTCAAAACCGTGCGGTATTTTCAAAACTTTCACAATTATTTCTCGGTGTCTTCTTATACCGCCCTTGACAAAGAGAGAAAAAAATGTTATTATATTATATTGAAATTTACTGAAAATGAGGAAGTTTTGCGTGGTCATTTTGGGAATCGACCCGGGACTTGCCACGGTGGGCTTCGGCGTTCTCGACTACACCCGTGACAAATTCAGGGTCATCGAATACGGAGCGGTGCTCACCGCTGCGGGGAAAAAACTGGAGGACAGACTTCTGGAGGTCTTCGAGGGAATAAGCGAGCTCTGCGAGACCTACCGTCCGGATGCGGTGTCCATCGAGGAAATATTCTTCAACGACAACCAGAAAACGGCGATCACGGTGAGTGAGGCAAGAGGCGTCATCCTTCTGGCGGTGCGCAAAAGCGGCGTGCCGATTTATGAATACACTCCCTTGCAGGTCAAGCAGGCGGTCACCGGCTACGGACGTGCCGAGAAGGCGCAGATCCAGTACATGGTAAAGAACATTCTGAAGCTCCGGGAGATCCCGAAGCCAGACGATACCGCCGACGCCCTCGCCATGGCGATCTGCCACGCCTACTCGCAGACCTCTTCGCTTTTCGGACTCACATAAAGCGCCGTGCCGCAAGACCCTTTCCATAGGGGGGCACGGGAAACGCCCATAGGGAATTTCAGGTACGGGAAGGACGGAAAACTGTATGTTTTACTATTTGAACGGCGCACTCACCCTCCTCACGGCATCGGCTGCCGTGGTGGAATGCGGCGGCGTCGGATATTATCTTTCGATCAGCGGCTCCACCTACGACGCTCTTGTAAGAAAAGGCGCCTTCGACGCTTCGGGAAACACCACGGGCGTCAAGGTCAAGGTCTACACCTATCTTTCGGTGACGCAGGACGGCGTTTCGCTCTACGGCTTTGCCGCCGAGTCCGAGTGCTCGGTCTTCAAGCTGCTCATCACCGTTTCCGGAGTCGGCCCCAAGGCGGCGCTGGCGATCCTTACGGCGCACAGCTGTGAAAGCCTTGCCGCCGCCATTGCCGCAAACGACGCCAAGGCAATCTCCCGGGCGCAGGGCGTTGGACTCAAAACGGCACAGAAGGTCATCCTCGAGCTGAAGGACAAGCTGGCAAAGGGCTTCGACCTCGCAGGAGGCGACGCCGCAGGCTCGGGCAGTACGGCGGGTTACACCCCCTCCTCCGCTGCCGAGGAAGCCATCGAGGCTCTCACCGTACTGGGCTACAGCTCGGGTGAAGCGACAAAGGCAGTCAGAGCGGCGGGCGGCAAGACGGTGGAAGACATCATCCGGAATGCACTGGCGCTTCTCATAAAATAAAGCGGGAAACAAAGAGAAGGAATAAGAACAGAACGACATATCTGCAGCAGGAATACAGCGGAGGAATACCGATTTGATAAAAAGCTCAAAGCCTCAGTACGACGACGAAGAATTCGATTTCGAGAGCCGCATCGTTTCCTCGGAATTCACCGATGAAGACGGTGCCGAGGGGAACGACAACGAAAATACGCTCCGACCGAAAACACTGGAGGAGTACGTAGGGCAGGAAAAAGTAAAGGAAAAACTGAAAATATCCATGGAAGCGGCACGGATGCGGGGCGAAGGACTGGATCATATCCTTCTCCACGGCCCGCCCGGACTCGGCAAGACCACCCTTGCCACCATCATTGCGCAGGAGATGGGAGTCAACATCCGCATCACCTCCGGCCCCGCCATTGAAAAGCAGGGCGACCTTGCGGCGCTTCTGACCAACCTCGGGGACGGTGACATCCTCTTCATCGACGAAATACACCGCCTTTCCCGGCAGATCGAGGAAATCCTCTATCCCGCCATGGAAGACTACAATCTCGATATCATCATGGGCAAGGGCCCCAGCGCCAGAAGCATCCGTCTCCCGCTGAAGCACTTTACCCTCATCGGCGCCACCACCCGTGCGGGTCAGCTCACCTCCCCTCTCCGGGACCGTTTCGGTCATCAGCTCCGTCTGGAGCTGTACACCGATGAGGAGCTGTGCGGCATCGTGGAAAGAAGCGCCTCCATCCTCGGCATTTCCGCCGAGCACGCCGGAGCCTTCGAGATCGCACGGCGCTCGAGAGGCACCCCGCGAATCGCCAACCGCCTTCTCAAGCGGGTGCGTGACTATGCGCAGGTCAAGGGCGACGGACTCATCACAAAGGCGATTTCCGACGCCGCCCTCTCGATGCTGGAGATCGACGACCTCGGTCTTGACACCATCGACAGAAGGATGCTCCGTGCCATCATCGAATACTTCGGCGGCGGTCCGGTGGGTCTCGACACGCTGGCGGCGACCATCGGCGAAGAGGCGATCACCCTCGAGGACGTCTACGAGCCCTATCTCCTCCGCCTCGGCTTCCTCAATCGAACGCCCCGGGGAAGATGCGCCACCTCCCGTGCCTACGGGCATCTGGGCATCCGCTTCCCCGAAAAGCCGAAAACGTCCGGACAGCTGTCCATCTTCGATATGCAGCCGGAGGACGGGGAAAACTGAAAACAAAACCGCACGACAAAGAGAAAGAAAGAAAGAAAGTTAAAGAAAAGAGCCGCAGGAAACGGCTCATCCCATAAAACGTAAGGACGGTAAGTCATGGCAACAAGAAAAAGCAAGAAGCAGGAAGCAGCCGAAGAGATAAAGCCGGCGCTCGTCACCGAGCAGCCCATCACGGCGACTCTTGAAACGAACTATATGCCCTACGCCATGAGCGTGATCATTTCGAGAGCCATCCCGGAGATCGACGGCTTCAAGCCCGCTCACCGAAAGCTTCTGTATTCGATGTACAAGGGCGGACTCCTCGGCGGACGGCTCACAAAGTCGAATTCCATCGTGGGCGAGACCATGAAGCTGAACCCCCACGGCGATGCGGCGATCTACGATACCCTCGTCCGACTCACCACGGGACACGAAACGCTTCTGCATCCGTTTATCGAATCCAAGGGCGCCTTCGGCAAGCACTACTCGAAGTCTCCCTGCGCCGCCTCCCGATACACCGAGGCACGGCTCGACAAGTTCTGCGAAACGGTCTTCGGCGGCATCGACAAGGACGCAGTGGACTTTGTGGACAACTACGACGGCTCGATAAAAGAGCCGCTCCTTCTTCCCACGGCGTTCCCGAATATCCTCGTTGCTCCCAACAAGGGTATTGCGGTCGGTATCGCCAGCGATATCTGCTCCTTCAATCTGGCGGAGATCTGCGATGCGGCAACGGCGCTCATAAAAGACCCCAAAGCGGACATCACCGATATCCTCATCGCACCGGACTTCTCCACCGGCGGCTTTTTCCTCTATAACCGGGAGAAGCTGCAGGAGATCTACCGCACCGGCAGAGGCTCCTTCAAGCTCCGTTCCCGGTACACCTTCGACAAGAAGGCGAACTGCATCGAGGTGACGCAGATCCCCTACTCCACCAAGGTGGAGGACATCATCGATCAGGTCGTGGATCTCGTAAAGAAGGGCAAGGTCAAGGACATCACCGACATCCGGGACGAGACCGGTCTTGAAGGTCTGCGCCTCGCCATCGACCTCAAGCGCGGAGCCGATCCGGAGCAGATCATGCAGAAGCTTTTCCGCATGACGACGCTCGAGGACAGCTTCTCCTGCAACTTCACCATCATCATCGGCGGAAGCCCGAAGACCCTCGGCGTCTACGCCATTCTCGAGGAATGGATCGCATGGCGTACCGAGTGCGTGAAGCGGGAGCTGTACTACAACCTCACGAAGATGAAGGAAAAGCTCCATCTTCTCGAAGGTCTTGCCAGGATCCTTCTCGACATCGACAAGGCGATCAAGATCATCCGGGAGACCGAGCACGAAAAGGACGTGGTGCCGAATCTGTGCCGGGGCTTCGATATCGACGAGATTCAGGCGGAATACATCGCCGAAATAAAACTGCGCAACATCAACAAGGAATACATCCTCAACCGCATCGCCGACCGGGATAAGCTCAAGGAGGACATCGCCGACACCGAGGACACCCTCGGAAACGACAGGAAGGTCAAGAACCTCATCGTGAAGCAGTTGGCGGAGATCAAGAAAAAGTTTGCAAAGCCGAGACTCACCCAGATCCTCGAGGAGGAAGAGGCTCCCGTCTTCAACGAGCCGGAGATCGAGATCTTCCCGGTCACCTTCCTCGTTACCCGGGACGGCTATGTGAAGAAGCTCCTGCCCAAGGGCAACCTCCCGAGAACCGACGTGCAGAAGCTGAAGGACAACGACGTCATCACGGCAAAATACGATATCGTGAACGATTTCGAGGTGCTCGCCTTCACCGACAAGTGTCAGGTCTATAAGACGAGAGTGTGTGATTTCGAGCTGTCCAAGCCCTCCATGCTGGGCGATTACCTTCCCGCCGTGCTGAATTTCGATGAGGGAGAAAACCTCATGCTCGCCATCCCCACCAAGGATTACAAGGGCTGCGTGGCGGTCTTCTTCGAGAACGGCAAGGCGGTCAAGATCAAGCTTTCGGAATACGAAACGAAGCTGAACCGGAAGAAGCTCCTGAAGGCGTACAGCGCCGACAGTCCCGCCGTCGCCATCTGCTACATTCCCGAAAAGACGGGACGGGCGCCGGCGAAGGAATTCCTGCTCAAGTCCTCCTCCGGCAAGGCGATCATCCTGAACAGCGACCAGCTCACCGAAAAGGCGACGAGAACCGCTTCCGGCGTCATCGTCTTCACCCAGAAGAGAGGACAGGTCATCCGGGAAGCCGTGGAATTCGTCGACGACGGCACCGAGCGCATGAAGCACTTCGCCCGGTACCGGAAATCCAAGCTGCCGAGCACCGGTACTCTTTACGAGGAATTCGATCTGTCGCAGCTGCAGATAAACTTCGACATATAACGCCCCGAAGCGGCGGACGGAGCGGAGTTTTTCTCCCGCTTCTCACAATGCCGCCGCTCCGGATAAAGCATTGAACCATAGTCTTTATAGTCTTTGAAAGGACAGTGAACTATTTGACACAGAATACCGAAAACAAGTCGCACGGCGTTGTTTTTTCGGACGTTGTTCTGATCCTTACGGCGGTGATCCTCGGGATTCTCGGAAGCCTCGAGACGCTGCCTTATGCGGCATCGCTTGATTACTACAAGGGGATGACCTTCCCCGCATTGCCCGGCGTTTTCTCCCTCGGTCTCTTCGGGAGTGTCGTCGGTGCGTTCCTTATGACTCTGTGCCTCGCCGTCTTCGTACTGCATCACAAAAAACTGGGACCTGCCGCCTGCCTTCTCCCCTTTGCGGCGGGAACGGCGACGGTGTTCTTTATCACCGGCAAAATATTCTTTTCCCTTCTCTGCGGCTTTTCCGTATTCGGCACGTGCCTTATGGGAGCCGTGTGCGGCGTCCTTCTGAACGGAGGTGCCGGAAAAGCCGAGGTCTCCTCGGCAGTCGGTGCGGCGGGACTCTTTGGCGAAGCGCTGTTCTTCTGCATGACGGTGAACACCCAGGCGCTTTTCGAGAAGGTGAAATTCAGCACCTGCTTTCTCGAAACGGTGGATAAAGCCGTATCCGGTCTTGCGAAAGAGCTGTACGCCGGGATAAGCGCCGTCCCCGTGGATGCGCCGCAGGGCGTGATCCGGATATCCGAGAATATGCTTTACACGGGACTTGCCGCCATAGTGGTGCTGTTCCCCGCCTGCGTTATGGCGTTCTATACCTTCTTCGGTTTTTTCCTTACCGGAAGCGTGTCGCTCACCGCCAAAAAAAGCGGCACGGAATATCCGGCACGTGACGAAGAATACGGTGTCGGCGGCGTTACGTCGGCTGTCTTCTCGATCACTACGACGATCGCCATTCTGACGCTCCTTTTCTCCGGCAGGTTTGCGACCTTCCATGCAGTAGTACTGAGCATCGTTATCGCCCTTGCTCCCCACTTTATCATCCTCGGCTACCGAAGAATCTACCGGCTTTTGTGCCGGGTCGTCCCCAAGGCAGCCGCCGTCATCATCGCCATCGTGTCAACGCTGTTCATCTTCTCCCTCGCTCCCCTGATCCTGCTGTTCCTGCTGGTCACCTTCGGGACTTCGGAATACCGGAGCATGCGGGATCGGAAAGCGATGCGATGAGCCGTGACACCGCTGAATTCGAATGAAAGGAGAAACGGGTATGAAAAAACACGGTGAACGGATGTCCATGGCTTCGCCGGCCGTGCTGATCCCCTGCTGGTCGGCAGCCGCGCTATGTCTTGTTTTCGTCTGTCTGTTCGCTTTCGGCGTCAAAAACCCAATTCCCTATTATATCGCCTCCTTCCTGCTTGCGGCGCTTGCCGTATTGCTGATCGTCATCTCTTTTCGCCGCCGTAAGGGCGGTGACATCGAGGGGGGTGACACCACCCTTCTCAGCAGCATCACAAAGGACTATATGCTGAAAAACGACAGCCCCATGGCGCTGATGAACGAGAAGAACGAGCTGATCTGGTACAACAGCTTCTTCTCGGACATGGTGGGCGTTTCCAGAGGTCTGTACGGAAAGAGCGCCTTCGAGATGCTGGGCGACAGCATCGAAGAAGAGAAGATGGAGGAGCTGAAAAAGGGCGGCGCAACCCGCTGTTCCGTCAACGGCTCAATGTACGACCTCAAGGTATGGAACACCTCCTCCCGCAGTAAAAAACTGACCTTTCTGACCTTTGAAAACCGGGACGCCGAGGAGGAGTATAAAAAAGAGCTCCTCGAAAAACGTCCGGCAGTGGCTCTTCTCGTCATCGACAACTATGCCGAGGCAACGAGAGCCCTTCGTGAAAACCAGCGCTCCGCCATCACCCTCATCGGCAACCTTCTCGACGAATGGTGCGATTCGGTAGGCGGCATCCTCAAGGAATACGAAAAGAACAGCTACATCCTCATCCTTGAGGAAAGCGAGCTTGCAAAACTGATTGAAAACAAATTCCAGATTCTCGACAAGATCAAGGAGATCGAGGTGGAAGGCGTCAGCATCCCCTTCACCGCCAGCATCGGCGTGGCGAGGATCGACGGCAGCTTCCCGGAGAAGCTGAATACCGCAAGGAACGCTCTGGATCTTGCCATGCAGCGGGGCGGCGATCAGGCGGCAGTCAAAACCGAAAACGGCACCGAGTTCTTCGGCGGCAAGCAGAAGAGCGTGCAGAAGCGGACGAAGATCCGCTCAAGAGTGACTGCCGAGGAGCTTCGCCACCTGATTGATGAAAGCGGCAACGTGATCATTCAGGGACACCGCTTCGCCGATCACGACTCTATCGGCTCCTGCATGGGCATTGCGCATCTGGCGCTTGCGCTCGGCAAGGAGACCCACATCGTCGTCAATATCAACGATGCGAACTTCAAGCCCATCTTCGGCATTCTGATGCGGGGACATAACGAGATCCTCGACATCCTGTGCGACAACGTGTCGGTGCAGGACTATCTGCGCTCGGATACGCTTGCCATCGTGTGCGATGTGAACAGTTTCACACAGCTGGAAGCGCCCAGCGTCGTGGATGCGGCAAGAGATATCGTCATCATCGACCATCACCGCAAGTCCGGTGAGTTCAAGACCGAGCCCCGTGTGGCGTACATCGAGCCCTCGGCGTCCTCGGCTTCCGAACTCGTGGCGGAGATCCTCGAGCATTCCGTGTCACCCGGCGAGCTTTCCGAGCTGGAAGCGAACCTTCTGTTTGCGGGCATCCTCCTCGATACCAAGCAGTTCACCAAGAACACGGGCGTCCGTACCTTCGGAGCCGCCCAGTATCTGCGGGGCGAGGGAGCCGATCCCAACACGGTAAAGCAGCTTTTCCGTACCGGCATCGAAGAGCTCGTCAAGGAATCCCGCTTTGAGACCGACGTGAATATCTACTACGACGTGGTGGCGGTCTCCCGCTATTCCGGCGAGTGCACGAGCGAGGACCGGATCTCCATGGCAAAGGCGGCGGACCGGCTTCTCGGCGTGAACTCCATCAAGGCTTCCTTCGTGCTGTGCACGATCGACGGTGCGGTCTGCATTTCGGCAAGAAGCGACGGCACCATCAACGTCCAGCTGATCTGCGAAGCCCTCGGCGGCGGCGGTCACTACGATGCGGCGGCGGCGCAGGTGAAGGACAAGAGCATCGAGGAAGTGGAAGCAAAGCTCCTCGATGTCTGCGCACAGTACCTTTCGGGTAAATAAGTCAAAAACCGACGTGCGGAAAGCACGGGAAGAAAACGAAAAATCTTCGGCGTTTTCGCAGGCCGGAACAATTAAAAACAACATCTCGCTTTTTTATAAAAAGTGCAGCAAAAAACAAACGGAGGACAGAAAAATGAAAGTATTACTCATGGCAGACGTCAAAGGTCAGGGCAAAAAGGGAGAGCTTGTCAACGTATCCGACGGATACGCCCGCAATTTCCTCCTTCCGAAAAAGCTGGCGGTGATCGCAGACAATGCGGTCATGAACGAAATAAAAACCAAGGAAGAAGCAAGGCTCCACAGAATGGCGGAGGAAAAGAAGCAGGCTGAGGAAAATGCCAAGAAGCTCGGCTCCTGCGTCATCAAGCTCTACGCCACTGCCGGTGCGGACGGTAAATTCTTCGGCGCCGTCAGCTCCAAGGAGATCGCCGAAGCCATCCTGAAGGAGACCGGCATCGACGTGGACAAGAGAAAAATCGGTCTTGACGAATCCATCAAGGCGTTCGGTACCTACACCCTCGACGTGAAGCTCTATCCCGAGGTCGTCGGCAAGGTCAACGTGGTCGTAGCGCAGAAGGACTGACCGGCACGGTGTCTTCCCTCTCCGGATAAACCCCTGTGCAAAAAACGGAGAGTCGTATAATCACAAGTGGGACGGTGAAAGCATTGGCAGAAGAATTTGGTCTGCAGAATCATATGCTGCCATTTTCGGCAGAAGCGGAAAAAGCGGTTCTGGGTGCGGTGATACTCGACCCGGAGCAGCTTCGTGAGCTTGCCACGATACTGAAAGCAGACGACTTTTTTATCGACAATCACAAGAAAATCTATGAAGCGATGCAGGAGCTGTTTCTCGACAGCCGTCGGATCGACCCGGTGACCTTGGTGGATATGCTCGTTCATGCGGGCACCTACAACGAGGCGGGCGGTCAGGAATATATTGCGGCGCTGGCGGAAAGCGTTCCGGACATTGCGAACATAAAAGAATATGCGAAGATCATCACCGACAAGGCGCTTCTGCGAAGACTCATCAAGGCGTCCGGCGAGATCTCCGACATGGCATACGCCGCCGAGGGCGACGTGGACGATATCCTCGACCGCTCCGAGCAGAAAATCTTCGACATTGCGCAGGGAGTGAACGACAAAGCCTTCGTGCATATCCGGGACGTGCTGGTCGAAAACTATTCTCAGCTCCAGCTTCTCATCGACGACAGGGAAGCGGCAATGGGTACCCCCACCTACTTCAGCGCCATCGACAAGTATCTGATCGGTATGGGCAACTCCGACCTCATTCTGGTCGGCGCCCGTCCGGGTATGGGAAAGACCTCGTTCTGTCTGAACATTGCGACCAACGTCGCCATCAAGACGAAAAAGAAGGTGTGCATTTTCTCTCTGGAAATGTCCGCCTCTCAGCTCGTTCAGCGTATGCTGTCCAGCGAAGCCATGATCGACAGCTATAAGCTGCGCACGGCGGAGCTTAGCCCCGACGACTGGAAAAACCTCGGCATGGCGGCAGGCGTTCTCAATAACACCGACATCCTCATCGACGATACCTCCGGTATCACCGTCACGGGCATGAAGGCAAAGCTGAGAAGAGTCAAGAACCTCGGTCTTGTCATCATCGACTACCTCCAGCTGATGCAGTCGGACAAGAAGATCGACAACCGTGTGCAGGAGATCGGCGATATCTCCCGTTCTCTGAAGCTTCTTGCCAAGGATCTTCAGGTGCCGGTCATCACCTGCGCCCAGCTGAACCGAGGCACCGAGGGCAGAACCGACAAAACGCCTATGCTGAGTGACCTGCGTGACTCGGGTGCCATCGAGCAGGATGCCGACGTGGTCATGTTCCTCTACCGTGACGACTACTATAAGAACGACCCGTCCAAGGAAAACGTGGCGAGCTGCATCATTGCGAAGAACCGTCACGGCTCCACGGGCAAAGCGGATCTCGGTTGGTACGGTCAGTACACAAAGTTCATCGACGTGGATACCTCTCACACCGAGGCTCCCCGGTGAGCACGAAAAACGGAGCAAATTTTGCAATAGAATCGTAAGGATCTCCGAAGGTGACGCAGACGGCTTTGAAAACGCCCGGCGCCCCGCCTCGGAGCCTCTGTAAAAGCCTTTATGAAAAACAGTAACCATCCACTCATCGACAAGGTAAGTGCATCCCTCGGCGAAATATTCGCAGAAGGCGGGCTTTCCGGTAAAACGGTGATCGTCGCCCTTTCCGGCGGCGCCGACTCGGTCTCTCTGCTTTTCTCCCTGCATACGCTCAGGGAGGCGCTATGCTTCAGAGTCTGCGCCTGCCACGTGAATCACGGCATACGGGGAGAAGAAGGCGACCGGGATGAAGCATTCTCGGCTTCGCTCTGCCGCCGCCTCGGCATTCCCTTCCGCTGCGGGCACTTCGACGTCCCGGCACTGGCAAAAGAGCGCAGGACGGGAATCGAAGAAACGGCGAGAAGCGTGCGGTACGAATACTTTGAAGACCTTCTCCGGAATGGCTTCGGCGACTTTATCGCCACGGCGCACAACGCCTGCGACAACGCCG
This sequence comes from Eubacteriales bacterium, assembly GCA_045600125.1. Taxonomy (GTDB): domain Bacteria; phylum Bacillota; class Clostridia; order Oscillospirales; family CAG-382; genus SIG622. Next base: position 55,687 of record JAZRXH010000155.1, on the reverse strand, counting down.
AGACCGTGCTGATGTACGCCGTCCGGGGAAGCGGAACGGCGGGTCTTACCGGCATCCCGAAAAGACGGGACCGCGTGATCCGTCCCCTTCTCTCTGTTACCAGAACCGAGATTGAAGAATATCTTTCGGCAATCGGCGAGAGCTACGTCACCGACAGCACCAATCTTGCCGACGACTGTACAAGGAATATCCTTCGGCACAGCGTCCTGCCGACTCTCCGGAAGATCAACCCCGCCTTGGAGGAAGCCCTTCTGCGGCTCGGGCGTATCGCCGAAGCCGACAACGAGTATCTGAACACCGCGGCAAAAGAAGCGGACACCGACAGCATCCGGGAGGCGGCAAAGCTCGCCGATGCCATCCTTTCGAGAGTGATCGCCGAAAAGGTCCGTGCCGTCACCGGCTACGCTCCGGATTTTCTCCATACGCAGGAGCTTTGCCGGGCAATCAAAGCCTATGCCGTAAGCGGAAGCGGCGAGAAAAAACTGTATGCGCTTCCCGGAAAGGCGGAGGTCTGCCTTTACGGTGACGCCTTCCGTGTCTATCGAAAGGAAGAAAGGCAGGAAATTCCAAAGCCCGCAAAAGGCTACGCCATCCCGTTGAAAGCGGGGCTGACCGTTCTTCCGGGCGGAAAGTGGGCGGTGCTTACCGCAGCCCCGGACGCCGACCTTCCGGTGACCTTCACGGCGGATGATGCCCACTGTGCCGGAAATTTTCCGGAAATTCGGAAAACATCCCCCGACTTTCGGAAAAATATTTACAGTTTATTTATTACCGCAGGACTTTTTTCGGATATAATAGGCAAGGACGTTTTTCTGCGCCCGAGAAAGAGCGGCGACAGGATCCGTCTTGGCGGAATGTCCAAAAGCATAAAAAAGCTTCTGTGCGACAAAAAGGTGCCGATTGAAGAGCGGGATGAGCTTCCGCTTCTCCTGATCGGTGAAAGGGTGCTTGCCCTTCCCTATATCGGCGTCTGCGACAGAGAAGACGCCGAGACCGTGCCGAAATACACCGTCGGATTTTACAAACTCGGATAATCAGCCCATCATCTGCTAAGAAGGATGACGGACTTTGACATTTTCAGCGTTTCAAGACTGCTAAGGAGTGATTGGAAAACTAATGGATAAGAAAAACAACACAAGAATCATCCTGTTTTACGTAGTGCTCATCATCGGCTTTATTGCCCTGTGCGGCTTTCTTCTGAACGGGCTCGCCGATGAGCGGGACATGAAATACAGTGAAATCGTGGATCTGTTCCAGAACGAGCAGGTCGATTCCTTCACAGTGACCAAGGACAACAAGCTCGACATTATCAAGAAGGATAAATCCGAGGTCATCTACACCCTGCGGAGTCTTGAAATGTTCCGGGACGATCTGGGCGACCTCATCATCGAACAGCACAAGGCCGGCATCATCAAGGAATATCACTATGAGAATCTCACCGAGATCCCGTGGTGGGTATCCTTCATCCCCTATATTATCATCATCATCGCCTTTATCTTCATCTATTTCTTCATGATGAATCAGGCGATGGGCGGAAAAGGCGGAAAGATCAACTCCTTCGGCAGAGCCAGAGCCAAGATGGGCTCCGACGAAAAGAAAAAGGTGCTCTTCAAGGACGTGGCAGGCGCCGACGAAGAAAAGGAAGAGCTTCGTGAAGTCGTGGACTTCCTCAAAGCCCCCAGGAAATACACCGAGCTCGGCGCCCGGATTCCCAAGGGCGTTCTGCTCGTAGGCCCTCCCGGTACCGGTAAGACCCTTCTTGCCAAGGCAGTCGCCGGTGAAGCCGACGTGCCCTTCTTCTCGATCTCCGGTTCGGATTTCGTGGAAATGTATGTCGGTGTCGGTGCTTCGAGAGTACGTGACCTTTTCGATACGGCAAAGAAAGCGTCTCCCGCCATCATCTTCATCGACGAGATCGATGCCGTGGGACGTCACAGAGGTGCCGGTCTCGGCGGCGGTCACGATGAAAGAGAACAGACGCTGAACCAGCTTCTCGTGGAAATGGACGGCTTCGGCAACAACGACGGCGTGATCGTCATGGCGGCGACCAACCGTCCCGACATCCTCGACCCGGCGCTTCTCCGTCCCGGACGTTTCGACAGACAGGTGACGGTGAACTACCCCGACGTCAAGGGAAGAGAAGAGATTCTGAAGGTACACGCCTCCGGAAAGCATCTTGCGGCAAACGTGAACCTTCGCACGGTGGCACAGTCCACCGCCGGCTTTACCGGTGCCGATCTTGAGAACCTGCTCAACGAAGCGGCGCTTCTCTCGGCAAGAAAATCCAAGACCACCATCGGCATGGAGGAGATTGAGGAGGCGACCATCAAGGTGGTCGTAGGTCCCGCCAAAAAGTCCAAGGTCATCTCCGACGATGACAAGCATATCACCGCTATCCATGAGGCAGGTCATGCCGTGGCTTCCTTCTTTACAAAGCATCACGATCCCGTGCATCTGATCTCCATCATCCCGGCAGGCATGGCGGCAGGCTTTACGCTGAACGTCCCGAAAGAGGACAAGATGCATATGTCGAGAAGTGCCATGGAGGACAAAATCGTGCTGCTTCTCGGCGGTCGTGTCGCCGAGGCAGTCCTGCTGGAGGACATCTGCACCGGCGCATCCAACGACATTCAGAGAGCCACCGACCTTGCCCGTGACATGGTGACAAAGTACGGCATGAGCGACAAGCTCGGTCCCGTCGTATACGGCTCCGGCACAAATGAGGTCTTCCTCGGCAGAGACTTCTCCTCTACCCCCAACTACTCCGAAGAGGTCGCCGCCACCATCGACTCCGAGATCCGTCGGATCATAGAAGAGGCATACGCCAAGGCGACCGAGATCATCAGCGCCCACAAGGACAAGGTGGAGTTCATCGCCGGCTTCCTTGTGCGCCATGAATCCATGACCGAGGAGCAGTTCAACGCCGTCATGGACGGTGAGACAGACGACGATACCCTTCTCGCCATCGAAGCAGAAAGAAGAAAAACGGTTTACGAGGGCGACGGCTCGCAGAAGTTCACCGTCACCAAGAAGACGTCCTCCGGTGAAAACGGACGCAGCGCATCGGATGAGTCCGAAGCATCCGATGCATCCAATGCATCCGAAGCATCCGAAACCTCCGAAGCGTCCGGTTCGGAAAACCCCGGAAACTCCGACAAAAACCCCGAAAACAAGGAAAACTAAAAAATACCCCCACGGGCAGCCCGCAACTTTCGATGGTTCGATGGGTTGCCCGTGCTTTTCAAAAAAGCAGAGCCTCCGCCTTTCAAAAAGGCAGGCTCCCCTCATTCCTTCCGAATATAAAAATCAGGCAGATGAAGGCGAATCAGAACACAGGAGGAGACCGTATGCATCTTTCCATCAAGGTCAAAAACGAAATACCGAAGAAGGTCCTTGCAATCCACGATCTTTCCTGCGTCGGGCGCTGTGCGCTGACGGCGGTGATTCCCGTGCTGTCCTCCATGGGCTCGCAGGTAATCCCCCTGCCGACGGCTCTGCTGTCTACCCAGACCGACGGATACAAAGACTATACTTTCCTTCCGCTGGAAACAGAAATGCCGAAGATCGTGTCGCACTGGGACTCGCTGGGAATGTCCTTTTCCGCTGTATACTCGGGCTTTCTCGGAACAAGAAAAGAAATAGATACCGTCCTTGCTCTTTCGGAAAAATACAAAAAAGAGAGCGGCGCTCTGATTTTCTGCGACCCGGTGATGGGGGACGACGGTCGTCTGTACGATACCTACACCGAGGAAATGTGCGAGGGGATGAAGGAGCTGTGCGGCAAAGCCGACATCATCACCCCCAACATGACCGAGGCTTGCCTCCTTCTCGGCAAGGAATACCGCCGCCGTTTTTCCGATGCGGAAACGAAGCGGATGCTGTCCGAGCTTTCCCTCGGCGGAAAGCGGAGCGTAGTCCTGACGGGAGTCATCAGCAAGACCGGGCTTATCGGCGCCGTGTATTTCGACAGAGAAACCGGAGCCTTCGGCAATCACTTCACCAAAAAGATCGACGCCTCCTACCCCGGCACCGGGGACGTTTTTGCCGCCTGCCTCCTCGGAGGCATGTTGAAGGGCGGACTTCTCGGCGAAGCGGTCTTTTCGGCGGTCTCTTACGTTTACAACGCCGTTGAGCTTACATACAAAGCGGGGACCCCGGCACGGGAAGGCGTCCTTCTCGAAAACATCGGGATCCTCGAGGAATGATCCGAAATTTTCATATCGGCAGAAGGTGTCATTTTTGAAGCGCACTACCAAATTCGTTTTTTCGGCGATGTTTGCATCGCTGATTCTGCTTGCCACGGCATTTTTCCCGTTCCCCTCTTCCGGCGGCTATCTGCATATCGGAGACGCTTTTATTTATCTTGCAGCTTGTTTTCTCCCCTTCCCCTATGCTCCCGTCGCCGCCGGGATCGGAGGAGCCGCTGCGGATTTTCTCTGCGGCTATGCCGTGTATATCCCCTTTACCTTCGTTATCAAAGCCGTAATGGCGTCTTTTTTCAAAAGTAAAGGCGAAAGATGCCTTAAGGGAAAGAACGTCCTTGCGCTCCTTTTTGCCGCTCTTGTGAACGTCCTCGGCTACGCCGGCGCCGAAGCGCTTCTGTACGGCGAGAATTCTTTTGCCGCATCACTTGCCATGGCAATAAAGACCCTTCCCGGCAATATCATGCAGTCGGCGGCGGCAACACTTCTCTTCATCATCGTCGCCGGTGCTCTCGACAGGATCGGGGTCAAAAAAAAGCTCGGCGGCACGGAATGAATCGGCAAAAGCGAGCCATATATTATTATGAATGAAAATCCTTTTGAAAGGCGGAAAGAAAATGGAATATACCGTAATAAAGCCCGAAGAGCTTTCGGGCAACGTGTTTTGTGACATCGGAAAAAAGTGGATGCTGATCGGCGCTGCCAAAAAGGACGGCAGCTGCAACGCCATGACCGCCAGCTGGGGCGGTATGGGTGTCCTCTGGTCGGAAAACGTCTTTTTCTGCTTCGTAAGACCCCAGAGATACACAAGAGAGTTCTGCGACGAGTCGGATATCATCTCTCTGTGCTTTTTTGACGAAAAGTACCGCAGCGCTCTGGCACTCTGCGGCAGAACAAGCGGACGGGACGGCGACAAGCTGGCAAAGGCGGGTCTTCATCCCGTCGTCGGAGATAAGGGCGAGGTGGACTTTGAGGAGAGCGAGACCTGCATCATCGGAAAAAAGCTGTATGCACAGCCCATCGTCCCGGAGGGCTTTACCGAAGAAGGCATAGACGAGGCAAACTATCCCGCAAAGGACTATCACATCATGTACGTCTGCAAGATCCTCGAGGTACGGAAAAAATAAACAGGCAGAAATGCGGCTATGAGCAGAGTGTCGTCTGATGCTCTGCTCTTTTGCATATTTCTTAGAAAGATCCGGCAAAATAAGACGTTTTTTCAACAAAATCGAAAAGAGCTCTTGAAATCCGAAGCATTTTGTGCTATAATGTAAGTGGTATATTTTATACTTATGCAAAGCATAGGCGGACTGCTGCGCATAGTATGATTCGGGTGACCATTTCCCGGTTCCCCGTTCCCGCCTGCGGTGCTGTTGCCGTAATCAAACTGCATAATCATTCCGGAACAACGAAAGGAAAATGACAGATGATCAATATCGCCATACTCGGATTCGGCATTGTCGGCGGAGGCGTTGCCGAGGTCATTTCACAGAACGCAGATACCCTCGCCGCAAGACTCTGCGGAGAGAAACTGAATATAAAGCATATCCTCGATCTTCGTACCTTCCCGGATCACCCTCTCGGTGACCGTGTAACGTCGGATTACGACAAAATTCTGAACGACGAGGAGGTGCTCATCGTCGTGGAGACCATGGGCGGCTCCCATCCCGCCTACGAATTCTCCAGGAAGGCGCTGATGGCGGGCAAGAGCGTCGTGACCTCCAATAAGGAAGTCGTGGCAAACTACGGCGCGGAGCTGCTTGCCATCGCCAAGGAAAACGGCGTCAGCTACCTCTTCGAGGCGAGCGTCGGCGGCGGTATCCCGATCATCCGTCCCATGTGGCAGTGCCTTGCGGCGAATAGGATCCTCTCGGTGGACGGTATACTTAACGGCACCACAAACTACATTCTGACCAAGATGTTCAAGGGCGGCGAGAGCTTTGAAAGTGCGCTGAAGAGTGCGCAGGAGCTTGGCTACGCCGAAAAGAACCCCGCCGCCGACGTGGAAGGTCTCGACACCTGCCGCAAGATCTGCATCCTCGCTTCGCTCGCCTACGGCAGCGCCGTGTCCCCCGCCAAGGTACACTGCGAAGGCATCACCGGCATCACAAAGTCCGACGTGGCGCTCGCCGAAGCCCTCGGCTACTGCATCAAGCTCCTCGGGCGGTGCTGTGACATGGGCAATGGCAAAATCTACTGCGTGACCGCTCCCTTCCTCGTTTCGGGTGAAAACTCCATTGCTCACATCGACGACGTATACAACGGCATCTCCGTCGAAGGCAATGCCGTCGGCGACGTACTGTTCTGCGGCAGAGGCGCCGGACGTATGCCCACCGCCAGCGCCGTCATGGCGGACGTTCTGGACGTGATCCGGGACTGCCGGAAGACCATCGGCTGGGAAGCGGAAAAGGAAGATTGCTACTATAACTACGAAGACTATTCCCTTCGCCTCTTCGTCCGCACGAGCGCCAAAGAAGCCGAAGCCGAAGCAATCTTCGGAAAACTCACCTTTGAAAGATTCGGCGATGAGATCGGCTTCATCACCCCAAAGGCTCCCGAAAAAGAGCTTGCCGCGAAGCTGAAAGCATTGAAGGATGCTTCCTTCATCCGTGTCAGAGATTAAATACGAAAAATACGTGCAGAGGAAATATTCCTTTGCACGTTTTCATATATATGAAAATATCTCCCCGCCCCCTTTCTGCCTCTTGACAGAAGCGCAAGGACTATGCTATACTGCTAATACGAATTAGGAACGCTATCTGATTAAATATAGGAGAAAAGATATGCCGAAAAAAGTCACGATGACCGACGTTGCCAAAGCGTGCGGCGTCAGCCAGACCCTCGTTTCCTTTGTGCTGAATGGGCGCACCGACAAGGGCGTCAGCGACGCCACCCGGGAAAAGGTGCTGTCCTGCGCCAAAAAGCTCGGCTACACGCCGAACCTTGCCGCAAGGCTTTTGCGGAGCGAAAAGAGCGGATGCGTGGGGCTTTCGGTACTGCATCCCGAAAGGATCCCCGGGCTTTTTGCGCTTACGGAAGGACTCTGTGAAAAGGCAAAAGAAATGGGACTTTCGGTGCTCCTTGCGGAGAACGACCTTTTCGGCGCCGCCCCCGCTTCCTTCCGGGAAAGAAGTTACAGAAGTGACGGAATGATCCTTCTTCTTCCCGGTCCTGCCGATATTTCGGAGAAAGACACGGCGGCACTGGAAAGCCTTCGGGAAAACAGTCAAAGGGCAGGATTTCCGCTCCTTTTCATCGGAGGAGAAGACGAAGAACTATTCGGTAACGGCGCTTTCTCCCTTTCGAGCGCTCTCCTCTGCGCCGAAGCGGTAAAGCGTCTTTGTGAGATCGGCGCCGAAAACATCGGCTTTGTAAAAGATGCGGGGACCTATGCCGGAACCGTGGAAGCCTTTGCCGAGACGGTCGGTAAACACGGCGTCAAGGGCACGGTTTTGGACGTCCGGGAGGTCTATGCCTATCGGAACAGCTTCGATGCCTTTATCGCCGGCAACGCCGAAATTTACCTGCGTCTCTGCATGGAGTTTCTCCGCCGCTCGGAACTGTTCTCCGAAAAATACGCCGTGATCTCGTTAGGCGTTTCCTGTTCCGCCGGCTCTCTCTTTCCCGCTCCCGCCTCCGTGTCCTACGACCTTCGCTCTTGCGGTGCGGCGGCGCCCGAGGCGCTTTTGGGGAAGAATATCGACGGCTATGCGCCGAAAACGGTATTCACGCCCGGCACTGCCCCGCTTACGGACTTCGTGAAAAGAAGAAGCCGCAGCAGCGACAATGCATGGATGTTCTGAAACAAAACGAAACCGACGGCAAAAACACATAGCGACCGACGGGAGCGGGATCCGTATCCGTTCCCGTCTTTTTGTGCGCAAAAAAGCGAAAACGAATAGAAACGAATCATTCGGAGAAAACTAACAGCGTCATACCCCGCAGAAAAAAGTCAGGCAGGTAAAACAGGAGAGCATCCGCCGGGGTCATGTCGGCACGGAAAAGCGGCACAAAACCGTATTTCAAATAATATAGGAAAGGGAGCTTTCGCCTTTGCGAAAGCAGTGCTTTGAAAATGAAAACGCAGGACAGTGAAATTCTCATCCACATTGTGAAAAGCACCGATATGGGAATGTCGGGAATCAATGACATTCTTCCGAAAGTCAGCGACGAAAAGTTGAAAACCGAACTTCTTCGGGAACGGGAGGAATATCTATCGATCCACAAGGAAGCGTGTGAGATCATGCGGGAACGGGGAGAAGAGGCAGAAGGGGTGGGAGTCCTTGCCAAGGATTCCTCAAGGATGATGACCGAAATGCAGACGGCATTCGACTCCTCTGCCTCAAAGCTTGCCGAAATGATGATCAAGGGAACGACCATGGGCGTAACGAAAAGCATCAAAAAGCTGAACGATTACACCGGGAACGACGAAAAAGTGCGCTCTCTGTGTGAAAGACTGGCACGCTGTGAGGAAGCACGCATCAACAATCTGAAGGCGTTTCTGTAAATCATAACCGTGAGATAAAAAGCAAAACACCGACGCTGCGAAGTCCACAGTGCCGGTGTTCATGTTTTATGTCAGAGCAAAAGACGCATCCGCTTTACGCACTTTCCTCCGGTTCTTCTTTTGCAGAGTCGGAAAAGGCGGAAAGTCTTGTCAGAATGAATATCGCCGTAACGATGAGAAGGGCGCTTGTAAGATAGGAGTCTCCGCCGCCGTAGAATTTCGCAGCGTCAAACAGCCGAAGCGCACGGCAAAGGGTCGTGGGAACGGTGAAGGCGATCAGAAGCGCCGCCGCACTGAATCCGGAGGCACGGTACAGAACCGACGCCGATGCCGGGTCCGTTTCCGGCGTACCGGCGCCGGGAAGGGATACTCTCGCTTCACAGAGGAAATAAATCACGCAGAGGCTGATGGCTGCGATGCCGGGACGTCTTGCAAAAATGTTGACGTTGGCACCCGTTTTTATGAAATTAAACACAAGCCGGCAGGCAAACCAGATCACCGGGGAAATGCTGAGCAGCGTCATTCCGACGTTGCCGCCGTTCTTTTTTCCGAGGGCAAGAAGAATAAAATACACAGCGCAGGGAACGCAAAGGACAAGACAAACATAGTACAGAACCGTCATGATCGTCCCGATATACGGCATCCCGCCGAAGCCCTCATAGGGGCGAGGCGATGAAAGAAGCTCGTTCACAAGATAACCGCCGAAAAGGAAACCGAGAAGCGCCGAGCTGAAGATCGTCGCCGACGTGCTGCGTATCCCGCCCTTGCCCGCTGCCTTCTTCCGGAGGAAAACAAACGGCAGTATAAAAAGAAGGATCCCGAAAACGGCGCACAGAACGGCGCAGACCCTCGCAAAAACGCAGTCCTCCACGTACAGGTTCTCCGGGTTCACGTATTTTATATTGCAAACGGTATACAATGCCGCAAGAGAAAGTCCGCCTATCGCAGACAGCGCACAGAACAGCTTATCCTTCTTCATAAAACCCCTTCGAATATCCTTTCTGATCGTCAGCCCTGCATGGAAAAATCAGCCCGTGCAGGGATAAAGCTTCATCGTTTACGTAAGTTTCAGAACAGCTCCCGATATACGGCAATATCCGCATTTTCGAGAAAAGCCTTATGACAGCGTGGAGACGCCACGAGAGCCGAGCATTTTTCGTAATTCTTCAGCGGCTCGCCCTTCATGTCGGTGGTGATACAGCCGCATTCCCGGGCGATGAGCGCCGCCGCGGCGTGATCCCACGGGGATATCTTCAATTCGCAGTAAAGGTCTGCCCTGCCCCGCGCCACGTTGATCATCTCGATGACAGCCGAGCCGAAGCGCCTTGTGTCAAGGCAGGCAGAGCAAAGGATGCGCATGATGTCGAAGCTTGCACTGCAAAGCTCGGGCTCATAGGGAGAGGTCCCGCAGTAGCAGAGAGCGTGCTCGAAATCCCGGTCCCGTCCGACAATCTTCGTTCCGTTCACAAAGGCGCCTTCGCCCTTCTTCGCCGTAAACAACTCGTCGGTATAGGGAACGTACACGCAGGCGTATACGACCTCGCCCTTTTCGGCGTAGGCGATGGAAACGGCGCTCTGCGCAAGGTTTCTCGTAAAGTTGGTGGTTCCGTCGATGGGGTCGATGATGAAAGCCTTCCCCAGAAGCTTCTTCTTTCTCGCCCCGGCGTCGCTCCCCTCCTTATCCTCCTCGCCGATAAAGGCGGCGTCGGGACAGAGAGCGGAGATATTTTCGATGAGGAACTTTTGTACCGCCACGTCGTATTCCGTCACAAGGTCGCAGAGCGAGGTCTTTTCGGACGTGGCTTCTTCTATATTCAGGGCTTCGAGGACGATTTTCCCCGCCTCTCTTGCAAGCCGTTCGATTTCGGAGAACATGACCGGAGACGATACCTCCCGAGGATACTTTTACCATATCATTATATAGGCGATTATGGTGTATAAACTGAAAAAAATGTAAACATTCCTACGCAAAGAAAAAAGTTAAAACAATTACCCTTATTTTGTAAAAAACAGCGGCAAAATGCGGCAAAGAAACGCGGTGAAAAACGCCTTCGACGTCCGAAAAATCCGTCATTTTCCGAAAGAACGCAAGTGCGGGATGGCTTGGAAGTGCCTCGGAATCGCATTCCCTGCGCCGGAGAAAAAGCGGTTGACGAAAGGCGGAAAAAGTGGTATAATCAATATAGTAAAGACCCGTGCGCAAAAAGAAGCGCTGCCGGTCACAGGTCGAAGTTTTTTCATAAGGAGGAGTCCCGAATGAGCGTCATGTGCCCCGAAAAAAACATAGGCGAAAAACACATCCCGGAAACCGTCATCGACATTGCAAAATACGTTCCCGGGAATATTCTCTGCGTGATGCACGTTCTTGAAGAAGCGGGACATATCCCCTATCTTGTGGGCGGCTCGGTGCGGGACGCCGTCATGGGCATACCGCCCCACGATTACGACATCACGGTGTCGGCTCTGCCGGAAGAGATCCGATGCGCCTTTACCGAGAAGGGCTACAAGGTCTTCGACAAGGGCGGACGGTTCGGCACCCAGGGCGTTCTTGTGGGAGAGGAGCTCGTAGAGATCACCCCCTTCCGTACCGAGAGCGGCTACACCGACTACCGCCACCCGGAAACGGTGGTTTTCGTAAACGACATCGACGCCGACCTCTCACGGCGAGACTTTACGGTGAACGCCATGGCGATGCGCTCGGACGGAAGTATCCACGACGTTTTCGGCGGCAGAGAGGATCTTGCCGCCGGGATCATCCGAGCCGTGGGAAAGCCGGAGGAACGGTTCTCCGAGGACGCTCTGCGTATCCTCCGGGCGCTCCGCTTTGCCGCCCGGTTCGGCTTTGACATCGAAGAAGAGACCTATGCCGCCATGGCAAAGCACAAACCGCTGATGCACGCCGTCTCCGCCGAAAGAGTGGCAAGCGAGCTGCGGGGCATCCTTCTTGCCCCCGGCGCCGAAAAGATCCTTTCCATAGGGCTCGGCGTTCTGCGGGAGCTGTTCCCGCATCTCTCTCCTTATAGAGGTTTTTCCAAAACAAAATGCGACTTTCCCCTTCGCCTTTTCGCCCTTTTCAAGGAGGACGGTCAGGCGCTTGCAGAGACCGTCGCCTATCTGAAGCTCTCCTGTGAAGAAGAAACGAGGATAAAACAGCTTTCCGAGCTTTACCGGCTTCTTCCGAAAGATAAAGACGGTCACATCCCCTTCGGCGATGAAACAAAGCTTGCCCTTTGCAAATACCCGGCAGAGGTCATTTCCGATCTCTACGGCTTTACGGGTTCCGAAACCGGAGACCTCTCGGACTTTATCGAGCACGGGATCTATAATATGAAAAAGCTCGCCATCCGCGGCGGCGACGTGGTAAAGCTCAAGCTGGTTCCGGCGAACCGAACGGCGGAGCTGATGCGATGCCTTCTGTACGATACGGCGCTGGGCAAGGTAAAGAACGACTACGATTCCCTCGCCTCCTACGCCTCCGGCATAAAAATCTGAAAAATACCCGTTTCTCCGTATAAACGAGAATATTTGCGGCATTCTATATTCCGAAAGGGTAAGAGCGAAATGCTCAAAGCCCAACACCGGAAAGGACGTGACAAACGAATGCCCTGCATACACTGTGACGCCGTAAAGTGCGTCTTCAACACCCACGGAGGCTGCAGCCGGAACTACGTGGAGATCTTAGCCGAACAAAACGGAAGAAAAGGTGAAAGAGCCACCTGCTGCGAGAACTTCTCCGACAAGATCTCCGCACTCTCGGAAAGCAGCAGCACCAACGGCAGTCCCTGCAGTCATACCGACATCGAGTGCAACGCCGAAAAATGCGTCTATAACGACGACCGCTGCTGCACGGCGGGAAACATCCGTGTAGGAAAAGCCTTCTCGGACAGCGCCGGAAAGACGCTTTGCGAGACCTTCCGGGTGCCGGAAAAACGGGAGCACCAAAGAAGCCCCGAAAACGGCGGCGGAGCGACCGGCTGAGCCGGTTCCCTTTATTCTTTTACAGCCCATATAAAAACAGAAAAGACAATTTTCCGCAGGCGCCCCCGGCGTCTGCGGACTCTATTTTTGCAAAAAGACGAAAATCAAACGGCAAAAGCAAACGGCAATCGACGCTTTTCGCCCCGCATCGACAAAGAAGCGGATCGCTTCGGGTTCCGCTTCTTCGACATTCTTCGCAAAAATAACGTCGGAAACCTTCTGAAAAGAGCGGAAATCCTGAAATTTCCCATCAAGCTGACAAAACCGGAAAGGAAAAATTCTACGGTTTTTACAAATCTTTCCTGGCGTGACCTGTTCGACAAAATTCCCCTTGATTACCTTCCCGGATTGTGATAAACTGCGCTTACGCAAAAAAGAGAGGAAAAAACGAAAGCAGAAGCCGAAGGATGTTGTCGTTTTTTCTTCTTTCAGACGCTTCTTCGGCAAAAAAGCAGAAAGGAAAAATCAAGACATGAATACAAGACTTTATATTGCAGATCAGAGCAGCGAATTCCGGCGCACCCTCGCCGACTATTTTCTCGGGTCGGATATCACCCTGATCGGCGAGAACGACAACGGTGAAGAAGCTCTCCATGACATCATCCGCCTTTCCCCGGACATCGTGATCCTCGACCTTTGGCTGAAGGCGCTGGACGGCGCCAAGCTCATCCGGGAGACGAGAAAACGGATGAAGGAGCCGCCGGAGTTTCTCATTGTGACCTCTATCGGCAACATCAACATCATCGAGGACGCCATCGAGGCGGGAGCGGCGTACTGCGTCATGAAGCCCTGCGACATGATGCTTCTAACCGACAAAATACATCGGCTTTCCGAAAAGCACTCCGGCATCAAAAGCGCCGGAAGCACCGTTCACACCTCTGCCGGACCGGACATCGAGGCGCAGGTCACCAAAATGATACACAGCGTAGGCATCCCCGCCCACATAAAGGGATATCAGTATCTGCGCACGGCGATCCTCATGACCTACGAGGATTCGGGACTTATCGGCGCCGTCACCAAGGATCTGTATCCTTCCATTGCAAAGCAGTACGCCACCACAAGCTCCCGTGTTGAGCGTGCCATCCGCCACGCCATCGAGGTTGCGTGGGACCGTGGAGACTACGAGGTACTGTCGGATATGTTCGGTTATACGGTGCAGAGCTCAAGAGGAAAGCCCACGAATTCCGAATTCATCGCCCTCATTTCCGACAACCTGCGCCTTATGAACAAGGAAAAGGTGAAAAAGCCCAGGAACGGCACGGCGGGAGGAATGGCGATGGCATAAACGCCGGGATCCCACTGCGCCTACCTGAAAAATGCATCGGGAAGGTCGTGCTCAAAGAAAATTCAGGGCACGTTCTTCCCGCTTTTTCTCCTTATCAATATGTCTTTTCACCGTGCAATGCCCAAAGGCGCAAAGTTTACAAATGTAAACAAAGTGTAATTTTGGCTGATAAGGGCTTGACAAAACAGAGGTTACAGGTGTAAACTGTGTCCAAGGTTACACGTGTAAACCTATTTTCGAAAACGGCTGCCCCATCCGGCAGTTTTTTGAAAAAAGAATCCTAAAAGAAAAATGCCGGCAAAGGAGAAAAGAAAACGATGAATAAGAAATGTGAAGGAATAAACATCACCGAGACCGAATGGAAGATTATGGAGCTGTTATGGGACAGCGAGGGTACTCTGACCATGGGCGATATTCTGGAAGGTCTGAAAGAATACGAATGGAGCGACTCCACCGTCAAGACCCTTACGAGAAGGCTGTGCGCCAAAGGAGCAATAAACGCACTCGGCAGCAGCGGCAGCTTCCGCTACTCTCCCGCCGTTTCGCAGGAGGAATGCTCTCAGAGAGAGGCACGGGACTTTGCAAAAAAGTTTTACAGAGGCTCCTTGAAGATGATGTTTGCGAGCCTTGCGGGTAATGCGGGACTGTCGGCTGAGGATGAAAAACAGCTGAGAAATCTGATCGAAAAGATGAGGGATGACCAATGAATCCGGCTATGGCAAGCACTGCAATAGCAGCCTTCTTTCTGAAGACCTCCTTCGGCGGTGCCGTAACGGGATTATTGATCCTCCTCTTTCGGGCTATATTCGGAGATAAACTGAGCTGCCGGCTGAAAATGCTTTTGTGGCTTATGTTGTTTCTAAGGCTGACACTGCCGAATTTTCCGGCGTCGCCCCTCTCGGTGTTCAACCTGTTCCGCCCCGTCACCGAAGTCCTTTCGATTACCGAAGACGTAAAATTCGGTTTCGCCGTTATTCCCGGAAATACCTTGGAAAATGATTCCGTGCCGAAGTCGGAGAAAATGCTTTCCGAAAAGGAAAAAGCCGATACCGAAAGCGGTAAAGGTTCCGAAAGCGTAAAAGTTTTTTCCGTCCTCCTTCTTTCGGCGCAGACACTGCTTCTTGTTGCCTTTACGGCGGTCTATTTCGTTTTTCTTGCGAAAGTGAAAAGGAGAAAACCGTGCGAATCCCCCGAAACGCTCCGGATCCTCTTTGAAGCAAAAGAGAAAGCCGGCGCAAAGAGGGCGGTCGAGGTACGGGAGTATGGCACATCCCCCCTTCTCTGCGGTATCGCCTCGCCGACGATCCTTCTCCCGAAAGGATTATCCGAGAACGAAAAACGGGATATATTTCTTCACGAGCTGATCCATCAAAAACACGGTGACAACATTCTGATGCTTTTCTCGGCGCTCCTTTGTCTTTTGCACTTTTTCAATCCGGTCGTATGGATATGCCGGAACGAATTTGCGTTCGATCTGGAAATGCGATGCGATGACGAAGTACTGAGGCACTGCCAAAGCAGAGCGGATTATGCCGAAATGCTTCTGGGCTTTGCTTCGGGAAAGAAAGGAGTTTTGTCCTTCAGCGCCGCTTTTGCGGGAGAAAAGCACAACATGAAAAGGAGAATAAAACACATGGCAAAAAAGAATCAAAACACAAAAAAGAGTTTCGTCCTTCCCATCGCCCTTGCGGCACTTCTCGCCCTCGCCTGCCTCACCGGTGCAGCGGCAATCGGAGGAATAAACGGGGATGATTCCAAAGCAGAAACCGAAAACAAAGCCGAAAATCAAACGGAGCCGGAGCTTTCTTTCGACAACGAAGCTCCCGTAAGTCCCGTAGAAGAAGCCGCAGAAGAAGGTACCAATACCGAAAAGATACCCCAAGAGACCGTCCCCGACACGGGACCCGCCGACGGCGACGCCGCTTCTTTCCCCTCCGACGAATCCGAGGCAGAAAATTTCCCCGATCCGGAAGGCGAAAACGCCGCATCCGAACCCATATTCGTCACCGTCCCCGCCATGATCCGTCCCTGCGGCGGCGAAATTTCCCAGTCCTTCGGAAAAATCGGTGAAAGGAACGAACACCTCGGCACCGACTATGCACTGCAGAGAGGGGACGACGTCTTTGCCGCCTGCAATGGCACGGTGGCAGAGTGCGGATACCTTTCGACCTACGGAAACGCCATCCGGATCCTGCACGAAGACGGTGTGGAGACCTTCTACGCCCATCTTTCCGAGATTCTCGTAGACGTCGAAGAAACAGTGGAAGCGGGACAGATCATCGGAAAAGCCGGGGCTACCGGCGCCGCTACCGGTCCTCACCTGCACTTTGAGATCCGCACCCCTTACGGAAACGTAGATCCAGAAACAGTCGTAAACGGTTAATGCAGGCGCTTTTGCCAATAACGCAGTAAGCACCGCAGAGACACCGTATACCGCTAAACAAAAAGAAGAAGCCGAAAGCGATCGGTACGCCCCCCGTCACATATGGAGAGACGCCGAAAGCATTCGGCTTCTTTTGACTGAAAACACAAAAAGGAGAAAGAAATTCTTTCCCCTTACAGTGTGTCAGCTGTTTTATTGTGAGACCTACTCAGATAGCACGGGTCACTTTGCCGGAACGGAGGCAACGAGAACATACGTAAACTGTCTTATGCTCGCCGTTTACCACAGCCTTAACTCGACGGATGTTGGGCTTCCAAGCTCTGTTGGTCTTTCTGTTGGAGTGAGAAACGTTGTGACCGAAGGTAACGCCCTTTCCGCATACTTCGCACTTTGCCATTTTGATTGCACCTCCCGATAAAAGAGTAATGAAACCGCAGACACCGTGCAGTGTCCGGGAGCTTCTTTGACACTCAAGTACATATAAATATTTCGCTCGATACTTATATACACTGAACAACATTGTTATTATATCACAACTGTTTTCGTTTTGCAAGTGTTTTTTTCATTTTTTTGAAAGTTTTTATAGAAATTTGCGTAAATGACGAAAAAACGGGAAAAATCGCCGCATATTTGACGCTTTGACCAAAGGAAGGCACGTTCCGGCACATCATCAGAGCCGGAAGAGATAGGTCTTCCCCTTTTCAAGCTCTGCCGGGAAGGTCACCGTCTTCCCCGAGAACACCTCATAGAGGCTGTCGAAACCGCAGATGCTATGCATTCCCGCCTCGACCGTATGAAGGCAGAGATAACTCTTTGAGGCGCAGATCACGGCTTTGCGGTCGCAGTACAGCTTCACCCCGGGACATACGGCAAGACACGCACGGATATCGTCCGCCGTGAGCGTGTCGACGTTGTCCCTTCTGACGGAGATATAGGGGATCCCGGCGCTTTCGGCGGCACGAACGGCATTCCGGTACGCCTCGGTCTCTTTCGGGCATAGGAAGAGAAGAAAACCGTATTTCGGGGCAGCGTCATAAAAGTCGGACAGGAGGAAAATATCATAGGGCGTTCCGAGAACCCCCAGCGCCTCCCGATAATCGTAGCAGATCCGGCGGACGGGGGCATCGTCGGTCTCGAGCTCGCAGAAGACCTTTTCGTCGATGAAGAGAGCGACCTTTGCGGCGCTTTCGGCGCTCTTCCCCATGCTTTCCTTTACGGTTTCCAAAGCGCTCTTCATAAACGCCATGTAGTCCGGGTCGTCGTACCAGCCGCCCCACATATCGAACCACCACATGCCGTGTCCGTGGGTGAAGGCTCTTGCAAAGTGGAGCTTCAGGATCTCCAGAGACGTCGCCTTGTCGGGTCCCTTCCAGATGGCTGTGCTGTAAGACGGAAGGTCATTCGGTGCTCCGGTGAGATGGGTGCGGGTATCGTTCTCGGCAAGATAGAGTTTTCCGTGCATCTTCAGAGAGCCGAGAGGAAGCATATAGGGATGGTCTCTTCCCGCCGCCCTTGTTTTGGCGTAGGAAACGGGAGAGCAGATAAAATCCACGTCGGGACAATCAAGGACCTTTTCAAGAGCGTGGTGGCAGGAGGTCCAGAAGGGGCATTCGAGGGTATAGCCGTAGAAGGTGCCGACCACCACCTTGTGCCCGGTGAGCTCCTTCGCATAGGCGCAGATATCGCAGATGCGCTCGGCGCAGATGTCCGAAAGAAAAGCCCGGTACCCTTCGGTGCTTTCCGGCGTTCCCGACGCTGCGCACCGCCCGGCGTATTTTTCTCTTGCCCGTTTCCCGACCGAGCCCACGTCGTCGTAGGAGAACCATTCCTCGGTATTGCCGGAGGAGATCTGATAGCCGATGATGTGCCCGGCGTAGTCCTGCTTCTGCACGTGGTCTAAAAAATCGGCAAGGAGCCTTTTTGACTCTTCGAACCACTTATCCGAGGAGAAGCAGGCACGGAGCCGTGTGCCGCCCTTGGCAGGCGCATCGCAGAGCTCCTCGGGATTTTCGTCCTCCCAGCGCTTCGGCAGAGAAATATTAATCCTCGGGAAGATCATGGCGTCGGGGCACTTGTCGATGATGTCCCGGAAATCGCTGTCCGCCCGGTCGTAGAAGGGTGTTTCTTTGTCGTATACCCCGACGGTAAAGGGCGGGATCTGCGAGCGCTCGTTGATGGTCTGCGAGGCAAAATACACGGGAAGCGAGAAAAGACGGTACCCCGCCGCAGCAAAATCCGCATAGCGGTTCTTGCGGGTGTAATAGGTGATATAGGCTATTTCGGGGATCGGCTCTCCGTTTACAAAGAGAGTCGGTACGCCGCCATGGTCTTTAACAAAAGAAGTATTCATTTTGTTCTTTCCTTTTAGACTTTCAGAAAAGTTTTTCCGGCGTTCGGGCTCCCCCCCTTCGCCGATCCGTTATCGGTAGTATACCGCAGGCTGCGGCGCTTGTCAACCGGAAAAGGCAAAAATCAACCGCCGGGATACAGAGAGCTTCAATAAGCGCATCGGGCGACCCGTTTTATTTCCTCTTTTTCTTCTTTTTCTTCTTTTTCCTCATTTTCCCTTGCAAAAAAAGGCGGGATATGGTATACTGGGTAAGGATATGGGGCACCTTTGGCTCCTCTGCGCACGAATAGGATTGAATAGGATTGAAAGGAAGTTTTGCTGTATGGATATGGACGTTACGGGAAATGAAAAATACACGGTCGCCCTCAGCAGTGTCATCAAAGAGTGTGCTCTGCGGGAGGTCTATCTTCCGAAGCCAGCCGAGGAGATTCTGATCGAAAGATCCGACGTGAACCGTCCGGGTCTCCCGCTGTGCGGATTCTTCGACCATTACGAGCCGGGACGCATCCAGATCATCGGCAAGATGGAATTCAACTATCTGTCAAGCCTTGATGCGGAAAAGCGGAAAAAGAGCATCGACGATTTTCTTTTCCACGGTGCGGCGGCGGTGATATTCTCCTCGAATCTCGAAATATTCCCGGAATTCCGCGAGCTTTGCGCAAAATACGGCATCCCGCTTCTCGGCTGTGCCGAAGGCACCTCGGCATTCATGGCGAACCTCATTGCTTATCTCAACGTACAGCTTGCTCCGAGGATAACCCGCCACGGCGTACTGGTAGAGGTACTCGGCGAAGGTGTCCTCATCCTCGGCGACAGCGGCGTCGGTAAGAGCGAGACCGCCATCGAGCTTGTAAAGCGGGGGCATCGGCTTATCGCAGACGATGCGGTGGAGATCAAAAAAGTATCCTCCAAGACCCTCGTCGGCAGTGCGCCGGAGCTGATCCGTCACTACATCGAGCTTCGGGGCATCGGTATCGTGGACGTGCGGCGTATCTTCGGTATGAGCGCCGTAAAGCTCACCGAAAAGATCGACCTCGTGGTAAATCTGGAGCTCTGGCAGCAGGGCAAGTTCTACGAGCGTGTGGGCATGGATACCGAATACTGTGAGATCATGGGCATCAACGTGCCCTCCATCACCGTCCCGGTCCGTCCCGGCAGAAACCTCTCGATCATCATCGAAATTGCGGCAATGAACAACCGTCAGAAGAAGATGGGCTACAACACCGCCGAGGAATTCAACAAGCGCCTGATGGGAATGATGGACGAAACCGACGTAAACCGGTAAAGCGGCATTGGCAGGACTGCCTCTATCCAATACCCGGGTCAAACCGATTCGGGTATCCCCTGCTCCGGTCTCCGCATGACCGGCAAAATCCGAAAAAGCAGCAAAACCGTGTAACACCTTGACAAATGCACCGTTTTGCTTTATAATGCTTATGATAGAGTTTTGTTTATCTCGAAAGGAACCTGATAATATGAAAAAGCTATGTGCGATGCTTCTTTCGCTTATGCTCGCCTGCCTCGTCCTTTCGGGCTGCGAAAGTAAGGGCGGCAAAGCGGACGACGCTCTCCTTTACGACAGAGGTCTTGCCGTCATCTCGCTGATGGATGAGATCGTTTCCAATGAAGATTACTTAAAGAGCTATACGGCAAGTGCTGATCTTGCGGAGATTCTCGAAAAAGTGGGCAAAAACAGACACAGTAGTCCAAAAGCCGTATACTGCCTTGGCGATTTTCCGGAAACGCTGCTGTATATGGCGCTCGGCGGAAACGTCTCCGGATTTTCCGAGGAGCTTATCGACCTCACCGAAAAGAAGGTCGTGCAGGCGATCCCCACCCAGATCAATGCACGGGGCGGCGCCAATGTTCTGGCGGCTTCCTCGGTGGCGTCGGCGGGATACACCTTTGATGCCGCAGGTCTTACGGGTGAAAAGCCGTTCATTTATCTGTATGTTTTTGACGATGTTTCCTGCATGGTGACCTTTGCGCCGGGCGAGGATGACTCGGTCAGCGCCAACGGCTGCTTCATTCTGTACGACGGCTTTGACGCATCCGGAAAAGAAGCGGTGGAAGAGGCTTTCAAAGAGTTCGGAGCAAAAGTAACGGTCATAAAGTAAAAAGCCGTTCGGAGCGGAAATAACGGGAAAAATCCCCGTCATTATATTTCAAAATTTAATTTTGCCGCAAAAGAAAAATGCGGCGGAAGTGGAGGAATAGGTTTATGTATTACATCGGTGTTGACCTTGGCGGAACCAATATCGCCATCGGTATCGTCAATGAAAAGGGTGAGATCCTTCGCAAGGGCAGTGTACCCACAAATGCGCAGAGAGAAGCCGACGAGATCATAAAGGACATGGGCGAGCTTTGCAAGAAGCTCTGCAAGGAACAGGGCATTTCGGTATCCGATGTTGAGTATGCGGGCATCGCTACTCCCGGCACGGCAGACCACGACAGAGGCTACGTGCTTTACGCCAACAACCTTCCCTTTGCAAACTACCCTCTCGCCGACAAGCTCACCGAATTCTCGGGTATCAGGAAAGTTTACGTAGAGAACGACGCCAATGCCGCCGCCAAGGGCGAAGCGGAAATGGGCGCCTCCAAGGGCTGCAATAACTCCGTGATGATCACCCTCGGCACCGGTGTCGGCGGCGGTATCATCATCGACAGAAAGGTATATTCCGGCTTCAACTATGCGGGCGGCGAGCTCGGTCACGTTGTCATCGAAGCAGACGGCGCTCCCTGCTCCTGCGGAAGATGCGGCTGCTGGGAGGCATACTCCTCGGCAACGGGTCTTATCAACATGACCAAGGAAAAGATGAAGGAAGACAAGGACAGCGCTCTCTGGAAGATCGCCGGAAGCCTTGACGGCGTCACCGGCAAGACCGCTTTCGACGCCATGCGTGCAGGCGACAAGGCAGGCAAGGAAGTCGTTGACAAGTACATCCACTACCTCGGCGTCGGTCTTGTCAATATGATCAACATCTTCCAGCCGGAAGTCCTCGTCATCGGCGGCGGCATCTGCAAGGAAGGCGAAACCCTTCTCGCTCCTCTCCGTGAGTTCATCGCCGGCGAAGAATACGGCCATGCACAGAAGAACCGCAAGAGAACCGAGCTCCGTGTTGCGACCCTCGGCAACGACGCCGGTATCGTCGGCGCCGCTATGCTCGGCTTTTAATGAATGATCCGCTGCCAAAATAAGCGGCGGCAAAAAGCAAAGAAACGACGGCTTTTCCGATACCGTGCCCCTGTCTTCGGGTGCGGTGTCGGGAAATGCTTTTTATGGGAACAGGTGTCCTTTGCACCTTTTGTTTTTCGGAAAGGAACGGTCTTTCTATGAGTGATAACAAAAAAGAACAAGCTTTCAGCATATTCTCCGACGCTCTGCCCGCTGAAAACGGGGAGAACTCTCTGACCTTCAAGAACCACAAGGGCGAGGAGATCGCTCTCGTGATCCCCGAAAAACAGCTCAGCGCCATCTCCGAGCGGTACGGCTATCCCCTCTCCGACTATGAGTCGAGAGACATCGCCGAGAGCATTTCCGAGACCGCCGATTTTTACGGTCTTTTCATCAACGAGGAAATGATCACCGAGGCGATCCGTGCCTGCTCCATTCTGCAGGTCGATACCGACCGCTACAAAGGCGGCAATGTGGATTACAGCATGATCGAGCAGTTATCGGTCATCAAGGCAGCCATTCACGAAAAGATCGACGAATACGCCCCCGGCGTCGATCCCGAAATACGGAAGTTCCTCGGCTTCAACAAAACCGAGGACTTCGATGCGGAGCTCAAGCAGATCCTCGACGACATCGAGATCGACCTGTTCATCCATCGGGAGGGTCACGTGGACGACAACACGGTGATTGAGGCGGCGTATCTCTTCTATGCGGCGCTGGAAAGACGCTTCGGTGCGGAGATCGACGAATACCTCGAATACCGTGAAAAGAAGATACAGCCCGGTCACAGCCTCAAGGATACGGCGGATCTGCTGTTCTACGTATACGAGGATATGTGCGGCGGCGAGCTTGAATGATGCGCCGCAAAGAGAGGCGGTGAGGAAAATAGAGATTGAAAAATACTTTCCGATAAAGCCGGAAGAGGTCGATGCGGATAATCTGTTCTTTTCGGTGACGCTTCTTGCCAAGAAAAAAGGCGTTCTTTCCGAAAAGGAACTGGAATACACCGACGCCGAACTGCACCGGATGATCAGCGAGGCGGCAGAGCTTTGCGGAAAAGGCTATATCAAAGAGGAAAGCGCCCGGGTGATGCTGAAGAACATCTTCATGATCCTCGACTCCCGCTTTGAACTGACGAAGATCCCGGAGATCATCGCCGCCATAAAAGAAAAGCGCCTTTTCGACGAGTGGCGTCTCGGCGTCATCGAAAGCACGAGAGCCCTCGCCCGCACCCGGATGAATTTCTACAACGTCGAGCACTTCTGCTACGGCAAAAAGGAATTCGGCTCGGACTTCGGCGGAAAACTGAAGGGCGATTACAATTTCTCGAATATCTATACCCACACCTTTGACACGGCGGTCAATACCAAGGCGTTCTTCCGGCTTTCCGGCAACGAGAGCTTCAGGGCAGTCTGTGAGATGAGCGAGATGCTGTGCTGTGAATGCGCCTTCCTCGAAAAGATGACCTTCTCCGATATTCTCCCCATTGTCACCGAGCGAGGAGCCCTTCGGGAAGGAAAACGCATCGTATTTACCTCCACGCTTGTAAATGCCGTCGTCCTTTCGATGCTGTACGCAGCCTTTTATCGGTGCCCCGGCTTCTTCCCCGAAAAAGCAAAAGCAATGGATATTCTGGACGAGCTCTCAAGCAGCAGCGAAGAAGAGCTTCGGGAGATTTTCAGGGACTACATCGGCATCGCCGTGCGCCGCTTTGGCATCGAGGTCGTTCCGAAGGAAGCCTCCTACGGCGAAAACATCCTGAACGTCTACGCCTCGAGGGCAAACGAAGAGAATCTGGAGCTTCTCGCCTCTGCTCTTTCCCGCTTCGTTGTAAAAAAGAGAAAAGACGAAAACGGTCTTCGCTTTGTGATCCATTTTATCTGAAAACCTTAATAAAAGCGGAACAACTGCCTCCTTTCCGGCATACACTTTAGTAACCGGAAAAGGAGGTATTTTTTATGCCGTCGATCTATCTTTCACCCTCAACGCAGGAATACAACATCTATAACGGCGACGATAAAAGTGAGGAATACTACATGAACCTCATCGCCGACGCCATGGAGCCGTATCTGTACGCCACCGGCATTGATTTTGTGCGTAACGATCCGCAGAAGAATGTGTCGAACTCCATTGCGCAGTCCAATGCGGGGAACTACGACCTGCACCTTGCGCTACACTCCAACGCATCGCCCGAGAACATAGCGGGAAAATTGCGGGGCGCCGACTTCTACTACTATACGAGAAGCCTTGTGGGCAAGGAAGCCGCCTCTACCCTTGCGGATAATTTTCAGAATATATACCCCGACCCCGAGCTGGTGAAGATCATGCCCACCACCGGACTTGCAGAGGTGACCCGTACCAAAGCGCCCACCGTCCTTGTGGAGATTGCCTACCACGACAACCCGGAGGATGCCGACTGGATACGGGGCAACATCGACGCCATTGCCCGGAATCTCGTGCAGGGCCTTTCTGAGCACTTCGGACTTCTTTTCGTCACCCCCAACGAGGGCTACGAATACACCACCGGCATCGTCATCACCGACGAGGGCAGACTGAACATCCGGGAGAGACCGACGACCAACGCCAACGTCATCGCGCAGGCGCCCAAAGGGGCACAGCTGCGGGTCTTCTGCAAGTCCGGCTCCTGGTACGTGGTGGAATATAACGGTACGCTGGGCTTCGCCTTCGCCCCTTATGTTGCGACAAAATAACCCCATCCCTTTGCCGAATGCAGCGCAGACAAGTCCGTGCTTTGCCGGATGAAGAGCAACGAAAGTCCGTGCTTTGCCGGATGCAGTGCAAAGAAAGTACGTGCTTTGCCGGATGAAGCGACAACAATCACCTCGCCATATACGGCAAACAAACCCTTGTCCATGTAAAAGCAAAAACACCGCCGCAAAACCGCGACGGTGCTTTCTCTTTTTTTCAGAGCAATAATTACTTGATGGTAACCTTTGCGCCTGCGCCCTCGAGCTGAGTCTTGAGAGCTTCTGCGTCTTCCTTGGAAACGCCTTCCTTGATTACCTTAGGAGCGGACTCTACGAGATCCTTCGCTTCCTTAAGGCCAAGACCGGTGATTTCACGAACGACCTTGATAACGTTGAGCTTGGAAGCGCCTGCTTCGGTGAGCTCTACGTTGAATTCAGTCTGCTCTTCAACAGCTGCAGCTGCTGCTGCGCCGGGAGCGGCTGCTACAGCTACGGGAGCTGCGGATACGCCGAATTCTTCTTCGATTGCCTTTACGAGGTCTGCGAGTTCAAGAATAGTAAGAGCCTTGATTTCTTCAAGGATAGCAAGAGACTTTTCGTTTGCCATTTTAGTATTCCTCCAAATTCATAATATAGTCGGTGCTTTGCACCATAAAATGTACGGTTTTACCGTTTTTGTTTCCTGCATTAAGCCGCAGGCAAGCTATTACTGTGCGTAAAAGTATTTACGCTTCTGCGGGAGCTTCCGCTGCGGGAGCTTCGCCGCTCTTGTCCACGATCGCCTGAAGAGCGATAGCAAGACCATAAAGAGAAGACTGCATGGAACCGAGCATCTTGCAAAGGAGTCCTTCCTTGGACGGAATCGCTGCGAGAGCTTCAACTTCCTTCGTATCGATGACTCTGCCGTCGATGAAGCCTGCCTTTACGTTAAACTTCTCATTGCCTTCTGCGAACTTGCAGAGAACCTTTGCGGGAGCGACGGGGTCAGAGCTGATAGCAAGAGCCGACATTCCGTTGAGCGCTGCGTCGAAACCTTCGATTCCGATAGCATCACAAGCCTTCTTGATGTAGGTGTTCTTGATTACGGAGTAATCAACACCTGCTTCACGAAGAGACTTACGGAGCTTTGTGTCATCCTCGACGGTAATGCCGCAATAATCAACAAGAACCATGCTTTCGGCTGCCTTGATCTTTTCAATAAGACCGTTCAGCATTTCCTGCTTCTGTTCAAGAATCTTTGAGCTGGGCATCTTTCGTTACACCTCCTGTATTATTTCGATTGTCCGAATTATGCGGACGGTTATCGACCAATGAGGCATGGCAAAAAGAAAAGCTCCGAAACCATAGAAACAGTTCGGAGCATAATAACACTTCTGTCAATGCATTCCTCGGCAGGCGGTCCGAATTCCGAACCGTTAGAGCTGTTCGCAACCTGCTTTCTTAGGTCAACATATGAATTATAGCACTTACCCTTTTCTTTGTCAATAGCTTTACGGAGATTTCTTCGACAGTCGTCCGGAATTTACAAAATATTCACACTTCAATCAGACGGTCTCCGCATTTTCCTGCGTCTATTCCTCAGCTTCCTTGGCGCTTCGCTTCTCGCAAAGATGCATTGCCTTCAAGAGAAGCTCCAGTGCGCTTCCGAGCTTCTGCCCATTCGGCATCTTGTAAGAATAACTGCAGGAGAGAGGCGCAATCGGAAGGCGGAATGTCTTTGCCGTCTCCCCTGCCGCTCTGTAGGGGAAAACGATCTCCTCAAACTTTTTATCGGCGTCCGGATAGGACGTGTTCACCGTCTCGGCAAGAAGGTCGGTAAAGGACATCACCCGGAAGCGGTCGATATTTTTTGCAAGAGCCACCGATTCCACCATGGCGATCACCAGTTCCTCATAAGTAAAGTCCTCGTTCAGCTTCAAAGCCGACGCCAAAAGCGGGATGATCCCGTCAAAGAGCATCCGCTTCCCGGGAAGGTTCGGAAGCTCGAAAATCTTGGCAGCCGCCTTGATATAGGGCTGCGGGATCGAGAGAAGCCGTTCAAAATACCGGTCGTCGTTTTCGTGAAGAATGTAATACTTTCTTCCCTTATACCCTTTTATGACACGGTTGGCGTCAAAATACCCCATTTTCATCTCGTATTTGACCGTCGCATTGGAAAAATCAAGGATATTTCCCAGCTTGTCCGAAGGAATGACCATCTGGATCTTCGTGTTCTTTCCCTTCATCTTTCTGGTAAGCCCCGTGCCGAAGACACGAATGATCACCAGCTCATCGTAGCCCCGTTCTATCAGCATATTGTACGGACAGCAGTCGGAATATCCGCCGTCGGCAAACAGCTTATCGTTGAGCTTTTCGTTTTTGAACACCGGAAGCATGGAGGATGCAAGAAGATAGTTGACCAGTTCACCGTCGGGGATGTCGCCGGTGAAAAGCTCCTGCGCCTTCTTATCGGTAAGTGAAACGGTCACAAGACCGAATTCCATGTCCGAAAGCCGTATCTTCTCCTCATCCACGTATTTTTCAAGGAGCTCCCGGATCCTGCCGATGTCAAGACCGCCGCTCTTGAGAAGCTCATGCCCCTTCTTGACAAGAGCGGGCGCGGAAGCCAGTTCAAAATCTCCGGTGACAAAGGTGCGCAAAAGATCGCTCTGCTCCGGGAACAGATTCTCCAGCTCCATCTCCTCCCAGAGAGAATACGCCTTTTCAAATTCGCCCTGAGCAAGGAAAGCGGCGTTGATCGAACCGATGGAGGTCCCGGTCACACCGTCAAATTTATATCCGTTTTCAAGAAAAGCCTTGATGGCGCCGATTTCAAAGGCGCCCCGTGCGCCGCCGCCCTCCAGTGTTAAACCAAGCATAGTTTTCCTCTTTTCTTTCCGGTCCGTTTTGTGTACTTCCCATATGGCAAAGTCCCGAGCCTTCCGAATGTCCGAGCCTTCCGACCCGTGCGACCGACCATCTTTCCGGGCGATCCTTCAAATAAGACGGATTCCTTATAACCTTCTATTGAACACGGGCAATAATCCATTCATCTGCTCCGATTATAGCGCAATAGATTTACGGATTTTAGACTTTTGTGTATATTTTTTTATAAAAACGAAAAGAATACCCGAAGAAAGAACAGCGAAACAGTCCGCTGCATTAAAAAAGCCAAAGATACATCGAACGGAAAGGAAATGCCCTATGGATATCAGCCATTACGAAGCAAAAAGAGGAAAGATGCGCTTTGCAAGGAAGATACGCCTTCTTTCAAGCGCCTGCGTCGGCGGAAAACTCGAAAAGCAGGGACCTCTCGGAAACTACCTTGACAAAGCCTTCGAGGACAGCCTCATGGGGGAAAAATCGTGGGAGATCGCCGAGGGAAGGATGTGCGAGATCGCCCTGAAGTGTGCCCTCGAAAAAGCCGGAGCCACCGAAAATAACGTGGATATGCTGTTTGCCGGCGACCTTCTGAACCAGTGCATCGGCTCGGGGTACGGACTTGAAAACTTCAATATTCCCTACTGCGGACTCTACGGCGCCTGCTCCACCTGCGCCGAGGGGCTGATGCTTGCCTCCGCCATGATCGACTCGGGAGTCATCCGCACGGCGGCGGTGGTCGCCTCCTCCCACTTTTGCTCGGCGGAAAGGCAGTTCCGTTTTCCCCTCGGCTACGGCTCTGTCAGCGGCCCGACGGCACAGACCACCGTTACGGGAGCGGGCGCTTTTCTTCTTGGTGCCGAGGACGTGTTCGGAAGAAATAAAGCAGCAGCCGTAAAAAACATCTATATTGAAGACGCCGTCTGCGGCATCGTTTCGGACAGAGGGATCAAGGACGCCGGAAATATGGGCGCCGCCATGTGTACGGCTGCCCAAAGCACCCTCGAACGCTATACAGCCTCTGCAGGCGACGAGCTTGAGAACGTAGACAAAATCATCACAGGAGACCTCGGCTGGGAAGGTTCCCGGCTTCTTGCCGAGCTTCTCGGCGAGAAAAACAGCAATATCACCGAAAAACTCACCGACTGCGGACTCCTCGTTTACGACCTGAAAAAGCAGGACGTCGGCTGCGGCGGCTCCGGATGCGGCTGCAGTGCGGTGGTCACGGCAGGCTATCTCGCAAGCGCCCTTGAAAAAGGCGAGCTGTCAAAAATCGCACTCGTCGGTACCGGCGCCATGATGAGCCCGAAATCTCTGAAGCAGGGAAAGTCCATCCCCGCCGTAGCGCATCTTGTAACGCTGGTCAGCGACTAAGAATCATAATCGAAGAAAGGAAGTACGACAGTATGCATTATCTATGGGCATTTCTCGTCGGCGGCGCATTTTGCCTTATCGCACAGATCCTCATCGACCGCACCCGCCTCACCCCGGCAAAGATCCTGACGTCTTACGTCGTCGCAGGTGCATTTCTCACCGTCATCGGTCTCTATAAGCCACTGGTAGATTTTGCCGGTGCCGGCGCAACCGTGCCGCTGACCGGCTTCGGCTACGCCCTTATAAACGGCGTGGAGAAAGCCGTCGATACCGGCGGCATAACGGGAATTCTGACCGGAGGACTTACCGGCACGGCAGGCGGCATCACGGCAGCCATGTTCTTCTCCCTTCTCGCCGCCATGAGCTTCCGTATCCGGGATAAGCACTGAGCGCCTCTCCCGTTTTCCGTCAAAATCAATCTGCCGGAGCTTTATCATACCTCCTCAGGTAAACAAAACAGAAAAACTGTTGAAAGCTCTCCTTTCAGCAGTTCTTCGTTTCTAAACCGCGTCACTTTGCAAAGCAATACTTCTTTGCGGCGGCGCTTGCGCACTTCCGCATCACAGCCGTCAATTCCTCATCGGCGCCCTCGGGCTTGAAGGTGTCATTCAGAACGTCTTCTCCGGTCAAAGCACCGTACCAGCAGAGAGCGGCACAGTATTCACCGTAGCGAAGTCCGAGGTGTCCGGTATAGTCGGAAAATACAAGATTCTCAAATACGCCGTATTCGGTAAGAGCCGTATGGATGGCATATCCCGTAGGAAGAATACCCACCGCTCCGACGGTCTTTGCGGCGTTGTCGTAATTCTTCACAAGTCTTTCGTACATTTCCTCGCTTCCTGAAATACCAAAGGACTTCACACAGCGCACGTTGGTAACCGGCTGCGTCTGGTGGATAAGATATTCAGCATTCGGGTTGCTCTTTCTGAAATAAGCCGCAAGGTTCCCGAGGAACGGCGCATACGTATTCTCTTCGTGGGAGAAATAACTCGCCTGCTGGAAGGTGATGTAATCCCACGGAAGGAAGCTTTCGTACTCCCTGATGCTTGCATTATTGACTTCCCACACGCCGTTATGGAAGATCCGGTAGTCGTGGATATCGCCGACAGCATTGTTCCAGTGCCGCTCAAGGCTGCACCCGCCGATAAAGAGGTTATAAACGTCGATCTCGGTGTCGTACTTCTCCGAGATCCGGTGCAGATATCTCGTAGCGCCGACGGAAAAGCTGTTGCCGACGCAGAGGATTCTGATGTTGTTTTTCATGTTAAAGCCTTCCTTTTTGTTTTCTATTATGCAGCCTTGAAGCACGGGGGATCCATGCAAAGCACCGCACCAACCCGCCGCACCCACAAGAAGACCGAATTCATTCAAAGTAAAAAGGGGGACCTTGCGGTCCCCCTTCCGTTATCGACCATTAAGGACGATTGGAAACGAATGTGATGTTTTCGATATAGAGAACATCGCCGGAACTGATAGTCTGAGAAGACTTGGTTCCGAAGGGCATGAAGTTGAAGCCGGAGGTGAAGTTGCCTTCGCCGTTGCCGGAGAGCTTTACAACTGCCGTTGCCCACTGATTGGTCTTGAGTGCGGAACCTTCAGCCTTAACGCCGTTGGTTACGCTGCCAAGCTCGTGGATTCTGTTGCCGAGGAGCTCGAATACGGGAGCGCTGGTCGTAGAATCAGCGGAAGTCTTGTAGTAGTAGGAAATAACAGCGTATCTGTGGGTCTTGAGGTTAAGAGCACCGTTGGGAGTCTGTTCATTCTCTGCGTCAAAGATGTTGGTGCAGTCGATGGTAACAGGCTTTGCGGAGGAGATGGGAGTGATGGCTACAACGCTCTTATCCTCGAAGGTAGTGAAGGCGGACTTGAAGGTGCGTACCGATGTGGAGCTTGCATAGATGGACTCGTTACCGAGAACAACTGCGGGAGCATCGGCAATGATCTCTGACTCCTCCTCAATAACCTCTTCTTCTTCGCCCTCAGCCTTGGGAGCCTTAGGAGGATTAGCGGAAATTACGAAGGAAGAAATGTAGATTCTTTCATCGCTGGAGAAGGAATTACCGTGTGCAGATTCACTGCAAGGCATAATGTGGAACTGCTGAGTGATGTTCTTGGTTGCGTCAGCAGGCTTGATGCAGATGGTGTAGGAGCCCCATTCGTTGGGAGTCAGAGGCTTGTCAGCCGAGTAAACAACGGACTTCGTTACGTTGGGATCGTCTGCCATACCACCCGCAAGGGTTCTGATTGCAGGAACGAAATCACTGGAGGTCTTGGAGGTCTTGTAGTAGATGTTCATGGTAACGTACTGGTATACGTTCGTGTCGATCTTCTTGCCCATGCAGTTGTAACCTTCAATGGTGAAGTTCTTGCTGTTGTCGATAGCGGGAACGTATTCAACGCATCCTACGCCGTCAAGAACTGCATCGGAAGCTTCGAATACACCGGACTTATCAACGGTGCCCTTGATCTTGGAGAGACCAACGTTGATGTCTTCGACCTTTTCCTGAACGATGATGGGCTTAGGAGTTTCTGTCTTTGCGGCAACTGCCTTCGTGCTGGGAGCCTTACCGCCGGTAACGGAGGTGCTGGGCTTATCAGCGTAGAAGGTGAGGCTGATGATGTCGAGGTACTGGTTCTCGGGAACGGAGGTACCGGTCTTGCCGGAGCCGAACGGGAAGAAGTGATACTGCTTAACTTCCTCGGACTTATCGGCAAATGCTTCGGTGAAGTCAAAGAGAACGGTTGCCCACTTGTTTGCTACGAGAGGAGTAGAAGTGATGGTGCCTGCAGAAGGCTTGAGCACGTTCATGGTCATTTCGGTAGCTGCGGGAGTGTCGCCTTCGGGTACGGTGTAGTAGTAAACTACTTCTGCGTACTTGTAGGAATCGGTCAATACGCCGCGGCCGGAAATGTTCCAGCCATCCTGAACGATCTGTCTGCCGGTGGTGAAGTTGGGATTCGGAACAAGTCTTACCGTCTCAACGTCATTGACAGTCTGAATGGTGTTGTTGGTATGGTCGGAGCCGTCCATCTTGATGTTGATCTGCTTAGGAGTTACAACGATCGGGTTCTTGGACTGGAGTGCAGTCTGAGAGATCTTGAAGGGAACTGCCTTTGAGAATGCTGCATACGGGTCGCCGGAGATGTTGATGATGAAGATTACGGGAGGATTGTCGATCCAGTAAGTCTTGTTGCCGCCGTAACCGGGCTTGTCTTCGGCAGGTCTGATAACGACCTTGATGGAATCAGCATTGATCGCATTGTCAAGTGCGTTTGCGACTTCCTTGGAAGCGGCTGTGTAGTTGACGTTGGAGTTACCGTCGGACTCGCCTGCGCCGCCCTTGATTGCACCGGCAGTCATACCGGAGAAGTCACCGTCAGTAATATTGAGAGAAGGAGTGCCGCCGATCGTATCGGAAGGATCGGTGTTCATAATGATGATCTCGGACTTGGAACCGAATTCACCGCCGTTTACGTTGATGACTGCGTTGCCTTCAACGGATGCATCGGCAGCGTCGGAACCTGCGATAACGGAACCGTTGATCTCACCGTCATTGATAGTGATGGTGGAGGAGCCGCCGATCTCGCCGCCGTCTGCGGAAGAACCGCCGACGATCTTGCCGTTTACTTCGCCGCCGTCGATGGTGATGTTGACATCGCCCTTCACGTCGCTGCCTGCAAGAATGTCGGAGAACTTACCGCTCTTAACGGTAACGTCTACCTTTTCAACCTCGTCTTCAAGGCTGCCGCCGACGATGGTAACATAGTTGCCGTTCTTGCCGGTAACGTTCACGTCTTCGTCGATAACGAGCTTGTTGCCGTTCGCTGCGAAGCCGCAGGGGATGGAATCGTCCTCGATGGAGATGTTGCTTCTGATGATGGTTGCATCATCGGTGAAGTTGAACATACCGAAGAGCTTGATCTTTGCGGAGCCTTCGCACTCATAGCTTACAGAGCCCTTGTGCTCGGGTTCGGTGTCGCCGTCTGCGAGGGAGAGACCTGCGCCGGATACAACGATCTTACCGCTGTATACTGCATTGGGGTTGGAACCTACGCTGAGAAGCTCGTACGCACGCTCAAGAGTCTGAACGGCGGTAGAAGCGGAAGAACCGTTGTTGGTATCCGAGCCGTCGTCGGAAACGTAGATGGAGTTAATGTTGAGGATATCCCAGTCGGGCTCGCTTACAAGAGACTTGAGGTTCTTGGTGGGACCGGAATATGCGAGGATGTCGATCTTCTTCTTGCCGTCTACGGTAACCATGGAAGGATCGGTGATGAACTTCATGCCGGAGCCGTTGATGGTACCGCCGGTGATCACGAAGTTAACGTCGCCGCCGACATGCATGGAGGGCTGGGAAATAGTACCGGGCATTGCCTTTGCGCCGAGAGTACCGCCGTTTACGGTGAGATTGTAGTCACCGGTAACCTCGGTCGTACCGCCGCCGGTAGCCCAGGTGTATGCGATGGTTCCGAGAGAACCGCCGTTAAGAGTGATGTTGACGGAATCAAAGGTAGGCTTGGAACCCCACGTTGCAAGACGGATGGTAGCAATCTCTGCGGAGTTGATGACTACATTCGCACCGGTGATGGTAGGCTTCTTGCCGGAGAAGGTGATGTCGTTGGCAACGCCTTCCTTACCGAGAACGAGGAGATACTTGTCGGAGATGATGGAGTCGTCGTTAGAACTCTGGAGCTCATCGGTGAACCTGAGGTCGATGTTCTCGAAGCCCATCGGACCGCTGGTATAGTTCATGTAGTTGAAATTGAGGGAAACCTTGCTTCCGTCATCCTTGTCCTTACCGCGAATGGTGACGAAGTCATTGTGAGCCTTCAGATGGTAACCTCTGCCGAGAGTGATGTTGTCGCAAAGGATGATGTAACCGCCGACGCCGGAGAGAGCCATGATAGCGTCATCGATCGAACCGTATGCCTTGGTGGAATCGGTGGAACCGGTGTAATCGCCCTTGTAGGTACCGCCGTTGTTCACGTAAACAACGGGCTTGCCGTCGGGAGAGGTGAAGTAGTAAGGCTTGTTTTCGCCTTCCTCGGTCATCTCGGGATTAGCGAACGAAGGCGCACTCTTGTCGGTATTGGTCTGGCTGAGAGTAACGTCTGCAATGTAAGCCTTGTTCCATTCATTAAAGGTGTTGGCATTGTTCTTGCCGTAGGGGAGGTAAGTGAACTCGTCATATTCGCAGGAAGAACCGGTGTCATACTTACCGATGTTGAAGTATGCGGTTGCCCACTGGTTGAATACGAGAGGATTCTCGGAGACGAATTCTTCCTTGCCAATCTTGAGTACGGGAGCGCCGGAGACAGCAGCGTCGGTGTCTCTTGCGTAGATGTAGTACTCAACTCTGACATAAGGCCACCACTGGGAATTGAGGTTTGCAGCGTCGCCGTCGAGCATGGTCTTGTAGGTAACGGAAACAGGAGAAGTGCCTGCCGTGTTGGGAACGATCTTGGCAGAGGTTCCGTTCGGGAAAGCAGCCTCAACATAATCTGCTACATTCGCCATGTCGCAGGTGTCGGAGATGAGGTTGGTGCACTGCTTGGTCGTGGTATCGGCAACATAGTCCTTGCCTTCAAGCTCGGGAATGAGGTTGCCGTGTCTGTCGAACTTCGGTACGGAGAAGATGTAAGGCCAGGTTCTCTCGTAGGTCTCGAAGTTGATGTTGTAGATGTAAGCGGCAAAGCCGGTGGTAAGACCGGAAACAGCGAGCTTAACGGTGTCGAATGCGCCGGCAGCTGCGATGCTGCCGAAGTCAACGGATACCCACATGTTACCCTGCGTAGCCTTGGCGTTATAAACCTTATCGCCTACGGTGAGGGTGAAGGTAACGTCGATTGCTTCAGCGTAGTCGCCGTTGTATGTCTTGATGTATGCGCCGACGGAAGCGTAAGGTGTTACGGAAGCATCGCCGGAAACGGAGATGGCATCACTTTCGGAATCGGAAGTAACGGTAGCAACCTTAACGGTCGGGAATTCGGAAGGCTCGCTGCCGAATGCGGGAGCGATCTTGTCAGCCTTTACTTCGGTGAACTGGTTGATACCTTCGGGAACGTCGGTACACCAGGTCATCTTCGCAAGAGCGATTCTGTCCTTGTTGGAAAGAAGTGAACCCTTGGTGTTGTTGCCAAACGGATAGAGGTGGTACTGGAACATGTAGCCGCTGCCGAATTCTACGACTGCGGATGCCCATCTGTTGGCGAACATGGTTGCAGAGTCAGCGGTAGCGCCCTTGGTGTTGGCAAGGGTAAGACCGCCGTTGTTGTAGTTGGTGCCCTTGGATGCAAGACCGTTGATGTAAAGGTTTGCATAGGGCTTTTCGCCGTCTACTTCGTAGTAGTAATCAACGATACAGTACTTGTAGATGTCGGTCAGGGTCTCTGCGCTGGCTTTACCTTCGGGGTAAACAGAAAGCAGAGAGTTGTTTACGGGGATTCTGCCGTAGCCTTCGAGAGCGATACCGCGGTTATTTCTGGCGCCCTTGCCTTCGGGGTCGCTGGTATCGGTATACCACGGCGTAAGAAGCGTTACGTTGCTCTTGCCGAAGTGCGTGCCGGTCGCATTCTCAGCACGGGGATAGTCAACATTACCCGTGAAGAGACCTGCATAAGTCTCGGGGGATGTAAACACATCCGGGTACTCAGCCGACGCAAGCACGGAGCTTACAGTGACAGAGGTGGATGACAGCGCCAATGCAAGTGCCAACGCTGCCGAGAGGATTTTTTTCATTTTCTCTACACTCCTTTGGAAATAGAATTATATGCAGTAGCATTATAGCACAGCCCCGATAAAAAATCAATCATTTTTTTCATTTTTTGTCGCATTAACGTTTTTTTGTTTATTCACACTAAAACGACGTTTTCAATTTGTGAATATTGACGAAACAACGTTCATATTTCCGTTATTTTGAAAGAGTGCTCCGTCTGTTTTGCGTTATTTAATGAAATAATGGAAAAAATCATGGGAAATCGTCAAAAAAGTCTTGCAATTGCAGTCCCTTTGTGATAGAATTAAAGGACTATATATAAAATAGGAGAGATTTTCATGGCAGAGATCAGACCTTTCGCCGCTCTTCGCTATACCGATGCCGCCGGAGACGTTTCCAAAAACGTCTGCCCGCCTTACGACATCATCAGCGAAAGCGAGCGCCTTGCTTTCCTCGAAGAAAGCGAGAACAACATCATCCGTCTTGAGCTTCCCAAAGGGGATTCGCCCTATGAAGAGGCTGCCCGTTCGCTTCGCCGCATGGAGGAGGACGGCATCCTCGCAAAGGACGACCGAGTGGGGCTCTATATATATGAAGAAGAATTCACCGCCTACGGTGAAAAAAAGAAGGTCAAGGGCATTTATTCCCTCGTAAAGCTCTGCGAGTTCTCGGAGGGCGTGGTGCTTCCCCACGAGGAGACCCTCTCCAAGGCGAAGGAAGACCGCTTCAACCTCATGAGCACCACCTTCTGCAACTTCTCGGCGATCTACTCGATGTACACCGATGAGGAAAGAATAATAAGAAACAAAATAGACGAGCTGTCCGCGCGGACTCCCGACGTGGAATTCCCCGACAAAGACGGTATCATCCAGCGTCTGTGGTGCGTATACGACGAGGAAGCCATCGCCCTTATCACAAAGGCGTTCGCCGACAAGAAGCTGTACATCGCCGACGGGCATCACCGCTATGAAACGGCGCTCCGCTTCAGAAAGAAGCTCATCGCCGACGGCGTCATCACCTCCCCCGACCACAAGGGCAACTACTGCATGATGATGCTGGTGGATATCGACCACGAAGGTCTTGTGGTCTTCCCCACCCACCGGCTTCTCAAGTACATCCCGGACTTCGACTTCAAGCGTTCGCTTGATAAGATAAAAGAATACTTTACCGTTGAAAAGCTTGCCTGCACCCGCTGCCTCGAAAGAAAGCTTTCGGAAAGCACCGACAAAACGGCGTTCGGCTGCTTCGACGGAGAAACGCCTTACCTCCTTACCATGAAGGAAGACGAAGCGACAAAAGCAGCGCTCTCAGCCATGCTTCCCGGCAAGTCCGAGGCGTACAAGAGCCTTGACGTGGCAGTGCTTCACAGCCTGATCCTCGAAAAGGTCTTCGGCATCGACAAGGAAAATATGGCAAACCAGCTCAACCTCACCTACACCCGCAGCAGCGAGGAAGCCTTCGAGGGCGTGAAGAACGGTGCCTTCCAGTGCGCCTTCCTTCTCAATCCCACAAAGGTGCGTCAGATCAAGGACGTGGCGCTGGCGGATGAGAAGATGCCGCAGAAGTCCACCTACTTCTATCCCAAGCTCATCACCGGTCTTGTGATGAACGAGCTCGAGCCGCTGAAATGATCATACTCGCTTTGCACGCCATGAAGGTGTTTTTTCGGCGGCAAAGCGACGTAAAAACGAAATGAAATGATGCTCTTACGACAACATCAGTAAAGGAGAAAGCATATGCCAAAGGAACTTGAAAAACAGTATAATCCCCACGGCGCCGAAGACCGTATCTACAAAATGTGGGTAGACGGCGGTTACTTCACTCCGTCGGGCAAAAAGGGAAAGCCCTATTCCATTGTTATCCCGCCTCCAAACGTGACCGGTCAGCTCCACATGGGACACGCCCTTGACGAAACGCTGCAGGACATCCTCATCCGCTACAAGAGAATGAGCGGCTACGACGCTCTGTGGCTCCCCGGCACCGACCACGCCGGCATTGCGACCCAGATCAAGGTCGAGGAAAACCTCCGCAAAGAGGAAGGTCTCACAAGATACGACCTCGGCAGAGAAAAGTTCCTCGAAAGAGTATGGGACTGGAAAAAGAAGTACGGCGACCGCATCATCAGCCAGCTGAAAAAACTGGGCTGCTCCTGCGACTGGACCCGTGAACGCTTTACCATGGACGAGGGCTGCTCCGAGGCGGTCAAGGAGGTCTTCGTAAATCTTTACAATAAGGGACTCATTTACAGAGGCAACCGTATCATCAACTGGTGCCCTCACTGCATCACCGCTCTTTCCGATGCGGAGGTGGAATACACCGAGCAGGAAGGCGCTTTCTGGTACATCCGTTACCCGGTAAAGGATTCCGACGAATACGTGACCATCGCCACCACCCGTCCCGAGACCCTCTTCGGCGATACCGCCGTAGCGGTACATCCCGAGGACGAAAGATTCAGGCACCTCGTCGGAAAGATGCTCATCCTTCCCCTTGTGGGCAGAGAGATCCCCGTCATTGCCGATGAATACGTAGAAAAGGACTTCGGTACCGGCTGCGTAAAGATCACGCCCGCTCACGACCCCAACGACTTCATCGTAGGTCAGCGCCACGGTCTTGAGCAGATCAAGGTCATGAACGATGACGCCACCATGAATAAGTTCGCGGGCAAATACGAGGGCATGGACCGGTACGAATGCCGTAAGGCTATGGTGGAAGAGCTGAAGGAGCTTGGCTTCCTCATCAAGATCGAGCCCTACTCCCATAACGTAGGCACCTGCTACCGCTGTCACAACACCGTAGAGCCCATGACCTCCAACCAGTGGTTCGTAAAGATGGAGCCGCTTGCCGGTCCCGCCCTTGACGTCGTTAATAACGGCATCGTCAAGTTCGTTCCCGACCGCTTCTCCAAGACCTATACCAACTGGATGGAAAACGTACACGACTGGTGTATTTCCCGTCAGCTCTGGTGGGGTCACCGGATCCCCGCTTACTACTGCGACGAGTGCGGCGAGACCTACGTTTCCAAGAACCACCTCGACAAATGTGAAAAGTGCGGTGCTCCTCTCCGTCAGGAGGAGGACGTCCTCGACACCTGGTTCTCCTCTGCCCTCTGGCCCTTCTCGACCATGGGCTGGCCCAAAGA
This sequence comes from Eubacteriales bacterium, assembly GCA_045600125.1. GTDB lineage: Bacteria > Bacillota > Clostridia > Oscillospirales > CAG-382 > SIG622. The sequence goes on along the minus strand of JAZRXH010000155.1, from coordinate 17,011 downwards.
TACCGAGGACCTGAAATATTACTTCCCCACCAGCACCCTTGTTACCGGCTACGACATCATCTTCTTCTGGGTAGCGAGAATGGTATTCTCCTCCATGGAGCACACCGGCAGAGAACCCTTCGAGCACGTCTTCATCCACGGTCTTGTCCGTGACGAGCAGGGACGCAAGATGTCGAAGTCTCTCGGCAACGGCATCGACCCGCTGGAGGTCATCGGCGAATACGGTGCGGATGCTCTCCGGTTTACCCTCGTAACCGGCAACTCCCCCGGAAACGATATGCGTTTCTCCTACAAGAAGATGGACGCATCCCGTGCCTTTGCCAATAAGATCTGGAATGCGGCACGCTTCGTTCTTCTGAACCTCGACGACGACACCAAGGCGGAGATCCCCGAAAAGCTGGAGCTGGAGGACAAGTGGATCCTCTCCCTCTACAACGACGCCGTAAAGGGCATCACCGAGAACCTTGACTCCTTCGAGCTGGGCGTTGCGGCAAAGAAGCTCTACGACTTCATCTGGGACTACTTCTGCGACTGGTACATTGAGCTTGTAAAGCCCCGTCTCTTTGAGAAGGGCACCGACTCCAATAAAAGAGCGCAGAGCGTGCTCTGCTGCGTCCTCTCCGGTACTCTCAAACTCCTGCATCCGTTCATGCCCTTCATTTCCGAAGAGATCTGGGGCACCCTCGGACTTTCCGATACTCCCATCCTCGTTTCCGACTGGCCGGTATACGACGAAAAGCTCTCGTTTGAGGCAGAGGAAAAGGCGATGGAAAAGATCATCGACGCCATCCGTGCCATCCGTAACCGCAGAGCCGAAATGAACGTGCCTCCGTCCAAGAAGGCAAAGCTCATCATCGTTTCCGACGCAAAGGAAGCCTTCAATGCGAATACCGCCGTATTCTTTGAGAAGCTCGCTTCCGCCTCCGAGGTCCTCTTTGCGGACAAGTGCGAGGACGATAAGGCAGTCAGCATCGGCACCGACTGTGCGAAGTTCTTCATCCCGATGAACGACATCCTCGACCTCGATAAGGAAAAAGCACGCCTCAACGCCGAAAAGGAAAAGGCGCTTTCCGAGATCGACCGTGTCAATAAGAAGCTGGGCAATCCCGAATTCGCAGCGAAGGCGCCCGAAAAGGTCATCGCCGGCGAAAAGGAAAAGCTGGAAAAGTACACCGCACAGCTGAAGAACATCGAGGAAATGATCGCCAACCTCTGATCCCTCCCGGGTTCTTCTGTTCCCTTAAACGATCCAAAATAATAACAGCGTGTTTTTGCGGCTCATCGGCTCGTCCGGTGAGCCGTCTTTTTTTATCCGGAGCGCCCCTTCCACAGAACCTATTATATATTAGGAAGGATATCTTTATCGAAAAGCGTTATTTCTTCGTGAAATTATAGTTGAAAAGTCGCACAGCCCGTGTTATAATGTAGTTGTGAAAGTATACAAACAAAAGTGCAGAACATACGGAGGAAGATCTTATGCGAGTATTGCCGCTGTCTCCCGTCTATCGGGAAGCGAACGCCTATATTGCCGACTGCGGATGCGGAAAATGCGTTGTCATCGACCCGGGCTATGACGGGGAAAGAATAAAGAAGCTCTGCGAAGCGCAGGGACTGCAAGTCGTAAAGGTCCTCCTCACCCACGTCCATTTCGATCACATCTTAGCGCTGAACGACCTCTGCCGCCTCACCGGCGCTTCGGTAGTCGTACACAGCGGCGACAAGTCGGCGCTGTATGAGCCCTATCTCAATCTTTCCTCCATAGCGTGTCCCGAGCCTTTTTCCCTTGCGCCGGATATCTGCGTGGAAGAAATCGAAGAGGGGGAAAAGCTCGAGGTCGGCGATTCGGTCATTACCGTGCTTCATACACCGGGTCACACCCCCGGCTCGGTCTGCTACCTCTGCGAGGGCGTGCTGTTCACCGGAGATACCCTGTTCCGGGGCAACATCGGCAGGACAGACTTTCCCGGCGGGAGCGGCTTTGAGATGAAGAAATCCCTTGAAAGGCTGAAGAACCTTCCCGGCGACTACACGCTGTACTCCGGTCACGGCGCAGAAACGACGCTTTCCGAGGAACGGGTCTCCAACTTCTACCTCTACGCCGGCGGCGTGGATTATTGAGCGGGAAAGCGCCGTCTTTGAAGAAATATGAAAAACACACTCACCAGAAAGCAGGTCGTGGGAGATGCGGTCATCTGCGTGCTTCTCCTTCTTCTTGCCGTGCTGTTTGCCGTTTTGCCGATGCTTTTTGCAAAACAGAATACGACCGTGCGGGTGACGCTGGACGGGAAAGAGGTCATGCGGCTTCCCCTCTCGCAAAATCTTTCCGATTACTCCCCCGACGGGCACGTGCATATCCGCATCGAGAACGGCAGAGCCTTCATCTCCGACTCCGACTGCCCCGATAAAATATGCCTCGGTATGCACGGCGTGGACGCAAGCGGCGGCAGTGCCGTCTGCATCCCCAACCGGGTCGCCATCGAGGCGGCAGGCAACGTAAGTCAAAAAAAGGACAACGCTCCCGACGCCGTAGCGGGTTAAAAGACGGCAAAAGAACCGGTAACGGGGAAAGGAACGGTCATACCGATGGGAAGCAGGATGCTCATAGCCGACAGCAGAATGAAAAAGCTCGTCCTGACCGCCCTCTTTGCGGCGCTCGCCATCGGACTGTCCACACTGGAGGGGCTTGTGCCCATCACGGCGTTTCTGCCGATTCCCGGTCTTCGACTCGGCATCGCCAATCTTGCCGTCATGGGAGCCTACTATCTCATCGGCAGAAAAAACGCCGTCTGTGTCTGTGCGATCCGTATTCTCTGCGTTTTTCTCACCTTCGGCAACGTGACCTCCTGCCTCTTGTCGGCATCCGGGGCGGCGCTTTCTCTCCTTTCGCTCTTTATCAGTGAAAAAGGCTGCGGGAAGCTCTACTCCTTTGTAGGCGTATCGGCGCTGTCGGCGTTCTGCCATGCTGCGGGACAGATCACAGCCGCCGTCCTTCTCACCTCCAGCGTCCGCACGTTTTCCGTCTTTCCTCCCCTCGCCTTCTTCTCGGTACTCACGGGAGCCCTGTGCGGGATGCTGATGGATCTTGTCTATGCGGCGATCCGTCCGGTCGTCGGCAATGCGGCGTGACACAGAACAAAAATCCTTTCTGAAAGGTTTTCCATATGAAAAAAAGAATCTATCATAGAAAAATTGCTTTTCTCCTCTCTGTTTCCCTTCTTTGCTCTCTTTTTACCTCCTGTGGAAGCTTTGGCGTAAGGTACAGTACCGACACGGTGTTCGCCATGGACACCTTTATCGAGATCCGTGCCGAAGGAGCGTCGGGAGCCGTTTTCGATGCGATCAGAAACGGAATATACGACGACGAGCGTGTCTTTTCAAGGACCTCCGCCACAAGCGAGCTGTACAGCCTCAATGCATCGCCGGACGGAAGGGCTGTTTCCGCACCTCTTGCCGAAGTCCTCGGCACGGCACTGGAGGTCGCCGAGACCACAGACGGCGCTTTCGATCCCTGCATCGGCGCCCTCTGCGAGCTTTGGGATATCAAGGCGGAAAACCCGGAGGTACCGGCTGAGGAAAAAATAGCGGAAGCTATGCAGCACTCCGACTGCCGTCTTGTTTCTCTCTCGGACGGGTATCTCAAAAAAGAAGACAGCCGTCTCCACATCGACCTCGGCGGCGCCGCCAAGGGATACAGCGCCGGGAACGTGATGGCGATCCTTAGGGAAAACGGCGTCGAGAACGCCCTTGTCCGCTTCGGCGGCAGCGTTGCTTGTCTCGGCAGTGCCGACGGCGACGGGAACGGCTGGCGGGTCGGCATCAAGAACCCCTTCTGTACCGACGAGATCGTCGGCTCGGTGACGATGTACGACGAGTACCTTGCGGTCTCCGGCTCCTACGAGCGCTATTTTGAAAAGGACGGCATACGGTACCACCACATTCTCGACGCCAAGACCGGCTATCCCGCCGAAAGCGACATCGAAAGCACCGCCGTGCTCTCGAAAGACGGCACGCTGTCGGATATTCTTTCCACGGCGCTCTTCGTCATGGGCACCGAAAAAGCCATGGAGCTGTACAACAGCGGAAAATACAATTTTGAAGCGGTATTCATCCTGAAGGACGGCAGCGTGAAGATCACAAGCGGTCTTCTCGGCGGCTTCGACTTCAACGAGAACGCCTCCTTCTCCGGCGGCGGGTGTCTCGTTTTCGGGTAAACCGTCTGTCTACCGTATACAAACATAACTCTTTTCGTGAAAGGACACTGAAGGACATGGAAACAAATGAACTGAAATGGCTGGAGCTGACCCCCGACAACTCGGACTTTTACGGCATGAACGGGGACTTCGTGCGGATGCCCTTAGACATTGCCAAAAGCGTCAGCAGCGGCGTTGCAGGTCTTTCCCGGCACCCTGCCGGAGGAAGGATCCGCTTCTCCACAAATTCGAGAAACTTTGCCATAAGGGCAGAGGTCGAGGAATGCCGTATCGTAGGCTTCGATATGTACCGTCTTTGCGAAGACGGCGAGATCTTCTGCGCAGGCTTCCGCAGTCCCGAGTTTATTTCTCTGGGCACCTACGAATCGAATATCTCCCTTGCGGGAAACGGAGAAAACTGCACCTACACGCTGAATTTCCCGTATAACGCAAGGATCACAAAATTCGAGCTTGGCATCGACCCCGATGCTTCCTTCGGGAAGGGCGCACGCTACCGCAACGAAAAGCCGGTGGTCTTCTACGGCTCCTCCATCACCACGGGCGCCTGGGCGCACAGACCGGGTCTGACCTATGAGGCGCTTCTGTCTCAGCGCTTCAACATGAACTATCTGGACTTCGGCTTCTCCGGCAACTGCAAGGGCGAGCCGCAGATGGCGGACTACTTGAAAAGCCTCGACATGGGAATGTTCGTTTTCGACTACGACCACAATGCGCCGACTCCCGAATACCTCGAAGCAACGCACCTTCCCTTCTATAAAATGATCCGGGAAAAGCACCCGGATATCCCCGTGCTCATCCTCACCCGCCCCGACTACGTGCACCACGTGGCTGACTCCGAAAGACGGGAGAGCATCATCCGGAAGACCTATGAATACGCCCTCTCGCAGGGTCACAACACGAGGCTCATCCCCGGAAAGCTCTTCTTTGCCGGCGAGTACGCCCACAACTGTACGGTGGACGGCTGTCACCCCAACGATATCGGCTTCTTCCGGATGGCGAGCGTCATCGCTCCGGTGCTGGCAGAGATGATGGGCTTTGACTGTAAACCCTACGACGTATTCGAAGCCTGACGCATTTCCTGCCGAAAAGCAAAACAGGCTGTAAAATTGTAAATAATAAAAAAGGAGATATACCGCAATGAAAGAATTTATGGGCGAGGATTTCATCCTCTCGACAAAAACAGCGCAGTACCTTTACGACAACTATGCAAAGGACATGCCGATCATCGACTACCACTGCCACATCAATCCCCGTGAGATCGCCGAGGATAAGGAATTCGAGAACATCACCGAGGCGTGGCTCGGCGGCGACCACTACAAGTGGAGAGCCATCCGTGCCTGCGGCTACGACGAGGAGTACGTGACCGGAAAGGCGTCGGACTACGACAAGTTCAAGGCGTGGGCAGCCTCCATGCCGAGACTCATCGGCAACCCGCTGTATCACTGGACGCATCTGGAGCTCAAGCGCTATTTCGGCATAAACGAACCTCTTTCCGAAAAGAACTGCGAAAAAATCTGGAACACCTGCAACGAAAAGCTCAAGAGCGGCAAGATGAGCGTCAAGCAGATCATCAAGGCTTCCAACGTAGCGGCGATCTGCACCACCGACGACCCTGCCGACACCCTCGAATGGCACAAGGTCATCCGGGAGGACAAGAGCTTTACCACGAAGGTGCTTCCCGCTTTCCGTCCCGACAAGGGCATCGCCATCGACAAAGCAGGCTTTGCGGACTACATGAAGAAGCTGGGCGCAAGCGCCGGCACCGAGATCACCGGCATCGCCTCCCTTCTTGCGGCATACAAGGCAAGACTTGATTTCTTCGCCGAGAACGGCTGTCTTACCTCCGACCAGGGCATGGACTACCTCGTATACTCCCCCTGCACCGAGGCGGAAGCAGACGCCATTCTGAAGAAGGCGCTTGCAGGCGAGCCTGTCACGAAGGACGAAGCGGAAAAGTACAAGACCTGCCTTCTCGAATTCTTCGCCAAGGAATACACCGAGAGAAATTGGGTCATGCAGATGCATTTCGGCGTGACCAGAAACAACAGCGACAAGAACTTCAAGTCCTTCGGTCCCGACGGCGGCTACGACACCATCGGCTCCTTCGACTGCATCCGCAGCGGTCTCGGACTTCTCAACGCCTTTGAATCGAAGGGCAACCTTCCCAAAATGGTATTCTACTCGCTGAACCCGTCGGACAATGCGGCAATAGACGCCATGTGCGGATGCTTCCAGGGAAACTCCGAGGGCATAAAGAGCAAGATCCAGCACGGCTCCGCATGGTGGTTCAACGATCACCTCGAGGGCATGAGAGAACAGCTGAAGGGCTACGCCTCCATCGGCGTGCTCGCCAACTTCATCGGTATGCTGACCGACTCCCGTTCCTTCCTCTCCTACACCCGTCACGAGTATTTCCGCCGCATCCTCTGCGACTACCTCGGCTCTCTCATCGAGAACGGCGAATACCCCTGTGACCTCGAAACGGCGGGCAAAATAGTCTCCGACATCAGCTTCAATAACACCAAGGAATTCTTCGGATTCTGATATCGGGGTAAGAAAAACGGAATAAAAAGAGCGCAGGACTGCGCTTTCGCCACGGCCCGATAAGGATACAAAGAGAAACCTTTTCGGGCTGTGATTTTATACGGCATGCGCCAATGCTCGCTCGGGTAAAACAAACAGCGGGCAAAGGAGGAGAAACGATTGCGGGAAGTATACATCAAACTGCGTAAAAAGGGCTTTAATTACTATACGGACTATACGCAAAAATATATAAACAATGCTTTCGCAGAATACGCCTATTACCAAACGCTTCGCAAGGATAAAGCCTTGTTTTCCGTGCAGTTTTTTTGGGATGACAGTCCATGGCTGACATTTTCCGCTTCATGGCTTAATACGCTCAGCAGCGAGCAGGTAATAAAGTTGGCAGAGCATCTGGCAAAGCATTTCAAAACAAGGTATGAGATTGCAAACACGTATGTCCCCGCCGGCGGCACAACCAAAATGGAGTATTATCTGACCGACAATATAGAATGGGCGGCCGTCAACGAACCCCCATTTGTTCGGGAAGGAGAACCGGTGCTAAAAGCGTTCATGTTCAATCCGACCTTGAAAAGCGGAAAAGAATCCTTTGTCTCTATCCAGAATTACGGCGGAATCGGGCAAGGGGTGACCGTCGACGCCATTTGCGGTGATACTCCCGTCTCTTTTTCCGATTTTTTCATTTCTTATGAGGACTATACCAAAAAAGGGAACAGCGGCAAAAGGATGACTGTTTATCCTTCTTCACAGGAAGTCCTGTGTGACGATCCTCAAAAAATCCGCTGCACGTTCCCGGAATTCATTTTGCCGGAAGGCGTCAACGTTTTCAGCACGAAACTGATCGCAAAAGTAAAGCAGGATCAATGTTGGAAGAGATGCTTTCATATCCATTTTATTCCCGTTTGGGAAGATAACGCCCCGTCCGGCCTTGTTCTTGCGGTATGGGCAGATTCTGCTCCGGACAAAAAGGTATCCGTTCCCTTTTTCTGCCATGAATAAACACAACTCATTGAAGCACGGACAAATCCGAATTTGGCCGTTCAAAAAACGATTTGTTTTTTGGCGAAACCGTAGGGGACGATGCCCACATCGTCCCGTGGGCATGCCCCGTTTTCTTTTTGTCGGGACGATGTGGGCATCGTCCCCTACGTCCGCCTTCCGTTTTACAAATCCCGGTTTGTCGGGATAAAAGAGCAATCCGCCAAAGAGAAAAAATTCTCTTTGGCGGATCATTTCTTGGTAAATTCCTATCTTATGCGGCTGAACCTTTCGGCTCAGCCCTGCTTTTTCTTACCTTGCGCACCTTTTCAGACGTACCCGTAATACCCTCTCACGCTGACGTCCCCCGCAAAAACATCCTCAATTCTCCCGTCGTCAAAAAGGACGGTAAGGGCAAAATCGTCGGTGATGCCGATGGCTTTTCCCTTTCTTTCGGAGCCGTCCTTGAGAATGCGGACGCTTTGTCCCACGTTTACGCAGGCATTCCCGTATTCCGCTCTGACCCATTCCCGATTTTCCGGGAATGCAGCGCACATTGAATCAAGCGCCCTGATAACATCGGCAGCAAGGGAAAGGATCTCCGTTTCTTTTCCGCTTTCCGCAAGGATCGAGGTCGCCTTGTCCGAAAGCTCTTCCGGGAATTCCTCCTCTTTTCGGTTGACGTTGATACCGACGCCGATGACCGCCGCCGTGATCCTGCCCGTCACCGGGTCCTGCACGCCTTCGGTGAGGATACCGCAGACCTTCCGGCTCCCGCACACAAGGTCGTTGACCCACTTGATGCCGCAGGAGACGCCGCCTTTTTCTTCGAGGACTTTCCGTAAAACCACGGCGGCAAAGGCGGTGCAGCTTGAAAGCGCTTTTACCCCTTCGTCTGTTTTCGGTACAAAAAGATAGGAAAGGTAAAGCCCCTTCCCTTCTGCGGAGTCGAAGCTCCTTCCGAGTCTTCCCCTCCCGGCGCTTTGAAAGGAGGCTATGAGAACGTCACCGCTTCCGGTAAAACCCTTCTTTGCGCAGTCGAGAAGCACGGTATTGGTGGAAGGAAGCGACTCGCACCAAACGGCGTCCCCGCATCGCTCGCCGAGGAGCTTTCCCAGCGCCCTGCTCTTTTCCCCGTCATATCTGCCGTATTCATTTATGATTCCGTCTTTGATGTCGGTCACCCGCCTTCACAAACCGCCTTTTCGGCATTCACAAGCATACCCTATCTGTTACTCCGTTATTTTGAAGCAAAAATGTGACTCTGATTATATTTTTTTATGACCTTGATATTACATTTTCGTATATTCTATTGACATCCGATGAAAAGTATGCTAAAATTTGAAAGTTGAAAGTGAGTGATTGTTTTGAGACTCAAAGACCTTGCCGTGACCGGCATTTTTACTGCGTTCATTGTTCTGTGCTCCTGGGTCAATATCTCCAACGGAGCCGTGCCCTTTACGCTTCAGCTTCTGGCTGTTTATCTCATTGCAACAGTTCTTGAAGCAAGGAATGCGAATCTTTGTCTTGCCATTTATATCATTGTCGGCGCTGTGGGCGTTCCGGTGTTCGCCGGCTTTACCGGCGGCGTCAGCCACATCCTCGGTTCGACCGGCGGATTTATCGTAAGCTTTCTGACCATTACGCCGATTTATACGCTGATCATGCTCCCGTTCAAGAATCAAAAGAAGCACCGCTCTCTGTGTAAGTTTCTCGCCTGCTTCGTAGGCCTCGTTGTCTGCTACGTGATCGGCGTTGCGTGGGCAAAATACATTTCCGGAAGCACCGCCTCCTTATCAAGACTTCTGGAGGTCTGCGTTCTTCCCTTCATCGTTCCGGACATCATCAAGATTCTCTGTGCGATCTTCATTTCAAACCGGATCAAAAAGTTTGTTTATCGTTAAAGCATAGCCTGCCAAGTAACTTGAAAACGCAGGGTTGACGCTTTGCATCGGCGATTACGAGTTGTTCGGCAGACATTAAAAATAATATCTATGTATAGCACGGAAAAAGTCCCGGAAGCAAAAGTCCGGGACTTTTCTTTTTCTGTGCGCATTACGCTTCGGCTTCGGGACTCGCCTCGTCCGCCTTTGTCGAAAGCTCAAACCAGAAGGTACTTCCCTCTCCCACCACGCTGTTGACGCCGTAGGAAGCGCCGTGGACCTCCAGAGCGGTCTTGACGATGGAGAGCCCGAGCCCGGTGCCCATCTGCGCCCGCTTGTGGGTCTTGTCGACCTTGTAATACCGGTCCCAGATGTACGGAAGCTCTTCCTTGGCAATGCCCTCGCCGCTGTCGGTGAATTCCACCCGGACCTTTTTGCCGTCCTCCACAAGGGTCTGTACGACCCGTACGCTCTTGTCTTCTCCGGTGTAGTTGATGGCGTTGATCATCAGGTTATAGACGACCTGCGATATCCTCGTTTCATCGGCTTTTACCGTGACGTCCGAGTCGTACCGGAAGGTGATGCGATAGCCGTCGCTCTCCTTCAGTTTATCAAAACGCCCTATGATGCGGCGGATGCTGTCGGTGAGATCGAATTCCGTAACGGTCAGCTTGTCACTGCCGGACTGGAGGCGTGAAATATCGAGAAGATCGGTAACGAGGGAGGAAAGCCTCGTCGCCTCGTCGATGATGACCTGCACGTTTTCCGGCGTGTTTTCGCCGGGAATATCCCGCATGACCTCGCTGTAACCGATGATCATGGTCAGCGGCGTGCGCAGATCGTGGGAGACGTTGGCGACCAGCTCTCTTCGCAGCTCGTCCGCCTTGGAAAGCTCGGCAGCGGCGACGTTCAGCGTGTCGCTGAGCTGAGCGACCTCCCGATAGCCGGAGCCCTCGAAGCGGGTATTGTAGTCCCCTTTTGCGAGCTGCATGGCGCTCTTGTTGATGTCGATGATCGGTCCCGAAACTCTTCTTGCCAGCTCAAAGGCAAGGAGCATCGCCACGAAGACGGTAAAGATCGAGATATACACGAGCATGACGATGAGGGTATGGACGGTGGCGTCCACGGGGGTGATGAGCGAATCGGCGATGATATAGCAGTCGTTTCCGTCCGGCAGCTTTGCCACCTTTGTGGAAATGAGGTTCACCACCGAATCAAGACGGATAAAGGTTCTCGGCATTCCCCGCTTGAAGTCCTCGGGCTCCGGCGTCTCGTCGCCTCGTCCGACGCCCTCGCCGTCCTTTCCGCCTCGGAGCGCCGGATCGTCCTCCCGACGCTGTTCCTTCATGTACTGCTGAAAGATCTGCACGTAACTGCCGCTGTTTTCCTCCGCCTTGCGGCAAAGAAGATACAGCTCGGCGTTGCTGATTCGGTTGACCACGTTGGTGGGAGATACGGCGTAGAAATAGAGGGTCTCGTAGTTTCTGTCCACGATCTTGATGCTCACGTCGTAGGTCTTGGCAAGCTCTTCGATGTTGTCGTAGGAGCTGGCGTTTTTCAGCGTATATGCCGCCTCACCGACGCATTTTTTCAGAGAATCGGTCTTGATCCGGCGGTATACCGTGCCGAGAAGGACCGTCTGAAATAACCACAAAATTGCCAGAAGGACGAGCACAAAGGAAACGAAATACATGAACAGCTTTCCCTTGATGCTGAATTTTGAATGAAAGTTTTTCGTATCCGCCCGCTCCCTTCGATAAAAATACCGGTCTATCGTCCGCTTCCGTCCCGTCTTTCGGCACGGAATGCCGGGACATCCCGCTTATTCCGTCTGAACCGCTTCCGCTTTTTCGTCAAACCGGTAGCCCACGCCCCGGAGAGTCACGATAAAAGCGCTGTAACGCCCCAGATTCTTGCGCAGCAGCTTGATATGGGTATCCAGCGTTCTGTCGTCCCCGAAAAAGTCGTAGCCCCATACGTTGCTGATGAGCTTTTCACGGGTGAGAGCGATGCCTTTGTTTTTGACAAGATAAAACAGCAGGTCATATTCCTTGGGGGTAAGATCCGCTATCTCGCCGTCCACCGTGACGATACGGGCGGAAAAGTCGATGGTAAGCCCCCCCGACGTGTAGCACTCGTTGGTGGGAGCGGCGGTGCGCTTGAGAATAGCCCCCACCCGCATCATGAGCTCCTTCGGAGAAAAGGGCTTGACCACGTAGTCGTCGACCCCCACCTCAAAGCCGTGGATGCGGTCGTACTCCTCGCCCCGTGCCGAAAGCATGATAACGGGCGTCTTGGAGGTCTTCCGGATTTCCCGGCACACCGAAAAGCCGTCGAGATCCGGCATCATGATATCGAGAATGATGATGTCGTAGTCCTTGCTGCGGCATTTTTCGATGCATTCCATGCCGCCGGCGGCTTCTTCCACGGTATAACCGTCAAAGGCGGCGTATTTTTTGATGATCTCACGGATTCTTTCTTCGTCGTCAACGACCAGAATTCTGCTCATACAGGCAAAGGACTCCTTTCCGTTCGTACTGTTTTCATAACAGACTGTTTTCCGATTCTGTGATTCTATGGTAAGCTTTCATTGTGAAAAGCGTGTGATATCCGCTTGAATATTCGCCGCAGATATCCCTCCGGCTTCTCCCGACTAATGCAGGTATTTTTCGTATTTTTTAAGCCCCGCAAGAAGGATGAGCCCCAGTACACCGCAGGACAAAAGCTCCCCCGCAAAGACCGACAAATAAAGAAAAACTATGCCCGTCCGTATGCCGTACACCGTCTGCAGAATGGGCGGGATCACAAGGGTATTGCAGAGGATCGGCGGCAGCGGTGCAAGAAAGCGGCTCTTCTTCCTGAGAAGGAACGTACCTGCCGCTCCCGCAAGGGTCGCAAGCGTTCCGAACACCACGTCCCATACCTGTGCCCCGGTCACGATGTTGGCGATAAGGCACCCCGCCGTAAGCCCCGGAACGGCGCTCGGCATCATCACCGGCAGAACGGTGAGGGCTTCGGAAAGCCGCAGCTGCACGGCGCCTCCCGAAAGACCGAAGGCGGCGGAAACGAGGGTAAGGGTCACGTAAAGAGCGGCGATCAGTGCCGCACCGGTAAGATATTTTGTGTTTTTCATGGTTTCTCTATCCTTTAGTTTTGTTTTTTGAGGCAAAAGCGGCTTTTTCCGCCGTTACCGGAAGAAAAGGCTTTGCCGTCGGTGAGGAAGGTCACGAACTCACCCTTGTACACGCCGCCGGAACGGCGCTCACAGACACACCGAGCGCCAAAAGCATTCATCCTCGCTGCTTTTTGCTTTCACGGTACTTTATCGGGGGCATCCCCATGATCTTTTTGAAGACTCTCGAAAAATAGTTGGCGTCGCAAAAGCCCACCTCCGAGGCGATCTGGGCTCCGGACATATCGGTGTTTTCAAGAAGCCGCACGGCAGCGTCCACCCGAACCTTGAAGAGGTAGCCGATGGGAGAAAGCCCCGTGGTTTCTTTGAAAACGTGCTCAAAACGGCTTTTACTCAGACAGCACATCGCCGCATATTCCGAAACGCCGATGTTCTCCCGGTAACGGCGCATCATCACGTCGACGATCCTTGATACCTCGCTGACGCGCTTCAGTTTTTCAACGCCGAATTCCTTTGCTCTCGAAAACAGCGACAGTACAAGAGCAAGATACCCGTCGCTGACGCGGTCGTTGGCGCTTCCCGGCATATGCTTCGAGCTCACCATGGCGTTGATTGCACCGATGAGCTCGGGGCTCGTCCCCACACTGAAGCATTTTTCGTCGTAAAGACGGAGCCCGGTAAGATACTCCATTGCCCCCACACCGGTAAAATGGATCCAGTAGGACTCGGTTTTGTCATTCACCATGTAGCTGTATTCCTGCCGCTCGCCGGGTCTGAACAGGATACACATCCCCTCCCCGGCGCAGACGCTTTCCCCGTTCACGACGGCACAGCATCTCCCGGAAACAACGTAGAGGAGCAGATAGTCGACTCTCCCGCAGGGACGCACCGTCACGGTATCCCGCAGAAGGCGTACCTGCTTTCCGGCGTTGTTGAGGTGCAGATATTTGTCGGATAATCCTTCGCTTGAAAGCAATGCGTTCCCTCCTCGTCTTTCTTCTGCTTCTCCGGTCTCTCCGCCGCAGGCTGCCCATCGTGCGTCCGCTTCCGCAAAGTACGTCCCGAAAGGGAATCGCCCCGTTACAGAGCGGCTTCGGAAAGAGGAAAGCACCGCTGCATCTTCCATGAATCATAGCACAATATTGCCGATTTGTCAAGGACGGCTGCGAAGGATTTACAAAGTCGGTGTCACGAAGGATTTACAAAATCGGGCTCTCTGTATCCGCTTTGCCTGCAGCGCCCGGCTTTACGGTGATATCCTCCAAAGCAAGCCCGAGAAGCGCTCTTTGTAAGTCCCCTCCCCCTCTTGTGCTTTGCACAAAACTGCTGCGGCAAAGAAAAAGGAGCCGCCCCCGATAAGACTTGTTCTTAAGGACAGTATTGTGAGATAGTCACCACTGCGTTGAGTTAGCGCACATATCAATATAAACAGGCTGACAATCAAAATCAGCCTGTTCTTTCTTTTCGGTTGGTATTTTAAGTGAAATATCTGCGCTTTGGGAAAATGTGAAATAATCTGCTTCGCAGATTGTGAAATATCGCTTCGTTTCACTTCGCAATGTGAAATGAAATAAATCCACTCACGCCCGCAGGCATTTCACACGCCGTAGGTGTATTTCACGTGCGAAGCGCATTTCACAAATCCCGCAAGGGATTTATTTCGTTGCGGAGTGTCCTTCAGAACACTCCGCAAAGGCGCACTCCCTTTCCCGCACGGATCATTCATCCTTGTCGTTTTTCAGTTCTTCCATGAATCCCGCCGTCACGATACCGGAGGGCAGGGCGATAATGGCAATACCGAATACGGAGGACACCATCGTCACGAGCCGTCCCACCGTCGTAACGGCGTAAATGTCGCCGTATCCCATGGTGGTCAGCGAGACCGTCGCCCAGTACACGGCGTCAAAATACGTCTTGAAGGAATCCGGCTCCACATTGAAAATAACGAGCGCCGACACCAGAACGTACGCCACCGCCAAAGCGCCCACCGTCATAAGCGGCTTTTTCTGCCGGGCAAAAACGCCCTTGATCATGCGGATGCTCCGGGAATAGCGAACGGTCTTGAAGACCCGGAACACCCGGAAGGTGCGGAACAGACGGAATATTTTCAGGATCTTAAAAGCGCCGAAAAGGATCTTCAGGCTCGGCAGGATGCACAACAGGTCGATGATCGCCATGGGCGTAAAGGGATACAGAAGAAAAGACCACCCATTTTTTCCCACCTTGAAGTCCGCCGTAATAAGGCGCAGAAAATAATCTATGATGAATACCGTCACCGATAACCTCTCGATCACGGTGAACGCCGCCGTTTCCTCCTTGAACATCAGCGGCAAAAGGCTCGCCAGGATGACAAGCAGCATGAATACATCGTATACGTTGCTGATTCGGTCGTTCTCCTTGGCTGTTTCTATGATTTCAAATAAACGCTTTCGCATAAGTGTTTTCACTCCTCAATCTGGGTCGAGACAATGCCGTGAATGTCGACGCAACACGGGAACAAATCTACCCCCGCAGTATGCGGGAACATATCTTCTATTCACCCGAAAGAAATCAGTACTGATAGTTTCTCTGGTTGTCAACTCGATATTTAAATATTTCCAAATGCGAAAACTCACTTGGTTCGAAATCACTGTGTTCAGTTCTACACTCAAGCATGACCCTCTTTAAAGAGAGATTTTGCTTGATAGGGTCAAGGGTTTGTACCGTGTATTTCCTGTTCATATTACTGAATAACAACAATTCTTCAAGAGCCGGGGCTTTTGATATAGGTGAAATATCGTACACCAATTTTTTGCTTTCTGAAATGAAAATAACTACTAATCAAGTGTAGAAGGTTTGATGTGTTAAGTTTACGTACTGGCAAGCCCAGTGACTCACCCTTGCATCATCGCCTTGTCCCAACAAAGTCTTCAATCTGGCGGAGCACATCATTATCCCAAAAGATTTCCGTATGGCAGAGATTCTTCAGAGTGACAAATTCCGCGCCATCGAAAGCATCAACTAACCGTACAGACAGTTCATAGGGAATTACTTCATCGTCTTCCGATGCAAAAATCAGGGTCGGCGCTGTCACCTCGAGGGCAAATTGCTCCGAAGGAAACGGATTGCGTACCAGCAGTCTGATCGGCCCGTGAAAGATATTCAGTTGGCTGTTATAAAGCGCCGTTCCATTATTGTACGGAGCCATCAAAATGAGCCCCTCAACCGGATTGCTTGATGCCACATAGGTCGCAACTCCCGTTCCCAGGCTGAGTCCCATGATGATTATTTCTCCGCCGCCATAGAAATCGCTCTCGCTTACGAACCTGTAAGCAGCATCCGCCATTTTCAGGATATTTCTGTAATCGTTTTTTCCCTCGCTAAGCCCATAACCGGGATAATCGATCATAACCACATTGCTTCTTTCGAAGTATTTCCATCGCCCCGATGCGTCCATGGAAGTGAAAAAAACCTCGGAGCTTTCAAAGTTTCCTCCGAAATACAGAATCGTGGGCACATCAGAAGCCACCCTCCGCCCACAGCCATGATAACTCTCATCCATTTCGTGAAGGAATATCTCTTCTATGCGATCATCGTTGCTTGCCTTCAGACTTGCATACGCGTTTTCGTTAAAAGATGGGTTATACAGAAATCTGTTTTGGCTAAACCAAACGAAGGCGAGCATCAGTGCGATCGGCGAAAAGATGATTAGAATATCAATCAGTAAACCCTTTCTCTTTTTCATCTCATAAACTCCTTGCATCATTTCATATTCCCTGATTTCATTGACCAACATCACAAGCTTGAGACAGAAGTACGACCGTCTCCACATGCGGCTTTGCCGTGAACATATCTCAAAAATACTACGGTTTTCATTATATCATTTCATAGCTGATAAGTCAACCGCAAATAGTGATATGATACAATTGATGGGTGACAAATAAAAAAAGTAAATTCCCAAAGTAAATTCCACAGTGGAATTTACTTTGGGAATTTACTAACTTCGATTATATGTCGTTCTTCACTTGTCAGGTGTTGACCTTTGCGATGTCCTGTGGTATAATTGGTTTCGTCCATAGTGATGATTCCTTTCGAATTGGTGTGTAGCTACTCAATTCTACCATAGAATCTTCGCTATGGATTCTTTTTTACTATTGCATCTTCATTTTACAATCTGCGTATTCCTTTTTATTCAGAAAAATATCATATTCCTTCATTTCGCCTGCACCTCACGTTGCAAGCCTTGGGCGTCGCTTTGCGGTTCATCGGCAACTACACCTCTTGTG
>JAZRXH010000154.1:0-13249 GCA_045600125.1 Eubacteriales bacterium | reverse complement strand
CACAGAGCTTGCCGCACTGAAGAGGCTCGGCGGCTTTCATGGAGATCGCCTTTGTCAGATTGTTCCGCTTCATGATGTTGATCTGCGGGATCGCCGTCGTGTTCGGGGAATCCGAAACGTATTTATACAGCATGATAACGGAGGAATACTGCCGGTAGTCGATCTTCGCCCGGCTGTAGTTCCATCCGTCCGCCCTTATCGAGCCGGAGCTTTTGGCGTTCGTATTCGGGATGAACCTTACGGCGCTCCTGCCGTCACATTCGCAGCGGGAGGTGAACGCCGTGTCGTTATTGTCCACCATGCCGTCGAAGTATTCGGGATAGACGATGTGGAAGGCGTCGGGACCGTTCACCACGTCCCGCCAGCTGACGGAAAATTCCACGTCGGAGGGGGGCATCGTAAAGGATGCACCGGGAGAAAGGACAGACTGCGAGCCGGAATATTCCCAGCCCCTCACTTCTTTCCCCTCGGAGGTAAGACCGATGGCGGGAAGACTGAATTCATCTCCCGCCTTTTTCGTAAACGAAGCGGGAAGCGTGCCGGTGAAGCTGTTGACATTCCCGGCGCGGAAGCTGACGGTGTAATCCTTATTCGGGTCGATCTGGGGCTCTGCGTCGTCGAAGCCCTCCGGCTTTTCCGAGGTGAAGGTGAACTTGCCGATAAGGATATAGTCGTCCTCAAGCATCGCCGTCGGCGGCACCTTCTGCCCGAAGGGATAGAAGTGGAGCTGCTGGAGCACCCCGTCCTTTTCTCCCGTGATCTTTCCGGCAGTGCCCTTGCCCATATCGAACATGACCACGTTCCATTCGTCCCGGACGATGGGGCGGCGGGCTGTCAGCGATACGTTGCCCGTAAGAACATTTCCGTTTTTCATAAGGTTCAGTACCGGCACGATCTCGGTGTTCTTGTCACGGGAAACGTACTTGTAATCCACCGAAACGTATTTGTAAACGTCAAGGTCGATACCGAGCGAACCGATGCTGTACCCGTCGATGGCAACGGCGCCGGTTTCGACCGTATCCACTACCGGAGCGATCTTGATGACGCTTCCCTTGTCGGGGTCACTTGCCGCAGAAACGGTCGCCCTGAGCTTGCCGTTCACGTTTCCTTTTTGTATCTTCGAGTAGTCGATGACAAGCACCGCATTTTCCGCCTGAGCGGTAAAGGTGAAGGAAGCGCAGGAAAGAAGCGTGAAGAGCGCCAGCACATTGCAAAGGACTCTTGCCGTATTTTTCTTCATGATGTTTTGCAAACCTCCGTTGATATTCCGCCCCGCAAAACGTGCGGGACAATAATCCATGGGTATTCTACCACAGCGGCAATAAATAATCAACACCGATAAACGTCAAAGCATATTTTCAGCAATATGGACAACTTCCGACCGCATTTTTGTGCAATATAGCACCTTCCCGTCCCGGCACCCGACGAAAAAAAGAAAAAGAGCCTCCGTCCGAAAGCCGGAAGCCCTATAAACCCATAAGTCCGAAAAGTCAACCGAGGAAATGCTCCGCGATGATCTTCACGCCGAGAAGGATGAGGACGATGCCCCCGCAAAGCTCGGCTTTCGACTTGTATTTTGCACCGAACACATTGCCGATCTTTATGCCTGCGGCAGAGAAAAGGAAGGTCGTCACGCCGATGATGAGCACCGCCGGATATATCCCCACCTGCGGCTTCACCATGGCGAACGCCACACCCACCGCCAGAGCGTCGATACTGGTCGCCACGGCGAGGGACAGCATTTTGACAAAGCCGAAGGAGGCGTCCACCTCTTCCTCCTTGCCCGACAGTGCCTCCTTCACCATGTTGCCGCCGATGAGGGCGAGAAGGATAAAGGCGATCCACGGGGAAAAGCGGTTGACGTAGCTCTCGAAGCTGCTTCCGAGAACATAGCCGAGAAGAGGCATCAGCGCCTGAAAACCGCCGAAATAAAGTCCCACGATGAGCATGTGGCGCAGTTTCAGTTTCCCGACCGAAAGTCCCTTGCAGACTGATACCGCAAAGGCGTCCATGGACAGCGCCGCCGCCGTCAGAAAAAGCTCGTAAAGTTGCATTTTTCACTCCGTAATTTTCGTTTTAATGTCCTTTTTATTCCGATTTCCGGGGAACGGGAAGGTCATTTGCCCACGCAGAAATGGGAGAAGATGCTTTCCACGATTTTTTCGTTGACCTCCCTGCCGTCGGTTTCATAGAGATACTGCAAAGCGCCCTCCAGTTCCTCACAGCACATATCCGGCGTGAGGGTACGAAGAGCCGTCAGCGCCGATTCGAGGCAGTCCTTCGCCTTTTTCAGCGCCGCATACTGTCTTGCCCCCGTGAGGATGAGACCGTTTTTCAGTTCGCTGTCAAGGGCGGGATAAATCTTTTCGATGGCGCTCTTCAGTTCATCGAAAGCCCTGTCTCTGGCGCTCACGCTCACCGTACCGCAAAGCGGGATGCCGAGGGACTGCGCCGCCTCGGTATAATCCTTTTCATGCGCTCGTCCGAGATCGGATTTATTGTAAACGAAGATGATTTTTTTATTCGCCGCAAATTCCGAAAGCCTTTCGAGAACGCCCCGGTCTTCCTCGCTGATGCCCTTGGAGGCGTCGAAGACGCACAGCACCAGCTCGCTCTTTTCCAGTTCGGATACCGAGCGCTCCACGCCCAGCTTTTCCACCTCGTCGTCGGTGCTTCGGATGCCCGCCGTGTCGCTGAGGAGCAGGCGGATATTGCCCAGCGCCACTTCCTCGGTGATGACGTCACGGGTGGTGCCGGCGATGGAGGTGACAATGGCTCTGTCGTGCCCCGCAAGAAGGTTCATAAGAGAGGATTTTCCCACGTTCGGCGCCCCGATGACGGCGGTGGGAACGCCGTGGGATACCGCTCTGCCGGTGTCGTAGGTGGCAAGAAGAGCATCTACTTCGGAGAGGACTTTTTCGGTCTTTTCCCGCATTTCTTCATCGGTCATGTCGGCGATGTCCTCGTCCGGGTAGTCGATATAGGCATAGACCGAGGTGAGGATCATGAGAAGCCCGTCGGTGATCTCCTTCAGCTTGTCCGAGAGCTTGCCCCGTACCTTGGCACTCGAAAGCTTCAGCGAAGCCGTGCTTTCGGCGTCGATCAGTTCTCCCACCGCTTCCGCCTGGGAGAGCGAGAGTTTTCCGTTCAGAAATGCCCGCTTGGTGTATTCGCCGGGCATGGCGGGTACGGCTCCGGCGGCAAAAAGCGCCGAAAGAATAAGCTGTACCCCGATCTCACTGCCGTGGCAGCTGATCTCCGCCGTATCCTCCCCGGTAAAGGAGCGGGGAGCCCGGAAGACGGTGACGAGTCCGGTGTCCACGATATCGCCGTTGTACAGGATGTTGCCGAAGACGGCGGTATTCGAGGGGATCTCGGAAAGGGTCTTCCCGATAGGGAAAAATACCTGCCCGGTCACGGCAAGCGCCTCGGGACCGGATACCCGGATGACTGCTATGCCGCCTTTGCCGTGGGCGGTGGAAAGGGCGGCGATGGTCGTATCGCTCAGCATGATGTTCGTAAGTCCTCCGCATCTTCAAAAAGTCGGGAAGTCGGAAAGTCAAAAAGCCGGAAAGCCGACATCGGCATTCTGTATGCCGCTATGCCGGAAAGAGCGGATAAAAAACAGACAGACGCAAAGCGAAGTTCTCATGGCCTTGAGGAACCTTAGTCCTCAAAAAAGAACTGCGTCCTGCGTCTGTCGGTCTCAGATCCACAAAACTGTTTTGATCTTATTCTGATCTCACTTTGATTCTATCGCTCGGGTAAATTATTCAGCGTCGGTCGCTTCGTCTACTGCTTCCTTTACTTCTTCCGCAGCTTCGTCAATAACTTCTTCGACCTTTTCTGCCGCTTCGTCTACGACTTCTTCAGCCTTTTCTGCCGCTTCGTCTACGACTTCTTCGGCACCTTCTGCAGCGTCATCGACGAGATCCTCGGCACCGATCACGATATTCTCGGCTGCGCCGTCGTCAAGAACGGGAACGTCATTATTCTTGGAGTTTGCCGCTGCGTTGATGAGATAGAGTGCCAGCACGAGAACGGCGAAAACGACAGCAATGACAGCGGTCGCCTTGCTGAGCTTCGCATCTATGGTCTTGCCCTTCTGCTTGCCGAAGAAGGTCTCGGCACCGCCGGTAACGACACCGGACATCCGATGGTTCTTACTGGACTGAAGAAGGACCGAAACGATGAGGAAAAGGGCTGCTGCCAGAATCAATATACCGATTGCTGTTTTCATGGGAAATGTACCTCCAAAATACTGCTGATATTTCTATGGGAGCTGCCTTATTCGGGCATAACTCGTTATCTTATGGGATTATATCACAGAAATTTCTCTTTGTCAAGTATTTTTTCTACAAAAACAAAAGGCATCTGTGACAGCCCCGGAGCACCTGTGCAAAACAGAGCACGGAAAAGCTCCCGACACACCGGAAAAGCGCATCGGGAGCCGCCGTATTCAGAATTTTGCGGTGAGCTTTATGAGAAGCTCCTCGTCGTCGTACTGCTCCTTCGGCAGACGGGATCTCGGGGTCATGAGAGCCGCCTTGTTCCGTCCGACAAAGCCGCACTTACGGCAGCGGTGGGTGATGATATACCCTTTTTTCGGATCCGGCTCGGCTCTTATCGGCTCAAGGATCCCGCCGCACTCGCAGGCTCTGTCCCCGGGATTGATATCCACGTGAAGCGAGCAGAGACATCTCGGACAGTGATTCCGGCTGGTGGTGCCGAGAGGCAGGACCTCAAAGCCGCAGTTCTTGCAGATAAAACCGCTGTCGTTCTTGGTAAATCTCGGATTATCCATAGGATCCAAAGACCGCACTCACGCACGGGGCGTCTTGCCGTTGTCCTTGTTGATGGCTTCCCAGAGACCGTTAAGATATACGGCACCGAGGGCTCTGTCGTACAGACCGTAGCCGGGTCTGCCGGTCTCGCCCCAGATCATCCGTCCGTGGTCGGGGCGGATATAGCCGTCGAAGTCGATCTCATACAGCGCCTTCATGATACCGTAAATATCGAGGGAGCCGCATTCGGTCTTGTGAGCGGTCTCGTTGAAGCCTCTCTCCCCTACCCACTTGATATTGCGGACGTGCATGAAGGGGATCTTTCCGGCAGCGCCGAAGCGCTTGATCATGCCGATAAGGTCGTTCTTCGGGTTTGCGCCGAGAGAACCGGTGCAAAGGGTGATGCCGTTGCAGGGAGAGTCCACGAGGGACAGATATCTTGCGATATTCTCCTCGCTTGTGACGATTCTCGGAAGTCCGAAAATTCCCCACGGCGGATCGTCCGGGTGCACCGCCATTTTGACGTCGCACTCCTCACAAACGGGAATGATCTTGGAGAGGAAGTATTCCACGTTCCTCCAGAGAGCCTCCTCGTCGATGCCCTTGTATTCTTCCAGAAGCGCCTTCAGCCCGTCTTTTGTGTAGCTGGAATCCCATCCGGGGAGCGAAAGATCGCCCTTGGAGGGATCCATGGCGAGTACCTCCTCCTCACGGTAGATGAGCGAGGTGGAGCCGTCGGGGTTGACGTAGCCGAGATTGGAGCGGAGCCAGTCGAACACCGGCATAAAGTTGTAGCAGATGACCTTTACGCCCGCTTTGCCGAGGTTCCGGATATTCTGACAGTAGTTCTCGATATATCTGTCACGGCTGGGCTTTCCGAGCTTGATATCCTCATGGACCGGCACGCTCTCGACGATGTCGAAGATAAGACCGCGGTCTTCACACTTCTTCCTGATGTCGAGGATCGCTTCCATAGGCCATACCTCGCCGACCGGCACGGAATAGACGGCGGAAACGACGCTTCTCATTCCGGGTATCTGCGATATGCTGGTAAGGGTAACGGGATCGTCGTCGCCGTACCAGCGGAATGACATCTTCATTCTTGTTTCTCCTTTCCGTTATTTTGCCGCAAAAGAAAAGAACAGACCCTTCTTCTGCGGCGGGACGCAAAAAGGTGCGTCCGTTCCTCTTTATATTAGCAGAAAGTGTGCGGATTTTCAATACAAAAAACAATAATTTCCGCTGAAAATTCTGCTTTTTTTGATTTCGGTGCGAATGTTCCGTCATATATTCCGGAAAACGTCCCCTTTTCCCTGTGTAAGTCTGTCCGAAATCGCCGCCTCCGTGCCCTTTTCCGAAGACGCAGAGGCAAATTCGCCAAAAAGTCCCGCTTTTGTTCCGCATGCCGTTGGACAACAGCACGAAAATCCGCTTTTTCCTTCAATTATTCACAAAGTTACCGAATTGTTGTATAAAACTTAACAAACGAATGTTATAATCTTAAAAATATCATTACAACAGAGTGAGGTAAAGAAGATGGCGTTTTATTACTCAGAACCCTCCCGCACCTTCAGCGAATATCTGCTGATACCCGGTTACTCGGACGCAAACTGCATCCCCTCCAACGTGTCGCTGCGCACTCCCCTTGTGAAGTACAAGCCGGCAGAAGAGGAATGCCCCCTCTCCATGAACGTACCGCTGGTATCTGCAATCATGCAGTCGGTATCGGATGACAAAATGGCGATCGCCCTCGCAAAGGAAGGCGGCGTTTCCTTCATTTACGGCTCCCAGACCATCGAGCAGGAAGCCGAAATGGTCAGACGTGTCAAGAACTACAAGGCCGGCTTCGTTACCTCGGATTCCAATATCAGCCCCGACGCCACTCTCCGTGACGTCCTCGAGCTCAAAGAGCGTCTCGGTCACTCCACCATCGCCGTCACCGACGACGGCACCCCCAACGGCAAGCTGGTGGGTATCGTCACAAGCCGTGACTACCGTGTGAGCCGCATGGAGCCCTCCGAGAAGGTATCTGCCTTCATGACTCCCCTTGAAAAGCTCGTCACCGCTCCCGAAGGCACCAGCCTCAAGGAGTGCAACAATATCATCTGGGATCACAAGCTCAACTCCCTCCCCATCGTGGACAAGGACGGAAAGCTCCTCTACTTCGTATTCCGCAAGGACTACGATCAGCACAAGGAAAATCCCCTCGAGCTCCTCGACGCCGACAAGAGATACGTGGTCGGCGCCGGTGTGAATACCCGTGACTACGAGCAGCGCATCCCCGCTCTTGTGGAAGCCGGTGCGGACGTGCTCTGTATCGACTCCAGCGAAGGCTTCACCGAATGGCAGAAGCGCACCATCGCCTTCGTCCGTCAAAGGTACGGCGACAAGGTGAAGATCGGTGCCGGAAACGTGGTAGACAGAGACGGCTTCCGTTTCCTCGCCGAGGCAGGCGCAGACTTCGTGAAGATCGGTATCGGCGGCGGCTCCATCTGCATCACCCGTGAGACCAAGGGCATCGGCAGAGGACAGGCGACGGCGGTCATCGAAGTGGCGGCGGCAAGAGATGAGTATTTCAGGGAAACCGGCATCTACGTTCCGATCTGCTCGGACGGCGGTATCGTGCACGACTATCACATCACGCTGGCACTTGCCATGGGCTGTGACTTCTGTATGCTGGGACGTTACTTCTCCCGCTTCGACGAATCCCCCACAAACAAGATCATGATCAACGGCAGTTACATGAAGGAATACTGGGGCGAAGGCAGTGCAAGAGCAAGAAACTGGCAGAGATACGACCTCGGCGGTGCGGCAAAGCTCTCCTTCGTGGAAGGCGTTGACTGCTACGTGCCTTATGCGGGACCGCTTCACGACAATCTGGCGATCACCCTTGCGAAGGTCCGTTCCACCATGTGCAACTGCGGTGCGATCACCATTCCCGAGCTGCAAGCCAAGGCAAAGCTCACTCTGGTAAGCTCTGTATCCATCGTGGAGGGCGGCGCACACGACGTGCTTGTGAAGGATCAGTCGCAGAACCGGTAAATCCGGATTTTCTCCATAACGATCAACGGTATAACGGCGGGGTACTCATTTCGTACTCCGCCGTTTCTTAAAAGGGAGGTGAGGACATGGCTATGGCAATGACATTTGATGAATACCGTGAAAAGTACGGTCTTTGTCTTACCGAAGCGCAGGAAAAAGCGGTAAGGACGAAAAAAGTCCGTGTCCTCCTTCTCGCCGTACCGGGAAGCGGCAAGACCACGGTCATCACCGCAAGACTCGGCTATCTGGAAAAGTGCCTCGGCGTCGACCCCGAGCGCTGTCTGACGCTGACCTTCAGCGTAGCGTCCTGCCGGGATATGAAGGAGCGCTACCGCAGACTTTTCGGCGATGGGGAAAAAACGCCCCAGTTCCGCACGATCCACGGCGTCTGCGCCCTCATCCTCCGAAGATACGGGGAAGAAACGGGACACAGCGTCTTCCGTCTTGCCGAGGACGGGGAGTGCACGGGAATCCTTGCCGGGATCCTCGCAAAGCACCTCGGGTACCGTCCCTCCTCTGCCGATCTTGCGGACATGAAGACGTCGATCACCTATGCGGTGAACCGGATGCTGACAAAGGAAGAGATCGCTCTGTCCCCCGAGCGCTTCCCGAAGCATTTTGCCGCCGTCCTTCCGGAATTTTCCGAAGCAAAAAAGGAGCGGCAGATCATGGACTACGACGACCAGCTCGTTTACGCCCTCTCGATCCTTCGTAAATGCCCGTCGGTGCTGTCGTATTTCCGGAAGAAATTCCCCTATATCAGCGTGGACGAGGCGCAGGACACCTCGAAAATCCAGCACAAGATCATCGAGCTTCTTGCGGAAAACGGCGGAAATCTCTTCATGGTCGGGGACGAGGATCAAAGCATCTACGGTTTCCGGGCGGCGTACCCGGAAGCGCTTC
This sequence comes from Eubacteriales bacterium, assembly GCA_045600125.1. GTDB lineage: Bacteria > Bacillota > Clostridia > Oscillospirales > CAG-382 > SIG622. The sequence continues at coordinate 4,520 of JAZRXH010000154.1, read as the reverse complement.
TCGACTTTGACAAGCGCTATCCGGATGCCGAGGTGCTTTTCATCGAGCGTAACTTCCGAAGCACCCCGGACATTGTGGAGGGAGCCAAACGGCTCATCGCCGAAAACAAAGCCAGAAGAAGCAAGGATATGACCGCCGAGAAATGCAAGGAAGGCAGAGTCGTTGAAAAAAGCGTACAAGATCCGAAAAAGCAGACGGAATACATCCTTTCCCTCGCCAAAGAAGCGGCTTCCTCCCCCGCCAAAAGCTGTGCCGTTCTCTACCGCAACAACGAATCGGCGCTCCCGGCGCTGGATAAGCTGATAAAGAAAGGCGTCCCGTTCACCTGCCGGGAAAACGACGGAGCGTTCTTCGACTCGCCGGAGGTTGTCGCCCTGTGCGACATGCTCCGCTTCTGTAAAGATCCCGAGGACACCGAGCTGTTCCTGCGCCTTTATCCGCACCTTGGCATCGGTCTTTCCCGAACGGAAGCGGAAACGATCGTTGAAAAATGCCGCAAAACCGGGAAAAATCTTGAGGAATGCGTTCTTACCTCGGAGCTTCTGTCGATGCAGAATCTTCGGAATGCGGAGAAGCTGTTCTATGAGGCAAGGAGTGCCGCACGTCTTACCGCCTTCGGCGCCCTCCGCCGTCTCTGCGACGAAACGGCCTTCGGGTACGTTCTGAAAATGCGGGGAAACGGCATGAAAACGGCGATTATGCTGGAGCTGGCACGGGACGACGACAACATCGACGGTTATCTTGCTCATCTGGACAGTCTTTCAAAATTCGTCCGGGAAGAGCGGGAATACCGGGAGGACTGCCTTGTGCTTTCCACTATGCATGCAAGCAAGGGACTTGAATTTGACAAGGCAGTCATCCTCGACGCCCGGAACGGGATCATCCCCGCCCTGCCTCCCTCGCCCTTATGCGATGCCGAAGAGATGGCGGCGATCGAGGAGGAGCGGCGGCTCTTCTACGTGGCATGTACAAGAGCGAAAGAGGAGCTTGTTTTCCTCCACTGCGAAAAGCCGGGGGACGTGCCGGGTGAAAAATCGGTTTTCATCCGAGAGTTCTTGGGAGAAAGATCGGCAAACGGCGCTGCTTTCTGCGAGGGCGTTCCGCCTTCGAAAAGCGGCATTTTCGGGAGAATGCAGAGCTGCTTTTCAAGGCTCCGATCTCCGGCAGGATCGGTAAGTAAGGAAAGCAAATGCGCCATGGCTTCTCCGGAAAAGGATCCGTACTGTGACGGAGCAGGGATCCGCCATGTCCTGCTCGGCAGCGGAACGATCGTCGGTCGAAAGGGGAACACCGTCCGGATCCGCTTTGACACTGCAGAGGAAAAGACCTTCGAGCTGTCGCTTCTTTTATCAAGGAAGCTCTTACTTCTTTCAGACACGGAAAAGAAAAATCAAAACGGCAAAGATTGAAAAAACGCTGAAAACATCGGGTCTCTCCGAGTTCTCAGCGTTTCTTTTTATTCTGCGTCAGCAAAGCATTACAATACGTACGAGGCAAGGGCGATCATCAGGGGAATGGTGACGATGGAGGCGATGGTGGAAAGGCTGACCGTCTTGGCAGCGAGCTTTGTGTCGGCGTTATAGTAGTCCGCCATGATGGCTGTATTGCTTGCGGCGGGCATGGCGGTCATGGTGACGAGGAAATAGGCGAAGAGCTTCGGTACGCCGATCCATTTGAGGGCGAAGATCATGGCGGTGGGGAAAAGGATGAGCTTCAGAAGCATATAGAAGTAAACCGACTTATCCTTCAGCACCTCACCCACCTTCAGCTCGCAGAAGAGGCTTCCGGTGATGAGCATCGACAGCGGGAAGGTCATGTTTCCGATGTAGTTCATGCCCTCCGTGATGAAGATCGGCAGGGTGATGCGGCACATGAAGAGGAGGAAGCCGAGGATCGAGGCGAGGAAGCTGGGGTTGAGAAGGATCTTTTTCGCCATGGTCTTGCCGTCCATGGCTTTTCCGTCGTTCATGAGGATCACGCCGTAGGACCAGCAGAAAATGTTGAAGAAGAGGGTGAAGAAGACGCCGTAGAACAGTCCGTTTTCATCCCCGAGAGACGAGCAGACCGACATGATCACGGGATAGCCGAGGAAGCCGCAATTGGCGAAGATCATGGCAAAGCTGAGGATCTTCCGTCTTGCCTTTTCCTTTTCATAGCGGAAAACGACGCTGCCGATGATGGCGGTGAGGACGTGCATGATGACAGACAGTCCGAGACAGATAAAGCCGTTTTTCACAAGGGTGGGAGTATACTCCTTCTGGAAGGCACAGATGACGAGAAAGGGATTCGTCAGGTTCACGAGGAGCGCCGACATGGCAGAGGTGGAATGCTTATCGAGGATCTTCGTTTTCCGAAGGATCACGCCCATGATCATGACGAAGAACAGATTGACGACTTTACAGCAGACAGAAAGACTGACGCTCATTCTTACAACTCTTTTCTTTTGTTATCTCTTTCGGATGCACCGTCTTTTGCCTATCGGCTTTTCCAAACGTGAAGCACGCCGGGCAAAAAACGGTCATCAAAACAAAGAGAACTATACCATATACGGGAAGGCAAATCAAGCGGAATTTTTGAACAATCCGACAAAGTGCAAACTTTTGTGCTTTTCCGCACCGGCACTTCTTTTCCCGCATACTCTAATAGCGAGAACGGGCACCCGCATCGGTAGAGGACCGTTCGTAAAGTTGAAATCAGGAGGAACCACCATGGCTGACAAGAACAATTCCGCTCTCTGCGGTCTTCTCGGCGTAAATACGAGAGGAAACACGGAGTGCGGCACCTGCATCTGCACAGACAAGATATTTGATTCGGTAAAGGACAAGGAATGCATAGAGGACCTGCGGGTTTATCTGACCGAGGGCGGTCAGGACGCCATTGACAGAGCCAACAACATCCGGGCAAAGGACGTGGAGATCCTGCGTGCCTGCATCTCGGTCGGAGAGGTAGCGTTCAACAAGGGCTACTACTCCATCAGCATCCGTTACTATTTCCGCATTCTCTTTGAGGCGTGCATCCCCGGCGGCCGCTCCGTCGAATTCTACGGTATCGCCGTCTACGACAAGAACCTGATTCTCTACGGCGGCGAGGGCGGCGTGAACGTATTCTGCTCGGACACCACCGACAACCGCTTCTGCTGTGACTGCGATCACCTCGCCGAGGGCGGCACCAACCTTCCGAAGGCGTGCGTGGAGGTCGCCGATCCCATCGTGCTCAGCGTGAAGCTCGCCGACAGAGCCTATGCCTACGGCAACTGCTGCTGCTCCTGCGGTCAGATCCCCGAGTATATCTGCGGCTGCGTGGAGGGCGCTCTCACCGACTCGCTCGGAAATAAGAACCTCTACGTTACCCTCGGTATCTTCTCGATCATCCGTATGCAGAGACCGCAGGCGCTGATGATCAAGGCGTGCGATTACTGCATCCCCGAAAAGGACGCCGACGGCACCCTCGGTACCGACACCTCCAGCCCCTGCGAGATCTTCAAGAGCATGAGCTTCCCTACCGCCGAATTCTGCCCGCCCGCTCCCCCCTGCTGCCAGGAGTTCTGTAATAACAATACCGTGAACCTCCCCTCCTCCGGCGTGGGCGGCACGACCTCCGGCACCTGCGGCTGTAAGCACTGACGTTTTTGTTTATGGGGGCAGCTCGCCCCCATCCCCCATCGCCATCGCCTATTTGCAGGGCTGCTCGCCCTGCACCTCGCCGCCTTTTGAAAAAGGCGGCGAGGGTATGGGGCGAGAAGCCTCACAAGAAAAACCTTAGAAGCTGATGACAGCGGCGCTTGCCTTGTAGGTAAGGCAGTCGACGGTCGAGATGAGTTCGGCGGGAACCATCTGTTCGGTATAATCGACCTTTGCGCCGAGCTTTTCGAAGTCACGGACTTTGATATACTTAGCGCCGTCCATGTCGGTAAGGTCCATGGTTACGGTCTTATCGCCGAACTTCCACTCAGCGGTTTTGCCGTCCTCGGCGATCGTGCATTCGATACCGGCAAGGGCAGTCACGTCACCCACCTCAACGTAGGAACGGGAACCGATCATGATGAGGTCAATCTCTACGATATCAACGGGAGCAGGTTCGCTGCCTTCGATATTCACGTAAGCCGCACCGAAGGCGCCTTCGATGGTCTGCTCGGACGCACCGGGAGCCAGGAAGGAAGTCCAGATGAATTCGATACCGTCTATATCGTCGTAGGTATAAGCGTCTTCCTCGTCGTAAATGTCGCCCGGTTCGGGAGGAAGCAAATCGTCGGCTTCCCAAAGCCCCGGCTCATAATCAAACTCCATAATGTAGAGCTCGTCTTCCGGAACGGTCTCGAGGCAGGTGGGGATCTCGCCGGCGTACTTTTCGAGAACGTCCTTGGCACGGCATTCAAGATAGGTCGTCTTTCCGTCGGAGATCAGGAGGGTCTCGTCGATGATGTACTTGCCGGCAAGGGTCTTATAAATTCTCGAGGTAAGCTTGGAATTGTCGGCGATGGCACGGATAAGGGGAAGATACTCTTCGATGCCGGCAAGATC
>JAZRXH010000153.1:0-4362 GCA_045600125.1 Eubacteriales bacterium | reverse complement strand
AATCTTTCGTTGTTTTGCCAAATCTGTCAAAATAGTACCATATATAGCCCACCTTGTCAACCTTTTTGGTCTATAATTAGACTATAATTTTGTAATTGTTTACAAAATATACAGTAATATGACAAAAAGGAGCGGGCTATGGACACGTACAGCGAGGTAAAATGCCGAATTCTCGAGCTTCTCGAGGAAAAACACATGTCGATCCACAAGCTGTCCACAGAGTCGGCGGTGGCTCCGTCTACCATCAAGAATATTCTCTACGGGAAAAGCACCAATCCCGGTATTGTCACCGTCAAAATGCTCTGCGACGGCTTCGGCATCACCCTTGCGGAGTTTTTCGACACCGAGCGCTTCAAGGGGCTTGACTGGGAGATCAAATAACGTTATTCCCGCTCCCGTTCCCGATTTTATACCGGGAAAAGCGCTTCGTCAAGCACAAATTGCAAAAAGTGTCGTGAGGTGTCGCAAAGCGGCGACAGCTCCTTCTTTTTTTGTAAAAATTCGATGAACGATCGGCATTTCCGGCGCTTTTTCGGGGGCATCCTCCGGGCAAAAAAGCAAAAGAGAACCACGGCAGAGCGCATGGCGCCGTTCCGAAGGGATGTTTTTTTGACAAAACAAAGTCCGCCGAAAAGAAATTTTCCTTTCGGCGGGCTTTTTGCCCGACAAACCGGGATTTGGTCGTTTCAATTTGATTTTTTGCGAAACCGTAGGGGACGATGCCTACATCGTCCCGCCAAAAGACGGTAGTATTGTTGAAAAAATCATTAAATCGACACCGGGTTTGAAAAATATGTTATTATGCCGAATCCTGTTCATTTGACCGATAAATATGCGGAACGATGTGGGCATCGTCCCCTACGCCTGCCCTTTGTTTTACAAATTTTGCCGGGACGATGTGGGCATCGTCCCCTACAGTCGTCTTTCGTCTTGCAAATTCCGACTTTTATTCCCGGTTCATATGCACCCTTCGGAACCTTTCCCGATAGGCTCCCGGGGACTCGCCCTCGTAAAAGGTGAAGAACTGGATAAACGCCTTGTCGGAGGGAAAGCCGAGCTGCGCCGCTATCTCCTTCACGTACATTCCCGAACAGCACAGAAGCTCCCGGGCTTTTGTCAAAAGAAAATCCGTGACGATCTCCTTGGCGCCGACGCCGTATTTCCGCTTCAGAAGCCGTGTGATGTGAGCGGGGGAGTAGCCGAAATGCCCGGAGACCTCCCTCATGCGAAGGGCGGGCGAGGCGTTGATCCGAAGCCACTCGTAAATCTCCCGAACCCTTCTTGACGCCTCATCACGGGAAAATTCACTTTGCAGATACAGCGAGGACAGAATGTGCGTAAGGACCGCCTCCACCGCTTCCTTCGGCGTCGGGGACAGATTGGCGGTATGGAGCAGCTCCCGGAAAAGTCCCCCGAGTCCGGCGTTCTCAAAGAAGGTTTCCTCAAAGGGAAGGCAGGCGCTTTTCGATACCCGGAAATGCACCCAATAAAAGGAAACGCCGCAGCTTTCCTCTGTGCCGTAATGGCGGGTGCCGGGAAGGAGGAGAAGGGCGTCGCCGGCTTTGAGCTGCCGCACCCTTCCGCTGTCCCAGAGGGTAAACTTTCCGCTTACCACGTAGATCAGCTCATGGGTCTTTTCGGTGCGGTCGGGGTGAGTCCACTCGCCGCTTTTGGTGAACAGCCCGGCGTAATCGTAGGAGATACGGGGCGTTTTCAGTGCGTTCTGCATTTCGGGACGGTCCTTTCCTCGCTTTTTCCGTTTTTCGAAGAAATCGGAAATTCTTACTTACTGTCATTTTTTCGGAATTGATTTCTTATGAGAGGTATTATACAATAGTCCTGTGGGAATGTCAAGACCGAATAAAGACCGCTGTTTCCCGGAAAAAGGCGGGGCGGGTCTTGCGCTTTATGACAAACGGAACCGAATCGACTGAACCGAAAGGAAGGAACACGCAAATGAAAAACTACGATCTGAAATCTGTCCGGCTGCGTTCCGGCTTTCTGAAAAAGAAATACGATCTGAACCGGAACGTGACCCTCGGGGCGGTTTACGACCGCTTCTATGAAACGGGGCGGATCGGCGCCTTTGATTTCCGATGGACGCCCGGCTCGAAGGACGTCCCGCAGCCTCACTTTTTCTGGGACAGCGACGTTGCCAAGTGGATGGAGGGGGCGGCGTACATCCTCGCCAAAAACAAAGACGAAGTCACCGAAAAACGGGTGGACGAGCTTTGCGAGAGGATAAGGGAGCATCAGGAGGAGAGCGGCTATTTCAATCTGTATCATCAGCAGTGCTGTCCCGAAAAGCGTTTTACCGACCGTGACCATCATGAGCTGTACTGCGCAGGGCATCTTATCGAGGCGGCGGTGGCGCTTGCCGAATACTGCGGAAAGACCGTTCTTCTCGAATGCATGGAGAAGTATGTGAAATATATAAGGAAGGTATTCTTCGAGGACAGGACATCCGCTTTTCAGACCCCCGGTCACGAGGAGATCGAGATCGCTCTCATCCGTCTTTACCGCTATACGAAAAATCCCGAGTACCTCGATCTGTGCATGAGGTTTCTCGATACCCGGGGCGCCGAGGCGCTGTACAACAACAATTACGACCAGAGCCACAAGCCGGTGCGGGAGCAGAAGGAAGCCGCCGGTCATGCGGTGCGGGCGGTGTATCTCTACACCGGCATGGCGCTTGCCGCAAAGGAAACGGGGGACAAGGCGCTGCTTTCCGCCTGCCGCGCGCTGTATAGGGATATCACGAGGTACAAAATGTATATCACCGGCGGCATCGGCTCGACCTATCTCGGCGAAGCCTTCACGACGCCCTACGATCTTCCCGACGACGGAGCCTACACCGAGACCTGCGCCGGCATCGGGCTTGCCTTCTTCTGCCGGGCTCTCGATGAATCCGAAAACAGCGCCGACCGGGCGGATACCGTCGAGCGGCTCATCTACAACGGCATCCTTTCGGGACTTTCCGAGAGCGGCGACCGGTTCTTCTACGAAAATCCCCTTGCCGTCAATCTTTCCGAGCGATACGGCAACAAATGGGGCGAGCGGCGTTTCCCGCCGTCGGTACGTCCGGCTGTATTCGGATGCTCCTGCTGTCCGCCCAACATGGTACGCTTCCTTGCTTCCTTGGAAAACTACATTTTCGGTGAGGAAAACGGCACGCTGTACGTAAAGCAGTACGCCGACTGCACGCTTGACTGCGGAAGTATCAAATGCGATATGAAAACCGAGTACCCGCAGGACGGGAAGGTGGAAATAAGAGCCTATGGCGTTAAAAAAATAGCGTTACGGATTCCCTCATGGTGCCGCCGCTTCACCCTTTCAAAGCCCTTCACGATGAAGGACGGCTATGCCGAAGCGGAGGTCTGCGACGGAGAAAAGCTCGTGCTTGATTTTGAGATGGGAGTCCGTCCGGTCTACGCCGGGACCCGTGTTCTGCGCAGTGCCGGAAAGCTCTGTCTGACCTACGGTCCCTACGTCTTCTGCGCCGAGGCGTGCGACAACACCGAGGGTATGGAAGCGGAAGCGGAAGCGGGAAGCGCCGACAGCGTTCCCTGCGGCTCGGGGCTTTGGAACTACGCTCTGCCCCTTGAGCCGAAGGTACGGCTTGTCTTCGAGGACGGAGGTCCGGTACTCTACGCCGACGCCTTCGTGCGCTCCGCCGGCAGCGGTCTGTATTCCTTTGACGCTCCTGCCTGCAAGCCTGCCGTGCTCCGCCTCATCCCCTACCACACCTTCGCCAACCGCACCGAGTGCGACATGCGGGTCTGGATCGACACACTCTGACCGTTTTTGCACGCCCTACCCCCTTTTGCGGGGCAGCGGTGTGCCACCGCGGGCAGCGGGGAGCCAGCGCGGGCAGCGCTGAGCCAGCGCGGGCAATTCGAGACCCTACCTTGGATAAAAACGGGGTTGCAGATGCCCGAGTGTTGTCCCGTTTGACCGCCATATATGCGAGCGGTCAAACTCAGCAAGTATCGCCAAAAGTCACTCGAAATGAAAGTTTTCAAAGAAAACTTTAGCGCTGTCGTAAGCGCCAAGGGAGGCGCTTACGACACGGGGTAGCCCCCGCGGGCAATTCGAGACCCTACCGCAGACTGAATCGTGAGTGCAGATGCCCGAGTATGATACCGCTTTGCCGCCATATATCCGAGCGGCAAAGCTCAGTTGTTTAGCAAAACAATAAGTTTCTACTATCCGCAGAGGTCACCCGCCGACCTCTGCGGATTTTGTTTTTGTCTTTGTCAAACCAAACCGTACGGGACGATGCCCACATCGTCCCGACAAAACACGGCTCTGAGAGTAATGAATAATTATTCGTAAAATCGTAGGGGCGAACTGTGTTCGCCC
>JAZRXH010000152.1:0-10334 GCA_045600125.1 Eubacteriales bacterium | reverse complement strand
CGCCGCGGTGCTGATACCCGCGACAAGCTTGCCGTTAATCAGGAATCCGATGCGCATACAGACCGACTCGGCAATCGTGCCCGAACCGACTGTGACGAGTGACGAAAGCGTCTGTTTGTCAAATTTCACGCCGGTGAACGGGACTACGGACAGATATTCGTCCCGCCTCAGTATCATCACGATGGCGATGACCGATGCGGTGCAGGTGCCGATTGCCGTGGCGATTGCCGCGCCCGTCACGCCAAGCGCCGGGAACCCGAAATGACCGCCGATAAGGCAGTAGTTCAGAATTACGTTGACGATGTTCGAGGTCATGTTGACGACCATCGTGATTCGGGTTCTTCCGACGCCGCGCATTGCCGCGCAGATACACAGCGACCAGCAGTTTGGAATGAATGCCATTGAAATAATGCGGAAATAAATCATTGCATTGGGCAGCGTATCCTCCGCCGCACCTGCCAGCTTCAGAAGCGGCTTTGCGAGCGCGATGCCCGCAATGGTCATCAGAATGCCGAGACCGGTAATCAGCACCAGCGACTGTTTCAGACACGACAGCGCGGCATCCTGATTGCCTTCGCCCTTTCGGCGGGCGATGACGGCCATTGTGCCGGTACACAGCGCCTGCGCCACCAAAAGAATAATCATTCGCGGCTGTGCGCACAGACCGACCGACGCGATGGCGGCAGAGCCGAGCTGACCTACCATCATGGTATCGAAAGAGTTCATCAGCGTCATCAGCAGACCTTCCAGTGCCGCCGGCCACGCAATGATGAGCACTTTTTTGTACATTTCACTTAATGTTTCGCTGTCTCCTTCATCTCTGTCCCGTTTGAAGCCGAACAGAAATCTGCACAGCGCATTCTGAAATTCCATTTCTTCGTCCTTTCCCTGCGGTGCGCACGGCACACGCCGCCCCTGCCCCGCCATTTTCTTTTATCTATATCATAGCACATTTTGTCGGGTTCGGCGCAGTTTTTTTATCCGATACCGAATTTTTCCGATTTGAACAGGCGGGGGAATATTTACAGAACGGTCGAACTATTAACTTTCAGCCATTCTAAAATAATATAATTTGCGATATTTTACCGAAATAGGCAAGAAAAAACGCCCTTTGTCTTTTAACAAAAGGGCGTTTCTTTGGCGGAAGCGGTGGGATTCGAACCCACGAGCCGCTTGCGCGACTACCTGATTTCGAGTCAGGGCCGTTATGACCGCTTCGATACCTGTCCGTATTTTTGTGCGGATGCTTCCACACAAGCAAGTATTATAGCAAACGCAGGGCTGTTTGTCAATAGGTACAGGCAAAGTTTTTGCAATTTTCGCGATTTTCGCGATTTTCACGATTTTCGTTTTCACGATTTTCAGCGCACGCCGACGGTTCCCCCGCTTTTGCCGCATTTCCTGAAAAGTGACGCTCCGACGGGCGGCATCCTTCTTTGGCGCGCTTTCGGCACTCTTTTGGGAGACCTTCCGTCGAAAGGCGCCCCCGAAGAAAGCTGGCGTCTTTGGCGGTACGGACGGCATAAATATGTGAGTATATATATTTTAGGAAGATAACAGCCCGTTTTCCGACGGAAGGATGGGGAAAACCGGTTGCCGCTCCCTTTCCCTTCCCCACAATGCCGGATACCGGGAGAGGGACAGCCCGGCACGGCGGTTTGCTTCCGCTTGTTCATATTGTCTGTTACATTATTATAAAATTATATTACAATGGGTACACGGGTCTGCACGGTAATCCCGGACAACGTGAGGGGGGCGGATCGGGCGCTTGTTTTGCCGCTTTTCGGTGTCATGGCGAGCGCTTCCGGAAAACAATCCACAGTTGTGTGTGTAATTTCCGGGAAGAACCGACCCCGGAAACACCCGTTTTCCCGCTGCCGGAGCCGTTCCGATGTGCATATCGGGCGGCTTTTGACGGTTTTTACGGCGAAACGGCTCGAATTTTCCGCCGAAAATCCGCTTTTCCACATCTTTTTCCACAGATGCGACAAATTTTGTGGAATTATATAGCAATACTGCACAAAAAAAGTTACAAGATTTCTACATTAAAAATCCGAATTTCTGAAAATTGCTGTTGATTTTTTTATTCGGATGATGTATAATCTATCTGTATGTATGTACGCTGAGGGTACTATCCGTAGCTGCATCATGTAATTTCTTTTTTTTAGGAGGAAGAAACAATGAAGAAAAACCGCATTGTTTCCGCATTACTTGCACTGCTTATGACCGTTTCCAGCATCGCAGCGTTCGTAATGCCCGCATCTGCCGATGACACATACCCGGACATCACTGTCACCGCAGAGAACACAAAGGGTCTCTTCGAAGGTAACGTGGACTATACCCGTACCAAAGAAAAAGAGACCGGCGTTTTCCATGGTGAATATTCCACCAAGCTCGTTCCCCTCGAGCCCACCACAGAGGCGACGGCGACCGTTTCGTGGAGCACCACTCCCGTCGTGATTAAAGACCAGCCTCTCGTCGTTGAAGGCTACGACAGGGTGCCGGCAAATACCTCCATGCTCGATGACGGTATCGGCGATCCGACCAAGTCAAGCCACAAGAAGTTCATCGACCCCGAGGATTACAGATACATGTTCGTAAAGTACTATTACGAAGCTCCCGACGGAACTCCCGAAAGACACATGTACCTCAATACCTGTGCTTCCCTCCTTGGTGAGATCGGTTATACCGCTCCCGGTCAGGCTACTTCCGCTTCCCCCCTCGTAAAGAACGAGTGGGCGTATGCGAAGTTTGACCTCCAGACGCTTTCCAAGTACAACATTGCCGAGAAGTACAGATACTTCTTCCAGTATCAGCTTTATCCTCTCGGAAACGTACAGATCAAGAACCTCACCGACGGCGAAGTGATCTACCTCGCTTCCATTACTTATTCCACCACCGACGCCAGCGCCGTGAAGATCGTCTTCAACAAGGGCACGGCTCTCGGCGATCTTGACGTGACTCTCCCCAACTACATCTCCGCAGACGCCGGTAAGAAGGGCATTTCCCTTTCCGGTTATACTCTCGGTGACGTGGAAGGCGAAAGCGGCAAGAAGTACGTATTCAAGGGCTGGTCTCTCTCGGATGACAACGACATCTCCAAGATCGTTACCTCCGTGGACGCCGGCATTACCGACATGAACGTATACGCTGTTTGGGAACTCAAGCAGGAGGGCGACTTCGACGATATCTACCTCCAGAACACCTTCCACAAGCTCAGCGTTGACAAGAAGCTCAACATCGCCTTCCTCGGCGGCTCCGTTTCCTACGGCTCCGGCATCTCCGATGCGACCGAGCGTGAGGCTCTCTGCTGGAGAGGTCTTGTAAAGACCTGGATCAGCACCAATTTCCCGGATGCGACGGTTACCGAGCTCTGCCGTCCTACTCTGAACAACGGCAAGACCATCGCCATCGGCGGTACCGGCTCGAGATTCGCTTCCTACCGTGTAGGCAAGGACGCCATGCTCGATGACGGCTCCACCAAGGTCGACCTCGTATTCATCGAAAACTGTATCAACGATAACTATGAATCTCTCAACGATCTCACCGCCGAGCTTCAGGAAAACGATGCGGTAAGCGTTAAGAAGATCCTCGAAAACAACCCCTATGCCGACATCGTATTCATCGGTACCACCGATAAGTCCAGATTCGGCGGCGACTACGGCGCACTCGTAGCACACAGAAGCTTCGCAGAGGACTGCGGCTTCGAATTCGTAAACGTGGGCGAATATGCCTGCAAGAAGCTTGTCGAAGAGTTCGGTTCTCAGGGCGCCGCTACCAGCGATGCAAACTGGGGCAAGTACTTCTCCGACATCGTACATCCCTACGCAGCCGGTTATGCTCTCTACGCTGAGTGCATCATCGACAAGCTCTTCAAGCCGATGGTAGAGAAGAACGTCAGCGCAGCGACCTACGTTCCTACGCTCGACCAGACCATCAATCCCAACCGTGCGGCTGCGAAGGCTGCTTACGACAGCATCAACGCAAACCGCGACATCACCACCAACCTGTCTTCCCTCAAGGGCTACGGTCAGTATGCGACCACATACGGCTTTGGCGGAACGACTCAGCTCACCGGTAAGCAGGAGGGCGCAGCCGTCGCCTTCAAGTTCAACGGAACCAACGCACGCCTCTGGACCAGCAAGAACGGCACCAACGGCGTATACGAAGTATATCTCGACGGTTCCAAGACTCCCACAAACACCATTGACCTCTGGAGAGATTCCACCGGCGGTCAGCAGCACCTTCTCGCTGTCAGCGAAACCAATCTTGCCAAGGGCGAACACACCGTGACCCTCGTTCTCAAGAAGAACGCAGCACACGGCGGTCTCGATAACTACATCAGCAACATCGCCGTTCTCGACGGTCTTGCAAGCGATATCGAATTTATCGACGTTCCCGAGGAGCTCAAGCCCGAGGTCAAGCACGAGAACTATGTTGTAACTCCCGCAAAGCTCAACCTCGCCATTGATGCGAACCCCTCGCCCCGCACCCTTACCACCTATGCATTCCAGGGCGAGCAGATCGACGTCCTCAAGTTTGAGCCCTACACCGAAGAAAACAAGGCCTTCGCCGTAGACGGCTACAACATCAAGAGCGCCGCTCTTCCCGTAAGCAAGTACACCTGTGCCGAGCTCTTCATGTACGTGGATGACCCCGAAGGCAAGACCGCAGGCTTCCATCCCGTTCTCAGACACATGAACGGCGTTCCGAATGCTACCGTAACGGCAGCAGCCGAGGTTACTCCCAATGCATGGCAGAAGATTCTCATCGACAATACTCCTTTCCTTACGGCTATCGCACAGAGCTCCGAGCACGATGAGAATACGCAGATCTACAACCAGTATCACCTCCATCCTCTCAGCATGAGCACCAACAGCACCATGCTTGACGGTGTGACCGTATATCTCGCAGCACTTACCTTCTTCTACAACGACAACGTTCCGGATTACTACGACGAGAACGGTAAGTGGGTCGACTCCAACCCCAACCTCACCGGCGTGTTTGTAAACGGTATGCCCGTAGAAGGCTTCGCAATGGGACAGACCGAGTATAACATCGAGCTTCCCTTCGGCACCACCGAGGTTCCGACTCTCGAAGCGACCTGCAATACTCCCGACGCTCTCCCCGTTATCACCCAGGCAGCCTCCGTCACCGGTAAGGCTACTCTCGTTTACAACAACGTGACCTACACCTTCAACTTCTCTGTTGATAACAAGACCTATATCGAAGGCTTCGAGGTGGACGGCAAGGCTTATGCGGCATTCGCTCAGAACAAGTATAAGTACACCGTAAACCTCAAGTCCGGCTCCGCTGTTCCCACCATCACCGCCATCGTTTCCGGCAACCCCGCAGGCTACACGGTAAATCAGGCAGCGACTCTCGACGATGTGGCTACCATCGTTTGCGGCGACCTCACCTACGAGATCGGCTTCACCACCGAGCCGTCCATTGAAGAGAGATATCCCGATGCAGCCATTTCCGGCGCAGACGGCGTGACCATCGAAGCAGCCGTAGCGGCAGCCACCAAGGCAAACAGCGGCGACGTTGTCGTATCGGTTAATTCTTCAACTCTTCCCACCACCAACACCACCCTCTTCAGCATCGCCGACGCAAAGGGCGACGTGATCCTCACCAGTGAGGACGGCGCAGAGGCAGACTTTGCGAAGACCCTTAAGATCACCGGCGGCACCAGAAGCGACGTTACCACGATCCTCGACGGACTCAAGGTATTCGTAAACGGCACCTCCAACAGCGACTTCACTCTCTACACCAGAGGCAACAATATCACCATCACCGAAACCTTTGACAACAGCCATCTGTCCGAGGAGAGAAAGGGCGTCAATATGATCCTCGGTCTCGGCGACGACGGCGGTTCCTTTACCGTTGACGGCAGCATCAAGGCGAATGTTCTCGGCGGCGTATGGAGTAACGTTTGGTGCGGCGGCTGGGGCGGCACCGACCTCCTCGGCGGCATCGACTACACCATCGGCGGCAAGGCAGAGGTCAAGACCTTCTATGCCGGCAACCACGGTGTGAACCCCACAAAGTACAAGGAAAGCGCCGAAGGCAACACCATCAAGGGCGACATCAACGTACACATCACCGGAGATGCGAAGATCACGAACGCATTCGTCGGAAACGGCGGTGTGATCGACGGCAGCATCTACTATCTCGTTGACGGCGGTACGATCAGCCAGCTCTCCTTTAAGCACGGCAGCACCGCTGTTGTTACCGGCATTACCGGCAGCGCGACCGCAACCCTCGCAGGCGGTCAGGTCGGCAAGGTCGTTGCAGGCCCCGTTGAGACGGTCGGCAAGCAGGGTATCGTATATTACGAGGATGCGTACGCAAACAGCCCCGTAACTCTTCCCGAAACCGGTCTTAACAACCTCGTTACCGTTAAGGGTACGGACTATGCGACCGACAAGGTCGACCTCCTCTACTTCGACGGCAAGGCTTACATCGTAGGCTCCACCGAAAAGAAGTACATCGTTGTAAACGGCGATCTTTACAACTCGTTTGACGGCAGCGCCGCAACCCTTACGGCAGTCGGCAACGAATTCGCTATTGAAATCGAAGAAGGCAATGCAGAAGTATTCTTCACCGACGGCTATGTAGCAAAGTTCATGAACGGCAACGAGATCTTCTACACCTTCGCAGGCACCAAGGAAGGCGACGCTATCGTAGCGCCCAAAGAAGCTCCCGTGGGCGAGCCTCACAAGATCTTCAAGGGCTGGGCAAAGAGCGGCACCACCGAGATCGTAGAAGACTACGGCACCGTAGGCGTTGAAGAGACCGTATTCGTAGCGATCTTCGAAGACGAACCCACCTACACCATCACCCTTGTAAACGGCAGCACCACTTCCGAGATCACCGGTAAGTACGAAGGCGAATCCTTCGAGTTCCCGGATCTCGACGATACTCCCGACGCAAGATTCCTCGGCTGGTCTCTCGATAAGGACGCAGCAGCTGCTTCCTTCTTCGGCGGCGACTACGGCAAGGTTTCCGGCAACGCTACCTACTACGCAGTATTCAAGGTTAAGTCCCCCGAGGACGCTGAGTACGACTTCGTAGGCAGATTCGACGCAGAAAACGAGAAGTACACCCTCGACATCATCTTTGACGGTCCTACCTTCAACATGACCGCTCTCGGCTTCGAGTTCCCCATCGCAGGCGCAGGCGATTCCAAGTACTTCGACATTGCTCTTGAAGACGGTCTTGCATTCTCCGGCATCAAGGACTTCGAGCAGTACAACGGCAGCACCGCATTCTTCGACGTGATCTATGCGACAGCCGGCAAGTTCGACGGCGGCAAGAAGATCGCTACCGTGACCTTCGGCATGACCGCTGACCAGTACATGGTATTCGACTTCGAGTCCTCCTTCGTTCCGCTCGCACTTCCCGTATCCATCAATGCAGCCTATGTCGGCGGCGTATACCAGTACTGCAAGGCAGGCGGCAGCGCTCTCGACGTAGAAGGCAATCTCTATGACATCGTATTCGGCGACTTCGATGAAGACAGAACCGTTGAAGTTGAATTCGATTACGACGAAGGAAAGACCACTCTTACAGCAGAGGAAACCGGTGAAATGTTCGTTGATTACGTATTCACCGCCGAGACCACCGGCGCACAGCCTGTAGTTTCCTACTCCATCGCAGGCGGCGAAGAAAAGACTCTCACTCCCGACGGCAGCACCTACACCATTCCCGGCGATGAGATCATCGGCAGCATCACCGTCACCTTCGTATACGGCACTCCCATCGAGGAAGCAGTCGTAGAAGGCGTCGGCACTCCCAAGACCGGCAGCAAGCCCGCAACGGCTGAAGAAGTTAAGGCTCCTTACGGCGCTCCTTACTTCGTAGAATCGGTAGAATGGGAACCCGCTGACGAAGCATTCGCTCCCAACGTAGCTTACACCATCCGCGTTACCGTTGCTCCTTCCGAAGGCAGCGTATTCACTCCCGACACCGTTGCATCCATCGACGGCGATAAGGAAGTAAGCGTATACTTCAACGACGACGGAACGATCACCATCGAAAAGACCTTCCCGGAAACCGCTGCTGAATACGGCAAGATCACCGGCACCATCGTATTCACCGCCCGTGACGCTAAGGTCACCACCTACAACAACTTCATGACCGTGACCGCTCTGGATGCAAACGGTGCAAGATACGTCCTCACCGAGGGTAGCACCGAGCTTCCCGCCATCACCGGCAAGAGCTGCACCGTTGAGACCGAGCTTCCCGCAGGTACCTACACGATCCTCATTGAGAAGCAGGGTTACCTCACCGACGCTGTTTACAACTTCGTTGTAGCAGCAAACAAGACCGCTGATCTCGGTACCATCGACCTCGTTCCCGGTCAGGTAGCAGGCGCTCAGACGATCGACCTCGAAGACTTCGGCGCTATCGTTCGTGCATTCACCGAAGGTGAAGACGCAGGAAAGAGCGACATCAAGACCATCCGCGCGAGCCTCGACATCGACGAAGACGGTTACCTCACGGTATTCGACCTCAATCAGGTAAAGATCAACTTCGGCAAGACAGGTAAGGATGCCTGAACGCTGAAGACCCGGAGCTTGTATCGGGTCAACACAAAGAAATCCCCGGGGTGTGTCCCACCCCGGGGGGACAGTCGGAGAACGCCCCGGCGCTCTCCGACGGATAAAAGCCGCAAGACATGGTTTGTTTTGTTCCGTGCCTTGCGGTTTTTATCCGGTGAAGGTTTTCGGGGAAGCCCGGAAGGGTGCCGTCGGCACGTTTCCGTTCCTTTTTACAAAAGGAGTCAAGGGAGTCCCGGAAAATCCGTCCTCCGGATCGCATATCATCCTACAGGAGGTACATTATGAAAACATTCAGAAAAGCAGCGTCTCTGCTTCTTTCCGCCGTACTCACGGCGCTGACGCTTTCGATCACCGTCAGTGCGAGAGACGTGATGCCGGTGGGCTACAAGCTCAAGGCGGTTTACGACGAGGAAAAGAACACCATCGCCGCATCGCTTGCCATTTCCGGCGGTGAGATCGGTCTCGGCGAAGTGGGCGTCGTATACGATGAAACGCTGATCGCTCCGCAGGTGGACGGCAAGTATGCCGAAAGCTACAAGGGCGCTTCCATCAACAGCGTGGTCGCCTGCAACAAATCCGTCAAGGGTCTTGTTCTTTCCGAGCAGAGCGTCGGTCACAATCTTGTCAACGACGATCCCGGCGAAATTTTCTTCGGCTGGTATCTCGGCGACGGTCTCATCGACGCATCCAAGGAGGACGTTGACATCGTTTATATCACCTTCTCGGTAAAGCCCGATGTGACGAAGGAACAGCTGAACAAGGCGGGCGCATCTCTCATCAAGATCGCCGACGACGTGCCCACCGACGAAGTATGCCGCAAGGCATTCAAGAGCGGCGCCGCCATGTACGACGACACGAGAGTCCGTCCCAAGGTTTACCGCAACCTTGCCGACGCACAGTATCCGCTTTTTGCCATTACCGAAATCGAAGGCCTTGACATCGAGGTCAAGACGAAGAAGGTCACCGTCACCGCCAAGGACGAAACCGGCGCTCCCATTGAGGGCGTGATCGTCAGCGTCAACGGCGAGGAGCAGGTGACGGATAAGGACGGTAAGGCGGTGTTTGAAGTTCCCGCCGACAGCACGCCCGCCATCATCTACAAGACGAGCGAGGATGCAGAGCCGGTGGCACTGCCGCTTGGCGAGACCGACATCGTGATCTCCACGAAGCCCGAAGCCACAAAGCCCGCCAAAATGGACAAGCCCACCGTGACCGCAGGCACCGAGTCTGTCACCGTACAGTGGACGGCTCCCGACGACGGCGGTTCGGCGATCACCGAATACACCATTTCTCTTACCTACGGTTCTTCCACCAAGACCGTGACCGCCAAGGCAGGCGAGACCAGCAAGAAGGTCACCGGTCTTACCGGCGGCGCACAGTATTCCATCAAGATCAAGGCAGCAAACGAAATCGGTCAGGGTGAATTCTCCGAAGCCGTATTCGCAACGCCCAAGGCACAGTCCTCCGGCGGCGGTGGCGGTGGCGGCGGCGGTGGCGGCGGTATCGGCGGCGGTTCTGCGGGAACGCTGACCTATACGGTCACCTATGACGCCGGCGCAAACGGCACGCTCGGCGGCGCAAAGACCGAATCGGTCGCAGCCGGCTACAAGCCCACCAAGGTTCCCACGATCACTCCCAAGGAGGGCTATGAATTCATCGGCTGGGCAAAGAAGGGCACTTCCGCCATCGTAGATCCCAGGAACACGGCGATCGCCGCATCGACGACCTTCGTGGCGCAGTACCGTGAGGCGGCAAAGGATACGGAAG
>JAZRXH010000151.1:0-10833 GCA_045600125.1 Eubacteriales bacterium | reverse complement strand
ACTCGCTAAATGGTACCTCTCGCTTGTTGACGTGACCGACACTTATCAGTGCGCAAAGCCAAATAGGACACCTCAGCGAGGCGACAATGCACTCCCGTAGGAGAAGCTCCGAGTCATAGCGTCCGCTGCGGACGCGCTGCTTGCTACTATGGAAAGTTTTCGCAGAAAACTTCCTACATCGGTGCTCGCACCGATGATTGTGTCGGCGGGAGGGGGCAAACAGCAACAAGAACGAGAACAGTACTCGTAAAGTATCTCTTTGCAGTGGTTCCTCTGCAGTTACCGTTTATGGACTGCCTCCTCCCGTACCCGCCGGGCTTTTTTGGGTACTTTTGCAGCTCTTGGCAAAAGTACCACCCCCGTTCGTGTGCAGTGAGGCGATTGCGGCACTCCCGGCGAGAGCCGAGAACAATACGCTCCGTATTCAAGAAGGCGGTCAATCGCCACCCTCACGGCGTGCGCCGAGAACAATACGCTCCCGTATTCAAAAAGGGCGGTTTTCCCCCCCTGCCCCCGGCGTGAGCCGAGAACAATACGCTCCCGTCCTCAAGAAAGGCGGTCAATCGCCGCACTCACGGCGTGAGCCGAAGATAATACGCTCCCGTATTCAAAAAGGGCGGTTTTCCCCCCTGCCCCCGGCGTGCGCCGAGAACAATACGCTCTGTTCGTGTGCAACAAGGCGATTGCTTCACTCCCGGCGTGAGCCGATAACAGCATGTCAGGTGCGGGGGCTCCCCGTCATGCTGAGAGCCGCTCCGATCACGGTGCCGTACTGGGCGTTGTCCGGGATGCGGATATTCATGTCGAACATGCCGGAAAGGTTGTCGAAGATGGGCTTTGCCTGCGGGATGGTGGTGAGGTTGCCGGTGAGGACGATATCCCGGATCCCGCACTGTCTTGCGGCGAAAACGCCGAGGACGCCCACCGACTCGAAGACGAGGTTGATCACGCCGAGGGCGATATCCGCCCGGTGCGCCACGTCCGAGAGCTTGCCGAAGTTGGCGGCGGTCATCTTGTCCGGGAGTCCGGGATGCACCGACTTCGAGGTAATGTCGCCGATGGTCAGATCCACGTTGTCAAGATCACCGTCTGCGGCAAGCTCCACGATGTTGTCCACGTTGGATACGCCCAGCATCTTCTTGGAAAGCCCGATCAGGGTGCCTCCGCCCACGCCGGTGCCGCCCATGTAGGCGATCCTGCCGTCCCGCACGGCGTGTACGATGGCGGTGCCGGTGCCGAGGCTGGCGATGACCGCATCGTCAAGTCCCGAAAGGTAAAGCCCGCCCAGGCCCACGCACTCGAATTCCGTCACGTGAGTCGCCGGGATGCCGTACAGATCGTTTTCGATGTACGTCGAGCCTACGCCGGTGATCATCACTCTGTCCACGTCGGGAAGAGATATCTTGTTTTCCGAGGTAAATTTACCGAAAGCGCCGTATACCGACGCCACCGGATCCCCCGCCCTTACAAAGGTGGGAGAAATGATATTTCCGTTCTTGAAGCCCACGATCTTCGTGGTGCTTCCTCCTACGTCTATTCCGATTATGATTCCCATTGCCGTGTGTTTCCTCTCAGGGAAGCGCCCGGATAAAGGACCGGGAGGCTTCCGATATGTATGATTTACTGTTTCCTGCTGCCGTCCTGCCGTCTTATCCTCTCATCTTCTTACCTTGCGGCTCGCATTGATGATCTCGGCGACGCCGGCGGCAAGCAGCGTGTTCACAAGAAGCTCGACGATGAAATTGGCTCCGGCAAGACCGAAGATGATGTAGAGCATGAGGTTCTGCCCGCCTGCCCAGGAGCTCAGTACGTCCTTGAAGAAAATGAGAGCCAGAACGATAAAAAGCCCGGTGTTGACGATGGGGCAGACAATGCCGGAGGCAAAGGACGCCGCAAGGGTGCTCTTCTTTTCGAGCGCCTTGAAAACGGTTCCCGCCGCAAAGCCCGCCGCCGTGCCCTTGACGATGCACAGAACGACCGCCGCCACGGGCTTCAGCGAAATAAGGTACAGGACCGTACCGCCGTCCCAGCCGAGAAGCCCCGTCACGAGGACGACACCGCCGAATACCGTGCCGAGATAGGCGCCGGCGCCCTTGCCGTGGAGCGCCGCTCCGATGATGATCGGCACGAGTGCCAGCGTGATCGAAAAGGGTCCGAATTTTATAAAGGTGCAGATCACCTGCACGACCACAATGACTGCCGTCAGGATCGAAAGCTCTGTCATTTTCCGCATTTTTTCATGTTCTTCTTTTCGTCTGTCCATTTTCTTCTGCTTCCTTTCGCTCTTTCGCTTTCCCGCATGGGATTTATCTGCGAACCGTTCAATTTGTATCGTTTACCGCCCGCACCGCAAAGACCGTATAACCGGGGATGCCGAGCCTTTCAAAAACGAGTTCCTTTCCGAAGACCGACTTCTCCCTCATGCAGGGGACGCCTCTGCCGATAAGCTTCGACAGCGCTTCCTTCTTTACCCACATGGTAAGAAACGCCTTGTCCGAAAAGTCTTCCTTCTCCAGCGCCCCCGCATCCTCTTTGGTAAAATACCGACGGGCAAGCGCCTCGGGACGCCGCACGGTCTTCTCTTCCCTCTCGGCGTCGATGCCGATGGGAAAGGGCGAAACGGCAATCAGGGCAAGCCCTTTGGTGTGAGTGACGCTGACGTATAGTTCTTCTGTTTCTTCTGTTTCTGCTGTTTCTGCCGTTTCTTCTGTTTCTGCCGTATCCGCCGCCTCTGCCGCTTCCGTGCCTTCCCGCCCCTCGGGGCTTTCCGGAAGGAGTCGGATATGCGGCTTTCCGAAGGAGTCCCGGACAACAGTCATGCAGGGGGCTTCTTTCTTCTTTTCCGCAAGGAAAGGTTTTTCCGCAAGGAAAAGTTTTTCCGCAAGGAAAGGTTTTTCCGTAAGGAAAGGTTTTTCCGCAAGGAAAAGTCCGGCGCATTCGAGGATCCTTTCATCGGTATACGCCGTATCGCCGTCTTTGCCCTCCGGCACACGGTATGCGATCGCTTCATTTCCGAAGAGCGGGAACGTACAGAAGGCTTCCGCCGTCCTCCCGTCCTCCGGCTCATGATTTACGGTATGTGCTTCACGCATTTTCGGGGTTCTCGCCGTTTTCGGCGCCCTCGGCGTTCTCCGCATCGGCGCCTTCCGTCTGTGCCGCTTCTTCGGGAGCGTCCCCGGACGCCTCGGAGGACTCGCCCTCTTCCGCATTCTCCGGCTTTTCTTCCTCCCGCTTTACCACGGTAAGGCCGTAGATGAGCACGTTCTCATCCACCCGCATGACCTTCACGCCCTGGGTATTTCTGCCGAGCACCGAAATGTCGCTGGCGTGGATACGGATGATGACGCCTTCGTTTGTGATGAGCATGATGTCGTCGTCCTCGCTCACGGCGGCGATGCCGCAGAGCTTGCCGGTCCTGTCGGTGAGCTTATGACCGATGACGCCCTTGCCGCCCCGGTTGTGAGCGGGGAATTCAGCGGGATCCGCCCGCTTTCCGAGACCTCTTTCGGTGACGGTGATGATGTTCCTTGTGTCGCCGGGGGTGATGGCTACGGCGCCGACAACGTAGTCGCCCTCGCCGAGCTCGACAGCCTTCACGCCTCTTGCCGTTCTGCCGATGCTCCTTGCCTTTTCCTCCGCAAAGCGGACGGTCAGACCCTCGTGGGTCGCAACGAGGATGTCGCATTCGCCGCTGGTCTTGAGGACGTAGAGAAGCTCGTCGCCCTCGTCGAGGTTGATGGCGTTGAGACCGCCCCGGCGGTAGTTGCGGTACTCCGAAAGAGGCGTTCTCTTGATGATGCCGTTCCTTGTGATCATGGTGAGGTATACGTCACTTGCAAATTCGGTGACCGATACGCTCGCCGTCAGCTTTTCGTCCTTTTCTATGTCGATGATGTTGATGATGTTGGTGCCCTTGGACGCCTTGCCGGATTCGGGGATCTCGTAGCCCTTCTTCACGTACATTCTGCCGTAGCTGGTGAACATGAGCAGATAGTCGTGGCTGTGGGCGATGAATACGTCCTCCACGAAGTCCTCTTCCTTGGTCTGCATACCGATGACGCCCTTGCCGCCTCTTCTCTGGGCGGAATAGGTATCGGCGTCGATGCGCTTGATGTAGCCGGCGTGGCTGATGGTGATCACGCAGTCACGGCGCTCGATGAGGTCTTCCATGACGATCTCGTTCTCCACCTCTTCGATGCGGGTGCGTCTTTCGTCGCCGTATTTTCTCTTGAGCTCGAGAAGGTCGTTCTTGATGATGGCTTCGATCCTGGTCACGTCGGCGAGGATATCGGTGATCTCTTCGATGCGGACACGGAGGGCTTCCATTTCCTCGATGAGCTTGTCGATCTCAAGACCGGACAGCTTGCCGAGAGGCATCTGCACGATCTCCTGCGCCTGAATGTCCGTAAAATCAAAGCGGGCGATAAGGGCTTCCCTTGCATCGGGAACGGTCTTACTGGCGCGGATGATGCGGATGACCTCGTCGATGTTGTCGATCGCCTTTTTCAGACCCTCGAGGATGTGTCTTCTCTTCTGCGCCTTGTCCAGCTCGAACTGCAGCTTTCTGGTCACCACTTCGATCTGATGGTCGATGTAGTACTGCAGCATATCCTTCAGGTTCAGCGTCCGGGGCTCGCCGCCCACAAGGGCAAGCATATTCACGGCGAAGGTGTCCTGAAGCTGTGTATACTTGTAAAGCTGATTGAGGATGAGGTTGGCGTTGGCGTCACGGCGAAGCTCGATAACGACCCGGATGCCGTGCTTCATATCGGTCTCGTCCCGGATGTCGGTGATGCCCTCGACACGCTTGTCCTTGACAAGATTTGCTATATCCTCGACAAGCTTGCTCTTGTTCACCATATACGGGATCTCGGTAACGACGATGGAGGTCTTGCCCTTCTTCTCCTCAAAGTCGCACTTTGCCCGGACGTATACCCTGCCTCTGCCGGTCATATACGCCTCGTAAATGCCGCTTGTGCCGTGGATGGTGCCGGCGGTGGGGAAGTCGGGACCCTTTATGAAGCTCATGAGCTCGGGGATGGCGGCGTCGGGATTGTCGATGAGATGGATGACGCCGTCGATGACCTCGCACAGATTGTGCGGCGGGATGTTGGTCGCCATGCCTACGGCGATACCCACCGAGCCGTTCACGAGAAGGTTCGGGAATCTTGCGGGAAGGACGGCAGGCTCCTTCAGACGGTTATCGAAGTTGGGATTGAAGTCCACGACCTCTTTCTCGATATCGGTCATCATCTCGTCCGAGATGCGGGCGAGCCTTGCCTCGGTGTAACGGTAAGCGGCAGGCGGGTCTCCGTCGATGGTACCGAAGTTACCGTGACCCTCCACGAGCATATACCGCATGGAGAAGGGCTGTGCCAGTCTTACCATGGCTTCGTATACCGATGCGTCGCCGTGGGGATGGTATTTACCCAGCACGTCGCCGACGGTGGTCGCCGATTTACGGAAGGGCTTTGTGTGGCTGAGCCCCGCCTCGTACATGGCGTAGAGGATGCGGCGGTGTACCGGCTTCAAGCCGTCGCGGACGTCGGGGAGCGCTCTGTCCACGATGACCGACATGGCGTAGTCGATGAACGAGGTGCGCACCTCACGGGAAATTTCCACGTCCACTATTTTATCGTTCTTGTGATACTCACTCACTTCGGGATTGCCGATGATGTTGTCGTTTTCGCTCATTTTGGAGTTACGTCCTTTCTGCTGCGCCTTTTGCCTTTCGGTTTTTTCCCGCCGGGCATCGGGCGCCGTTTTGGATTAGTCGGTTTTGATGCTTATCGGATGCTTAAAGGTTCTATATTCCTCTCGATACAATATGAAAATCGCATTTCTTATTGGTACAATCTACACGAAATGTAGCAAATCCGCCGTTATGCGAGACCGGAGAACCGCACCTTGGACAAACGATATCCGTCTTTCCGCGTTCACAGAAGTCTTTTGCTACCGATGCGGCAAGAATGCTTTCCTCAAGATCTTTTTTAGTCATATCCATACAACACTCCTTTTATTTTCTTACTGAGCGTAATGCCGATTTGATGCTTATTTTTTCTGTTTTTTGCTTGTTTTTGCCTGTTTTGGGAAAAACCCGTTCTTATCAGCCCTCGGTGGGTGCCGCTTCGGAGGCTCCGGCGGCTTCCGCTTCGGCTGCGGCTGCGGCAGCGGCGGCGGCTTCTGCCGCCTCCTCTTCCCGGGCTGCCTTTTCCATGGCTTTTTCGGCTTCTCTCTCTGCCGCTTCAAAGGCTGCCTTTTCGTCCCATACCTTTTGGGAATCCCTCTCCAGCTCCTTGGCAAGGCGCTTTCCCTGAGAGCGGGAGCTGAAGCACATGACGCCCACGTCGTACTGGGAATCGGTGTAGTAATAGTAGTTCTTCAGGTAGTTGATCTCGCCGGTGAGAAGCTCCACGAATTCGTCGTCCATGACTCCCGTAGGCGTCAGCGAACGGTAAAGCTGGAAGGCACGGACGGAATTCGTCGTCTCGGCGTCGTACACGCCGTCGACATACTCCTCCTTCATGAAGCCCAGCATTTCAAGACGCTGTTCGAGCCCCAGCACCGTTTCGTTCTCGACTCCCTCCCAAAGGAAGAGATAGTTCATGAAGTTGAACCTGGGAAGATACGAGGGGAATTCGTACCGATGCAGGGAATTATGCACCTCCACGTCGGGGACGAGTCCGATCCGGTTATACGACTGCTTGTTGGGAGCCAGAATTTCAAAGGAGGTGATGGTGAACACGTCGCCGGTGAGGAGGCTGTAGCTGTCCTGCCCCACGCCCTTGCCGAAGGTGTTCTCTCCCACGAGGATGGCGCCGGCGTTGTATTTCAGCGTCATGGCGAAAAGCTCGGAGGCGCTGGCGGTCTCGCCGTCGCAGAGGATGACGATGTTCTCAAACGCCGTCCCGCCGCCGTCGGAATAAACCGGTGCCGGAGGATCCCCGGAGTTGTCGTTCGTGTAGTACAGGATCCTGTCTTTCTCGGGGATGAGCATATTCGCCATGCGCAGGGCTGCCTCAAGGTACCCGCCGCCGTTTCCCCGCACGTCGAGGAGGAGCTTCCGGATGCCCCGTCTTTTCACCTCGGAAAGGGCGCCCGCAAACTCGTCCGCCGCAAACTCCGACTTGAAGCTGCTTATGAGGATATAGGCGTATTCCGCACTGTCCGGCGGTATGTAAAGTCTTGTGGCGTAGGGGATCATGGTGCCCCTTGTGAGAGTAAAGGGAATCTTCTCTCCGTCTCTTTCCACCGTCAGGTGAAGGGGATAGATCTTTCTGCCCTTGTCGTTCAGGATGAATTCCGGCTCGTTCGGGATGCCGAGGCTGTTTCCTTCCTCGTCAAAGGCTTCTTTTTCCACGTAGGGCAGTCCCCGCACGTAGTCCATCACGGCGTCCACCGGAAGATTCTCCACGGTGAACTCCTCCACGCCCACGATCCGGTCTCCGACACGGAGTCCCGCCGCAAGAGCCCCGGAGTTGTACAGAACGCTCGTGACGTAGACGCCGGGCTGTGCAAGACCCAGCTTCCGTATCTCGTAGTCGGTCTCGTCGCCCAGAGAAAAGCCGTAGCCGCCGCTCTCCCCCGTGACGAACTGGGAGTCGCTCATGTAGAGGGCGCTGTATTCGTCCATTGTCCCCAGAAGGGTGTCGGCGAACATGCCGAAAAGCTCGGGGTTCTCCGTAAGGAGCTTCATGATAAACGCCTCGGTGAGCTGCTCCTTCGAGAAGTCGTACAGATGGGTGTCGGTGTAAAGCTCCGCCATGCTGTCGAAGAGCTCGTAAATATTGGAATTGTACCGTGTGCGGTAGTTCGGCTCATAGCCCGCATACACCGGGTAAGCGTCCTGCGGGTCGTAGCGGAGCGTGTCCACGGCAGTGCTTTCCTCGGCAGGACAGTCCTTTTTCTCCGGCTCGGTGAGCTTTATGTCCGGCATGGTGTCGGGGGTGACGAGCGTCCCCTCCTGCGCCGCTGTGCCCATCGGAAGGAGGGACGATGCGAGGACAGCCGCAAGGAGGGCTGCCGCCGGTCTTTTGTTTTTTATTTTCATAGGGTTTTCCTCCGTCTTTCGCTCGGTGCGAAAGCGTTCTTTCTGTGTGCTGTATGCGTCCGGGAGACTCCCGTGCAGGATGCCGGAGCCTTAGTGCTTTGCCTTTTCAGCTTCTGTCCTGAATGCCGTCGGGGACGTAGCAGCTCGTCGGCGGGATATAATCCGTCATTTCCTCGGTGGGAAAGACCGAAAGCTCGCAGCGCATGGTTTCGATCTCGCTTCCGAAGGTCTCGATGACGTAGGAAAATTCCAGTTTTCCGCCGTTGTCCCCGAGGTCGTTCCTTGCGTACAGCGTAGTGCAGTTTCTCGGCACGGTGGATTCGACCCGGTCGGTGAGGGACAGGATAAAGTCCAGCTCCGGCATATCGCCGAGAAGGAACCTTTTCCCCTCGCAGATGGGGACGCTTGGCAGCATGGGGTCTCCGGTATCGAACCAGACCATGCCGTCATTGCATACCCGGAAGCGCATACTCCCGTCGAAGGTGATGATGCGCTCCCCGCAGATCGTGTCGTACCGTCCGGTGGTATAGTGCTCCGACTCGTATCCCGGGTCGTCGCCGTTCTTTTTTCTGCCGCCGTTCTCGCCGTACATGAGCGGGGTCTCACGCCCCGGGCGGGTGCTCTCCACGAAGTAGGAAAGATCCGCCACCGTTTCGAGGAGCGGGCTGAACCGCAGTGGGGAGCTCTTGTAGGAGTCGAGGTCGGCGAAGTCCTCCTTCGGGCTGTCGTAGACCGTATGCAGCGCCTCGCTGACGATCTTTTCGGTGCCGCTGAGATTCGCTGCCGCCGTATGCGACAGCTTTACGGCAATGTATGCGTTCGGTATGAAAACGTCGGGGCGTTCATCGTTTTGCGGCGCACGTCTTCGGCGCCTTGTATCATTGATTCTTTCCGTAACAGTGATTCTCCTTAAAATTCGCAGTTTTCATGGGCGTCTTGCCCGCTCAGTGCTTTGTGTCGGTCCTGTAAGCGTCGATGTCGATCCTTGTCACCGTCTCGATCTTTCTGCCGAGGAAGGCGGAAGCCGTCCCCACGAAGCCCTGGGGCTCGTCGCTGACGAAGAATTCCGATTTTCCCGTGCTTCCGTCGGGGGCGCGGAGCCCGTTCTCGGAAAGAAGCCCTTCGAGAGAGGACACGGCGGAGGCTCCGGAATCCACGATCTTCGGCGCATAGCCGAGGATCTCCAGCGCCGCCTTTTCGATGACCCTTCGCAGAAGCGGATAATGGGTGCAGCCGAGGATGATGCAGGCGGGGGAAAAATCCTTCAGCTTTGTCACGTATTCCTTGGCGCAGAGAAGCGCTATCGGGTCGTCCTCTCCCACGTAGCCGTTCTCCACAAGCGGAACGAACAGCGGACAGCCCACGGGAAGAACGGTACACGCAGGGCTTATCCTTCCGATCTCGGCGGCGTAGGCGCCGTTCCGTGCCGTTGCGGGGGTGCCGAGGACGGCGATCCTTCCTCTTCGCTCAGCCGGCACGTCCTCCTCTGTCGAAAGCCGCACCGCAAGACCCGAGGCGGGCTTCACAACGCCGATGACCGGCACGTCGGTGCTCCCGGCAAGGGCTTCGAGGGCGATGGAGCTCACCGTGCCGCAGGCGATGAGGATCGCCTTGATGTTGTGGCACAGAAGGAAGTTCAGATCGTCAAAAGCGTATTTCGTGATGGTTTCGGGCGACCGTGTGCCGTAGGGCACTCTTCCGGTATCGCCGAAGTAAATGATATTTTCCCCCGGCATCCTGTGCTCGGTCTCCCGCACGGAGGTGAGTCCGCCGAGTCCGGAATCGAAGATGCCGATGGGTCTTGTGTCGTAGGAGGTCATAGGGTTCCTTTCGTATTACCGTTTTGCCGTTTTGCCGTATTGCCGTATTGCCGTTTCGTCGGGCACGGTGACCGCATATCAATATATATTCAATATATTATAACATAATATAGCCGAAAAGTCAAACGAATGCGGCTGAAAATCGGGGCTCTGAATGTTATTTTCAAAAAGATTAACATTATATACGATGAATGTTTTCAAAAGCGGTATCGTTATTCCGGCTTCCGCTCCGGAATAAGGCGCCTTCCGGGGCAAAAAAGAAACGCCGCATTTCTGCGGCGAAGCGTACTCTTCCATGCTCTTGGGAAAGATCTCAGCGGTTTTCGTCTTTTTTGGTGATTTTTTCCTTCGTACCGTCGGGGCGCTTGATATAGGTATTGCCGAGGATGCCGGTAAGGCTCGCCCGGTACTCGGCGATATACTCCTCCCGGAGCGCCTTCTGCTCGGCGGCTTCCTCGGGGGTGAGACCTTCGGTCCTGGACTTTCTGGCAAGGAAATTGATACGGAGCTGCTTCTCTGTCGTCATGGTTCTGTCCTTTCGCTTTTCATCCTGCTGTTTTTTCGCCTTCCGGCGATCCGAACGGTATTATAGCATACTTTTTCCGCTTTTGCAACAGTCTTTGGAGGGGAAAAGTGCTTTGGAGGGGAAAAGCGCTTTGGAAAAGCGGGGAAAGCTTTTGAAGCGGCATTTTTGCTTTCGGCTCCCTCCTTGGGAGCGGCGAGAGGCGATAAGTATCATTGCAATCATACGGAAGCGTATTGTTTTCGGCTCTCGCCGGGAGTGAAGCAATCGCCTCACTTTTCTCGAGAACGGGGGTGTCACTTTTGTCTCGAGCGACAAAAGTAACCAAAAACGCCCGGCGGGTACGGGAGGGCGGCAGTCCATTAACGGAAACTGCAGAGAAACCACTACACAGAGATACTTTATGAGTACAGTTCTCGTTCTTGTTGCACCTTGCCCCC
>JAZRXH010000150.1:0-4456 GCA_045600125.1 Eubacteriales bacterium | reverse complement strand
CACCATACCCACCCCGAAATACACCAAAATCTTTAGCGAAACGTGGTGGGGCGTTGTGGTCTTCAGTTGTTGCAGCGCGTCCGCAACGGACGCTATGACTCGGAGCTTCTCCTACGGGAGTGCATTGTCGCCTCGCTGTGGTGTCCTATTTGGCTTTGCACACTGATAAGTGTCGGTTATATCAAAAAGTAAAGGCTTCACCATAGCGAGTGCCTTTCCCGTGGGAAACTATGCCCACGGCGTTGTGCAGAAGAAATATCTTCAGCAACCCCACTCGGTTACATTCGTGCTTACTGCGGTGTCGGTTTCGTCTGGGTCCCGACCAAAACTCGGTGTCGGGGGCGCTTGAAGCGACAAATTTTGTCTTTGTTCCGGAGCGGCGCTGTGGGGCTGTCGGAACAGCACCGAGGCGACATTTTAATCTGCACCATTCTGGTGTCCAAAAGGGGAAGGGTACAGGGGAACCGCATAGGTTCCGCCTGTGGTGTCGGTTTTCAATCGGTTCGATGCGGGCACAGAAGCAGGACAACCACGAAAGCGAGTGCGACGCCCGGAAAGTGTAGGAAGGGCGGGCTTAGCCCTTCTTACGGGCGTTTTTGGTTACTTTTGCCGCTCTTGGCAAAAGTGACATACGTAGGCAGTGGTCGACAGTGCAATTACTGGAAGCGTAGGCAGTAAATCGCATTTTTACAAAAGACGGTCAATCGCCGAACTCCTGGCGTGAGCCGAAAATAATACACCCGTGAGAAAGGGTGGTCATTTGCCGCACTTATTAAGTGCGCCGTACCCATAATTTCGTTTTCTATTGCAATTAAAATAAAAAATCAAAAACTTCAAGGAGAATGTAAAACCATGAAATGGACAGGACTCAACGAACTCAGAGAGAGCTTTCTCTCGTTCTTTGAAAGCAAGGAGCATCTGCGGCTCCCCAGCTTCCCCCTCATCCCGAGAAACGATAAATCGCTTCTCCTCATCAACTCCGGCATGGCGCCCATGAAGCCCTACTTCCAGGGCACACAGGTCCCCCCGAGAAAAAGAGTCTGCACCTGCCAGAAGTGTATCCGTACCCCCGACCTCGAGAACGTAGGCAAGACCGCAAGACACGGTACTTACTTTGAAATGCTCGGCAACTTCTCCTTCGGCGATTACTTCAAGAAGGAAGCCATTCCGTGGGCGTGGGAGTTCCTCACAGTAACCCTCGGAATCCCCGCCGATAAGCTCTGGCCCTCCGTCTACGAGAAGGACGACGAGGCGTATGCCCTCTGGCGTGACGTCATCGGCGTGCCGGAGGAAAGGATCGTAAGACTCGGCAAGGGCGATAACTTCTGGGAACACGGCTCGGGTCCCTGCGGTCCCTGCTCCGAGATCTACTTTGACCGGGGCGAGAAGTACGGCTGCGGCTCTCCCGACTGTAAGCCCGGCTGCGACTGCGACCGCTACATGGAGATCTGGAACAACGTATTCTCCCAGTTCGACAACGACGGCAACGGCAACTATACAGAGCTCGTACAGAAGAACATCGACACCGGCATGGGTCTTGAAAGACTGGCATGCGTGATGCAGGGCGTGGACAACCTCTTCGAGGTGGATACCGTCAGAAGGATCCTCGATACCGTCTGCGAATACGCCGGAAAGACCTACGGAAAGGAATACAAGGACGACGTTTCCATCCGTATCATCACCGACCACATCCGTTCCACTTCGTTTATGATCGCCGACGGCGTGCTTCCTTCCAACGAGGGCAGAGGCTACGTCCTCAGAAGACTGATCCGCCGTGCCTGCCGCAACGGCAGACTGCTCGGCATAGACAGAGCGTTCCTTGCGGATCTTGCGGAGATCGTCATTCAGGAAAACGAGGGCGCATACCCCGAGGTTCGTGAGAAGGCGGACTACATCAAGAAGATCCTCTCCATCGAGGAGCAGAACTTCGACAAGACCATCGACAAGGGTCTTGAGATCCTCAGCGATAAGATCGCCGAGCTGGAAGCGGCAGGCAAAAAGGAGCTCCCCGGCGCCGACCTCTTCAAGCTCTACGACACCTACGGATTCCCGGCTGACCTCGTTATCGAGATCCTCGAGGAAAAAGGCATGACCGCCAACACCGACGAGTTCAAGGCGTGCATGGACGAACAGAAGAAGCTCGCCCGTGAAAGAATGCGGGATAACGGCGGCTGGAAGAAGGAAGACGGCGATCTTCTCGTGGAGATTCCGAAGACGGAATTCTGCGGCTACACCGATGAAAAGTGCAGCGGCAGGGTGCTTGCCATCATCTTTGAAGGCGCTCTGTCCGACAGTGTTTCGGAGGGCGAATTCACCCTCGTTCTCGATAAGACCGTATTCTACGGCGAGGGCGGCGGTCAGGTCGGCGACACCGGTGCGATCACCTTCGACGGCGGCAAGGCGACCGTCCTCGACACCAGGAAAACAGACGGAAAGTATATGCACATCTGCCGCCTCGAAAACGGCATTCTGAACGTAGGCGACACGGTAGAGTGCGAGCTCGATACCGAGAGAAGAGCGGCGATCCGCCGGAACCATTCCGCCGTGCATCTTCTTCAGGCGGCGCTTCGTGCCGTTCTCGGCAATCACGTAGAGCAGGCAGGCTCGTACGTGGACGAAAAGATCGCCCGCTTCGACTTCAACCACTTTGAGCCGATGACGGCAGAGCAGGTGGAGATGGTCGAGGCTCTCGTGAACTCCTACATTCTTGCAGGCGCCGAGGTGAACACCGTCGAGACCGACGTGGAGAGCGCCAAGAAGATGGGCGCCATGGCTCTGTTCGGCGAGAAGTACGGAAGCGTTGTACGGGTAGTGAAGATGGGAGAATTCTCCACCGAGCTCTGCGGCGGTACGCATCTTGACAACACCGCCAAGGCGGGACTCTTCAAGATCCTTTCCGAGTCCTCCGTGGCTGCCGGCGTCAGAAGGATCGAAGCGGTGACCGGCATGGGCTTCGTGGACGCATACAATACCGAAAAATCGCTGATCGCCGACACGGCGAAGGCGCTGAAGACCCAGAACCTTGCGGATATTTCCGCAAAGGCTGAGGCGGCGATGAACGAGATCAAGGAGCTGAAGGCAAAGCTCGAAGCGGCAAGCGCCGAGATCGCAGCCCTCAAGACCGGCAGTCTTGCGGACAGCGCCAAGATGATCGGCAAGTTCAGAGTCATCACGGCGAATATCCCGGGTATGGGAGCCGCCGAGCTTCGTGCGGCATGCGATATTCTGAAGGATAAGTACCCGGACGTTGTGGCAGTTCTCGCAAGCGGCGAGGGCGACAAGGTGAACTTCGCCTCTGTCTGCGGTGCGGACGCCGTGAAGAACGGCGCACACGCCGGTAAGCTCGTGAAGGTGGCGGCGACCGCAGCTCTCGGCGGCGGCGGCGGCAGACCCGACAGCGCTTCGGCGGGCGGCAAGGACGCCTCTAAGATCCCCGCGGCTCTCGAGGCTGTTGTGGCTGCACTGGCGTAATGTTTATGGGGGCTGCTCGCCCCCATACCCCATCGACGAAAGCTGCGGGGCTCCGCCCCTGCCCCCCTTTTTGGGGCTGCTCGCCCCCAACCCCCCCCGCCCTTTGTAAAAGGCTGGGCGAAAACTTTCAAATAGTCAAAGTCCATACGGACTTTGACGGGGGATTTTTTAGGATAATGGGGAATTGCCTACTGTCTGTTGCGGCAAGAAAGCAGTGCCGCAACAGAGGTGGGGGGTGGATTTTCGGCGCACTTAATAAGTGCGGCAAGAGACCGTTATTTTTCGGGAACGTAAGCGTGTTATATTCGGCTCACGCCGTAAGTGTCGCAATATTTCTTACTGCACACGAACGGGGGCGTTACTTTTGTCACGAGCGACAAAAGCCGATACACTTCGAAATGCATGATATGCATTTCGTGCGGTATCGCACCAAAAGCGCCCGTCGGGTAAGGCTTTCAGCCTTCCGACACCAATCCGAGTCGCACTCGCTGTCGGCTGTGTCATTCTTTTGTGCCCGCATCAAGCCGAGCGAAAACCGACACCACAGGCGGAACCTATGCGGTTCTAATCATCGGCACGAGTGCCGATGAAGAAAGTTTTCTGCGAAAACTTTCCACTTACTCCTCCCCTGGTGGACACCGGAACGGTGCAGATTAAAATTTCACCTCAGTGCTGTTCCGGCAGACCCACAGCTCCGCTCCGGAACAAAGAGAAAATTTGTCACTTCAAATATCCCCGACGCCGAGTTTTGGTCGGGACCCAGACGAAACCGACACCTCAGTAAGCACGATTGTAACCGAGTGGCTTTTGCAAAACTTTTTTCTTTCCTTTTTCGACTTTGTTTCGGCTACAACTCTCACGGAGAGCCGAACCGTAACGATTCCCCCAAACTATATGCGGTCGGCGGGCAAAATTTGGATGCACCTAATGTAACTGAAAGTTTTCGAAGAAAACTTTAGCATGGAGCAAGCGCCAAGGGAGGCGC
>JAZRXH010000149.1:0-4076 GCA_045600125.1 Eubacteriales bacterium | reverse complement strand
AAAGAGGTCATATCATGAAAAAGACGGTACTTATACTCCTTGCCCTCGCCCTTGCATCGGCTTCCCTGCTCGTTTCCTGCAAAAAAGAGGAAAAGCAGGAGGAAACGGTCATCGACGGCGGTCACGGCATCGGCGTTGCCGAATCCGATGACGGTGCAGGAGAAGAAATCAAAGAGAATGAGGAAAACAAGGAGAACGGCGAGGAAAACGCCGACGAGCCGGAGGACGACCGGGTGACCTATGACTTCAAGTCGCTCCGGACGATCGACAACAGCCGCTATTCGATCTTCACAAAGGATGTGGACGGCGCCGAAAAATACGGCGTTGTCGACATCGACGGAAACGTGGTGGTCGAGCCGGAGTACACGCTTCTCGGCTGGTGCCCCGAGCATCGGATCCTCTACACCGAGGGCGAGGTGGAAAAGCGGGTCGAGCTGGACGACGATTATGCCATCGACACCCATTTCGGGCACGGCGGCACGGGGCTCGTGCTCTGGGTATATGACAACAGTCAGGGCAGGATGTTTGCCATTGAATACAGCGAGGGCTCGGCGGACGTGGTCGAGATGACCCAGCTGCGCATTCTCGCTCCCTTCGTGGACTACAACGGAGAGACCCCCATCGCCGAGGGCTCCTATTCCACCGTGCGGGAGGACGGCGAGAACTTCTGCATCGACATCCTCGACGGCTACACCGGGACGGGTCTTGACTTCCAGTACGTGACCAAAGAGGGCAACCTTGTGAGCATCGCCGGCTGCACCGACGTCCCCGCCGCATTCACCGACGGCGTTCTTTCCCTTTGCAAGGATGGAAAATACGGCTACATCACCGAAGACGGCGAGGGCGCTTCGGAGGTCATCTATGAGGAAGCAAACACGCCCTTCGAGGGAAGAGCGTGGGTCAGGAGAGACGGAAAGTACGAGGTCATCACCCTCGGCTGACGCTTCCGGCTTTCCCGGCGGCACGTCCGGCGGCAAGGGGGCGTTTTTCAAAGGCACGGCTTTTTTGTGCCGATACTTTCTTTTTGAGGCACGGCTTTTTTTGTGCCGATACTTTCTTTTTGAGGCACGGCTTTTTTGTGCCGATACTTTCTTTTTTGAGGCACGGCTTTTTTGTGCCGATACTTTCTTTTTGAGGCACGGCTTTTTTGTGCCGATACTTTCTTTTTGAGGCACGGCTTTTTTGTGCCGATACTTTCTTTTTGAAACACGGCTTTTTGTGCCGATACTTTCTTTTTGAGGCACGGCTTTTTTGTGCCGATACTTTCTTTTTGAAGCACGGCTTTTTTGTGCCGATACTTTCTTTTTTTGAGGCACGGCTTTATTGTGCAAGGTGCGCCGGCAATTTTCGGCACGGCGGAACGGGAGGTGTGAAACCATAACAGCGATTCTGCTCATGGCGGCGACGGTCATCGTTGCCTGCGTTGTTTTCAATAAAATATCCTCGAGGCTGGGGCTTCCGATGCTGCTTGCCTTCATTCTTCTCGGGATGTTCTTCGGCAGCGACGGCGTGGTAAAGATCAGCTTTGACGACTACTCCTTTACCGAGGAGATCTGCTCGGTCGCTCTTGTATTCATCATGTTTTACGGCGGCTTCGGCACGAACTGGAACGAAGCAAGACCGGCGGCGGCGAAGGCGATCCTGATGTCCTCCCTGGGGACGGTACTGACGGCGGGGCTTGTGGGAGTCTTCTGCTTCTTTGCCTTGAAGATCCCGCTTTACGAGAGCTTTCTCATCGGCTCGGTGATCTGCTCCACCGACGCCGCCTCGGTCTTCTCGATCCTTCGTTCGAAGCATCTGAACCTGAAATACAACACGGCGTCGCTGCTTGAAGTCGAGAGCGGAAGCAACGACCCGGCGTCGTATATGCTGACGGTCATCTTTCTTTCTCTGATGAAGGCGCAGGGCGGCGAGGACTTCGGATACATGATCTTTGCGCAGGTGGCGTTCGGCATTGCCTTCGGCGTTGCGACGGCGGTTCTGGCGACCCTCTTCCTGCAGAAGGTAAAGCTCTCGGGCGAGGGCTTCGACACGACCTTCATCGTGGCGGTGGCGCTGACGGCGTATGCGGCTCCGGCGCTTCTGGGAGGCAACGGCTATCTGAGCGTTTACATCACCGGCATCATCCTCGGCAACAGCCGGATCCCGAACAAGAATGCGCTGGTGAATTTCTTCGACGGCGTAACGGGACTTATGCAGATGCTGCTGTTCTTCCTTTTGGGGCTTCTTGCCACGCCTTCGCTTCTTCCGGGAGTTGCGCCGAGGGCACTGCTTATCGCTCTGTTCCTCACCTTTGCCGCACGTCCCATTGCCGTGGCGCTCATTCTCACGCCCTTCGGGTGCCGGCTGAATCAGCAGCTGCTCGTCTCCTGGGCGGGGATGCGGGGAGCGGCGTCCATCGTATTTGCGATCATGACGGTCATAAGCCCGGTGAAGACCGAGAACGACATATTCCATCTTGTCTTTTTCATCGTACTCTTCTCGATCCTCCTGCAGGGCTCGCTGATCCCGCTTGCCGCAAAGGTGCTGAAGATGACCGATGACGCAAGCGACGTCATGAAGACCTTCAACGACTACACCGACGAGGTTCCGGTACAGTTCATCCGCTTCACCATGACGGCGAACCACCCGTGGGTCGGCAAGACCATTGCCGAGACGGTGCTTCCGCCGGAGTCCATCTTCGTCCTCATTATCCGAAACGGCAAAAGGATCGTCCCCAACGGCAAGACCGTTCTCTATGTGGGCGACTCGGTCGTCATGAGCGGCAGAGCCGGGAGCGGCATCGAGGGCGTTCGCCTTTACGAAAAGAAGATCACGCCCGACAGCGACTTTATCGGGAAGCCCCTCTTTGAATTCGTGGAGGACGGCAAGCTCGTCATTATGATCCGCCGGGGCTCCTCCGTGATTATTCCCAAAGGGAACACCCTTCTCGCCCCCGACGATGTCCTCGTGATCAACGAAGCGGGATAAGCGGGGAGTCCCCGCTGACCCTTCGAGACCCTACGCGGGGAAGCCCCGCGGCAAAATCGAGACCCCACCGCAGACAAAACCGGAAGCACCGATACCCGAGTATAGTCCCGTTTGACCGCCATATATCAAAGCGGTCAAACTCGGCAAGTATCGCCAAAAGTCACTCGAAATGAAAGTTTTCGAAGAAAACTTTAGCATGGAACAAGCGCCAAGGGAGGCGCTTGCGACAGGCACCATCCGATGAAGTCAAACGCCGACTTCATCGGAGTTTTGTTTTTTGCCTTTGTCAAACCAACCCGTAGGGGACGATGCCCACATCGTCCCGACAGAACACGGCTCTGAGAGTAATGAATAATTATTCGCATAATCGTAGGGGCGAACTGCGTTCGCCCGCATAGTTCGGCGCACGCCGGGGGGGCAGGGGGGGTGACCGCCCTTTGTAAAAATGCGTTTTACTGCCTACGCTTCCAGTAATTGCACTATCGACCACTGCCTACGTATGTCACTTTTGCCACGAGCGGAAAAAGTCGCCAAAAACGCCCGTCGGGTAGGGCTTTGCCCTCCGACGCCAACCCTGCGCACTCAGTTTCGGCGGCGTGTTTGGCTACACCTCGCATTTCTGCGAGAGCAAACGGTCTGCCATCAGAAAACCTATGCGGTTTTCCGATACCTTTCCCCTTTTGGACACCAGAATGGCGCAGACTAAACTGTCGCCTCGCAGGTCTTCAATCAGCCCCACAGCGCCGCTCCGGCACAAAGCAAAAATTTGTCACTGCACTGTCCCCCGACACCGAGTTTTGGTCGGGACCCAGACAAAACCGTACCCGCAGTAAGCACGAGTGTAACCGAGTGGGGGGGTGCTGAAGATATTACTTCTTCAAAACGCCGTGTGTAGTACTTCCCACGGGGAAGGCACTCGCTACGGAGAAGCCTTCACTTCGTGACATAACCGACACTTATCAGTGTGCAAAGCCAAATAGGACACCACAGCGAGGCGACAATGCACTCCCGTAGGAGAAGCTCCGAGTCATAGCGTCCGCTGCGGACGCGCTGCAACAATGGGAAACCACAACGCCCCACCAAGTTTCGCAAAGATATTGGTGTAT
>JAZRXH010000148.1:0-2705 GCA_045600125.1 Eubacteriales bacterium | reverse complement strand
GTACAAGCAAT
Source organism: Eubacteriales bacterium (assembly GCA_045600125.1). Classification (GTDB taxonomy): domain Bacteria; phylum Bacillota; class Clostridia; order Oscillospirales; family CAG-382; genus SIG622. Next base: position 2,694 of record JAZRXH010000148.1, on the reverse strand, counting down.
GAGCTTTGCCGCTCGGATTTATGGCGGCAAAACGGGACAATACTCGGGTATCTGCACTCACGCTTTTGTATGAAGTGGGGTCTCGATTTGCCTGCGGGGGCTTCCCCGCAAAAAGGCGGGCGAAAACTTTGAAATAGTGAAAGTCCATACGGACTTTCACGGGAAATTGTTGGGATAAAGGGTAAGTGCGTACTGTCCGATGAAGTCAAAATCCGACTTCATCGGAGGTTTGCTTTGCGGTTTGTACAAGCAATGAGCTTTGCCGCTCGGATTTATGGCGGCAAAACGGGACAATACTCGGGTATCTGCACTCACGCTTTTGTATGAAGTGGGGTCTCGATTTGCCTGCGGTGGCACACCGCTGCCCGCGGGGGCTTCCCGCCCGCCGGGGTCGGCGTTTGGCCCCGGTGGGCAGTAGGCAATAATCCTTTTCTCCGAAAAAAGAACCGTGGCAGTCCGTATGGACTGCCACCGAGGTAAAGTTTTCGCCCGCCTTTTTGCGGGGCAGCCCCCGCGGGCAATTCGAGACCCAACTCCAGATAGAACGGTGAGTTTTGATAGCCGAGTGTCACTCCGTTTTGCCGCCATAAATTCGAGCGGCAAAACTCATTGTTTGCACCAAAAAACATTCTTACTTCTGTTGCGGCACTGCTTTCTTGCCGCAACAGACAGTAGGCACTTACCCTTTATCCCAACAATACCCCGTCAAAGTCCGTATGGACTTTGACTATTCAAAGTTTTCGCCCGCCTTTTTCAAAAGGCGGCGAGGGTGTGGGGCGAGCAGCCCCACATACAACTAATTATTAAGATACTGCTCGATCTGGCTGCCGATCCAGTAGGAAAAGCGGGTGCGGGGAAGGCGTTTTTCCACAGCTTTGATCCTTGCGTAATGGGGAGCGCCGTCCACGATGCCCTCCCAGATATCGGCGAAGACGAAATCGAAGTCGCCGTCCCGGACCGAGCGCAGGTATTCGTGGGCGTCGGCGACCGCCACGGTGATCTTGTCCCGGTGGGGGAATTGGGGCAGGATGTACTCGCAGAAGAGCTCCGCCACCGTCTTCGACAGCTCAACGATCGTGATGCTCTCCACGTCCGGCTTTGCGGAAATGATGAAGGGATAATAGCCGAGCCCGAGACCGAGCACAAGACACCGCCCGAAGGCTTCGTCCATCTGCTTTTGCATCGAGTTTATTTCGGAAGGACACACGCTCATCCACGGCATATTTCCCTCGTACACCGTCGGAAACTCCACACGGGCGTTGAAGCAGCCGATTTTCGGAAGAACGAGCCGGGCGCCGAGATCCGGAGCGTCGTATAGGAACAGCTCCCCTTTTTCGTACGCCGCATTTGTCAGAAGGATGTCCCCCCGCTTCACCTCCGGCAGCTTCACCGCCTTTATGTACGGATCGGCCAAAAAACGATCGGCGTCAAAGCGCCGTGCCGAAGCGAAGACACCCGAAAGCATCTCCGGCGGCAGCGTGTCGAAAAGTCCCGCATCGGAAAGAAAGCGGTACAGCACGGCAAACTTCTCAAAGTCCCCGTCGTAGAGTCCTCCGAGGCGGAGCGTCTCCAGATCTTCCTTGCCGAAAGCGGCCTTCATGCCGGAAAGCTCGGCTTCGGTGAAGGAGTAAACGGGATTGTATTTCGTGATGAGCGACGATATTTCGCTGCATAAAGCAAGGCTCTTGTCTTTCGTCATGGCTCTTTACCGGTACTCCGTCAGCGTTTTGCGGATCTTCGGGTACGCCGCAATAAATATAAGGTAGAATACGATGCAGACGAGCACGTCCTTCACAAGATTGAAGGGCAGAACGCCGCCGAGGATGTACTCCTTCGCCATCGCCTCGATCTTGTAAAGCGGTATCATCAGAAAATAATTGCAGAGCACGGCAAAGACAAGCTGGCAGACGCAGGCGAGCGGCAGCGTCACGAGCAGCTTCTTCCGGTAAAGCGTGTTTTTGAAAAGCGCCTTTGTAAAGAGCCCGCAGGACACGACCAGCGCCGAGCCGCAGATAAAGTTCGACAGTTCCCCGACGCCGCCGGTGGAGGTCGCCGTGAGAAAATGGATGAAATTCTTGAGGAAGACTACCGCAAGACCGCACAAAGGAGAGATCGCCACCGAAGCGAACAGCGCCGGTACGTCGGAGAAATCCACCTCGAGGAACGGGAACGCCGGTATGATCGGGAACTTCGGGAAAAGCATCAGCACCGCCGACATCGCCGCCAGTACGGCGGTGATCACCATCGTCTTGACTTTTATCGTCATTTTTATGACCATTCCTTTCTGAGGTCTGCATTTATGCCGGTTTTCTTTGTTCGGCAAAGAAAATCCGGAGTCGGATTTATGCTCCCGAAAGGCACAAATGCATGTTTGAAATAAGTGTCTTTTTTCAAACTTATCACCTGTATAAGTATTGAGTAAAATAAAAGCCGAAGGACTTTGCTCCTTCGGACAGTTCTCGCCGTAAAATCTGTGTTTGAGGCGCCGGGCTCTTTTCCTTCCCCCGACTCAAGCACACATTTCGCGGTATCTTTCTTTTTATCCGGACTCTGACCGTCGGTCCCGGAATCGCACCGGGTCTGAAACAGACGCAGCGGCGTGCCGCAGCTTCTTCGCCGCTCCGCACCCCTTACGTAAGGCTTCCCGTGGACTTTACCACCGGTAGGGACTTCCACCCTGCCCTAAAAGACTGT
>JAZRXH010000147.1:0-2733 GCA_045600125.1 Eubacteriales bacterium | reverse complement strand
TACGACGTCTGCGTCTGCGGAGCGGGTCCTGCGGGAGTCTGCGCCGCCATCGCCGCCGCCGAGGCGGGAGCAAGCACTCTCCTTGTCGAAAAAAGCGGGATGCTTGGCGGCATCTGGACAAACGGTCTTCTTTCCTGGATCCTTGACTGCAAGGGAAAGAACGGCATTCTGAGACGGCTTATGACACGCCTTGAAGAAGAAGGCACGGGGCATTTTGCAAGAAGCGGGAACTTTCTGGCGCTTCCCGAAAACACAAAAATCGCCCTTGAGGACATGGCGCTCTCGGCGGGTGTGAGCATCCTTCTTAATACCCAGATCTGCGGGGCAGATGCCGAAAACGGCAGAATAAAAAGCGTCAGGTGCTGCGGAAAAGAGGGACTTTTCGACCTCTCTGCCAAAGTCTTCATCGACTGCACCGGGGACGGCGATCTCGGCTTCTTTTCCGGGTGTACCTATGCCTACGGCGGGGAGGACGGCAGAGCCCAGCCCATGACCCTTGTGGCGCTCGTGGACGGCATCGACCCGGCATCGGCTCGGGAGTTCGACAACGCCCTTCCCTACCCCGAGGGAAAGCCCAACGCCAAGGCGGTGACGCTCGGCTATATGAGGAGCCTCGGCATCGAGCCGACCTACGCTTCGCCGTCGCTGTGGCACGTTTCGGACGGTCTGTGGCTCATGATGACTCAGCAGGAGTACGGCTATGACCCCCACCGCAGCGCCTCCCTTTCGGCGGCGACCCTCGAGGCAAGGCGGGAGCTGGACGCACAGGTAAAGGCTCTCCGGGCGGGAGGCGGCGTCTTCTCGAAAATGCGCCTTGTCATGACAGCGCCCTCCATCGGCGTAAGGGAGAGCCGGAGGCTCCTCGGAAAATACACCCTTTCCGACAGCGACATCGCCGAGGGAAGAAAATTTGATGACGCCGTATGCGACGTCGGCTTCGGGGTGGATATCCATCCGACTGCCTCGGGACGCACCTTTGAGGAGGAAAAGAAAAACTATTCGGTAAAGCCGTACCAGATCCCGCTCCGCTGCCTTCTTTCGGCGGAATTCGACAATCTTCTCATGGCGGGGCGTTGCATCAGCGGCAGCTTTGCCGCCCACGCAAGCTACCGTGTCACCGGCGACGCCGCCGTGACGGGCGAAGCGGCGGGAATTAAAGCGGCGCAGCTGGCGAAGGCGTAACCCCTTGTACGCCGCCGAAGGCGGAAAAAAGACCCGGCAAAAGGCGGCGTGCGGCGTTCATGCATTTGAAACGGCAAAACAGAAAATATACATTCGGGAGGTAATCATCATGGCAAAGAAAGTTCTGTGCTTTGAGGAATACTGCGACAAGGTAAAGGCGTGCTTCCTCGGCAAAAACATCGGCGGCACCCTCGGCACCCCCTTTGAGGGAAAACGGGGCGTATTCGACATTGACTTCTACACAAGCGACATTTCCAAGGGTTCGCTTCCCAACGACGACCTGGATCTGCAGCTGGTATGGCTCATGGCGGCGGAAAAGTACGGTCCGGCGGTCAACGCCGAGATCCTCGCCGAATACTGGGCGTACAAGATCGTTCCCCACTGGGCGGAATACGGTCAGGGCAAGATCAATCTGCGCAGCGGTCTCGTTCCGCCGGTCTCCGGCAAATACTTCAACTACATGAAGGACTCCTGCGGCTGCTTCATCCGAAGCGAGATCTGGGCGTGCCTCTGCCCGGGTCATCCCGAGATCGCCGTGAAATACGCCTATGAGGACGCCTGCGTAGACCACGCCGACGAGGGTCTTTACGGAGAGATCTTCACCGCCGCCCTCGAAAGCGCCGCCTTCGTGGAGGACGATCTTGACAAGCTGGTGGAGATCGCCGCTTCCTACATCCCGGCTGACTCCAAGGTAGCGGGCGCCGTGCGCCTCGTGCAGAAATGCAAAGCCGAGGGTAAGACGTGGCGGGAAGCAAGACGCATCCTTCTCACCGAGTTCCCCGACGCCTTCGTAGGCACCAACCGCATTCTTCCCTGCGAAGAAGAGGACAAGGTCCCCTGCGGCACGGTAGGCATGGACGCTCCCTCCAACATCGGTATCGCCATGATCGGCTGGTACTACGGAGAAGGCGACTTCGGCAAGTCCCTCTGCACCGCCGTGAACTGCGGTGAGGACGCCGACTGCACCGCTGCGACCCTCGGCTCTATCTGGGGCATCCTGAAGGGCACCAAGGGCATTCCCGAAAAGTGGCTCGCTCCCATCGGCGACGAGATCAAGACCATCTGCCTTGACATGACCCACGGCGGCACCTTTGTCTGCAAGACGGTCTCCGAGCTGACAAAGAGAGTAGCGAACCTCATGCCCGCCTTTATGAACGGCTATGTAAACCTCTGCGGCGAGAGCGGCATCGAGATCACTGCCGAGACCGGCGACGACCTTTTCGATAAGGAGCAGAACCTCGGCGTATACCTCATGACCAGCTGGAAGAAGGAGCTTGCCATGCGGGACGGCTACACCGTGAAGGTGGAAAGTCCCTTCTACGACGTTTTCCTCAAGTATCCGAACGGCATCGAGATCCGTGAGGGCGAGGAGGCGGTCATCAAGCTCATCTTTATGGCAAAGTTCCGTCAGGGCTGGATCGAAGCAAAGCTGAACATGCCCGCCGACTGGGAGGTGCGTCCCTGCCCGAACCCCGCCATTCCGATCGGCGTCGGCGACGGCAACCTCACCGAGTACGAAATAAAATTCGTTCCCCACAACCTCACGCAGGG
>JAZRXH010000146.1:0-3099 GCA_045600125.1 Eubacteriales bacterium | reverse complement strand
TACCTGTGCAGTCGTTTCCGCATTGGTGATATTCGTCTTTGCGGTATTGGCGATATCTGCGTTTACCTCGGTCTGTGCGGCTTCGATCGCCGCAATCGCCAATGTCTTCAGAGCCGCAAGCGCATCGTCCGCCTCCTGCATGAGACCGAGCGCCGTGTCTTTTATCGAGTTGACATCGGTAACCGTGGAAGCTGCCTCAATATCGGCAAGTGCCTGCAGTGCGATGGCTTCGTTTTCCTTATTCTTTGCCGCATTGATCGCCGCTGCGGCATCTGCCTTTGCCATAGCGAGGAGACCTGCGTCTCTTGCCGCATTGACTGCCTCGACGGTCGCTGCTTCGTCTATGGCAGTGAGTGCCTCTGCGGCGGCGGTTCCGTTTGCCGTCGTGGTTTTCTCATTGATCTCGGCGACAGCGTCCGCCTTCGCCATAGCAAGGAGACCTGCGTTTCTTGCCGCATTGACTGCCTCGACGGTGTCGGCATTGCCGATGGCAGTGAGTGCCTCTGCGGCGGCGGTTCCGTTTGCCGTCGTGGTTTTCTCATTGATCTCGGCGACAGCGTCCGCCTTTGCCATAGCGAGGAGACCTGCGTCTCTTGCCGCATTGACTGCCTCGACGGTGGCGGCATTGCCGATGGCAGTGAGTGCCTCTGCGGCGGCGGTTCCGTTTGCCGCCGTGGTTTTCGCATTGATCTCGGCGACAGCGTCCGCCTTTGCCATAGCGAGAAGGGCAGCCGCCTTTATGCCGCTTACCTCTGCGGTCGTTTCCGCATTGGTGATATTCGTCTTTGCCGTGTCGGCGATATCGGCGTTCGCTTCGGTCCGGGCTGCCTCGATTTCCGAAATTGCCGATGTCTTCAGAGCCGCAAGCGCTGCGTCCTTCTCCTGCATGAGACCGAGCGCCGTGTCCTTTATCGAGTTGATATCGTCAACCGTTGAAGCTGCCTCAATATCGGCAAGCGCCAGCAGTGCGATGGCTTCATTTTCCTTATTCTTTCCCGCATTGATTTCTGCCGCGGCGTCCGCCTTTGCCATGGCAAGGAGAGCCTGATCCCGGACGGCAAGGACGGCTGCGACCGTGCCTTCGGCGTTGATCGATTCTATGGCGGCGCTTGCGATCTCGTCGTTTATGCCGACCTTCGTCGCATTCCGAATGGCTGTGATCGAATCGTTTCTGACTCCGGTCATGTCCTCCGCTCCGCAGGCGGTGCAGACGTAATCGGTAAAGGTATGCGCTGCCGCTTCGCCGACCTCATCGCAAAGGGTGCATTTTATTGAGTGCGTACCGTCGTCGTTGATGACGTAGGCGGCGAAATCGTGTTCGTGAACGGCAACCTTATAATAAACGGTGATGTCGCCGAACGCACAGTAATCGGTGCCGCCGGCAAAGGCAAAGGCACCGTAATTGATATCGACCACATCGACGATGGAGCCGGTCTCGGCAGTGTTCTGAAGTTTTGTGCCCCCGCTGATACCGACCGCACTGTACCAGCTGCCCCAATAGAGGATCTTTGCGGTGACTTTGGTAATCGTAACAGTCGGATAAATCGCTTCGACCGTCAGCCACTGCTCGTTACTGCCGGCGTATATGCCTTTACTGCCGTCGGCGTGTCCGGCGGTAATTCTGAAGCAGCTGCCTTCAAAAAGATACTTGCCGTCCGGCTGGATATTGCCCGCATTGAATTCCAGTAACTCGGAGAGTTCTTCCCCGTCTGCCGATACCGGAGCGGAACACAGCGGAATCATACCGACTGTCATGACGACAGCAAGTATGACGCTCAAAAGTCTTTTTCGCATGGGTTTCTTCCTTTCGTTTCCTTATCGGAGTGTATACTTACGCATATTATATTCATTATACCATCTTTTCCGTGTTTGTCAACTGCTTTTGCCGCTGTTTTCACAAAATTTTCCGATTATTTCCGATTTTACGCTTTTTCGTGCAGAAATATACAAAAAGGTGGCAGCCGCCGGCGGCTGCCCCGTTTTGCATGATTTTTATTTTGCCTCTCGGCAGAGGCTGCTCAATAGTTGAACAGACTGTACGACTTATACCCCGTCGCCGTATCGGCTCCGCCGTCTGTCATGGAGGACAGAAGCGCGTTCGAGGTGCGGATGATGTCCTCGCCCTTCTTCATCTCGATGACCTCGATCTCGGGCTTCGGCATGGATTTTTTCTTGATGTTTTCCATAATTCTATCTCCCTTCCTCAATGCATTACGCAGCTTCTTCGGTTTCCGCAAGGTCGCCGAGGCTGAAGGTTATCGGTTCGCCGGTGATGCAGGTTTCCTCGGCGGCAAGAAGGACGTAGGGCGTTACGGTGATTTCGAGGTTTGCCTCTACCGCATCCTTTGCGAAGTCAACGTCACGCAGGATGAAGTATTCCTCGCCGAGTCCGAAGTCGCCCGCCTTCACGGTCTTGCCGTCTACGATGAAGCAGGTGTTGCCCATCTGCGTGGTGAGCGGATCAAAGGAGTCCGCACCGCCTACGGTGTAGGTGAAGCCCGCCTCGTAGTATTCGTCAAGAGAATCGTCCAGCATCGAAACGAAGCGCACGTTCACGCCGCCGTCCTCGGTTTCCCTGTACTGCACGGAGGTGCGCAGGTACCACTGGGCGAAGGTGACCTCAAGGTCTTCCTCAAGGAGTCCGCTTTCCAGTTCGACCTTTTCGCCCTTGTCATCAACGTAGTAAGCACGCTTGTTGACAAGACCGTTCTCGCCGCCGGCTACCGGCTTCTGATCGTTTACGAAGTAGTATTCGGTGTAACCCGGTGCCTCGGCGCCGCAGACTCACTTTACCGTGCGGGTGCCGTCGGGGTTGTCAACGTATTCGTCGATCACATGCGCCGCCGTTCCGCCGACATCGCCGCACACGGTGCAGTATCTCGAATGGGTGCCGTCGCCGTTGTCGACGTATTCGCCGTCAAAGAGGTGATCGTGGGTATAGTATACAACGATGTCTGTGACAAGACACAGAGAGCCTTGAACGCTTGCGATCTCGAGGACATCGCTGTCGATCTCGCTTATGTGCATAACGGCACCGCCGCCGTCATTCGGTACAACCCTCACGGTTCCGCTGCTGAAGCCGAGCTCGTCGTAGTCATT
>JAZRXH010000145.1:0-9033 GCA_045600125.1 Eubacteriales bacterium | reverse complement strand
ATTGCGATCCGTGGAACTGCTGTTCCTGCAAGGATCGGATCCCCAAAGCGGAAAAAGCGTGGATGCCGTCTTACTGGTTCCCGAAAAGAAAAAAGAAGCCGGCGGCAGGGAAGTGAAACGCAGGGTGCGGAGCTGGTAAAGCCAGAAGTCAGGCAGTGGAAGCCGGAACGGCTCCGTCGGACGATGGCAGTGTGGAGTGTGGAGTTATTAAAAGTTAGGAATTAGGAGTTAGGAGTTGGGCGGCGAAAAGCGGGTCGGCTCCGACGGACGGGAAAAATGCGGAGGCTTGTTTTTTGCCTTTGTCAAACCGACGACAGACCGTAGGGGACGATGCCCACATCGTCCCGACAAAATACGGTTCTGAAAAATCGGGAGAGTATGGAGCGTGGAGTTGATAAGGTCAGGAATCGGGAGTCAGCCTCCGGACAGCAGAAATACCGACTTGTTAATATAATTTTAACACAATATATATATATATATATATCCGTGCTATACTGTATTCATCCGCAGAACGGGAACAGCGCTTCGGAGACTTTGCGGAAATAATAAAGAAAATGTAAAGGAAGAAAGCAAATGGCTGTATTGATCGCTATAGTTGTACTTATTATCGACATCGCACTCGCCGTAAAATTCGGTGAGATCGCCGAAAAGAAGGGTTACAGCAAAACCGCATACGGGTGGGGTGTCGCTCTGCTCGGCATCCCTATGATGATCATGGTGGCGGCGCTGCCGGACATTATACAGCGGAGTTCGCTTTCAGGTGAAATCAATTCTCTCAGACAACAGCTCAATTCCCTTTCTGCCGGTAAGACCGCCGGTGCTCAGCAGGGCAGACCTTCTGCATCTCCTGCCTCCCCGCAGAGCGTTCATGCTGACACAAACGATATCCCGAGCCTTTGATGATACAGGAGGACATTATGCCGGAAAAATACACACGGATCGGTACTCTCGGAGAAAATCTGTATACCGAGAATACACCTCTCATTCTTGAAAAGACCGCCCTCACGGTGAACAACGAAAACGGTGCGGTGTTCGCTCAGGTGAAAATGAAAAACATCGGGGACAACGTCATAAAGGCGGTGAAGGTCGTTGTTTCTTCAAAGGACGATTTCGGGAAAGTGCTTCCCGACACTGAGTTTACTTATCTCGACCTGCACCTTACAAGGGATGCCACTGCCGGAGAAAAAACACCGATCTTTCTTGCCGATAACTCCGCAAGATCGGCATCGGTGCGGCTGGATACCGTTGCCTTTGAAGACGGAAGCATCCTCAGCGTTCCCAAGGACGCTCCGATTTGTGTGATTCCCGAGCAGGAGACCGTTGCCCAACATTTTTCCGATGTATCGCTCTGCAAACAGTACGGGATCAAATACGGCATTTACAGAAGATATTATAATTTCCCGATGCACTTTCATGACCTTTGGTTCTGTAGCTGCGGTACCTGCAACCGCTCCGTCGAAGAAACGTGTTACCATTGCGGCAAAAAAATAGCCGATTTCGATTCTTTGGACGAAGAAGAGCTGAAAAGGGAACGGGACGCACGGCTCGAGGAAGAACGGCGCATAGCTGAAGAAAAGCGAAAAAAAGAAGAAGAACGCCGTATTGCGGCTGAAGCAGCGGCAAAAAAGCGTAAAAAGGCATTTGCCATCGGTACGTCTATTGTTGCGGCTTGCATAGCGTTTTTGATTGTTCTGACAACGGTTATTATTCCGAAGCAAAAACTCAACAAAGCAATGGGCTTGCTTGATTCCGGCGATTATGATTCTGCCTATGCTTTGTTTGAAGAATTGGGAAATAGCGATGCGATTGCGTCAAGCAAATACGACAGAGCAATAGCGCTAATTGATTCCGGCGATTATGATTCCGCTTATGCGTTGCTTGAAGAAATAGGAAATAGCGATGCGATAGCATCCAGTAAATATGACAGGGCTATAAAGTTCATTGATTCCGGCGATTATGAGCCTGCTTATATGCTTTTGAATGGACTTTCGTATAAAGACAGCGAGGATAAATTAAATAGCATAATGCCCCAATACAAGCAAATTCTGTTTTCAAAGGCGACTGTTGGTGACACAATCACTTTTGGTGCTTACGAACAAGATAACAATACTTCAAACGGCAAAGAAGATATTGAGTGGAAGGTGCTTGCAAAAGAGGATAATAAAATTCTTGTAATCAGCAAATATGCGCTCGATTGTCAACCATACAATACTTCATATACTGATGTGACTTGGGAAAATTGCACTCTCAGAAAATGGCTGAACGATAGTTTCTTGAATACCGCTTTTGATTCTAAATATCAAGAGTTAATTCCTTCCGTATCCGTATCCGCCGACAAGAATCCCGAATGCAGTACGAATCCCGGTAATGCAACAACGGACAAGGTGTTCTTGCTCAGCATCACAGAAGTTGAGAAGTATTTCTCATCCGATAGTGCAAGAAAGTGCAAACCCACAAAATATGCAGTTGCCCATGGAGCGAATGTAGATAGCGACAATGGCAACTGCAGATGGTGGCTCCGGTCGCCCGGCGCTCGTCAGTTTTTCGCCGCCTTAGTCTTTGATAACGGCCCGGTCTTTTGGATTGGTGACCGTGTCGACAGTGCTCATGTCGACGGTGAAATTAACTGCGTCCGCCCCGCCATGTGGATAAATCTTGAATAGTTCTTTTTCTCTTCCCCGCCGAATTCTCGGCGGGACTTTTGTTTTTACGGAAAAATCCAAAACTTTGCCCCTTTTTTCCCTTGAAAATCCCGGAGAATCATACTATAATAAGCTTGTAAAGTACAAAATCCGAAAGGACGTGCCTTTTATGATCCTCTACGAAACAAACGACAAGACCGAAAAGATCGGGAAAAACTCCCGCTTCGTGCTGGAAAAGATCGCCATGGCAAAGCCCGGGGACAACATCGTCATCCTCGCCGACAGGGAGTCCTATACGAACGCCAGAGCCTTTGCCGATGCGGCGAAGAACATGGGGATAAACGCCCTTCTCTGCGACGTGGATATCTACGGCGGGGAGGACGGATACGCCCATACTCCCATCATGGCGCCGCTCCGGAACGCCATCCTTTCCGCCGACGTCACCTTCATGACCACGCCCCAGATGAAGACGAATTTCGGCACCTGGCTCGGCTCCCGGAAGGACTGCGATACGGCGCTTACCGGGGCGGGCAGGCGCTTCACCTTTGAAATCGGCGGACTTGCCGAATGGGATATAAACGAGGAAGAGCTGCTCGCAAACCGAAGAAGAGCCAATCTCCTTTTTGAAAAACTGAAAAGCGCAAGGTGCATCCACGTCACCTCGAAGCGGGGCACCGACCTTACCTGCCGCTTTGACACCGAGGGGAGGATAGACGGCATGTACCCGGTGAACGGCATCATTCCCTTCTATTCCGAGGTCGCCATCGTCCCCTGCCTCGGAAGCGTGGACGGCGTGGCAGTCATCGACGGAGCCTCGGAAAGAGCCTACGGGCAGAGAGGCTTTCCCATTCGCCCCAACATCCCGGGACACAGAGAGACCTACATGGAGCCTCTTGTACTCCGCTTTGAAGGCAGTATGCTGAAGAGCTTTTCGGGACCGGAGGTGCAGACGGCAAGACTTACAAAACTCCTCTCCGACGTTTCCCCGAAGCCCGACATCTGCGACGAGATCGGCATCGTGACCACCACCTCGTGGGAGAACGACGCCTACGGCTGGAGCGTGGACGGGAGCCACGGGATAAAGTGCGTCCACGTGGCGCTCGGCAACAACCGCAACCGCAAGGAGATCATCCACTCCACCGAGCACATCGACTTCGATATCCATGAGCCGACGGTCGAGGTGGACGGCAAAGTCATCTGCCGCGGCGGCGAATACGACGACGAAGCCATAAAAAATCTCTGAAATCTCTGAAAGTGAGCGACTTTTGCAAAGAGGCATTGACATTTCACGGAAAAAGGAGTATCCTATATTTATAGGCTGTGAAAGCTGTTATTTTTGATTTATTTAACTTTCAGGAGGAAACGGCATGAAAACGATCAAGGACAAGCAGATACTGGTAGGCGCAGATTTTGCGGGCTTCCCGCTGAAGGAGGCGGTGGTGGCGCACCTGAAAGCCAAGGGCTGGACGGTCACCGACGTGGGCGTAAGAAGTCCCGAGGATAACGACACCGATCTTATGTTCCACCGCATCGGTCTGCGGGTGGGCTCCCTCATCGCCGAGGGCGAATTCGAGAGAGCGCTCATCTTCTGCGGCACCGGCATGGGCATCCACATTGCGGCGAGCAAGTGCCCCCACGTTCATGCGGGCGTGGTGGAGAGCGTACCGGCGGCTCTTCGTGCCATCACCGGCAACGGCGTGAACGTCCTTGCCATGGGCGCCTTCTACGTAGCGCCCCAGATGGGCTGTGACATTGCGGACGCTTACCTCGGAGCGGAGCTGGGAAGCGGCTACGAATGGTGGCATAACTTCTACGAGTTCCACAAGCTCGCCATCGACGAGCTGGAAGCCTTCGACTACGAGGAGTATAAGAAGAACGGCTTCAAGGTAAAGCACCTCGGCGACTACCCGCTGAGTCTTGAAACAAAGCCCGAGGATAAGTAAGGGGCAAAAACGACAGGCAGGCTCTGCGGCTCGATACCGCAGGCGGCACGGAAAATGCGGCAAAATGCCGGAATAAGAAAAAGCAAAAGCCCGGTACGTCCCTTTTTGACGGGAGTGCCGGGCAGCCTTTCGGGGCGCCGCCGCTCCGAAGGCAGGAGAAAGATAAAAAAGACAAACCGGATAAAACAGATAAAACAGATAAAACAGAAAATCCGGTCGATGAACCGAAAAGAACCGAAAAAGAGAAAAGAGGACACGATGACAGACAAAGACATCCTCGATATTGCGCTTCGCCAGTCGGCGACCGACCTCGGCTGTAAAGCAGAGGATCTGCAAAAAGACGAGCCGGTGATCGTCACCTCCACCGCATCCCCGGATGCAAGGCGGTACCTGAAGCTGCCGTTCCTTCTGAATCTCTGCTCCTACGGCACGAACGTGGTGGCGTCGGTGCATCCGGAAAAAACGGGAGAATCGGAAGGCTCGGAAGGCGGAGCGGACTACGCCTCTCTGCGGGAAGACGTGGGGCGGTACCTTAGAAAATTCCCGCCCTATCACTGCTTTGAAACACCGAACCTCCACGTTCTGCGAAAGAGCCTCGGAAGATTCGGTGCGGACGTGTGCTTCATGGCGGAGTATTTTCTGCCGAAAATTGAAAAAGTGAAGCCCCTTCCTTGCCCGTATCGCCTCGGAATGCTGGAAGCGTCGGAGCTTTCTCCCTACTATCTGCCCGCATGGAGCAATGCGCTTTGCAAAGACCGGAAAGAACTGGATCGCCTTGCCTTCTGCGCCTACGACGGGGACGAGCTCATCGGCATGGCGGGAGCCAGCGCCGACTGCGAGGATATGTGGCAGATCGGCATCGACGTCCTTCCGAAAGCCCGGAAGAAGGGCGTCGGCGCATCGCTTGTGTCGGCTCTGGCGCTTGAGATCCTCGCACGGGGCAAGGTGCCCTTTTACTGCTGTGCGTGGTCGAACATCCCCTCGGCAAGGACGGCATTTGCGAGCGGCTTTGTCCCGGCGTGGGTCGAGTGTACGGCAAAAAAGAAGGATTTTATCGGCGAAATGAACGGGGAGCCGCAGCTGTAAGGCTCTGTTTCCCGATCGGAAAGGACGGTACGGCGATGCTATACGATATTACACAGCCTCTTTTTGAGTGCGAGGTGTTCCCGGGAGACCCTGCCCCGGAAAAGACGGAGCTCCGGCGGATGAAGGACGGCTCTCTTTACAATCTGACGGCGATCTCGCTGTGCGTACACAACGGGACCCACATAGACGCTCCGGTCCACTTTATCGACAACGGCAAGGGCGTGGACGAGATCCCGCTTTCCCGCTTCATCGGTCCCGCCTTCGTCGTCACAAAAGACGGGGACGTGGGGAAGGAGGACGCCGAAGAAATCCTTCAAAGGGCAAGAGAGCTTCACCCCGAGGCGTGGAAAAAGATTTTAATAAAGGGAAAAGCCACCGTCACCGAAGACGCCGCCGATGTCTTCGCCGCCGCCGGCATCGACCTTATCGGAAACGAGTCCCAGACGGTGGGTCCCGAGGACGCTCCCATGGCGGTGCATCTCATTCTCCTGCAAAAAGAGGTCGTTCTTCTCGAAGGCCTCCGGCTTTCCCATGTGCCGGACGGCGTGTATCTCCTGAGCTGTGCGCCGCTGTGCCTTTCCGGCTCGGACGGGGCGCCGTGCAGGGCGGTGCTTGCGGAGATGTAATGGCTGAATGCAGAATGAAGAATGAAGAATGAAGAATGGAAATGCATAGGATGAAAAGAAAAAGCCGCAAAGCAAGTGCCTGCGGCTTTTTGAAATTAAGGCATGTCTTTCGTTTTTACCCGAGGGGTGGCTTTGCTCCGGCAAAAGGTTTGCGAATAACAAACGGTAATGTGTCGGTCCGTTTGCAAATCGTACTGCAGTCTTAAGTAAAGCGGCTGCCCTTTACACGCTGTACGGATTCGGCTTGAAAAGGAGGAGAATCAGATCGACGATCACTCCCACACCGCAGAAGCCGCCGGTGAGAAGATACACGACTCCGAAAAGGATCTTTCCCTCATAAAACTTGTGAACCCCGAATACTCCGAGGAACAGACACAGAAAAAACGATATCCATTTGTCCTTTTGCATTTTGATGCCTCCTTACATAAAGATTATTTCAAAACCGGCGAATTCAGAAAGGGTGTTTGTGATAATCTTTTTTATGTTTTTTTCGGTCAAGTCGTATATTCCCTCGGATTCGACATCTTTCAGCCCCATATCTTCGAGCTCGCTTATCAGTGTTTGATATTGAGAAAAAGCAATCGGATTCAAGATATTGTTGTATTCCTCGCAAACGACCGTATCCCAAATGAGATAGTTATCAGTAATCTTCACCTGGGGAAGAGATATATACACCCTTTGACTCTCGTTATCTACATTGATAATGATTTCATCAAAATCATATCCGACCTTAACTATACCATCGCAGGTGATGTTAACGGAATTGGTTGTTCCCGGTATTTTTATCCCACTGTCTTTATTGTTCTCGTTACTCAAAAAATATCTTGAATAATCCGCGGACTTTGTGACATTGTATCTGCCTGAGTATGTAGAGAATTCTTTGATTTCGACAAGTTTTGAATGAACTTCCTCCTTGGTAACGACACGCTTTTCAATTTCACCGGGCAGTTTTAAATCGATTTCCTTCTTTTCGTCGTTAACGATTTCGGCTTTGTCTGAAAGAATACTGTGAGCGTAATATCCACAGCCAAATGCAGCTACGATGCAAACGAAGAATAGTACGATTTTTCGAAGTGAAGGGGTTATTCTTTTTAGCATAAAATCATCCTCCCAAAATTAAAGCCAAGCAGTTATCAAAACCAACAGAAAGAGAACAGCAAATACCCAGAGAAGTGTCGATGCAATTTTTCCTATAATTTTCATTTGATTTTCCTCCGATTTTGCATTCTTTTGCGCAATAGTAATTGCAAAGCATAGGCTTATTATATTTTTCTGACATTTGCAGTACTTCATCGGGGGGAGGTGTGACTCTTTGACTGTCTTTTTTTCTATTTTATCGGCGGAAATCCATTCAAGCAGTTCGCTGGCTGCTTCTCTTGTCAGACCGAGTCCTTCACGAGTTACTTGATAAATGTTTTTGTTTTCTTTAGTAGATGCTCTTCCTACGGCAAAACTCCTTTGAAAGAAACCTGAATTGACTATAGGCAACCTCTAAAAATTAGGCTAACCCTTGTGTTTTTTTGATTTTTGTGTTTTTTGAACAGCAAATTCCAAAATCGAGAACCGAATAAGCTGTTTTCTCGATATTTCGGGGGTGAATCAGTCCCGAAAACCGGGATATTTCCCTCAAATGGGCATAACTATCCCGTACACACCTCTTTCCGTTTCAAAATCGTGTACCGCAAATGTTGTAAACAAGGTTGGTCAAGCCAATATTGAACGCAGCCCGTTCGATTCCGATTGAACGCAGCGTAATCCCGTGCATAGAGCCGGTCATAAAGCCGAATACGTGCTCGATCCGGCAATCTCTGAAGTTGTGTTTCTTCCGCAAACATATTGAGTTGCATTTCGCTTTACCGCCTTTTTTCGTATGCTTTATCATACCTTTTTGCCCGCTTTTTCAATATGTTTGATGTGTATTTTTAGAGGTTACCATAATAAAAACATTTGTTTGAATATTATGTTAGCAGTTATTATGTGGCTTATAGAAAATAAGTAATTCCAAAAGCGAGAAGGTTTCCGCAATGAGCAATACCCATAAATAAAAAGAGTAAAAACGGCAATACTACCATTTGCAAGACCGTGTGCTTTTTCAGGTAAAATCCGTAGGAGGTATTTCATTATGTTCAAACACGAAAAACTGTTATTTCACCCCGTAGAGGTCGAAAAACCGAATCCGCAATATGCCGTTTTGCTTCAGGAACAGCTTGGAGGCGGAAACGGCGAATTGAAAGCCGCTATGCAGTATATGTCTCAGAGCTTCCGGATCAAAGACCCCGAAATCAAGGACCTTTTTCTTGATATTGCAGCCGAGGAGCTGGGACACATGGAAATGGTCGCACAGACCATCAATCTGCTCAACGGTCACGACGTGGATGCATCAAAGGTTCAGACGGGCGAAGTACAGACGCACGTCCTGCTCGGACTCAATCCGGGACTCATCAATGCATCGGGCTATTCATGGACGGCGGATTACGTTACCGTTACGGGCGATCTTTGCGCCGATTTGCTGTCCAATATTGCGTCCGAACAAAGAGCCAAGGTGGTTTATGAGTATCTCTACCGTCAGATAGAGGATAAAAAGGTACGCGAAACGATAGATTTTCTGCTGAATCGCGAGGAAGCGCACAATCAGATGTTCCGTGATGCTTTCAATAAGGTGCAGAACAGCGGTTCCAACAGGGATTTCGGTACCACAAAGGCGGCAAAGGTATATTTCTCCATGTCGGAGCCCGG
>JAZRXH010000144.1:0-10280 GCA_045600125.1 Eubacteriales bacterium | reverse complement strand
AGGTCGATTATACCGAACAGATGGTTCCCGCCGAACTCATCTCGACCGTCGACTGCCTTACCTACAAGGCAAGCGCCGCTGTCATCAGCTTCTAAGGTTTTTCTTGTGAGGCTTCTCGCC
The DNA here is from genome assembly GCA_045600125.1 of Eubacteriales bacterium. Lineage (GTDB taxonomy): Bacteria > Bacillota > Clostridia > Oscillospirales > CAG-382 > SIG622. Next base: position 10,160 of record JAZRXH010000144.1, on the reverse strand, counting down.
CCATACCCTCGCCGCCTTTTGAAAAAGGCGGGCGAAAACTTTCAAATAGTGGCAGTCCATACGGACTGCCACGTTTCTTTTTTGGGACAAAGGGGTCAGTGCCTACCGTTTGTTGCAAACGCTTCCTTGGCGCTTGCGACAGACCTAAAGTTTTCTTCGAAAACTTTCACTCAGAGCAGCTTAGAGTGTGCACAAATAAATCTCTGCTGAGGTCGGCGTTTGACCTCAGCAGAGTGGCAGAGAGTGATTGTTTATGCTGAACCCATGAGCTTTGCCGCTCGGACTTATGGCGGCAAAGCGGGAAAATAGTCGGGTACCTGCGCTACCGGTTTTGCCTGAAGTGGGGTCCCGAAGTGGCGGCGGGGCCTCCCCGCGCGGCAAAGCTCATGGGTAAAGCACAAATAATCAGTTACTACTGTCCGCTGAGGTCAAGACACGACCTCAGCGGAATTTGCTTTGGCACACTCGCAGAGTAAATGCACCGAAAACAATACTCCGATGAAGTCCGCATTTGACTTCATCGGAGCAGTGCTTGTCTTAAGCACTTCCTTGGCGCTTGCGACAGACCTAAAGTTTTCCTCGAAAACTTTCACTCAGAGCTACTTAGAGTGCACCGCAATTTATCTCTGCTGAGGTCGGCGTTTGACCTCAGCGGAGATTTTTTGCGGCAGAACACCGAAAAAATGAACTGTGAAAGTCCGATAGGACTTTCGCTATTCAAAGTTTTCGCCCGCCTTTTTCAAAAGGCGGCGAGGTGCAGGGCGAGCAGCCCTGCAAAATAGATTATTTGAACAGAACGGACAGCTTTCTGTTTTCGTCGGCGCTGTCGGCAAGCACGTGGGTGAGGATGCCGACAAATTCCTCGTGGACGCTGGAGGTACCGATGACCTCGATGCGGGTCATTTTCATGATATCGCCGAGGGCGTCATGGAGGGCGTCAAAGTTATTTCCTTCAAAGTCGAGCAGCGTATGAAGGCGTTCAAAAAGAGCCTTCTTATCGGTGATACCGCTCAGATCCAATGTGATTTTCCTTGTCATTTTGCCCACTCCTCATATAACAGCGTAAAGGTCTCATAGTGGTCGTCGGTGTAGTAGATAGCACCCTTGTTCGACCAGACGAGGCGCTTGGCACCGCGGGATTTCTTGTTCATCGTGTCGATGTCGCATTCGTGGTATTCGATGCCGTCGCCCTTCGGCAGTCTGCCTTCGTAGTTTCCGAAATAGCTTCCGCCGATGCAGCGCCCCTTGGAGAGTCCGCCGCCCTTCCAGCCATCTGCCTCGGCTTCAGCCTTGGAAATAAAGTTTTTCGGCAGCTTCCGGTAGAGATGCAGATAAAGCGCTACGTCCTCTTTCCTGGTATAGGACCCGTTGACGTCGATGGTCGGCTCCGGCGGAGACGTCGTGTGCTCCTCCGGCTTTTTGCCGCTCTCCGGCTTTGTGTCCGGCTCTTCTTTTTTGTTTTCGGAAGAGGGCTTTTTGTTGTCCGGCTCGGTCCTCGGCTTTTCCTCGGACGGCTTTCCCGTTTCCTTTGAATCCTTCGGATCCTTCGACTCCTTCTCTTCCGGCTTATCGTCTTCGGACGGAAGGATTATTTCGGGCTCTTCCGTCGGCTCTTTTTCGCTGTCCGGCTTTTCGTCCTTTTTGTTCTTTTCGTCTTTTTCTTTATTTTCTTCTTTGCCCGGGACGACTTCCGCATCGGATCCTTCCTCGGGAATGACCTCTTCCGGATCGGTTTCTTCCGGAACGATCTCCTCGGGAATGACGACCTCGGGGTCTTCCTCCTCATCGGAGGGAACGTCGACGTAGGCGGGCTCGTCCGATTCAGTCAGCAGCTCCCCGATGATCGGCAGTATGTCCTCCGCGGCACAGCTGCAAAACAGGGTACAAGCAAGCAGTATTGCCGCAAAAAGACTCAGTTTCTTCTTTTTCATGTCTTTATATCCCCTTTCCCTATGTTTCGGGACTCCGGCAAAGGATTTACGGATAAATCGCACAAAAGCCCCCTGCCGCTCCCTGATATGAAAGAAAAGGGCTCAGTTATTTTCTGAACCCTTTGTCTTTCGTCCGGCGATCGTCCGAGATTTTCGGAACGACAGCCATTTTTAACATTTTTCTTTACAGGAAATAACTCAGTTATTTTCTTCAGCGGGGAGTTCCACTACGAGGGGAGCTTCCTCAGCGGCTTCTTCGGTCACTTCGGGAGCGAGAAGAGCACGGATGGAGAGGCTGACTTTCTTTGCTTCGTAGTCGATGGAGATGATCTTCGCATTGACAACGTCGCCAACGTTTACAACGTCCTGAGGCTTCTCGACCTTTCTGTCGGCAAGCTGAGAAATGTGGATAAGGCCGTCTACACCGGGGATCACTTCTGCGAATGCGCCGAAGCTCATGATGCTGACAATCTTGACCTCTGCAACGTCGCCCTCAGCGTACTTGGTAGCGAGGATGTTCCAGGGGTTGGTCTCTTCGGTCTTGAGACCGAGAGAAATTCTCTTCTTCTCTACGTCAACAGCCTTAACGAATACATCAACGGTGTCGCCGATGTTGACAACTTCGGTAGGATGCTTGATTCTCTTCCAGGAAAGCTCGGTGATGTGAACCATGCCGTCTACGCCGCCGAGGTCAACGAATGCACCGTAAGGAGTGATGGACTTAACGGTACCGGTGAACTTCTTGCCGACTTCAACGTCGTTCCAGAATGCTTCTCTCTGCGCCTTGCGAACCTCGGAAGCAGCCTTACGGATGGAACCTACGGCTCTTCTTCTCTGCTCGTTGACTTCGGGAAGGATCTTGATATCATAGCTGTTGCCGACAAGGCTCTTGAGCTGTTCGTCGGTAACGCCTTCTTCGGTTCTCGGGAAGTTGGTGTGGGATGCGGGAACGAAAACTCTGTTGGGACCGACCTGCATGATCACGCCGCCCTTAACGGCTTCGATGACCTTACCGTTGAGAGTGGTGTTGTTCTCTGCAGCGTCAACCAGCATCTGCCAGTTCTTTTCACCGTCGAGCTTCTTCTTGGAAAGGTTTACGATACCTTCGGCGTCGTTGTACTTAACGATCTGCACGTCGATCTCGTCGCCTACCTTGAAAGTTTCGGTAACGTCCACAGTGGGGTCGTCAGTAACCTCAGATGTGGGAAGAACGCCGGTCTGCTTGATGCCCAGGTCTACGTAAATAGCCGCAGGTGTCACGGACGTAATGACGCCCATTACTCTCTCTCCCGCTCTCGGGGGCTTTGTATAAGAGTCGAGCATTTCCTCGAAGCTCATACCCTCCTTAATTTCAGTTTTTGTCGTGTTATCAGCAATGTTGTTCATTGTGACTTCTACCTCCTCAATTATGTCATCGGGTGTTGACGCACCCGCTGTTATACAAACGGAAAGCCCGTATTTGTACCGTAATAATTCATTGACCGCTGCCGTTATCTCCTCTTTCGGAAGATCTGCGGCGTTCTCGCAGAAATATGTATGTCCGCATAGCTCCCGGCATATCTCGTAAAGGCGTTTTGTATTGGAGCTCTTTTTGCCTCCCACAACGATCATCATGTCGTTTTCCGACGCCATTTTGCGAGCCTCAGCCTGCCGCTTTTCGGTCACAGTACATATTGTACCAAAAACTTGTATATTAGAATATAACAATTTGAGAACTTTTTGACAATTTTTATAGTTTTCGGTGTTATTTGTTGTCTGCGAAACGAGGATCGCTTTATTCTTCCCGAAATTCTCATCCGTACACGCCGAAATCTCCTCGGGGCTCTCAAAAACGTATACCTTTCCCTTGGCGTAGCTCTTGATGCCCACCACCTCGGGATGACCGGCTCTGCCGATGATGACCGTGTCCACGTCGGGAGCGGAATTCTCGCTGACGATTTTGTGGATCTTCTTGACGAAGGGGCAGGTAGCGTCCACCACGCTTGCAAAGCGGGATTCAAGCGCCGCTTGCATTTCCCGTTCCACACCGTGGGTGCGAAGGACACAGACCGCCTTTTCCGGCTCTTCGGCGTCCTCTGTTTTCTCGATGACGTCCACACCGCTTTCGGCAAGCTTTGCAATATAATCCCCGTTATGGATCAGTTCGCCGAAGGTGTACACCTTTCTTTTTTCGCTCCTTGAAAGCTCGGAAACGATCATGTCGGCACGCCGTACACCGAAGCAGAACCCCGCAAGAGGCGCTCTTTTTGTTCTTATTTTATTCACTTTTTATCGTTTTCCTCCGCAAGGTAAGCATATTCGTCGTAAAGATCGCAGATTCTGCCGAAGACGAGAGAGGTCACTCTGTCGAATTCCTCTCTGGACTTTTCTTTTATGGCAAGCTCTTCGTGGGGGATCTTCTGTCCGAGGACGATATAGACTTTATTATGCTTCTTTCTGTCGTTGTCTTTGGTGATGATCGCCACCGGAAGCACGTCGGCATCGCTGCGGGCGAGGATCATGCCCACGCCGCTCTTCGGGCTCGTATCCCGGAGGTACTTCCCGTTCTGCCGTGTGCCCTGCGGAAAAATGCCCACCATGTTCCCCTCTCCGAGGAGTTTTATCGAGTGCTTGACCGATACGATGTCGATATTTCCCCGGTTCACGGGAAACGCTCCGAGAGCCCTTATGATCAGCGACAGTACCGGGATCCTGAACAGTTCCTTCTTCGCCATAAAGCTGACCTGCCGTTTCAGCGAAGCGCCGATGATGACCGGGTCCGATGCCGCCAGATGATTCGAGCAGACGAGGGCTCCCCCCTCCGGCTCGTTTTCCGGGTTCACGACGGTGATCCGGTTCACCTTGAGAATGATTCTGCTGAGCAGCTTCCTGCATACTCCGTAAAAGCTCATGATAATCCCTTCTGTATCCCGTTTTTATTTTGCGCTCTTCGCTTTCTTGCGGCAGCACTTTTTCGCTTCCGCTTTTCCGGTCTTTTCGGACTTCTTGTTTTCATCTTTTTTCCCGTTCTTTTGTCCGTCCTTATGCCCGTCTTTTTCACCGGACGGAGAAAGGCGGTTTTCGATGATATCCATTGCCGCAAGCACGGTGCCTTCGATGTCCAGCTCGGTGTTGTCGAAAAGGATGGCATCCTCGGCGGGCTTCAAAGGCGCAATGCTTCTCGAGGAGTCGTTCCTGTCCCGCTCGTGCATATCCGCCTTCACCTCTTCGAGAGTCGTTTTCACGCCCTTTTCGAGGAGTTCTTTGTATCTTCTTTCCGCCCTTTTTTCCTCACCGGCGCTCATGAACAGCTTTACGTCGGCGTCGGGAAGAATGACCGTCCCGATGTCCCGTCCGTCCATGACCACGCAGTTCTTCTCGGCAATCTCCCTCTGCATTCCCAAAAGGAACGCCCGTACCTTGGGAAGCGCCGATACCGCCGAGGCGTACATCGACGACCGGGGCGTGCGGATCTCCTCCGATACGTCCTCGTTGCCGAGAAAGACCCGCTGTCCCTTGTCCGTCCATTTCAGCTCGATCTGCATCCTGTCGAAATGCTCCGCCAGCGTCTCCTCGTCGTCCGGGGCGATATTTTCCCGCTGGGCGTAGAGTCCTACCGTGCGGTAGATCGCTCCCGTGTCCACGTATACATACCCAAGCCTTGCGGCAAGCGCTTTGGCAAGGGTGCTCTTTCCGACCCCGGAGGGACCGTCTATGGCTATTTTGACCGTCTTATTCTTTTCTTCCATTTTGTTTATGTAAACCTTTCCCGCCCTGCCGTCATGCGTCGGCGTTCTTTTCTTCCAGTGCGGCTTTTGCTGCCGAAATTCCCGCAAGATGCCCCGTTGCGAAGGCGATCTGCAGATTGTATCCGCCGGTATAGGCGTCTACGTCCAGAACCTCTCCCGCAAAGAAGAGACCCTTTACGAGCCTCGACTCCATGCTCGAGGGGTTCACCTCTTTGACCGAAACGCCGCCGGAGGTGATGACCGCCTCCTCCACCGGGCGAAGCCTTTTCACCTGCAGCGGGAAATGCTTTAAGGTTTCGAGGATAGCACGTCTCTGCTCTTTTTTGAGGGAATTTACCTTCAGCGAAGGATCGACGCCGCAGACCTCCACGAAGGTCTCCAGCATGCTCTTTGGCAGAAGATCCGCCAAAGCGTTCACAATGTCCTTGTTTTTGTATTTTTCAAAATCCGAAAGAAGCCGCTCGTCCAGCTTTTTCTCGTCCAGCGCCGGCTTCATGTCGATTTCGAGGCGGTAGCTCTCCGGTTCCTCCCGCATATGCGCCGAGCAGGAAAGCACCAGCGGACCGCTGACGCCGAAATGGGTGAAGAGCATCTCGCCGAGTTCGGAGAAAACCTTTTTCCCCTCTTTATTGTAGAGGCTCAGCGTCACGTTTTTGAGAGAGAGTCCCATAAGCGAAGGACATACGTCTCCCGAAATCTCGATCGGCACAAGAGACCCGCGGCAAGGCGTCACGCCGTGCCCGAAATCTTTCGCAAAGCGGTAGCCGTCTCCGTCCGAGCCGGTCTGCGGATAGGATAATCCTCCCGTGCAGACGACGCAGGTGCGGGCACGGTATAATTTACCGCCCGTGACGGTCACCTCGAACAGCTCGCCGACTTTTTCGATTTTTTCTGCCTTTGTGCAGACGAAGGTACACAAGTCCGGGTCTGCCGACCGTTTCAGCGCTTCCAGTACGTCCCGGGACTTATCCGAAACGGGAAATACCCGCCGCCCCCGCTCGGTCTTGACTGCGCATCCGTGCTCCTCGAAGAACTCCATCACCTTCTGCGGCGGGAAATGCCGCAGGGCGGAAAACAGGAACTTCGCGTTCTCCGGCACGTTTTTCATAAACTCCGCCATCTCGCACTCGTTGGTCAGGTTGCACCGGCCCTTTCCGGTGATGAGAAGCTTTTTGCCGAGGTAACAGTTATCGAAAAATTCGTCCTTTTCCAGTTTTTTCACCGAGGCGTTCTTTTCGAGAAGAAGCGTACCGGCTCCGACGCTTGCCGCTGCGGCACAGCACATCAGTCCCGAGGCTCCGCCTCCGATGATGCAGACGTCCGCCGTCTCGTTCTCAGCCCTTCGGAGTGTCATAGACCTCAAATTCCTCCCATATCTCTTCAAGACGCCGGAAGGTGTTCTTCAGCGGCTCCTTGTTCTTTCTTCCTACCGCCACGATCAGCGCATTGATGACGCTGAGGGGCGCTACCAGCGAATCTACGAAGGACGCCATATCGCTCTTGACGAACAGTGTGCTGTCCGAGAACGCCGTGATCGGCGAGGTCTCGCTGTCGGTCAGCGCCACGACTCTTGCACCGCACTTCTTGGCAAGCCGCAGACAGTCCTTTGTCCGTGCCGAATAACGTGGGAAGGTGATGCCGATGCACACGTCGTCCTCACCGATCCGACGGATCTGCTCGAAGACCTCCGCCGCTCCCGTGGTCTCCACCAGATGCACGTTATCGAGGATCAGGTCGAGATAATAATAAAGGAAGCTTGCCAGCATCGAGGAGGAACGCACGCCCATGATGTACACGCTGCGCGCCGAGGCGATCATCTCCGCCGCCTTCTCGAATTCCTCACGGTTTATCTGTTCGAGGGAGCTTTTCAGATTTTCCATATCGTTGTCCATCACGGCGCCGAGAACGTCATCCCCGAGGGTCGAATCGGAAACGTCAATCCGCTGCACCGAGGTGAGCTTCGTCTTGATCAGGTTCCGAAGAGCCCGCTGAAGCTCGGGATACCCCCTGAATCCAAGTTCAATGGCAAAACGCACCACCGTGGACTCGGAAATCCCCAGTTCCTCTCCCAGCTTTGTAGCGGTGAGATACATCGCCTTGTCGGCATGCTCCACAAGATATTTACCGATGAGCTTGTGGCTCTTCGACATCTTCGGCATTTTTTCCGATATGAGCGATAGTAAATTCTGCTGCATAGATAAGCTTCCTCACTTTACTGCACATTAAGTCAATTTATATTATGCCACAGAATGACCGTTTTGTCAAGTCCGTTTCGCCATTCCTTCCTTAATATAGACGGAATATAGACAGACTGAAACAGATAAAACCTCCGTTTCCGAATCATCCCCCAAAAAACACGCAGGACTATTTCCTTTTCAATATTTTAACAAAATGTAAGACTTTTGGAAAAAAGGTATTGACAAAACTGCTCGAATGTGGTAAAATTTAGCCATAAAGAAAGAATAAACCTATAGAGGTGCGATGCTTACGAGTATCCTGCGTGCCATGTCGGCAGCATTCGGCGCAGGGGAAAAGATGCACCGCCGAGGTGGGGCGGTCTTGCCGTTGTCTTCCCTGCCGGGACAATGCAGCACATGCATTGTACTGTCACTTTTTGTGGAGCGCTATATGTTTTCTGTGGCTGTGCGCCGGGATGCTTTACGGTTTCCCTTCGCTTTTGCCTTATTGATAACTGCGGCTGCTTCAAAAAAGTGCCGCAGTTTATTTTTTCTAATATTTAACGGAGGTTCATTCACATGAACACGAAAAAGACAAGACTCACCGCACGTCTCCTTCTGGCGCTCCTTCTCTGCTTCCTTCTTGCCGTCTTTGCGGTAAGTGCAGACGGAGAACCGCTTCTCGGCGCTGCTCCCGCTCCTGCAGAGGAAGAAGATCTGGTCATCATGGCTGCCCCCGAAGGAGCACTCTTTGAGGACTTCGACTCAGCCCTCGAATACGTTGACGGCTATTCCGACAACGTCAAGGAAGAAGGCTTCGACGAAAAGCTGGACGCCGCTCTCACCACCGTAAGAGGCGACATCAAGTGCTACTCCTCCTTCCTCTCGCTGCTTCCTCCGATCATCGCCATCGTTCTGGCGCTCATCACCAAGGAGGTTTACTCCTCTCTCTTCGTAGGTATCCTCGCCGGTGCGATCCTTTACGCAGGCGGCAACTTCGCAGGTACTATCCAGCACCTCTTCGTTGACGGCTTCATCGCATCCATCGCCGACGCCTACAACATCGGTATCATCCTGTTCCTCATCGTTCTCGGCGCCATCGTTTGCCTCATGAACAAGGCGGGCGGCTCCACCGCATTCGGTAAGTGGGCGACCGGTCACATCAAGGGAAAGCTCGGTGCGCAGCTCGCCACCGTCCTCCTCGGCGTGCTCATCTTCGTGGATGACTACTTCAACTGCCTTACCGTCGGCTCGGTAATGCGTCCCGTGACCGATAAGTTCAATATCTCCCGTGCAAAGCTCGCTTACATCATCGACGCTACCGCCGCTCCCGTTTGTATCATCGCCCCCATCTCCTCCTGGGCAGCAGCCGTTGCCGGCTTCGTACCGGAAGGACAGAATGGCTTTGAGCTCTTCATCAAAGCGATTCCCTACAACTTCTATGCGATCCTCACCATCGTCATGATGCTCGTTCTTGCCTTCACCGGCTTGGACTACGGTCCCATGAAGAAGCACGAAGCAGCCGCCAAGGAAGGCGACCTCTTCTCCAGTGCCGATGCAGAACAGTATAAGAAGTCCGAAGCAACCGAAGACAACGGCAAGGGCAGTGTCTGGGATCTTATCGCTCCCGTTCTCGTGCTCATCATTGCCTGCGTGCTCGGTCTTATCCATTCCGGCGGCTTCTTCACCGAGGGTGAAGACGGCTTCCAGAACTTCGTCGTAGCCTTCTCCAATGCCGATGCATCGGTAGGTCTTGTATACGGCGCATTTGCAGGCCTCATCTTCGCCGTCATCTACTTCATGATCCGCCGCGTCCTCAAGTTCAAGGAATGCATGGAGCTCATCCCCGAGGGCTTCAAAGCCATGGTTCCCGCTATAATGATCCTCGCCTGCGCATGGACCCTTAAGACCATGACAGACAGCCTCGGCGCCAAGGTCTACATCGCCGAATTCGTAAGAAACTACGGCACGAACGTGATTGCTCTCATCCCCGCTATCGTATTCCTTATAGCTGTAGGTCTTTCCTTCGCCACCGGTACTTCCTGGGGTACCTTCGGTATCCTCATTCCGATCGTCCTCGCCATCTTCGAGCCGATGTTCGGTGTGGCTGATGCTCTCAACCATTCCATCACCGTTATCTCGGTATCCGCTTGTATGGCAGGCGCTGTTTGCGGTGACCACTGCTCGCCTATTTCCGATACCACCATCATGGCTTCGGCAGGCTCTCAGTCCAACCACCTCAACCACGTGGCGACCCAGCTTCCCTACGCTCTTACCGTTGCAGCCGTTTCCTTCGTGAACTACATCATCGCAGGTCTCCTTGC
>JAZRXH010000143.1:0-46095 GCA_045600125.1 Eubacteriales bacterium | reverse complement strand
TTACCCATTTCAGAATTTGATAAAAACGCAGATTCTCAGAATGGGTGATGATGAGGGTATTCCTCTATTCCGATTCGGTTTGTTTGGCGACAATCGGAGTCTGCGCTTTTTGTGCGTCGGCTTCGGTTGGCGCACTTTTTTGTTATTGGAGGACAAAGTTCTCCGAATGACAAGAGAACTAAAAGAAACGTGTATGGAGGTAAAAAATGAAAAGAAGATTGTTCGCAAAAATTTTGGCAGTTGTTTTGACAGCAGCTGCTTTCTCGACGCTCAGCGTGGCGCACGGTATAGAGTCTGATTCTGAAAAAATTGTCCATTTATACGCAATGAATGGATGTAGGTTTGATGTGAGAGAATCAGAAGTCTATACAGTAATACAGGGGTGGGGCTATCCTGTCGTTCGTATGTATGGACGTTACACAGAAGACATAATCTATGTCTCTAAATATGATGTAGCTGCTTACGAAGCAGTTGGATGGATTGTTGATAATGAGATTGTGATAGTTGCATCGGATGGAAGCTCAAAAACGGTGTATGAGTCCGAAATAGATTCGTATTTGGCAAATGGGTGGACTTTGGACACAGACGTAACCATGTTCTCAAGTGATGGAAGAACTATCGTAATTAAGAAATCGCAGGCCAATGATTACCGCAGCGTCGGATGGTATGACGAGCCTTTTGTTGAGATGTACGCCCTCGACGGTCGAATCATCAGCGTGGAAGGAGCGAAAGTCAGTGCTTATGAAGCGGTGGGATGGTTCGTTGAAGGGGATACGAATATGTATTCGACGGATGGCAGAACCATAACGGTCAAAAAATCGCAGGTCGAAGCATATCGGCAGGTAGGGTGGTTCAGTGAGCCTCCCGTGCAGATGTATGCTCTTGACGGTCGTGTTATCTTAGTCGCAAAAACAGATGTCGAAGCCTATAAAGCGGTAGGATGGTATGTTGACGAAGACATCACCATGTTTGCAGCGGACGGTAGAAGAACAATCGTTAAAAAATCGCAGGCTGAAGCTGCCAGCAAGGTTGGTTGGTACTACGAGCCATTTGTTACAATGTATGCTTCGGATGGAAGAATAATTAATGTAAAAAAGAGTGAGGTAGACGAATACAAAAAAGTAGGTTGGTATGACAGTCAGTTTGTTACAGTATATGCTGCGGACGGAAGAACAGAGAAGATATCTGTTTTTCAATTATGTGATTGGCTTGCTGTTGGATGGTATACTCAACCGGTCAGAATTTTGTATGACGTGAACGGTAATACGACGGTCGTTCCTGAAACACAGGTTGAAGCTCAAAAGGCGAATGGTTGGTATACAGAACCGGTAACGATAATGTATGATGAGTCCTGTAAAAGTCATGTTGTTCCTAAGAAGGATGTAAAGCTCAAAATTAGGTCAGGATGGTATGCTACTTTAACGCAAGCCGAAAGAGCCAAAAGAGATCCGAGTTATGCAAAGATTCGAAGTAAGTTGATATCTTGTGAACAATATGTTGTTTTCCTTTATAATGATGGAGATATTCTTTTGACCGGTGTGGCTATATATAGATTAGGCAATACAGTACGCGATTATCAAAATTTAATTGATAGATTGAGCGATATTGCAAGCGAATGCAGCAGTATACGCAGTTATTGTGTTGGCATTCCCGAACTTGAAGAGCTCTATTCAGCTGCTAACTGTGTGCCTGCGACGGTTCCCTCATTGGCTGGAATGGAATCACTCGCAAGCAAGGTGAAAAATATAAAATTCCATTACAACATACTCTGCGCACAATACGGACTAGATCCCATCTAAGTATTCGCGGAGAAAACATCACACCCCGCAAAACTGCAGGGTGTGATATTTTTATGACGGTATGCTATTTTCAAAAGCGCCTGCCTCACGCATTTTCTTCTCTGTTTCCGGCTCCGCCCATCCCCGAAAACCTCCCGAGAAGGCGGTCAAACAGAGAGGTGAACATCTGCACCACGGGACCGAGGCAGAACGCCGTCAGCACCGTGCCGACCCCCACAAGACTCTTCCCGCCGCAGAGAAGCGCCGCCAGAACGGCAAGAGCGTCAAGACTCACCCGGGCGGCAAAGAAAGGAACCGAGCCGAACCGCCTGCATACCATAAGAGGAATGGCGTCATAAGGCGCAACGCCCAGATCCGCCCGCTGATACATGGCAAGCCCGAAGCTGATAATAACAAGAGCTGCGAGCAAAAGCAGAAGACGGACGGGGAAGGAGAGACCCTCCGGCAGGGTCTTCCGGAACAGCGACAGGAAAAAGTCCACCGCATAGCAGAGCAGGAACCAGTTGATAAAGGTTCCCGCACCTATATATTTCCGTCCCCACAGGATCTCAAAGACGAAGCATCCGCAGTTGAACAGAGGCGTGAAGGCGGTGTATTCTATCCCGATAAATGCGGACACCGCCATGCACATGGAATTGAACGGGTCTGTCCCGAGAGAGGTAAAGGTCGCAAGAGCCACGCCGAAGCCCATGAAAGTATTGCCTGCCGCGCAGGCGATGAAGCGAAGAAGATGCCGCTTTGTGAATATCTTCTTTCTGAGTGCGGCAATGTCCGTAATGTTCATGGATAACGATCCGTCCTTTTGTGATGGGAGTTCCTCTGCAGTTACCGCTCTATTGTAGCATGCGTTTTTGCGGATATTTTGCCGTAGGTGTGAATTTTTCACACATCCCGTACACAATTCGGGATCTATATGCGTATCGGCGGGCATGAAAACGTGAAAAAATAAGAAAAAGCTGAAAAAACTGTATGTAATCTATTGTTTTTTTACTATTTCGATATAATATATGGAGGGAATGAGTTTCTTGCGGAAAGGAGCGGTACGGTTCATGTGTGACACGATTTATACAATAGACGACATAAGGTCGGCGTTATACCCCGTGTTTGTAAAGCACAGCGTAAAAAAAGCGGTGCTTTTCGGTTCCTACGTCAAGGGACTTGCCGACAAAGACTGCGACGTCGATCTTCTTCCGGACAGCGGACTCAAGGGACTGAAGTTTGTCGGTCTTGTCGAGGACGTGCGCTCGGCGCTCGATAAAGAGGTTGACGTTTTCGACAAAACACACATAATTCCGAATTCAAGGATTTCCTCGGAAATATCAAAGGACGGGGTGGTCATTTTTGAAGAACAGAATTATAGTCGAATAACTGATCCGATGTACTTCAAAGCTCCTTGATTATACGAAAGGAATGGATTTTGACGGATTCATCGAGAATTCGATCCTTGTTGAAGCCTGTGTATTCAACCTGAGTCAGATCGGGGAATTTGCCAACAAAACCGGTAAGGATTTTGAAACAGAGCATCCGTCTGTTCCGTGGCGGCTTTTGTATGGACTTCGCAACAAAATCGTTCACGATTACGAAGGCGTAAATCTTTCACGGATATGGGATATCATTAAGGACGATCTTCCGGAGCTTTACGCTCAGCTTGCAGAACTGAGCAGAGATTTGGCGGAATAGCATGGCACTGCGAATGATTCTCTGACCGTCACACTTTTATGGGATAGTCATTGATTGCGAAAAAAAGATACAACTCCCGCCCACAGCCCGGACGGGAGTCTCTTTTATTCCTGCCTTATCCCTTGGCGCACCTGTCGAACTCGGGGTTATAGGCGTAATAGTTTTTCGCATCGAGATTGCTCTTTACGATCTCGAGGCTTTCTCCGAACCGCTGGAAGTGATTGATCTCCCGCTGACGCAGGAACTTTATGACGTCCTTCACATCGGGATCGGTCACGCAGCGCAGAATGTTGTCGTAGGTCTTCCGTGCCTTCTGCTCCGCCGCCATGTCCTCCGAAAGGTCGGTTATGGCGTCTCCCGAGGACTGGAATACCGATGCACTGAAGGGCACGCCCGCTGCACTTACGGGATAGATGCCCGTGGTATGATCGACGAAATAGTCGGCAAAGCCGCCCTCCTCGATCTGCTTTGTCGTGGCATTCCGGAGAAGCTGATACACGATTGAGCAGATGATCTCCTGATGCGCCATTTCCTCGGTACCGATATCGGTCAGCGTGCCGATCACTTCCCTGTAAGGCATGGTGTACCGCTGAGAAAGATACCGCAGGGAAGCGCCCAGCTCTCCGTCGGGACCGCCGTACTGCGTGGCGATCAGCTTTGCCAGCTTCGGGTCTGTATTCCGGATCTTCACGGGATACTGAAGCCGTTTTTCATAGTTCCACATATTCCTTCGTTCCTTCCTCTTTCTCTTGTTTTGGGGTTTTCACCTGTTTTCCGTCACTGCCACGGAAAAGGGGCGTCATTCAGATCCCAAACGCCGCTTTTCCCGGCGCCTTGTGCCGAGACGGGACCGTATTTTTCCTCGTATTCCGCTTTGGCATTGTCGTACATTTTCACATAGACACGGTATTTTTCGGCGCCTGCCGCATCAAACGGATGCGTGTCAAGATACAGCATGGTATCGTACGCCGCAAACGCCGCACTCTGAAGCTTCCGCATGAGCTTTTCCCGCTCGGTTCCGTTTTCAACGTTCATCTTTTCGTTTCCGTCCTTTCTTCACTTCTTCACTCATCTTCCGCATCCGAGAAACGGCAGCTCGAGCTCCGTAAAGAGGGTGCCGGCACCGAGCGCCTCCTCGGGGGAATACACTCTCGCAAAATCCGCTCTCTGGAACGGCACGGTCATGATGGCAAGCGAGAGAAGCGGAGCGGCTGTGCCTCCGTCTTCAAAACAGGCGGGAGCCATTTGCATTTGCGTCTGCGTCTGCGTCTGCATCGGCATCGGCGCATTGCGCATCTCCGCTTCGCTTTCCCGGACGTTTTGCACGGGAACGAGTCTTGCGGGCTCGGCACAGCAGGCGGAGGGTCTTGTCCTTCTGTTCATTTGCTTTCTTCCTTTCACGTCTTGTAGGTCTTGTAGGATTGTAAAGGTGTAACGGTCGTTTTCCCCGCCGCCGAAAAAGCGTCGCCTTGCGGCGGAAACTTCCTTTCGGGAAGCCGTTCCGGCTCAAAGCGCCGGGGGGACTTCCCGTTTGCATTCTATTCCCGACGCCTTTTATATGTCACGACAGACGCCTTCGGCATGACGGCAAAAATGCCCGGAAGCCTCCGCCTGACGCTCCGAAAAAGCAGCGTGCGCCGTCCTCTTTTTGAAGAAAGCGCAAAAGAAAAAAACTCCGCACGACCGGGAAGATCGCACGGAGTGAGATATATCGGTGTTTTGCACGAAGCAAGGCAGCCCCCCCGCCTCAGCGGCTTTTATAGCGGAGCAGGAAGTCCGCAAAATCGTCCACGGTCTTCTGCTGCTTTGCGGAGAGGCTCCGGTAACGGTCGAGGAGCATCTTTTCCTTTCCCGTAAGGGCGTCATTCTTTTCTTCGGCTTCTTCACCGAGACCTGCGGCGAAAAGATAGTCCTCCAGCTCCACACGTCCCTCGCTGTTCTCTGCAAGGCTGTGGATGAGCTTTGCGCGGGGCGGGTTTTCCTGCATACAGAGGATCAGCTTGCGAAGCTGCAGATAACTGATATTGCAGTCCATGGCAAACCGGCGGATCGAGCGCTCGCCCCGGGCTTTTTCGATCAGCATCGAGAAGATCCGTTTGTTGAATTCAGATTTATTGGAGGAGTTTTTCGTTTTCATGGCATTTCTCCTTGATCATCCGGCATATCGGTTCAGAGTCGGGAAGACATAAGGCGCTTCCCCGTTTCATTATAGCCGTCTTCCCGTGCCGTGTCAAGAGGCAATGAACGCTGCCTTCGTATTCCAATGAACGCTCCCTTCGTATTCCGTGGGGAAGGGAGAACGGAATGTGTAAAAAAGTTCAAAAATTAACCGAACAATATTTTCATCTTTTTTTGCAAAACCACTTTACAAAAGAAAAGAATTGCGGTATACTGAAAAGGTAAATGTCTACCTGTGCTCAGTCACGGATAACGCCTTAATCCGTATCTTTGCCGATATTGCGGATTTCAAGAGGCACACACCGACCGTTGCTTGGCATACGGCATACAGCTTACGAAAATATTTATGTAAAGGTGGAAAACACAATGCTTCAGAAAGACGAAAAGCTTTCGATCATCCAGCAGTACGCTACGCATGAGGGCGACACCGGTTCTCCCGAAGTGCAGATTGCCGTACTCACCACGAGGATCAACTCCCTCAACGAGCACCTCAAGGTAAACAAGAACGACCATCATTCCAGAAGAGGCCTTCTCAAGATGGTAGGTCACAGACGCAACCTTCTCAACTATCTCCAGAAGAAGGACATCAACCGTTACCGTGAGATCATCGAAAAGCTCGGTATCAGAAAGTAATCCATGCAAGGCAAGGGGCGGCGAGCATGCTTTCCGCCCCCTTGTTTCGTATTCCGACCCTTTTTGATGAAAGAGAGAAGACACGCAAAACGTAAAAAAACTGCGAAGTGCCGTGTCAAATTAGCATTTACAAAGGCGCCGGAAGGGCAGTGCGCCGCATGCCGATGTGTTTTTTGCTTCCGACACGTTTGTAAGTGCTAAGGACAGGCACTCCGTAACTTTGAAGAAAAAATTTTTGAAAGGAACGGAAAAAGAAAATGTTTGAAAAATTCGAAAAGTACAGAGTTTTCAAGACGGAATACGCCGGCAGACCCCTCATCGTCGAGACCGGTAAAATGGCGCAGCTCGCCAACGGCTCCGCTCTCGTAAGATACGGCGATACCGCCATTCTTGCGACCGCTACCGCCAGCGCACAGCCCAGAGAGGGAATCGACTTCCTTCCTCTTTCGGTGGAATTCGAGGAAAGACTTTACGCCGTGGGACGCATCCCCGGCAGCTTCCTCAAGCGTGAGGGCAAGCCCACCGAAAAGGCGATCCTCACCTCCAGAGTCATCGACAGACCCATCCGTCCTCTCTTCCCGAAGGATCTGCGCAACGACGTTACGCTCGACCTCCTCGTCCTCTCGGTAGACCCCGACTGTTCTCCCGAGATCACCGGTATGATCGGCGCATCCATCGCCCTTTCCATCTCCGACATTCCGTGGAACGGACCGATCGCAGGCGCATTCGTAGGTCTCGTTGACGGCAAGCCCGTCATCAACCCCACCCAGGCGCAGAGAGACGTCAGCACCCTCGAGCTCACCGTGGCTTCCTCCGAGAAGAAGGTCGTCATGATCGAGGCAGGCGGTAAGGAAATCGAGGACGACGTGATGTTCGAAGCCATCATGGCGGCTTACAACGAGTCCCAGACCGTTATCAGATTCATCAATGAGATCGTTGCCGAGATCGGCAAGCCCAAGTTCTCCTATCCTTCCTGCGAGGTGGATCACGACCTCTTCGACAAGATCTCGGATTTTGCCATCGAGAAGGTACGCTATGCTCTCGATACCGACGACAAGCTTATCCGTGAGGAGAGACTCGGCAAGGTATACGAGGAAGTATTCGCCCGGTTCCCCGAGGATACCGAGGAGAGAAAGCCCATGATGGAGGAATGCCTCTACAAGCTCCAGAAGTTCGTCGTTCGCCGCTGGCTCCTCGACGACGGCAAGCGTGTAGACGGAAGACATCTTGACGAGATCCGTCCTCTTGCATCCGAGGTCAGCATCACCGCACGCACCCACGGCTCCGCCCTCTTCACCAGAGGTCAGACCCAGGTACTTACCACGGCGACCCTCGGACCCGTCAGCGATGCGCAGCTTCTTGACGGCATCGACGACGACGAGTCCAAGAGATATATGCACCACTACAATATGCCCAGCTACTCGGTAGGCGAGACCAAGCCCTCGAGAGGTCCCGGCAGACGTGAGATCGGTCACGGCGCTCTTGCCGAGCGCGCCCTTCTCCCCGTTATTCCTCCCGTTGAGGAATTCCCCTACGCCATCCGCCTTGTTTCCGAGGTCATTTCCTCCAACGGTTCTACCTCGCAGGGCTCCATCTGCGCTTCGACTCTGGCTCTTATGGACGCCGGTGTTCCGATCACTGCTCCCGTTGCCGGTATCTCCTGCGGTCTTATCACCGAGGGCGAACGCTGGATGACCATGCTGGACATTCAGGGTCTCGAGGACTTCTTCGGCGACATGGACTTCAAGGTAGCCGGTACCAAGAAGGGTATCACCGCCATTCAGATGGACCTCAAGATCGACGGTCTGACTCCCGAGATCATCAAGGCTGCTTTTGAAATGACCCGCAAGGGCAGATTCTACATCCTTGACGAGGTTATGCTGAAAGCCATTGCCGAGCCCAGACCCGAGGTCAAGGACTGCGCACCCAAGATGCTCTCCACCAAGATCGACGTGGACAAGATCAGCGAAGTCATCGGTAAGGGCGGTAAGGTCATTCAGAAGATCTGTGCCGACACCGGCGCCAAGATCGACATCGAGGATGACGGCAGCGTATTCATTTCCGGCATCGACAAGGCAGCCTGCGAGAAGGCTCTTGCTACCGTCAACGCCATCGCACACGATCCCGAGGTGGGCACCGTGTTCGTAGGTAAGGTAACGAGGATCCTCGACTTCGGCGCATTCGTTGAATACTGCCCCGGAAAAGAGGGTCTCTGCCACATCTCCAAGCTCGAAAAGAGACGTGTGGAGAAGGTCACCGACGTTGTCAGCGTTGGCGACGAGATCAAGGTCAAGATTATCAAGATCGACGAAAAGGGCAGGATCGACCTTTCGAGAGCCGCTTGCCTCGACGACTGATTATCCGAAAATCATAACGTAATGAAGAAGCGTGCGTCTTCCCGGCGTGCGCTTCTTTTTCGTATTTATTTTTTTATTTTGTGTCCTTTCCGTACTTGTCTGCATAGAATGGAACAGATGAAAGCACGGCAGAGCCGCAGAGTATGGGAAGCCATGGAAAAGCGTCCGGAATAAGACCGAAAGCCCGTGCCTTGTAAATATTGTCAAACTGTGAACTGCATAACGCACGGGATTCGGGAAACACTGTGTTTTGGGGGTTTTACGCCCCTGCCGCCGATTTATTTTCAAAAAAGCCTTGACTTTTTCTCCGTTTTCGGTTAAAATAAGGATAGAAGGACGGGAGTTTTCCGAAAGCGGCGCTTTGCCGCAGAGAAGGCTTTGCGTCTTTGACGTGCCTTGTTTGGGTGCGTTTTTCGAGTACTATGAATAGGAGAAAACGGAAATGGCAGAAGATATCAAGAGGGATGAGAAGGACGAAGAGATCGGCGAGCTTGACTCCACGAAGGTCGTTGAGGAAGTTGAGATCGTTACGCTGACCGACGAGGAAGGCAAGGAGAGCGAATTCGAGCTTATCGGCAGACTCACGCTCGACGGCAAGGATTATATCGCCCTTATGGCAAATGATAACGACGACGAATACCTCATCCTCCGCAGTGAGAAGGACGAAAACGGCGAAGAGATCTTCGTGACCATCGAGGACGACGACGAGTTCGATAACGTAGCCGACGCCTTCGACGATGAATTTGCATCGGAATTCGATTACGACCTCGGCGAGGAAGAAAACAAGTGATTTTTACCTGCCTGGCACGTGATTGCCGGTTTTAAGTGGACCCACAATTATGAAATGGAGTTCGGCTTCCGGGTTCGGGATGCAGGCCTCCCGCTCCTTCCTGATTCCCGGACAGGGTTTCCCTGCGCCGGAAAAGGACCGGAGGGGGCGGACGTTGGTTGCACAAAGCCCCGGAGAGAACACCGCCTTGCGTGAGCAGGGTTCCCTATGCCGGTAGACACGACCCGGCGGGCAACCGTTCGGGATAGATTGTCTTTTGGCTTTTTTGGCTTATTGAAAACGGAAAAATAGCGGTGCATCCTTTTTGCACCGCTGTTTTCATATCCCGACTGCATAGGAAAAACAGTCAGATCCGAAAGGACGGTGTGGTTATTTATGGCAAAACCATGGCAGGAAAGAGAAACAAGACTCATCGGAGAAGAAAAGGTCGACCTTCTTTTCGGAAAGACCGTCATGGTCTGCGGTCTCGGAGGAGTCGGAGGCAGCTGTGCCGAGGCTCTCTGCCGAGCCGGAATCGGAAGGCTTATCCTTATTGACAACGACACCGTAAACGAAACGAACCGCAACCGTCAGGCATTCGCCTGCCTTTCCACCGAAGGAAAAAAGAAGACCGAGGCGGCGAGAATTCGCCTTTCGGATATAAACCCCGACTGCACGCTGGTGCTTCTTGACCGGTTCCTCACGCCGGAAAGTATTCCCTCGCTCCTTGAGGAGAACGCCCCGGACTACGTTGTGGACTGCATCGACAACGTGGCGGCAAAGACCGCTCTCGCCGTGGTCTGCTCGGAAAAGAATATCCCTCTTATCGCCTCCATGGGCACCGGAAACAAGCTGGACCCTACACGGCTCAGAATAGATGATATTTCAAAAACAAGCGTCTGTCCGCTTGCCCGTGTGATGCGCAAGCGACTCCGGGACGCCGGGGTCGGAAAGCAGACGGTGCTTTGGAGCGACGAAATTCCAATCACCCCCGGGGACGAGGAAAGAACGCCCGCTTCGGTTTCCTTTGTTCCGCCTGCGGCGGGGCTCATCATCGCAGGAAGGGTCGTGTGCGACCTTATAAACCTATGAAAAACTCCGCTTGCGGAATTTTCAACTGCCCGGAACCGTGATTCCGATGGAGGTCTGTATGGCATCGTCCAAAGAATATTTAGATTTTATCCTCGAGCAGCTTTCCGATACGCCCGGCGTATCTTATCGGGCTATGATGGGGGAGTACATAATTTACTTCCGGGGCAAGGTCATCGGCGGCATCTACGACGATCGGTTCCTTGTCAAAAACGTCCCGTCGGCAAGAGCCATGATGCAGGAGGTCATCCTCGAAATACCCTACGAGGGCGGCACGCCCATGCTCCTTGCGGACAACGTGGAGGAGCGGGACTTCCTTCGGGAGCTTTTTTATGCCATGTTCGGGGAGCTTCCCGAACCGAAGGCGAAAAAAACGAAGATTTCAAAAGGACAGTGAGGGAAAGGGAAGAACCGTATGAAAAAGCCTTCCTATTGGAATCACAATACCGCCTATTACGGAATGATTAAAAAAAACGTATCCGGATGCCGCTCCGTTCTTGACGTCGGCTGCGGTGACGGAGCCTTGCTTGCTTTTCTTGACGACGGAACAAAGACGCTTACGGGTATAGACCCGGATGCCGCTTGCATAGAAACGGCGCAAAGGGAAAACGGCGGCGAAAGCATTTTCTATATCCGGGATGATTTTATCACCCGCATTTTTCCGGAAGAATGCCGTTTTGATGCCGTCGTATTTGTCGCTTCTCTGCATCATATGGACTGCGAAGCGGCTCTTTGCAAGGCTGTCCGGCTTCTTTCTCCGAAAGGAAAGCTCCTTATTGTCGGACTTGCCAAACCGTCCTCGCTTTTCGATTATGCTATGGAAGCGGCAAGAGTGATCCCGTGTGCCCTCATTTCACGGATGCATTCCATGAAAGAATGTGAGAGTATGGGGATCCCCGTATCCTATGCGCTTCCGCCTCTTCGGGAGGTGCGTAAGGTCACAAAGAAAATCCTTCCGAAAAGGAAAATGCGATACGGTCTTTATTACCGTTATATCATCGAATGGACAAAGAAGGATATAGAATCAGCACCCGAAATCATCTGAAATCGGGTGCTGTCTTTTTGTTTGTCTTTATCGGCACGGTGCCTCAGATACCCATGACCTCACGGAAGATCTTTTCCTTTTCTTCCCCGGTATAGCACTTCATGGGGAAGGAAGCGTTTCCCACGTCGAAGCCCATCCGGCAAAGCACGGCCTTTGTGGCGGGAATGCACTTGTATTTAAGGAGAGCGTTTATCCTTCTGTCCGCTTCGGTCTGGAATTTTCGGGCGGCGGGGATATCGCCTTTCCGGAAGCTCTCGTATATGTTTATCATCGTGGGAAGCTGAAAATTATAGGTCGTACCGATCCCGCCGTCGGCTCCGGCGGAAAGTCCCATAAGAAGCATCTCATCGGGACCGTTGAGGATATTCATTTCCCCGTGCGTCAGGTCCTTCAGACGGAGAAGCCCGTAGTAGTCGGAGCTTGTCCACTTGATGGCGCTCACGTTTTCGATGGTGAACAGCCTTGCGGCAAAATCCGCCGAGATGCCGAACGCCGCCGCCGGATTGTAATACACCATCATCGGGATATGCACCGAAGATGCAAGCTCTTTATAATAGCTGTAAACGTCGTCCTCGTCGTAAGCGAAGAACAGAGGAGGGATGGCGGAGATCGCATCGGCTCCCGCACTTTCCGCCTGCTTTGCAAGGCGTATGGCTTCCCGCATGTTTGTCGATGCA
Organism: Eubacteriales bacterium; assembly: GCA_045600125.1. Taxonomy (GTDB): domain Bacteria; phylum Bacillota; class Clostridia; order Oscillospirales; family CAG-382; genus SIG622. The sequence goes on along the minus strand of JAZRXH010000143.1, from coordinate 33,868 downwards.
ATATGGATGATGACCGGTACCTTGTGACCTGCCGCTTTCACCGCTTCATAGGCAAGCTCCTCCCGCACCTCCGTATCCAGTGCGAGCCCTTCGCCGGTAGCGCCGCCCACGTAAAAGCCGTAAGCGCCCTGCGCCGCAAGATAATCCATCAGCGAATGCAGAACGGGGACGTTCAGTTTTTCCTTTTCGTCAAGAGGCGTTACAAGCGCCGGCATTACGCCGCAAAATTTCTTCATTCTTCCATCCTCCATTTCTGTTGAAAAATATATGCCGGATCCCTGCCGGCTTCGCTTCCCGGAAAGCCGGGCTTTGCATGACCGTAGTAAGCGGTGAGAAGCGAACCGTCCTTCAGCTCCACGGTAGAGGGATACCCGACGTCACTGCTTGGACTGTCATCTATGAGGAAGCATTCGTCTTCCCACGTGCTGCCCTCGTCACGGCTGAAAAGGAGCTTTATTCCGTAGGGGCCTTTCCGGTAACCCACCGAGCAGACGAGAACGCCGGAGGAATGCCGCATCACGTGTGCCGGAGCACCGCCCCCCTCCATTGCGAGGATGGGATGCGCCTTCGTCCAGCTCCTGCCGCCGTCGTAGGACTCGGACTGAAAGGTGGTAAAGGGGGTATTGGCACGGATAAGACAGAGGAACTTCCCGCTCTCGCACTCGAAAAGATCCGGCTCACAGAAGTGAAGACCCTGCCCGTCTTCCGTGTCAATATCGTCGATATGACCGATTTCGGTCATGCTTCCGTCCGGAAAAATCTCGCAGATGCGGATGAACGGACTGTCTTCTTTTGTGAAACGGTCGCAGCCGTCAAAAAGCCTGCCTGCCCATAAAATTTTGCCGCTTTTCAGCTCGCACGGACCGTGGGGCGAGGTGACGGGTGATTTGTGTATGGCTCCCCACGTTTTACCGTTATCAAGGCTTATGCGGAACTCCGAACCCAGTGCCTTTTCTTCCGCAGCCCGGTCAACGGTATCAAGATAAGCGTCCGCCTCGGGCGTACGGATGCCCCGGTGCCGCTGCATATCCACCGTGTTATTGAAGGAGGTCATGATAAGACCGCTCTTCCCGAAGGCGCAAAGACCGGCGTCCCGGTCATCGAGCACCGTATCGATCACGGGGACGGGAGACGTGTAGGTTTCTCCTTCGTCGTCGGAAAAGCTGAGCACGGCTTTCCCGAAGGGACATATGTGCGCAATGCGGAAGCCGGAAGCCGCAAGGGCGATCCGACCGTTCTTCAGACGTGTAACTGTGGACCATCCGAAGTAATTGTGCCCGGAGTCCGGATTTGCCATGACAATGCGGGGCGAGCCGATTTTCGTGATTTTCATATTCTGTTCCTCTTTACTTTTGCTTCTGTTTATGCTACAATACTGTTCGGAGCATTCCTATAATATTGTAGCACAAATAAAAGGATTTGCAATAAACGCAAGGGACATTTCGGAAAGCCGGATGTCCTTTTGGGAAATAACGAAGGAAAACGGAAACGATGAACAATATGGAATTGCCGTTATACATAGGCGGCAGGGAATACCGTGCCGTTTTGCAGGACGGTTTTTTCAGCGACAGAAAACTGACGACAGCGCTTCACGACCACAGTATGCCGGAGGTGCATCTGCAGATCGCCGGGAGCTCCTCTTACCGGGTGGGGGAGGAGATCATAACACTTTTGCCGGATACGCTTCTGCTGATCCCCGCCGGGAGCTTTCACTGCGCGGTAAACCCACGGGATGACGAACGGCGCATCGCTTTTCAGGTACCCCTCGGAGCGTGCGAAAAGAGGTCCGCTGTTCTTCCTGCGGGAACATCGGAGCGTGTATGGCTTCTTGCGCGGGAAAGCTTGGAATCCAAATGCGGAAACCGACTTTCCGCTTGCCTCTCGTATCTCTGCGCACAGCTGCTTTGCGACGGCAGCGACTGTAAGCTCCTTCCCGCCAAAAACAGAGAGCTTGTCATACGGGATTTCTTTTCCCGGCGCTATGCCGAGGATGTGACGGTGGGATCTCTTGCCGCAGAGCTTTCGCTTTCGGTAAAGCAGACCGAAAGACTGGTAAAAAGTCTTTACGGGAAGACCTTCGGTCAAAAGCTGACAAGCCGGCGCATCGAGGTTGCCTCACAGCTTATGTCCATGGGACAGCTGTCCCTTTCCGAGCTTGCCCGGGCGGTGGGTTTTAAGTCTTACAGCGGCTTCTGGAAGGCATTCCGCAAAAAAGAATAAACACGACATAGACAGAACGAAGCCCGACGAAGAGGATCAGCTCTTCTTCGTCGGGCTTCTCTTTGGGTTCCGGTTTCAGCTCTTTCTTCCGTTTACGGCACCTACGCCCATGGCGCACATGATCTCCGCAGCCCGGTCGAGCATTTCATCCGAGGGCGAATCCACGCTTGGGAGGGTGTCCTCCATGCCGACGGAGGTATATTTGGAGCGTGCCATCGAGTGATAGGGGAGGATCTTTACTCTCGAAATATGACGGCAGGAGGCGAACAGCCTTCCCATCGAGGTCACCGTTTCATCGTCGGTATTCACTCCCGGCACGAAGGGGATGCGGATCTCGATGTCCTTGCCCGTCTTGTCGAGCCTTGCGAGGTTTTCGAGGATGAGACCGTTTTCTCTGCCGCAGTATTTTCTGTGCATTCCGGGATCGGTGTGCTTTACATCGTACAGGAACATATCCGTATAGGGCAGTACCTTTTCGAATTCCGAAAAAGGGACGCATCCGCAGGTATCCACGGCGGTATGGACGCCGGACTCCTTCAGCCTTGCGAAAAGCGCCGCAACGAAGTCCGCCTGCAGAAGCGGCTCGCCGCCGGAGACCGTGACCCCACCCTTCGAGGCGTCATAAAAGCTCTTGTCCGCAAGCAGCGCCGTCTCCGCCTCGGATACGGTAACGGTCTTCCCGTACAGCCGTCTTGCTTCCCCGAGACACACCTCGGCGCATTTTCCGCATACCGTGCATTTTCCCCGGTCGTAGGACAACGCTTCGCCGCTTATCGTTACGGCGCCGCTTCCGCAGACCCGTGCGCACTCGCCGCACCCGATGCATTTCTGGGGCAGGAAGGCGAGCTGGGGACGGCAGGATATGCTCTCCGGGTTGTGGCACCATACGCAGTGCAGCGGACAGCCCTTGAGAAACAGCGTCGTGCGGATGCCGGGACCGTCGTGGACGGCGAATTTCTTTATGTCAAAATATCTTGCCGTAAGCTCTTCCATGATTATGACCATTCCTTTCTGTGAGGCTGCATTTGTGCCGTTTTTTTCACTGCGAAGAAAATTCGGGAGTCGGATTTATGCTCCCGAAAGGCACAAATGCATGTTTGAAAATAGTGTCTTTTTTCAAACTTTCGTTCCTTCTTGTATTGTTCTTTTTTCTTACTCTCTTATTTCCTGTTTTTGGCTTAATGTTCGGTCTTATCTTTGTCTTACCGTCTTTTGCAGACCTTCCTTCAGCATTATAATCCTTTTTCTTTGCGGTGTAAATGCACTTTTCGGTATTTTTTGCATTATTCGAAACCGGATCTTTTATGGGTATTTCCTGCCGCTTTTGACACGTTTTGACCTGATTGTGAAATTAAATTGAAAAAAATGTACCAAAACTATTGCAATTTCTGCATATCCGTGTTATAATATACCCTCGGATAGGATGGTGCAGTGTTCGTGACCCGGAATCAACTGTTGAAAAAAGAGAAAATATTCTTCCTGCTGTGCTTTGCAGCCTATGCCGTTTCCTATATCGGACGCTACAATTATTCGACCTGCATGCAGGACATGATCACCGAAGGATTGTTTGACGAAGGGCACGGCGGATACGTCAGCACCGCTTTTCTAACCCTGTATGCGTTGGGGCAGTTTTTCAACGGCATCCTCGCCGACCGGCTGGATCCGAGAAAAATGATGGCGGCGGGACTCGTGATGTCCGGCATTGCCAATATCTGCATGTCGTTTGCCTCTTCCTTCGGCTTGTGCGTTGTCTTCTGGGGCGTCAACGGCTATTCCTGCGCTCTTCTGTGGGCGCCGATCATCAAATGCTTCACAACGTATCTTGACCCGGAGCAGCGGGCAAAGGCGTGTATCAACATCGCTCCCTCCATTCCGCTGGGTACGCTGTTATCCTACGGACTCTCCGCACTGGGACTTGCTCTTCTGCCGTCCTGGCGGCAGGTTTTCCTCTTCTGCGGTCTTGTGATCCTTTCCTACGGCGTGATCTTCTTCCTCGGCACCCTTTCCCTCGGGAGCTACTACGACGAAATTTCCGAGCTTGCAAAGACCGTGCCCGAAACGGAGGACGGAAGGGTCAAAGAACACCCGCTTGCCCGCGTTTCCTTCCCGGTGCTCCTTTTTGTCACCGGCGTGGTGTTTGCGGTCGTCGCCACTCTTTCCTACGGTATCCTCAAGGATGCGGTGGCGCAGTGGATCCCGAAGTATCTTTCCAATACCTTCGGACTTTCCGCCTCGGCGGCGTCCACCATTACCATCGTTCTGCCCATTGTGAATCTTTGCGGTGCCTACACGGCAAACTTCATATACAAACGTTTTACCCGCAATGAGCTTCTCACCGCCATGGTGATGTTTCTTATAAGCTCGGCGGCGCTTCTGACTCTCCGCCTTGCCGGGAAGAGTAGCGTCGTCGTCGCCATCCTCGCTTTTTCCGTTTCCTCCTCTTCCATGCTGGGGGTCAATACCATGCTGTTTTCCTTCCTGCCCATGCATTTTTCGGATATCGGGAAGGCAGCCACGGTCACGGGCTTCCTCGATGCGACCTCTTACTTTGCATCCGCTGTCCTCGCAGCGGTCTCCGGAGCGGTCATCTCGGCGCCGCACGGCGGCTGGAACGCCGTGATCCTCCTCTGGCTCGGCATCTCGCTTTTCGGGGCGGTCATCAGCCTTGTTGGCACCTCCTTCTGGAACAAAGGCAAAAAGAAGCTTTCGGCGTAAGAGGCAGGAGACCTCTGCGGCTTGCCGGTTCTGAATTTACACGGAAAGGTTCGGTTTCTTGGTGAAAATACTTGACAAATTGAATAGTCCGGAAGATCTGAAAAAGCTGTCCGAGGGGGAAATCGCCCTTTTATGCTCCGAGATACGGGAGTTCCTTATTTCCTCTCTTGCCAAAACCGGAGGACATCTTGCCTCGAATCTCGGCGTCGTGGAATTGACGCTGGCGCTTTACGGCGTATTCGACGCCCCGAAGGATAAGATCATCTGGGACGTAGGCCATCAGAGCTATGTTTCAAAGATCATCACCGGGCGAAAGGAACGTTTTTCCACGCTCCGTACCGAGGACGGTCTGTCCGGCTTTCCGAAAATGAGCGAGAGCGAGTACGATGCCTTCGGCACCGGACACAGCAGCACGGCGCTCTCCGCCGCCCTCGGCATCGCAAGGGCAAATAAGCTCAGCGGCAGCGACGCCTATACCGTGGCAGTCATCGGCGACGGCGCCTTCTCCGGGGGGCTTACCTACGAGGCGATGAACAACTGCGAAAAAGACCTGAATCTGGTGGTCATCCTCAACGAAAACGATATGTCGATCTCACGAAGCGTCGGAAATATGTCGAGAGTCATTTCGGGCATCCGAAGCAGAACGACCTATTTCAAGGTCAAAAACGCCGTGGTGACGATCTTCGAGCATATACCTCTTATCGGGCATTTCCTCGTCCGCTTTATGCGGCGGGTAAAAAGCGCCCTCAAATCCGCCGTTTACCGGCAGAACATCGTGGAGAAATTCGGCTTCACCTTTTACGGTCCGGTGGACGGCAACGACTACGGCACCCTGAAGCGTGTCATCGAGCAGGCAAAGAAGCACGGCGGCAGTGCCTTCATCGATATCCGTACCAAAAAAGGAAAGGGCTGTGAAGAAGCGGAAAAGAATCCGTCCGCCTACCATATGATCAAGCCGGAAGGAGCGCCGGCCGGCGGAAAGAGCTTTTCCGATTCCTTCGGCGAGGCTCTGTGCGATGCGGCTTTGAAAAACGATAAGCTTTGCGCCGTCACCGCCGCCATGAAGGACGGCACCGGTCTTTGCGGCTTTTTTGACAAATTCCCCGAAAGAGCCTTTGACGTGGGCATCGCCGAGGGGCACGCCGTGACATTTGCGGCGGGACTGTCTTCGGCTTCCTGTATCCCCGTTGTGGCGGTGTATTCCAGCTTTGTTCAGAGAGCGTATGACAATTATATACATGATATAGCCATTCAGAAGCTGCCGTGTATCTTTGCCATCGACCGGGCGGGCTTTTCGCCGGACGACGGTGCGACCCACCACGGGATCTTCGACGTGGCGCTGTTTTCCGAGATCGCCGACACCGAGATCTATGCTCCGCTGACCTTTGAAGCCCAGAGCAGGATGCTTTCCGCATCGGTGGACGGCATCAAAGGCGGTAAGACGAACGTCACCGTCATCCGCTACCCCAAGGGCGGCGAACAGACGGAGGGACTTGTCCGGAGAGAAGAATTCCTGTATACCGACAAGGACTTTACCGGAAAGGCAAAGGTCGTCATCTTCACCTACGGAAGGATTTTTCATGAAGCACTTGCGGCGAAGCGGCTTCTCTCGGAAAAGGGCGTTTCCGCATCAGCGGTTGTGCTTGAAAAGATAGCGCCATACGATGAAGTCTACAAGACGGTACGCCGCTATGCGGCAGGTGCAGAGCACGTCGTCTTCCTCGAGGAGGGAGTCGAGAGCGGCTCCTTCGGGCAGAACATGGCGTGCCGCATGGCGAATGAACGTGAAAACGAAAAGCTGCGTCTGTCCGTCTTTGCCGTAAAGGGAGAGGTACCGGGCAATGCCCGCCTGGAAACGCTTTATTCCCGCTGCGGCATTTCGGCGCAGGATATCGTAAAGGACGTGCTGTCATGAGAATCGACGCCTTCCTTTTTGAAAACGGATATTTTGAAAGCCGGGAAAAGGCGAAAAAAGCGATCGCCGAGGGCAGGATTTCGTATAAGGGCAGGACCGTCACAAAGCCGTCCTCGGAGATCGGGGACGCCTCGGAGCTTCAGATCCTTCCCTCGGAATTCACCGAATACGTGGGACGGGGCGGACGGAAGCTGGAAAAGGCGCTGGACGATTTTGCCGTTTCGGCAGAAGGAATGTGCGTCGCCGATATCGGCGCTTCCACCGGAGGCTTCACCGACTGCATACTGCGTCGGGGCGCCGCAAGGGTCTTCGCCATCGACATCGGGCACGGGCAGCTGCACCCTTCTCTCAGAAGCGACCCAAGGGTCGTGAACATCGAGGGGGTCAATGCGAGAAACGTTACGACGGATCATACCGGAGGAGAACCGGTGGACATCGCCGTCTGCGACCTTTCGTTCATTTCCCAGACTCTCGTCATTCCCGCCGTGACGGGTATTCTGAAAAGCGGCGGATCGTTTATAACGCTCGTAAAGCCTCAGTTTGAGGTCGGGCGGGATAATATAGCAAAGAACGGCATTGTAAAAAGCGAAAAGGCAAGGCTGGACGCTGTGGCAAGGGTGATCGCTTGCAGTGAAGAAAACGGCTTTCTTCACAAGGGGACAATCGAATCACCGATCAAGGGCGGCAGCGGAAACACCGAGTACCTCGCTTATTTTACAAAGCCGTAAAAGACGGTACAGACGGACGCTGCGCCGACGGCGGACCCCGACCGTACAAAAATCAAAGAAAAAGACGACAAAGGAGAAAAAATCATGAAATCACTGAGACACAAGAAAATTCTGGAGATCATTGCCGCAAAGGACATCGAAACGCAGGAGGAGCTTACCGCCCTTCTGAAGGAGGAAGGCTTCCCGGTAACGCAAGCCACCGTTTCGAGAGACATCAAGGCGCTCCGCCTTATCAAAATCGCCACCCGGGGCAAATCCGACTGTGAGACCCATTACAAGTATTCGGTCAACGCCGCAAGGGAAGAGATGGACTCGGTGCTCAGCGCCAAGTTCAAGGCGATCCTCTGCGAAGCCATGATGAAGATCGACTGCGCCGGAAATCTCGTTGTCATGAAGACCTATGCCGGTATGGCGCAGGCTTCGGCAGCCGCCATTGACGCCATGAATATTTCCAATATCGTCGGCACCATCGCCGGAGACGACACCCTCCTCATCATCATGCGCACGCTGGACGAGGCGGAGGAGTTCACAAAGCAGCTTTCGGCACTCAGAAAATGATTCCCGCCTTCGGCGCTCTGTGACGGTTTTACCGCAGGAAAACGGGGTAATCAGTTTATTTTTTACGGAGATCCAAGATGCTTTCATCCATCCATATCGAAAACGTTGCGCTGATCACGAGCCTTGACATTGATTTTGACGGTGGCTTTTCGGTATTCACCGGCGAGACCGGCGCAGGTAAAAGTATAATCATCGATGCGATCGGCTTTGTGATGGGAAACAGATCCGAGAGGGATATCATCCGCACCGGCGAAGTGTGCGCCGCCGTGGAAGCGCTGTTTTCCGGACTTTCCGAAAAGACAAGGGAGAAGTGCGCCTCTCTCGGCATCGAGCCGGATGAGGAGGGCTGTCTTTTTATCCGTCGGACTCTTTCAGCCGACGGCAGGGGCAGCGTGAAGATCAACGGAAGAAATGTGCCCGTTTCGCTTCTGCGGGAGCTTTCCGCCTATCTTGTCAATATCCACGGACAGCATCACAACGGCGAGCTTCTGCGGTCGGAAAAGCATCTTTCCATCCTCGACGCCTTCGGAGAATGCGAGGCGGAGCTGGCGGATTACCGGACGGCATATAAGCAGTACGCCGAGCTTGTATCGAGGAAGCGTTCGCTTTCGGTCAACGACAAGGAAAAGAAGCGCCGGATCGACGTGCTGAAATTCCAGATCGACGAGATCAAAAAAGCAAAGATACGAACCGGCGAGGAAGAACAGCTCCTCAGGGAGCGTGAAAAACTGAAGAATATCGAAAAACTCTCCAAGGGCATCGGAGAGGCATACGCTCTTCTTTACGGGGACGGCGGAAGCGCCGCCGAGCTTGTCGGAAGCGCCGCTTCGGCGATCCGTCCCATCGCCGACATCATCCCGGACGGAGAAGCGCTTGCCGAACGTCTTTCCGACTTCAAGTATCAGATCGCCGACATCGCCGAGCTCCTTCACGAGAATATCGAGGGCTTCGACGGCGATCCGGACGCCGCTCTCGACAGGATCGAAACAAGACTCGACGTCCTTTCCAGGCTGAAAATGAAATACGGCGCAAGCGAGGCGGAGATTCTCGGCTTCCTTGCCGGATGCGAGAAGGAGCTTTCCGAAACGGAGGACTCCGACGCGCTGCTCTCCGAGGTGGAGGACAGCATCAGAAAGCTCATCCCGACTCTTCGGGAAAAGGCGCTTGCTCTTCGCCGCAAAAGAACGAAGGCGGGGGAAAGGCTTTCCGAGCTTGTCATGAACGAGCTGAAATACCTCGACATGAAGGGCACCGGATTTTCCGTAAGTCTCCGGAGCGTCGAGTGCGGTATGGACGGTGCGGACAGCGCCGAGTTCCTTGTCAGCACAAACGTAGGAGAGCCGGCAAAGCCGCTTGTCAGAACCGCCTCCGGCGGTGAGCTTGCCCGGATCATGCTTGCCATAAAGTGTGTTCTTGCCGAAAAGGACAGCGTGGAGACCATGATCTTCGATGAGGTGGATACCGGCGTGTCGGGCAAGACCTCCCGTAAGATCGGTCTGAAGCTCCTCGAGATCGCAAAGGACCGGGAAGTCCTCTGCGTGACCCACTCCGCTCAGATCGCCTCCCTCGGCGACCATCACTTCAAGGTGGAAAAGACCGAGACGGAGGGCAGGACCGTGACGGGAGCAAGGCAGATCGAGGGCGATGAGAGAACTTGCGAGGTGGCACGGATCATTTCGGGCATCGGCGTCACCGAATCCGCAAAGACTGCGGCAAGGGAACTGATGAAGCCGGAAAACAGAAACGTCTGAATCCTCATTACAGGAGGATATGACAGCGTATGTTACGGCAGCGAAATACAGAACGGAGAGAATGAAATGTCGATAGAAAAAGTAAGAGCGTATCTGAAAACCTACGGCAAGGATACCGAAATACGGGAAATGAACGAGTCCAGCGCCACGGTAGAGCTTGCGGCAAGGGCTCTCGGCGTGGAGGGAGCGAGAATCGCCAAAACGCTGTCCTTCCATGCGGCAGAGGAGAATGCCTGCATTCTTGTGGTGTGCGCCGGAGACGTGAAGATCGACAACGGAAAATTCAAGCGCTTCTTCGGCATGAAGGCGAGAATGCTCGGCGCCGAGGAGGTCGCTCTTCTTACCGGTCACGCCGTGGGCGGCGTATGCCCCTTTGCCAATCCGGACAACACCGAGGTGTATCTCGACGAATCGCTGAAACGCTTTGAAACGGTGTTCCCGGCGTGCGGAAGCTCCAATTCCGCCATTGAGCTGACGCTTCCCGAACTGGAAAAGCTGTCCGGCTGCAGGAGCTGGATCGACGTGACGAAAATCCCGGAGCCGGCGGCGGAGTAATGTCCGCCGTCCTCCGTTTTATAGGCTGTACAAGAGATACAAGAGACACAAGAGACACAAGAGACACAAGAGAAAGGAAACATTTATGTCTGCATCGTTCGGTCCCGGAGGAAACTCCGAGAGCTTCTATAAAGAAGGAAAAAAGTCGACCCTTGAAGCGCCCGCATGGGTAAAAGACAGAGGGCTCGACGCTTATGAATACGAGGGCGGCAACGGGATACGGGGAAGCCTCGAGACCTTTGCCAGGATAGGGGAGGAGGCAAAAAAGAGCGGTATCGCCCTTTCGGTCCACGCTCCCTATTTCATTTCGCTCTCCTCCGTGGAGGAGGAAAAGCGCCTCGGCTCGGCACGGTATTTTATCGAGAGCGCAAGAGCCGCCAAAGCCATGGGCGCAAAGACCGTCGTCATCCACGCCGGAAGCACCGCCAAGCTCGAAAGGGACGTCGCTCTCGGTTATGCCTGCACGGCTCTCGAGCACTGCATCCGCTGCCTTGAGGAGGAGGAGCTGTACGACGGCGTTCTCCTCGGCATCGAGACCATGGGTAAGATCAATCAGCTCGGCACCCTCGACGAGGTGCTCGCCATGTGCCGGGTGGACAAGAACGTACGGCCCGTGGTGGACTTCGGTCATATGAACGCCCGGAATCTCGGCGGTCTTTTCCTCTGTGCCGACGACTATAAGCGTGTTTTCGACAGGATCGCTGCCGAGCTCTGCCCGGAGTATGCGGAGCATCTCCACTGCCATTTCTCCAAGATCGAATACACGAAGGGCGGCGAAAAGAAGCATCTGACCTTTGAAGACGATACCTTCGGTCCCGCCTTCGAGCCTCTTTGCGAGTGTATCGCCTCTCTCGGCATTTCTCCCACGATTATCTGCGAGTCGGACGGCACTATGGCGGAGGACGCTTTGCGGATGAAAGAGGCTTATCGGACTTACATAAAGCAATAACAAAGAGCGAAACAGTAGTTTTGGGAGGTGTCTTTTCTTGACACGGATCGAAAAAATAAGAAGCAGACTGAAAAAGGACGGCGACGCCGTTCTCATTACCAGCGACAGCAACCGGTTTTACGCCAGCGGCTTTAACTCCTCGGCGGGGTATATCCTTATCTCGCAGAACGAAGCCGCACTGTATCTCGATTTCCGCTACTGCGAAATGGCAAAAATCGCAAAGGAAAAAGGAAGACTGCAGAGCGGCGTCGACGTGTATCTCATCGAAAAGAAGAGAAGGGAAAGCATCGCCGATTTTGCGGAACGGAATAAAGTAAAGGTCCTTCTTTACGAGGACAGACACACCACGGTGACGGAATACGACGCACTCCGGAACGAGTGCCTCGGCATCTGCTCCCTTTCCGGCTGCGGCGGGATGCTTGAGGAATGCCGTGTGGCAAAGGACGGGGACGAGCTCGCCGCCATTCGCCGGGCGCAGAGCATCACCGATGCGGCGTTCAGTCATATCCTCGGTTATATCACCCCGGACAAGACAGAAAAGGACGTGGCGCTGGAGCTGGAATTCTTCATGCGCAAAAACGGAGCCGACTGCACGGCGTTCGATACCATCTGCGTATCCGGCGCCAAATCGTCCCTGCCCCACGGCGTCCCGGAGGACGTGAAGCTGAGCCGGGGCTTCCTCACCATGGACTTCGGTGCAAAGGTTTGCGGCTACTGCTCGGACATGACGAGAACGGTGTGCCTCGGAAAGCCGGACGACGAAATGAAAAAGGTTTACGATACGGTGCTTGAGGCGCAGAAGCGGTCGTTTGATGCGATTTTTGCGGGATGCGTCGGAAAATCCGTGGACGACGCCGCAAGGAACTACATCTATGAATGCGGCTACCGGGGCTGCTTCGGACACAGCCTCGGGCATTCTCTCGGCATCGACATCCACGAGGCTCCCGGTTTCAGTGCGGGCTGCAGCTGCGAGATCCCCGAAAACGCTGTTGTCAGCGTCGAGCCGGGCGTGTATCTCGAAGGAAAATATGGCGTAAGAATTGAAGATATTGTAAAAATTTCGCAAAATGGCTTTGAAAACCTGACAAAAAGCCCGAAAGAACTGATAATTCTTTGATTTTGTACTTGACTTCGTAACAAACTTATAGTATAATAAGACGAAAAATTATTGTGTGCGAAATGCATACTTGTATTATTGGAGGATATAATATGTTATCAGCAGGCGATTTCAGAAACGGTCTTACCTTTGAATGGGACGGCAAGGTTTGCCAGGTCATCGAATTCCAGCACGTTAAGCCCGGCAAGGGTGCAGCGTTCGTAAGAACAAAGCTCAGAAACGTCATCACCGGCGCCGTTATCGAAACTTCCTTTAACCCCACCGAAAAGTTCCCCACCGCTCTCGTTGAAAGAAAAGACATGGAATACAGCTACAACGACGGCGACCTTTACTACTTCATGGACAGCGAATCCTTCGAGATGCTTCCCGTTGAAAAGGATAAGCTCGGCGACAACTTCAAGTTCGTCAAGGAAAACATGATCTGCAAGATCTGCTCCTACAAGGGCAACGTATTCGCCATCGAAGCTCCCATGTTCGTTGAACTCGAAGTGACCGAGACCGAGCCCGGCGAAAGAGGCAACACCGCTACCGGCGCTTCCAAGCCCGCTACCCTCGAGACCGGTGCAGAGATCAAGGTTCCGCTCTTCATCAACATCGGCGACGTCCTTAAGATCGACACCAGAACCGGTGAATACATCGAGCGTGTGAACAACAAGTAATTTCCCTTATTCTTTCCACTTCAATACGATTCAGTACGATTTGATTGGAGGTTTACAGTTATGACCATCAACGAAAAGGTTGCCCACCTCAAGGGCGTTATGGAAGGTATGAACTTCAGCGCGGACACCAATGAGGGCAAGCTCATTTCCCTTATGTCCGACATCCTCGCCGACATCGCCGACGAGCTTGAAGTGATCGAAGACGATACCGATACACTGTTTGACTACTGCGACGAGCTCGACGAGGATCTCGGCGAGGTAGAGCAGATCCTCTTTGAATGTGATGACGACGGCTGCTGCTGCGATTGTGAAGACGACGATTGCGATTGCTGCTGCGAGTGCGAAGACTGCACAGACGAGGAAGAAGGCAATTAAAAGCTTTGCTGTTCGCCCTTTCTCTTTGGGAAAACCTCTCTTTGAGAAAGGGCGCAGTTTTTTTATGATTCGGAAATTGAAAGGATATGACGAAAATGAAGATTCTCGTAATTAACGCAGGCAGCTCTTCCGTTAAATATCAGGTTTTCGATATGACCGACGAAAGCGTTCTCGCAAAAGGTATCTGCGAGCGCATCGGCGACAAGGGCGGCAAGGGTATTTTTACATACAAGATCCCCGCAAAGGATTATAAGTACGAAGTGGAAGCAAAGATGGACAACCATTCCGAAGCGCTGAAGCTCGTGATGGAGAACCTCGTATGCGAAAAGCACGGCGTTCTCAAGTCCTTCGATGAGATCTCCGCAGTAGGACACCGGGTCCTCCACGGCGGCGAAAAGTTCTCCGGCTCTGTTCTCGTGAATGACGACGTGATCAATGCCATCATCGAGTGCAGCGAGCTCGGTCCGCTCCACAACCCCCACAACCTCACCGGCATCCGTGCCTGCCAGGAGATCATGCCCGGCAAGCCTCAGGTAGCCGTATTCGATACCGGCTTCCATCAGACCATGCCCGACTATGCGTATATGTATGCGCTTCCTTATAAGTTCTATGAGAAGTACAAGATCAGAAGATACGGCTTCCACGGAACCTCCCACCGTTATGTATCCATGAGAGCAGCCGCTATGCTCGGCAGAAACGACCTCAGGCTCGTTACCTGCCATCTCGGCAACGGCTCCTCCATTTCCGCCATCGAGAACGGCAAGTGCTTCGATACCACCATGGGACTTACGCCTCTTGAGGGTATCATGATGGGCACCCGCTGCGGCTCCATCGACCCCGCCATCATTCCTCTTCTCATGAAGAAGGAGGGTCTTGACGCCGACGGCATCGACAAGGTCATGAACAAGGAATCCGGCATCCTCGGTATCTACGAGAAGACCGGCGACAACCGTACCATCGAAGAGAACGCAAAGCAGGGCGACGAAAGAGCAAAGCTGGTTGAAAGCATGCTCTGCCATCAGCTCACCAAGTACATCGGCGGTTTCGCAGCGGCTATGGGCGGCGTAGACGCCATCGTATTCTGCGGCGGTATCGGCGAGAACAATCCTCAGTACAGAACGAGAGTTGCCGAAAAACTCGCTTTTCTCGGCGTGAAGATCGACGAAGAACTCAATAAGAAGGCAAAGAGAACCTCTGTTGAGTACGATATCTCCACTCCCGATTCCAAGGTGAAGATGCTCGTCATCCCCACCAACGAAGAGCTCATGATCGCAAAGGACACCCTCGAGATCGTTTCCGCTCTTTGATTTTCCATGGTAAGCAGACCCGTCCCGGATTTTCGGGGCGGGTTCTTTTGTTTTTGGTTCGGGCGGCTTTACAAAAAGATATACACGAAAAAACAGCTTCCTTCCGGATAACCGATTCCGGAAAGAAGCTGCTTTCTGTTTGTTTAAGAATTTTGCAGGAAAGGGGGAGATCAGAGGCGTACTTCCTTGCCTTCCTTGGCGGAGGTGTAGATGCCCTCGAGGATGCTCTGGAGCTGCACCGCCTGCTCGATGGGGTACTTGTTGTCGGTGATCTCGCCGAGAACGTACTTTGCAAAATAGCGAAGCTCGTTCTCAAACTGGCTTGTACCGTCTACGCCGATCTTGTCGTCGGAAAGATAACCGTCCCTTTCCCCGTAGATCATGGGGGCGGGCTCTACCGTAGCGCCGGCTTTCGTTCCGTAAATCTGAACCTGACCCACGCCGGGACCGTTGATCGCCCAGCTTGCTTCAAAGAGCATGACGGCGCCGTTTTCAAACCGCACCATTCCGGCTCCGGAGTCCTCGGTGTCGAACTGATTGTCGGGAGCACAGTGTCCCTGCCATCTCGTGCAGCCCTTGGTCTGATAGTCACCGAAGGGAGCGTAGGTCGCTGCGGAAACGCTGACCGGCTTCGGGCAGCCCATCAGATACCATGCCGCATCAATTCTATGGACGGCGATGTCGATGACGGGGCCGCCGCCGGAGGACTTCTTATCGGTGAACCATCCGGTGGGAGTGCCTCTGCGACGGATATTCTGCGCCCGGGACATATAAATGTCGCCCAGCTCGCCCTTATCGCAAAGCTCCTTTATCGCCATGTTGGAGGGATTCCAGCGGTTGGGAACAGCCAGCATGAACTTCACGCCGTTTTCCTTTACGGCTTTTTCCATAGCCTTCGCCGCATCGAGATTCAGCGCCATGGGCTTTTCGCATACTACGTCTTTTCCGGCATTGGCGGCGGCGATCACGCAGGGCGCATGACCGCAGTTCCACGTGCAGATGTCAACGGCGTCCAGCTCTGCCCCTGCCAGCATTTCCTCCACCGAAGCAAACCACTTCGGAATGCCGAAGCGCTCGGCGGCTTCCTTCGCTCTCTCCGGTACGATGTCGCAGATGGCGACGACCTCGACCTCGCTGATCTTTGCATAGCTCGGAAGATGTGCGCTTGTGGCGATGTTTCCCGCACCGCAGATACCGATCCTTACTTTTTTCATTTCAATCACTCCTGCCTTTGTATTTTTTCTGAGCGTAAAATACCGTTTACGCCCGATCATTCAGTCGTTATAGCCGAGATCGTCCACGAAGATGAACTTTCCGTCGTGCTCGGTGCCGGTCGCTTCCAGCTTTGCGGGAAGATCCTCATCGGCGATATAATCGGCTCCCAAACGGTTGCAGAAGCGTCCGCCCCTGTTCTGCACGTAAATGTTGCCGAAATACTGCGCAAGGCTTCCGCCGTCGTTTGCCGCCGTGATGATCTTCGAGCGGCTTCTGTCGAATATGTTGTTCTTCACGGTGTAATCGTGGGTATTCAGGATGATGCGTCCGTTCCGGATGAGAGCCGTAACGCCTGCGTCGGGTCTCTGATCGTGTCCGAAGCCGCCGCCCATCCGCATGATGTTGTTCTCGATGTGGGTGTTGTCGTTGCTTCTTTCCTCGAAGTCCGAGCCGCCGTAGAAGATCTCTACCGAGTACACGCATCTTTCAAAAACGTTGTTGATATACCGCACGTTGTCGTTGTGTACCGGATGCATATGGCTGTTCTGCGCTGCGCATCCTTCACCGAATTGATGGGTGACGCCGGCGTCGTATACGTCGTGGATGTAGCAGTTGTCCACCGTGTAGTCGATGGCTTCGCCGTAGATCTCCACGGCGTTGCCGTAAGGCGTGGGCCACGTTCTGCCGTAGCCGCCGATCTTCATCTGCAGCGAGCCGCCGATCCACTTGAACTCGCAGTTCGTGATGCAGAGTCCCTTCGCGGAGCCGGAGCCGACGCCGTGCGCACCGCCGTAGGCGATGACGAGGTTGTCGATACGGACGTTTTCATTGGCGCCGTTGGTGACGACGTGCCGTTTCTGCGCCATTTCGATATCGTCGAATACCTTGCCGGGATTGCCCGCTTCGCAGCGGAGATACAGCCTGCCGGTGCTGTCGTAGGCAAAGCTGTCGTGGAAGAAGGTAAGGTCTTCGGTGAGGTCGTGGTAGTCGTTGAAGATCCTTCCGGCTCTGTAATCGAGATGGGTGCCGTCGGTCTCGGTGGAGCGGACGACTTTCCTCGTGTGCGTTTTGTCGTCGAATACGATGTTGCCTACGTCGTTCTCGATCGGCTCTGCATACAGCCATACGTTCGGCTCATCGGTCTCTTCCCAGAGCTCGGGCGACGCCGAATTCTTTTCCCAGCCGTACAGGGCGGGCTTTTCGCCTTCGCCGTAAGCCGTGTAGGTAACGCCGCTCACCGTGACAAGATTTCCTCTGTAGACGCCGCCTCTTTCAAAAAGCACGAAATCGCCTTCGGAAAGAGCCAGTGCATTGACCCCTGCAAGGGTCTTTATCGCCTTCTCGGGGGAGCTTCCGTCGTTTTCGTCGTTTCCGTTTTCCGAAACGTAATAGACCCTGCCGCCCTTTACGGGAATGTTTGCACTGGTGCGGATCTCGTTTATTCTCTTTTCCGTAAGAAGGTCGATGCCCTCTCTTACTGCCTTGTCGGAAAGAGAGCCGCTCTGTGCTTTCAGCGCTTCGATGTACTGCTGTGCGCTTTTTGCCTCGGAGGGCAGAATGAATGTGTCCATTGTTTTTCGTCCTCGCTTTCTTGAAATATCTTTTTGTCATATACAGTATTTAATGATTTCTTTATGCGTATTGTAGCACTTTGAAGGAAAGGCGGCAAATACTTTGTTGCTCTTTTGTAACGCAATATTGCTTTTTTTAACAAAGCCCGTTCTGCCGCCGAAATAACGCCGGTCGGTTTTATACCCTTGCCGATGTGCTGCGGTCACATTTCCCCGGTATTTCCCCATTTGTCCACCGAAATCACCCGATACTCTCCGCCCGCAAGACTCTCTCTTGAAAGGTGCTCGGATACGGTGGAAGCGATCTGCTGTCCGTCCCGGTATACCCGGTAATAGCAATGCTCCGCATCGTCGCAGTGATCCCATTTCAGCGTGTTTCCCTCTTTTGCGATCCCCGTGATTTCCGAAGGAGTTCTTTCCGTGTAATCGGTCGTAAGAAGCACCATTCCCATGGACGGAACGGCGACGGTATTCCCGGAAAGCACAGTGAAGGGCTGCAGGTCGTTGAAGGGATTGTGCGGCACGTTATTTGCGTCGTATGTAAAACAGCGATAGGGCTTCTTTGGTGAAAGACCGCAAAAGACGCTTACCTCTGCATTCTCGGCGCTGTTGTTGATGATGCAGACCGAAACACCGCCGCCCGGACAGAACACGGCGCCGCAGCGGAGGGCTTCGTTTTCGGTTTGACAGTGCAGAACACGGCTTCCCTTGCGGAAGTACCGTGCAATGGGACCCAGAGCGTACAGGGAAGCTCTGGCACGGTAATCGCCCGTGTCGTCGTCCCATCGGAACAGTCCCCACTTGTTGTATCGAATGGAAATACCGTGCCCCGAGAACCGGGCGCAGTCATACCTTGCTTTTTCCTCCTCGGTGTCCCCATCCTCCCGGAGGAAGGGGTCAGGGTAGTCCATGAACGTCCAGTAGGCGGCGGACTGACAGCCGGAGTTGAGGACAGCCATTTCTTCCTCGGCAAGCGTCAGCGCCGTAAGAGACGCTTCTTTTTCATCGCTGCAGCCGCTGCATACGTCGTTGCGCATGACGTCGTTTCGGAAAAAGCGGGGATTCTGTACCCCGAACTCTCCGAGAATGAACCGCTTCTCCTTTTTCAGCGCCGCCTGCACCGCTTCGCTGTAGGCTGTAAGAAGGCGGGGATAGATGGAAGCATCTCCGGCAAAGAGCTGCTCTCCCTCCGGCGTTTTCAGCTGATAGTTGTGCCAGCAGTACGCCTCGGTCACCTCGTCCATATTCTCCATCGCCCACTTTACCGTGTCCATCGTGGAGAAGCCGGAGGAATCGGTGGCAAGAAGTCCTACGTCAAGACCGTGACGGAGAAAAGCGTCGTACAATTCCTCGTGGAGCGCCTTGAACTCCTCAAGATGCTTTCCGAAGAAGCAGTAGGTGTTTCCCACCGACATTTCATTCGTTACGCAGTAGTAACGGATCTTCGTGCATTTGCGTACCTTTATGAGGTATTCAAGATTCGCTGCCACCTTTTCGGCGTATTCGTGTGGATCAAAGGAAAGACTGCGGTACGGCATGCGGCCGGGGACAAGATAGAGCGTTGTTCCGGCTTTGCGGAAGGTTGTGTCATAGTAGTCCGCAAAGGCGTCCATGGCTTCCTTTGTCCAGTTTGCATAGCCGCCGAATACACGGGCGAAGGTGGGGGAGATTTCCCGGAAGGTTTTCAGAACGTATTCGTTCAGCAGATTTTCCGGCATGATCCCCGTCATCGTCGCTTCGCTGTTGTGAAATCCGAAGCCGCCGAACAGCCAGCAGTATTCGTCTTTTGTGATGGTAAGGGTAGTTTTCAACGTATGATCACCCCGATTGTTATATTTTGCCGTTATTTTGTTATCCTGACTTCACTTGTGTCAGAAGGAGCGGCAATCGAGAATCGCTCCGTCTTTATTTTTTCTTCGCCGCCTTGGTGCCCTTTACCGCCTTGGGCTTGCTCTTTGCCCAGCCCTTGCGGGACGGCGATTTGCCGGGGGCGGCACGTCCTTCCGTTTTGACCGTGCTGCGGGAAGAAGCGCCGGACGGTTTTGCACCCGTTTTTACTCTGCCGCTTCCGGAAGAGGAGGAGCGGGAAGAGGGATTGTTTTTCCCGGCGGGGGAACGTCCGGAATACTCTTTTTTATCCGTTCTGTCCGTTCTGTCCGGTTTCACCGGTGTTTTTCCGTGAACGCTCTGCCTTCCTCCTCTAGATGGAGTCTCCTGCTCTGCATGGCTGTGCGTGAACAGTAACTCCTCGGCGTCGGTTCTGCCGGTAAGCCCGATCGCTTTCCTGACGAGAGCACGGTTCTCCGGCTTATTGTACTGCAGAAGCGCCCGCTGGATCTTTTTCTCCTCGGGTGTCTTCGGAACGTAGACCTCTTTTCCCGTAAAGGGATCGATTCCCGTGTAGTACATGGTGGTGGAGGCGGTGGAGGGAGTGGGGTAGAAGTCCTGCACCTGCTCGGGTCTCACGTTGTTCCGCTTCAGATAAAGCGCAAGGTCGATCGCCGCATCCAGAGTGCTTCCCGGATGGGAGGACATGAGATACGGCACGAGATACTGGTCGAGTCCCGCACGGTGCGAGCATTCAAAGTATTTTTTGCAGAAGCGGTCGTAGACCTCCACGTCCGGCTTTCCCATTTCCCGAAGGACGGCGGGGGAGATGTGCTCCGGCGCCACCTTCAGCTGCCCGCTGACGTGATGCTCTGCAAGCTCCCGCAGGAATTCGTCGCTCTTATCGTAGGTCAGATAGTCGAAGCGGATGCCCGAACGCACGAATACCTTCTTGATGCCGGGGATACTTCGCATGGAACGGAGGATATCCACGTATTCCGAGTGATCCACGATGAGATTTTTGCACATCTTCGGCGCAAGACAGCGGCGGTTCGTGCAGAGACCTCTTTTTCCTTCCCGCACATCCTTACAGGGACCGCAGCGGAAGTTCGCCGTGGGACCTCCCACGTCGTGGATGTATCCCTTAAAGCCGGGAAGCGTGGTGAGAAGCTGCGCTTCGGCGAGCACCGATTCCCTGCTTCTCGATACCACGTTCCGTCCCTGATGGTAGGCAATGGCGCAGAAGGCGCAGGCGCCGAAGCACCCCCGGTTGTGGGTGATGGAGAATTCCACCTCGGAAAGAGCCGCAATGCCGCCGAACTTGTCGTAATACGGATGCCACTTTCTCGTGTAGGGGAAGGCGTAGATCCGGTCCAGCTCCTCCCGGGTGAGGATCGGCGCCGGGGGATTCTGCACCAGTTTAATTTCTCCGTAGGTCTCGGTGACCGCCTTGCCGAAGCTGTCGGTGTTCTGATACTGGATGCGGAAAGCGTCGGCATACGCCTTTTTGTCGCTTTTCAGTACCGCATAGTCGTAGGTGTCCGCCGTTTCATAGCCCGGCACGTAGTCCTTCGGAACTTTCACCACCGTTCCCCGCACGTCTTTTATCTTTGAGATCGGTACGCCCCGGTCCAGCAGCTTTGCAAGGCGGGAAATGGTGTACTCGCCCATGCCGTAGGACAGAATATCGGCGCCCGAGTCGATGAGAATGCTCCTTCGCACGCCGTCGTCCCAGTAGTCGTAATGGGCAAAACGGCGCAGCGACGCTTCCAGACCGCCGATGATGATCGGCACGTCGCCGTAGGCTTCCCGTATCCGGTTGCAGTAGACGATGGTCGCTCTGTCGGGTCGGTGCCCCGCTTCCCGGTTCGGGGAGTAGTAGTCGTCGGTGCGTTTCTTCTTCGCCGCCGTGTAGTGGGCGACCATGGAATCAATGTTTCCGGCGCTTACGAGGAAGGCAAGCCTCGGGCGTCCGAAACGGCAGACGCCGGTCTTTTTTTCGGGATCCGAACGCTCCTTCCATTCCGGCTGTGCGATGATGCCCACGGTGTAGCCGCAGTCCTCGAGAAGTCTTGCGATGATCGCCGTTCCGAAGGACGGATGATCCACGTAGGCGTCGCCGCTGACGTAGACGAAATCCACCTCGCCTGTGCCCTCGGGAAGCTCATGGGGAAACATGGGGATCGGCTTTGTGCCGAGCTTCGGCATATTCGGTAAAGTTGTCATAGCGTATTTCGCTCCTTTTATCTTCCCACAATTATATAACAAAACATCCTCCGTGTCAACCGGAAAGCGAAAAGATCCCGCTTTTTGAAGCAGATTGTCAGTGCCGATATAAATATGCAGTCCGCTGCGGCGGACATTTCATAATTTACTCGAATTTGCGGGGATATTTGCGTTTCTTCTCAAAAAAATGCATTTTAGGTATTGCAAAAAGTGCAAAAGCGTGCTATAATATAATTTGTGGTACTTTTTGAGTATTATTTGCTCACAGCAATCCCCGAAAGAAAGGAAATCTGCACCCATGGCACGTAATTTTGTGATCCCGGAGGGATACAGCTCGGTGCTTACTCTGCGTGAAACGGAGAAAGCCATAAAGTTTGCCAAAGACCGTTTTGAGTTCCATCTCGCCGACGCCCTCAATCTCGAAAGAGTTTCGGCGCCCATGTTCGTCACCGACGAAAGCGGCTTCAATGACAATCTCAACGGCTTCGAGCGCCCTGTGGAGTTTGATATTCCGGATACCGGATACAATGTTCAGGTCGTTCACTCCCTTGCCAAGTGGAAGAGATACGCCCTTTATAAATACGGCTTCGAGCACGGCTCGGGTCTTTATACCGATATGAACGCCATCCGCCGGGACGAGGAGCTGGACAATATCCACTCGATCTACGTGGATCAGTGGGACTGGGAACGTGTCATAAACCGGGAAGAGAGAAATCCCGAATTCCTGAGGAGCGTCGTCATCAGCATCATCTGCGCCCTCAAGCGCACCGAATACGAGCTCAACGTGGCTTTCCCGAAGCTCACCCCAAGGGTCTGCGAGGACGTGTTCTTCATCGACACCCAGAGCCTTGAGGATATGTACCCGACTCTTACGCCTAAGGAGCGTGAAAACGCCATCTGCCGTGAAAAGAAGACCGTCTTCATCTCCAAAATCGGCGGCGTTCTGAAGAGCGGCGAAAAGCACGACGGCAGAGCCCCCGACTACGACGACTGGGAACTGAACGGCGACATCCTCGTCTGGAACGACGTTCTCGGCTGCGCCTTCGAGATCTCCTCCATGGGTATCCGTGTGGATAAGGAATCGCTTCTTCGCCAGCTGAAAATCGCCGGCTGTGAGGAGAGAGCGGAACTGACCTTCCACAAGATGCTCCTCGAGGGAAAACTCCCGCTGACCATCGGCGGCGGTATCGGTCAGTCAAGACTTTGCATGCTGCTTCTCGGGAAAGCCCACATCGGTGAGGTACAGTCCTCGGTGTGGAGCGCCGAAATGGTCGAGGAGCTGGCAAAGCACGGTATCCGGCTGCTTTGATCAAATAAAACGTATATCATTGACGAAAGGAATAGAGATCATGGAACATACACAGATCAGAGAGCTGTTCGCTTCTCCCGAAGCCTTCGGCGGTAAAGAAATCACGGTGGCAGGATGGGTCAAGACCATCCGTGCCAGCAATAAGTTCGGTTTTATCGAGCTGGGCGACGGAAGCTGCTTCAAGCCTCTGCAGATCGTCTTCGAAGCCGATAAGGTAGAAAATTACGCCGATATCTGCAAGCAGAACGTGTCGGCGGCACTGGTGGTAAAGGGCACGCTGGCTCTGACCCCCGACGCTCCTCAGCCCTTCGAGCTGAAAGCCGAGACCATCGACGTGGAGGGTAAGTCCACCCCCGACTACCCGCTTCAGAAAAAGAGACATACCCTCGAATACCTCCGTTCGATTGCACATCTCCGCCCCCGTGCGAACACCTTCCATGCGGCTTTCCGTGTCCGTTCCGCTGCGGCATACGCCATCCATAAGTTCTTTCAGGAGCAGGGCTTCGTATACGTCAATACGCCCCTCATCACCTGCAGCGACTGCGAGGGTGCCGGCGAGATGTTCAGAGTTACCACGCTGGATATGGAAAACGTGCCGATGACAGAGGACGGCAAGGTGGACTACTCCAAGGACTTCTTTGAGAAGAGCGCCAACCTCACCGTTTCCGGTCAGCTGGAGGCCGAGTGCTTTGCACAGGCTTACGGCAAGATCTATACCTTCGGTCCTACCTTCCGTGCCGAGAATTCCAACACCGCCCGCCATGCGGCTGAGTTCTGGATGATCGAGCCCGAGGTAGCCTTCGCCGACCTCAAGGACAATATGGCTCTTTCCGAAGCCATGGTCAAGTACGTGATCCGTTACGTCCTCGACGTATGCTCGCAGGAAATCGAGTTCTTCAACAAGTTCGTCGACAATACGCTTCTCGAAAGACTGAACGGCCTTGTGAACGCCGAGTTCGGTCACGTCACCTATACCGAAGCCATCGACCTTCTCATCAAGAGCGGCAACAAGTTCGATTACCCCGTAAGCTGGGGCATCGACCTCCAGACCGAGCATGAAAGATACCTCACCGAGAAGATCTTCGCAAAGCCCGTCTTCGTCACCGACTACCCGAAGGAGATCAAGGCGTTCTACATGAGAATGAACGACGACAACAAGACCGTTGCCGCCATGGATATGCTTGTTCCCGGCGTCGGTGAGCTCATCGGCGGTTCCCAGAGAGAGGAAAGACTGGAGCTTCTCGAAAAGAGAATGGCAGAGCTGAACCTCAACGAGAAGGACTACTGGTGGTACCTCGAGCTCCGTAAGTACGGCGGCACCCGCCACGCCGGTTACGGTCTCGGCTTTGAAAGACTCATCATGTATCTCACGGGCATCGCCAACATCCGTGACGTCATCCCGTTCCCGAGAACCGTTTCGAACGCCGATTTTTGATTTTGACTCATTTTCAGATTCAGCCATATCGGGAGCGCACGCTGTGTGTGCGTCTTCCGAACGACCGTTAGGAGAGATTGACTATGTTTTATCCGTCAGCATCAAAAGAGGAGCTTCTGCGTGAGACGGCAGAGCTCCGCACCCGATACGCCGCCCTGTGCGACAGGCACTATGCCCTCGATATGTGCCGGGGGAAGCCGGGCGCTGCGCAGCTCGATATATCCGGAGAGCTTTTGACCGTCCTTTCGGACAACGCCGACTGCTATGCCGAAAACGGCGCCGACTGCCGCAACTACGGCATTCTGGACGGTATTCCCGAGGCGAAAAGGCTGTTTGCGGACGTCCTCGGCATTTCTCCCGAGGAGGTCATCGTCGGAGGCAATTCGAGCCTCAACCTGATGTATGACGCCGTTGTGAGAGGACTTCTTTACGGCGTATACGGCGGAACGGGACCTCTCGTGAAGAAGGAAAAACTGAAATTCCTCTGCCCATGTCCCGGCTATGACCGTCACTTCGGCATCTGCGAATCGCTGGGCATCGAAATGATCAATATCGACATGACGCCCACCGGTCCCGATATGGACGCCGTGGAGAAGTACGTACAGGACGAAAGCGTCGTCGGTATCTGGTGCGTTCCGAAGTACTCGAACCCCGACGGCATCACCTATTCCGATGAAACGGTCCGGAGGTTTGCATCTCTTCGTCCCGCCTCGAAGGATTTCCGTATCTACTGGGACAACGCCTATATCATCCACGACCTGTACGACGAGGGAGATAAGCTCCTCAACATCCTCGATGAGTGCAAGAAGGCAGGCAATCCCGACATGGTCTACGTTTTCACCTCCACCTCCAAGGTCTCTTTCCCCGGCGCCGGTGTGGCGGTCATCGCCTCCTCGGTGAACAATGTGGAGTTCATAAAGAAGATCATGGGCATCCAGACCATCGGTCACGATAAGCTCAATATGCTCCGTCACGTCAGGTACTTCAAGAACGCCGACAGCATGAAGGCGTATATGAAGAGACACGCCGCCGTGCTTCGCCCCAAGTTCGAGATCGTTCTTGACGCTTTCGACAAAGAACTGAAAGGCACCGGGGCAGGCGAGTGGTGCTCTCCCAGAGGCGGTTATTTCGTCAGCCTCAACGTGTACGAGGGCTGCGCAAAGAGAACCATCGAGCTTTGCAGGAACGCCGGTATCGCTCTCACCGGCGCAGGCTCTACCTTCCCGTATCACAAGGACCCGAAGGACAGAAACATCCGTGTCGCTCCGTCCTATCCCGAATGCGAACAGCTGCGATGTGCCGTAGAGGTGCTCTGCGTCTGCGCCAGACTTACGGCGGCGGAAAAGATTCTTGCGGAAAATTACGGCGCTTGAGCAGGAGTCGGAAACAAGACCGAAAATTAACAGTAATTGTCAGAAACAGGCTCTGCCGTGCCGGACGGGTACGGCGGAGCGTTTTTTTTGTCTTCTTGTGTCTATTTGTTCATATTTTCAAAGGCAGACCACAATATATGCGGAATTTAAGAAAAAATATCCAAGTTCTCGCAAAAAATGTGTTGACAATTCGGCGAGAAAAGGTTATAATAGCATCTGTGGCAACCTGCGGCGACCGAAAGCGCTGCGGGGAATGCAAAACAGGAAAGGATGACAGCAAAAATGAAAAAAGGCATCAGCAGAATCCTGCTCGTCATAGCGTGCATTGCTTTCGTGGGTGCACTGGCTATCTGCGGCTTCAAGCCCGCATCGCTGACGGGCGTTATGAACGGCGGCATCAGAAAGGGACTTGATCTCGTGGGCGGTTCCTCCATCGTATACCAGGCCGTTCAGGAGGAAGGTTATGAAACCTCCAATTTCGACGAAGACATGGAGATCGTAGTCACCATGCTCCGTAACAGACTCGACTCACTCGGCTACACCGAGGCGACCGTCGCAAGATACGGCGACAACAAGGATATGGTCCGTGTTGAGATCCCGGAAATCGACGACCCTGAGGAAGCCGTTCAGAAGATAGGCTCCACCGCAGAACTGAAGTTCGTTGACTCCAACGGCAATACGGTTCTCGAGGGCCGTGACGTGGTAGCGGCTACCGCCTGCTACGACAGCGTCAATAATTCCGGCGCTCCCGAATACTTCGTATCCCTTGAATTCAACAAGGATGCGCAGGACGCTTTCGCAAAGGCGACCGAAGAAATGGCAGCTCTTTCCTCCGAAGGAATGAACTTCATTTCCATCGAACTCGACGGTCAGGCTATTTCCACTCCTTCCGTTAAGGAAAAGATCGACAGCAACACCTGTGTGATTACCGGCAGCTTCAATGAGGAAGAAGTAAAGTGGCTTGCAGACCTCATCTCCGCCGGTAAGCTTCCCTTCAAGCTTCAGGAGGCTGAGCTCCGTGCCGTAGGTCCCACCCTCGGCGACAAAGCGCTCGAGACCTCTCTCGTTGCCGGCATCATCGGTATCCTCCTCGTTATCGTATTTATGATCATCATCTACCGGATCCCCGGCATCGTTGCATCCCTTGCGCTCCTCGCTTACACGGCGATCGTAGCGCTCATCCTTGTTGCCGGCAAGGTCAACCTTTCTCTCCCCGGTATCGCCGGCATCATCCTGACCATCGGTATGGCGGTGGATGCCAACGTGGTCATCTTCGAGAGAATCAAGGAAGAGCTCGTTCTCGGTAAGAGCATCAAGGCAGCGGTTAAGTCCGGCTTCAACCGTGCGATCATCGCCGTCATCGACTCCAACGTAACGACCCTCATCGCTGCGATCGTTCTGATCAAGCTCGGTACCGGTACGGTTCAGGGCTTCGGCGTGACCCTCTGCATCGGTGTTATCGTTTCCATGTTTACGGCGGTTGCTGTTTCTCAGTTCCTTCTCGGTGCCTTCGTGCACACCGGAATCAGCAATCCTTGGCTCTTCGGCGCACCTCGTAAGGTTTCGGCTGCGTCTGACAAGACGGGAGGTGTTCAGTAATGTTTGTGGATTTCGTAGGTAATAAGAAGAAATTCTTCCTTTTCACACTTTGCTTTGTAGTACTCGGTATTCTCTGCTTCTTCATCCGCGGCTTCAACTGGGACGTTGACTTCGCAGGCGGTACCGAAATGACCGTCAAGGTCGGCGTAAAGGCCGATAAGGACGTTCAGAAGGAGATCGAAGACCTCATCGCTCCCGATCTCGGCTCCAAGTTCTCCTCCGTAACCTCCACCGGCAGCACCGGCGACGAAGTGCTTATCCGTGCAAACGAGCTCTCCAGTGAAGAGAGAGAAGAAGTGTTCAATAAGCTCGCCGAGAAGTACGACCTCGATCAGTCCGCTCTTCTCGAAACCAGCAATGTATCCGGTGCGATCAGCGGAAGCCTTCGTAAGTCCGCCATCATCGCTACCACCATTGCCGTCATCCTTATGCTGATCTACATTGCGATCCG
Source organism: Eubacteriales bacterium (assembly GCA_045600125.1). Lineage (GTDB taxonomy): Bacteria > Bacillota > Clostridia > Oscillospirales > CAG-382 > SIG622. Next base: position 6,013 of record JAZRXH010000143.1, on the reverse strand, counting down.
TTTCGAGTTCCTCTCGGCAGTTGCAGCGGTTATTTGCCTCATCCACGATATCTTCTTCGTGCTCGTTGCATATTCCGTTCTCCAGCTCCCCATCAACTCCAACATCATCGCCGTTGCTCTTACGATCCTCGGTTACTCCATCAATGCAACCATCATCATCTTTGACAGAATCCGTGAGAACAACAAGCTCATGAGCGGCGCTGACTTTGCTGCAAAGGTCAACAAGAGCGTCAACTCTACGATGAAGCGTTCTCTTTACACCACCATCACGACCCTTCTTACCATCGGTATGGTGTACATTCTCGGTGTGACCTCCATCAAGCAGTTCGCTCTTCCTCTTATCGTCGGTATTATCGTTGGTCTTTACTCCTCCGTATGCCTTGCAGGTAACCTCTGGTGTACCTTCAAGACCGGTGCGGAAGCAAAGAAGACCAAGTAATCTTCCGGTTAAACCGAAAGCCGCAGGCAAATGTCTGCGGCTTTTTTGTTTCTGTAATGTGTTTGGAAGCGTCCGGGACTTTTCCTTTGAGGACCGTAATCGAACGGGAGGCGGGAAGGGAAGACGGAAGTATATACGGTCATTCCTTCAAAAGTCTCTTTCTTATTATTTCATAGTCGAATCCCTTGAAAAAAGGAAAGTCCGGCTTTCTGAAAAGAGAAATCCTTTCTCCGCTCAGAGGGTGCTCGAAGGAGAGAAATCCGCAGTGCAGATAAAGCGTTTCTCCCGGTATCTCGGTGCCGTACATATAGTCGTAAATCAGCGGATGCCCGATGTGCGCCATGTGTACCCGTATCTGGTGGGTACGCCCGGTTTTCGGAAGAAGGAGGGCAAGGCTCACACTTCTGTCCGGTGCGGCGTCAAGGACGCTGTAAGCCGTGACAGCGCTCTGCCCGTCCGTCCGCACCTCCCGCTTGATGATGCTGTCGTGACACCGTCCGATGGGAGCGTCAACGACGCCGTCCGGCTTCTCCGGCGTGCCGGTAAGCAGAGCAAAATATCCCTTGGTATACTGCCCCTTTTGCATACTTTCGGAAAGAAGAGCGCTTGTCCGTGCATCCTTTGCGATGAGAACGAGTCCCGTGGTGTCCCTGTCCAGACGGTTCACCGGTCGGAAGACGAAATCGGTGTCCCGGTAGTAGTACATGCAGGCGTTGGCAAGGGTGTTGCCGTAGTTTCCCGCACTCGGATGGGTAGGCATATCCTTGGGCTTGCTCACGCAGAGCAGAGCATCATCCTCGTACACGACATCAAGAGGAATATTCACTTTTTCAATGGTTTCACTGGTTTCCTCGGGAAGGACGAGAGTGACGGTATCGCCGGTGTGTGCAAAGTCTGCCGTGGTGGCACTCTTTCCGGAAAGGAGAATGCCGCCGCTCTTTTTCAGCTTCGTAAGTAGACTTCCCGATACCTTCAGGTCTCCCCGGATGATGTCCCGAAGAGTTCTTCCGCTTCGGTTTTCCGGAACGGTGTACGTGATTTCCTTCAAAATTCGATCGACCTCGCTTACGGCATTATTTTAACATAAACGCAGCACTTTTTCAAGAGGGATGCGTTTTCTTTTCAAAACGTCTTGATTATCGCTGCATTTTGTGGTAAAATAAAAGAGCAGTCATATATCAATTATCTATCTTTGAGAGGTCGAAAAATGGCAAAAATCTATACGTCAGTGGAACAGCTCATCGGCAGGACGCCCCTTATGGAGCTGTGCAATATCGAGAAACAGTACGGACTTTCCGCAAGGCTCTATGCAAAGCTGGAGTTTTTCAATCCGGCGGGAAGCATCAAGGACAGAGTGGCGAAGCATATGCTGGATGACGCCGCAGAAAAGGGCTTACTGGTTGACGGCGCCACCGTCATCGAGCCCACCAGCGGAAATACCGGCATCGGGCTTGCCGCCGTCTGCGCCGCCAGAGGCATCCGCCTTATCATTGTGATGCCGGACTCCATGTCGGTGGAACGCATCAACACGATGAAGGCATACGGGGCAGAGCTGGTTCTGACTCCCGGTGCGCTCGGCATGAGCGGTGCCATCGCCAAAGCCGAAGAGCTGAATAAGTCCATTGAAAACAGCTTCATCGCCGGGCAGTTCACCAACCCTGCCAACCCCGAGACCCATAAGCTCTCCACGGCTCCCGAGATATGGGAGGATACCGACGGGGATCTTGACTGCCTCGTAGCAGGCGTCGGTACCGGCGGCACCATCACCGGCATCGGCGAGTATCTGAAAGAGAAAAAGCCTTCGCTGAAGGTCGTGGGTATCGAGCCCGCCACCTCCGCCGTGCTTTCCGGAAGGGAAAAGGGAGCGCACGACCTGCAGGGTATCGGCGCCGGCTTTGTTCCGGAGATCCTCAACACGAAAGTATACGACGAGATCCTTCCCGTTACCGATAACGACGCCTACGAAATGGGAAGAACTCTCGGCAAAGCCGAGGGCATCCTCTGCGGCATCACCTCCGGTGCGGCTCTCTGGGCAGCGGTAGAGCTTGCAAAGCGTCCCGAATACGCCGGAAAGAAGATCGTCGTCATTCTTCCCGACACCGGTTCGAGATATATGTCCACAAAGCTGTTTTCGTGATATAGACCCATAATATAACAGAAAAGTGCCGCAGGGGATTTCCTCTGCGGCATTCTGTGACCGTGAAAAATCCCCGCGGATTTGTTTTCCGTGGGGATTTTTTGGGGCTATCCTTATTTGTTCTGTCAGAACATCGAAACAACGGCGCCGTTGTAGGTCTCGGCGATGAAGTTCTTTACCTTCTCGCTCTTGAGAGCGTCAACGAGTGCGGTGATCTTTTCGCTGTTTTCGTCGCCTTTTCTTACGGCGATGATGTTGGCGTAGGTGTTGGCTGCGTCGCCCTTAGCGTCCTCGATAGCGAGAGCGTCGGCGATCTTCAGACCTGCCTGAAGCGCATAGTTGCCGTTGATAACGGCAAGAGTGCCCTCGTCGCTGTTAGCGAGCTGAGCGGGAACCATGTCTGCCTGAACGGGAACTACGTTGAAGCCGTGGTTGTCCACGATGTCGAGGGTAGTAACGCCCTTGGCAGCGCTGGCGTCGGCGGGAAGCTCGATAAGACCTTCCTGCGCAAGGAGGAGGAGAGCTCTGGTCTCGTTGCTGTCATCGGCGGGAATAACGATGGTAGCGCCCTCTGCAGCGTCTGCGACAGAAGCAACACCGTTGCCGTAAAGGCCGAAGGGCTCGTAGTGGATACCTGCAGCGGAAACGAGGTCGGTGCCGTTGGAATCATTGAAGCTGTTGAGGTAAGGGGTGTGCTGGAAGTAGTTTGCGTCGATTTCGCCGTCGTTCAGTGCCTTGTTGGGGAGCACGTAGTCGTCGAATACCTTGATTTCAAGGGTGTAGCCCTTTTCGGCAAGGTCTTCCTTGACCTGCTCGAGGATCTCGGCGTGGGGAGTGGAGCTGGCGCCGACGAAGATGGTCTTGTCATCGGCGGGCTTATTTTCGCAGGATGCGAGGGTGAGAGCGGCAAGAAGAGCCGCAGTGGTGAGTGCAAGGAACTTTCTCATGATGTTTTTCTCCTTTTCAGTCTTTTATATTTTTCAATCTTTGTAAGATTGAAGAATAACGAATGTTTCTGTAATGTATTTACCGGTTCTTTCGTTTGTCGGTCTTCCGTGCGATGAACATACCGATCTCCTGCATGATCTGCACGATAATGACGGTCAGGATCACGCAGAGCCATACGATGTCGCTGTTGCTTCTCTGGTAACCGTAGGTGATGGCGATCATACCGAGACCGCCGCCGGCGATGGTGCCCGCCATGGCGGAATAGCCGAGGATGGTTACAAGACAGATGGTAGCGCCGACGATCAGCGAGGGCTTCGCCTCGGGGATGAGTACCTTTGTTACGATCTTGAAGGAAGGCGTGCCCATGGCCTGCGCCGCTTCGATGACGCCTGCGTCCACCTCCTTGATGGAGGATTCCACCATGCGGGCGATGTAAGGCGCCGCCGCTATGACGAGGGTCACAATGACCGCCTTATTGCCCATGGAGGTGCCTACCACAAACTTTGCCACCGGGAGCATCGAAACCATAAGGATGATGAACGGGATACTCCGTAAGGCATTGATGACTATGCCCAGCACGCTGTTCAGCCACGGGATGGGGTGGATGCCCTTCTTGTCCGTCACACAGAGGATGATGCCGAGAGGAAGTCCGATGATATACGCCGCAAGGGTCGAGATAAGGGTCAGATAGATCGTTTCCCATATACCGTTGACCAGTACGCCGCTTTCCCATATCTTTGTCATCATTTCCGAAAAGTGCATGTCAGTTCACCTCCTCGGAGAATTCAACGCCCGCACCGGTAAGGTATGCGCATACCTTGTCCTTGAAGGCGCTGTTCACTTCGATGATCATATGACCGAACGCCTTGCCGTCGATGTCCTTGGTGTCGGCGAACATGATGTTCACCGGGACCTGACATTCCAGCACAAGGTTGGATATGACCGGCTTTGTGGACTTCTCACCGTTGAAGATGATGCGGAGACGGGAGCCGCCGGAAATGCTTTCGGTGTTTCTCGCAAGAGGCAAAATCAGCTCTTTTGCGATGTCCGACTTCGGGGAGGTGAAGACCTCGCTGACGTTGCCGATCTCGGCGATGCGGCTTTTGTCAATGACCGCTACCCTGTCGCAGATCGAGTCGATGACCTTCATTTCGTGGGTGATGACCACGATGGTCACGCCGAACTCGGCGTTGATCTGCTTGAGGAGAGCGAGGATCGACTGGGTGGTGTTCGGGTCAAGGGCGCTGGTGGCTTCGTCGCAGAGAAGATACTTCGGATTCGTGGCAAGGGCTCTGGCGATTGCCACTCTCTGCTTCTGACCGCCGGAAAGCTGAGAAGGATAGGAGTTTATCCGGTCGGTGAGTCCTACAAGCTCGATGAGCTCGAGTGCCCGCTCTTTCGCTTTTGCTTTCGGCGTCCCGGAAATCTCAAGAGGGTAGAGGACGTTTCCGAGAACGTTTCTCTGTTCAAGAAGATTGTAGCTTTGGAAGATCATGCCGATGTTCCGCCGCATGAGAAGAAGCTCTTTTTTGGGCAAGGTCATCATGTCCCGACCGTCGATGACGACGCTGCCTTCCGTCGGCCGCTCCAGAAGGTTTATGCACCGCACAAGGGTGCTTTTTCCCGCTCCGGAAAGTCCGATGATGCCGAAGATCTCGCCCTCCTCAATGGAAAGATTGATGTCCTCCAGTGCCGTTACCGCGCCGGAGGCCGTTGCAAATGTCTTTCCCATGTTTTTCAGTTCAATAATACTCATTCCAGCCTCCAAGGATCCCGGACCGCTTTGCGGTTCGGGTACATGCTGTTTCCGGTGCTTTTGCGCGCTTTGCGCTGAAAGCACCGACAGCATTGTAAAAGCCCGTGGTCATCTGACCACGGGCCGCATTCTTATTGTTTACGGATATGATCTCAATGACTCCTCTTTCGCACACGGAAAACGCACATGTCCATTGCCATGTACATCATCATATCCATCATGTTGGTGCGAACGAGTTTCATTCAAGACTCCTTAAATTATCTTGCTCCGTATAATACAGCGATGCATCCGCTTTGTCAAGTCCTGTGTTCATTTTGCTTTTTCTATTTATCCGCGGCTGCAATGATCAGAACGTACTTCATCTTTTTCATTTGTACTCCTTTCTGCCTGCCCATCACTGATTTGCACGAATGCAGGGGGCCTGTTTCGAAAAATGCCGGAATAATGCTGGATTTATCTATACAGTCTGCTATGATATCTGCAGCAAAGCAAAAATATCCCGGCGGATCACCGTCCGTCTGAAAAAGGAGCATCTGATGAGCAATATGAGGATCGGCTGGTCAGAGATCAGCATTACACCCGATAAGAAAGTTTCCCTGTACGGTCAGTTCGCGGAGCGCATTTCCGAATATGTGGAAAAGCCCCTCATGGCTACCGCCATGGCAGTGGAAAGCTGCGGGGATCAGATGATACTCGTCTCCTGCGATCTGGTAGGCGTCGCCGACAACGTTGT
>JAZRXH010000142.1:0-116035 GCA_045600125.1 Eubacteriales bacterium | reverse complement strand
CTTCCATCGGTCTCGGCAAGGTACACATCATCGGTACCGAGAGCGCCGTCGTCATCGGCATGGTATACGACTATTTTCCCTATATGGTACTGCCGATCTACTCCATCATCGCCAAGATGGACATAAGGCTTCTTGAAGCGGCAAGAGACCTCGGCTGCAACAGCTTCGCCGTTCTTCGCCGTGTCATCTTCCCCCTCAGTCTTCCCGGCGTACTGAGCGGCATCACCATGGTGCTCATTCCTTCCATCAGTACCTTCTATATTTCCCAGAAACTGGGCAACGGTAAGTTCTTCCTCATCGGCGACGCCATAGAAGGACAGTACGTTGCCATCAATCTCCACCTTGCAGCCGCCATGGCGTTCATTCTCATGATCGTTCTGCTGGTCTGCATGGCGGTCATGAAAAAACTGACCCATAAGGCTGTATACGGAGGTGGCGCAAGATGAAAACGGCTGCCAAGATCTATACGGCGATCATCTTTATTTTTCTCTTTGCACCCATCGCCATCCTGCTCGTCTTCTCCTTCAACGAGGCGAAGAGCCTTTCGGTTTTCAGCGGCTTCTCGCTGAAATGGTACCGGGAGCTTTTCAAGGATGAAGCAACTCTCACCAGCGTAAAGAACACTCTTGTCCTCGCCTTCTCCGCCATGGCGGTCTCTACGGTCATGGGAACGGCGGCGAGCGTCGGTATCTATAAGCTCCGCAGCCGTGTGTACCGTCAGGTGATGGACACGGTGACCGACATTCCGATGACGAACCCGGATATCATTACCGGTATCTCTCTTATGCTCATGTTCGTTTTCGTGGGACGTCTTGTGGGCTCGAGGATTAGTCTCAATTTCTGGACGATGCTGATCTCCCACGTCACCTTCTGTCTTCCCTACGTGATATTGCAGGTACTGCCGAAGCTGCAGCAGATGGATCCTTCCCTGCCGGAGGCAGCGCAGGACCTCGGCTGTACGCCGCTTCAGGCTTTCATCAAGGTGACGATCCCCGAGATACTGCCCGGTATCATCACCGGCGCCATCATGGCGTTCTCCATGAGTCTTGACGACTTCGTCATCAGTTACTTCACCGCCGGAAACGGCTTCCAGACGCTGCCGATCCGCATCTACAACATGACCAAAAAGACGGTCACACCGAAGATGTACGCTCTGGCGACCATCATCTTCTTCGTCATACTCGCCCTTCTTGTTCTGAGCAATATGTCCGACAGTAAGGACGTAAAGCCCAAGTCCCAAAAGCGCCGTGCCAAGAGATAACGGCAAATAAATTATATACTATTTTTTGGAGGATAAACGAAATGAAAAAGATTGTTGCATTTGTTCTTTCGGCGCTTCTGCTTGCGCCCTGCCTTGCCGGATGCGAAGGCGGCAAAAAGACTCTCACGCTGAACGTGTACAACTGGGGTGAATACATCTCGGACGGCAGCGAAGACAGCTACGATACCGTGAAGGAATTTGAAAAATGGTACAGGGAGACCTACGGCGAAAAGGTCAAGGTCAACTACGACACCTTTGCAAGCTGTGAAGATATGTACGCCAAGCTTTCTGCCGGTGCCGTCAGCTACGACGTCATCGTCCCCTCCGACTACATGATCGCCAAGATGCGCGAGGAGGATATGCTCCTTCCCCTTGATTTTGACAATATCCCGAATTACGAGAACATCGACAGCACCTTCCGCAATCTTTACTACGACCCGGAAAACAAGTACACCGTACCTTATACCTACGGCATCGTGGGCGTGATCTACAACGCCAACGAAGTTGACGAAGCGGACGCCGACGGCTGGAACCTCCTGTGGAACGAAAAGTACGCCGGACGTATCCTCCAGTTCAACAATCCGAGAGACGCTTTCGGTACCGCCGTTTACAAGCTCGGAAACGACGTGAACTCCACCGATAAGGCTGACTGGGATGCCGCTTACGAAGAACTGATGGCACAGCAGCCCCTCCGTTACGGTCTTGTCATGGACGAGATCTACAACATGATGGAATCCGGAGAAGCCGCCATCGGCGCTTACTATGCCGGCGACTATTTCACCATGCTGGACGCCGAAGCAGAGGACGTTGACCTTCGCTTCTACTATCCCGAACCCACCAACTACTACGTAGACGCCATGTGCATTCCCTCCTGCTGTGAGAACAAGGAGCTGGCTGAGATATTCATCAACTTCATGCTGAGCCATGACGCCGCTGTTGCCAACGCCGAGTACACCTGGTACGCTTCTCCCAACAAGATCGTCTACACCGATGCGGACTACATCGAAGAGATGGGCGAGGAAGCCATGGAAGTCCTCTACCCCGAGATCGGCGACTTCTCGGAGAACTACAACAAGTACGCATACCGCAACCTCGACGCTGAAACGCTGGATTACGTCAACACCCTTTGGGAAAAGGTAAAGATCAGCTGAGAAGACTGCAGGAACGCCCGCCGGAAAGGAGCTTCGGTTTCTTCCCGGCGGTCTTTTATTCAGGTTTTGAAGCAGCCTCTTCCCTGCCCGCAGCTTTCGGCAATTTTTTGAGAAAACTTCCCGGAACTTGTTGACAGAAAAGGAAAACCATGCTATACTGCGTATAAGAAAATTCTTTTTCAAAGAGAGGTAAATTGTTATGGCAAGAACAGAATACGGTCTTCAGATGTACAGCCTTCGTGACATCACCAAGGAAGACCTCAAGGGCGCACTCAAGGAAGTGGCAGCCATGGGCTACAAGTACGTTGAATTTGCAGGATTTTTCGATAACAGCGCCGAGGACGTGAAGTCCTGGCTTGACGAGTACGGTCTTATCTGCTCCGGCACCCATACCGGCATGGATCCGATCAAGCCCGAAAACATCGACGCTACCATCGCATATCATAAGACCATCGGCTGCAAGAACCTCATCGTTCCCGGCGCCGACTGGAGCACCAACGAAAAGATGGATGCGAACATCGAGCTTCTGAATCAGGCACAGAAGAAGCTCGCCGAGAACGGCATCACCCTCGGTTACCACAACCACTCCCGTGAGTTCTTCCCCACCTCCTACGGTAAGATCATCGAGGACGAAGTCATCGCCCGCACCGGCGTTGAGCTTGAAATCGACACCTTCTGGGCATTCAATGCCGGTCTTAACGTGATCGAGTACCTCGAAGAGCACAAGGACCGCATCCGTGTCGTTCACCTTAAGGACGGTATCCCCTCCGCTCCCGAATGCAAGAACTTTGACCACGTTCACGACAACGTTCAGGGCAAGTCGGTCGGCTCCGGCAAGGCTCCCGTAAAGGATGTCCGTGCATGGGCAAACAAGAACGGCGTTCTCATGGTCATCGAATCCGAAGGTCTCGATCCCACCGGTCTTGAAGAAGTCGGCAGATGCATCAGCTTCCTGCGCACCCTCGACTGACAGACCCGACGGAGCGAGGTTCCCCTCCATTGCATTTTTCAAAGCTTTAATGCGAACTGTCCCGGTGCGGTATCCTGCCGCATCGGGATTTTTCATGGCATATTTCCAAAGACGATCCGTCTGCAAATAAAACAAAAGGAACCCCGATACCGCCAAAAGCAGTACCGGGGCATTTTCACCTTTTCACTTTGTCAAATCTTTACAAGGTCTGTCATTTCTCACATCTGCGAGTCAAGAGCGTACTCGTGACGGGCGATGACGTGATCCTGATATTCCTTATCAAGCTCGCAGAAATATGCGCTCCAGCCCCAGATACGGACGATGAGGTTCCTGTAATTTTCGGGGTGCTTCTGGGCGTCCTTCAGAACGTCACGGTTCACGGCGTTGAGCTGCATCTGATGACCGCCGAGGTGGATGAAGGTCTCAACGAGAGAAGCGGTCTTTTCGATACCGTCCTCGGTATTGAAGAGATCCTGATGGAATTCCATGGTGAGAGGACCGCCGTTTACGGTGTCAATAAAGTGCTGCTTTGTGAAGGACTTGATGACCGACATGGGACCGTCTACCTTGGAGAAGAGGTTCGGGGAGAAGTTGGTGCCGAAGGGCTCCTTCTCGGCTCTGCCGTCGGGGGTTGCCGTAATTTCGTTGGCGTGCCACAGATAGAACATGGCCGAACCGGTTCCGGCTCTGTAGATGCCGCCTCTCTTGTTCTTCTTGCCCTTGAGAGCGGAAGCGAAGGAGTCGAGGAGCAGTACGGAATACTTATCCACGTCGTCGTTGTCGTTGCCCATCTTGGCGGTACCGAAGCGGAGCTCGGACTTGAGCTGCTCATAGCCCTTGAAGTTGTCCTTGGTAGCCTTGAGCATATCCTCTGCCGTTACGTCCCTGTCGTTAAAGACGTGCTGCTCGATGGAATAGAGAGAGTCGGTAGCGGAGCCGATGCCGGTGCCGTGGATACCGTAGTTGTTGTACTTACCGCCGCGGACGGTGATATCTCTTCCCACTTCAAGGCAGTCGTACATCATGGTGGACATGAAGGGCGACGGATAGAAGTAATGGTCGGGACGGTTGGCGATGACGTCGCACTGATTCCGGATCTCTTCCTTGACGCAGCCCACGAAGGTATCCATATCGGGACAGCCCACAAGGTGCTTATCCATAGCGTCAACGACCGCCTTCGGGAAGGAAACGGCGCCGATGTTGACGACCTCCATGCCCACGCCCGGGATGATGAATTCCCAGCAGGCAGCCACGGTATAATCACGGGCGTCCTCCAGCTCGTAGCCGAGCTTTACAAGACCGGGAATAATGATGTCGTCGTTGGAATACTGCGGGAAGCCGAGACCTGCCTTGGTGAGGTGGGTACCGGTCACGAATCTTTCGTGAGGCGTATTCTTGTCAACACGGAGATTGATCTTGGGGTCGATGACGAGGAGCTCGCCGGATGCCTTGAGGCAGAGCTCGGAAAGACGGTTGAATGCGTCCTTGCCGTCTCTCGTTACGCCGCCCAGCATCATGGACTGACCGTTGTCGCCCTGCTGAACGCCTACGTACTTGTCGGAGTCGAGGTTGAAGGAAATGAAGAATTCCTCGAGAAGCTCAAAGAGCTCGTCCTCGGAAACGCCCGCATCGAGGTCAGCCTTGAAATACGGGAACATATACTGGTCGAAACGCCCGACTGTGTTGTGGTAGGTACCTTCTGCCCAAAGGGTATAGTGAAGGATACGGAAGAACTGCAGAGCCTCGTTGAAGGTTCTGGCGGGCTGTGCGGGGATCCTCGAAAGGATATCGGCGACAACGGTATTGCCGACCTTCTCGGCTTCTGCCTTGTATCTTGCGCAGAGATCCTCTACGGCGTAGATCTCTTTCAGAACGGAGTTATAGAAGAGTTTGCCTTCCTCGTCGGCGAAGGGAAGCTTTTCGGCGATCTGCGCTCTCACACCGTCAAAGCCGATGCGGATCGTCCGCGCATAATCGGCGTTGATGTTGGAAAGATAGCCGAGCTCATGAATGTATTTATTGCCGTGACCGATCGCCTCCGTTTCTTCATCCGAAAAGATGGAGGGCACGGTGGGGATCGTCCGCATCAGAACGATCTTCGCATCCTTATCCACAACGGGAGTTTCGCAGGAGAGGAGCACCTCAAGACGCTTTGCCATTCTCTCGGTAGGAGTCTTTTCATTCCGGAAAAGCGGGATAAGGCTTTCGTCGAAGGGCTTTCTGTATTTGTGGTGTACCTTCTTATTGGAGTCATCGAGGAATCTTCTGATTCTGTCTGTCATATTTCTATTCTCCTTTTCCGCACAAATGCTGTTTTCGGCTTTGTGCATTGTTGATAATGGTTGATAGATGAGCAAAATCGTCGGGGGACTGTTTTTTCAGTTCTTTCCGGACTTTCAAACTCTCCCTATATGGTATATTAGCACAACTTATTTAATATATCAAGACCGCATCATTGAATTTTTGTAAATATTGATAATTATTCTTGTTTATATTTTGTTCTATTCAAACGTAAAATCAATTCTTCCGCCTCTATAAATAAATTTTTGTGTAATATCACGAAATTTTATAAATCCCCTTGTAAAATGCTTCGGACTCGTGTATAATGTTATTTGTGATAAATCGGATTGGACGGTGTTCATCATTGGGTCTCGGTGACATTCTGAAATTTCTTGCGGGTATAGGACTCTTCCTTTACGGTATGGGCATACTCGGAAACGCTCTCGAAAAGGCTGCCGGAGAAGGTCTTCGACGGCTTCTCGAAAAACTGACAAATAACCGCTTCAAGGGGCTGCTTCTCGGAACCGGGGTTGCGGGCGTGATCCAAAGCTCCTCCGCCACGATCATCATGATCATCGGTCTTATGAATGCGGGTATCATTACGCTGTATCAGGCGCTTCCCGTTATCATGGGCGCCAACATCGGTACCACGGTGACCGGTCAGATCCTCCGTCTCGGTGACATCGGGAACTCAAGTTTTCTTTTGCAGTTTCTGAAGCCCTCCACCTTCGGTCCCATCCTCATTGCCATCGGCGCCGTCCTCGTGATGTTCTGCAAAAAGAGCTCTCAGAAGACCGCCGGCAACATCTGCATGGGTCTCGGCATGCTGTTCTTCGGCATGAACAACATGGAGGCAGGTCTTTCGGTCATCAAAGAGGCCGCATGGTTCAACCGTATGATCCAGCTCGTGTCCAATCCGCTGGTCGGCGTTCTTGTCGGCGCCGCCATGACGGCGATCCTGCAGAGCGCTTCCGCTTCCACCGGTATCCTGCAGGCGATGGCTTCCGCCGGAACCATGCCCTTTGCGGCAATGATCCCTCTTGTCATGGGTCAGAACATCGGTAAGTGCGTCACCGTCTTCCTCGCCTCCTTCGGCGGTAAGAAGGACGCAAAACGAGCGACCTGCCTGCATCTGATCGTCAATATATTCGGCTTCGTCATTTTCTTCTGCCTGATCTATGGGGCAAATCTGTTCTTCAGGTTCTCACTGTGGGATTGGGACGCCGTTGTGACCCGAGGCAATATTGCGGATTTCAACACGGTGTTCTCGGTGGTCAGCATGCTGATCCTCCTCCCCTTCACCGGCGCTCTCATCAAGCTCTCCAATAAGATCGTCAAGGACGACGCCCCCAGCGACGTGGAAAAAGAGCTTCTGCGTCTGGACGACCTTCTTCTGAAGACCCCAGCCCTCGCTATCGAGCAGGCACGTCAGGTGGTCATCTCGATGTCAAAGCTCGCCAAGAAAAACTACTCTCTGTCCATCGAGCTCATCTGTGATTTCGATGAAGAAAAGAACGAAAAGCTGTACGCCAACGAGGACATCCTCGACAAATGCGAGGCGGCGTTGAACAACTACATCGTAAAGATTGCCATGCACGACCTCACCGACCGGGAAAACCGGCTTATTTCCGAGCTTCTCCATTCGGTGGGTAACTTCGAGCGTATCGGCGACTACTCGGTCAATATCGCCGAGCTTGCTCTCTCCAAGCATGAAAAGAAGACCCGTATCTCGGACGTCGCCTGGAAGGAATTCCAGACCATCACCGACGCCGTCCGGGAGGTCATCTCCACCACGACCATCATGTACGAGCACGGCGACACGGTCATGGCACAGCACGTCGAGCCTCTGGAGGAGGTCATCGACTACCTGAACGTCACCATCAAGGACAAGCACATCGAAAGATTCTCGAAGGGCGAATGCAGCGTCGATACCGGCACGCTGTTCGTGGAGATCCTCTCCAACCTCGAGCGTATTTCCGACCACTGCTCCGCCATCGCCGTAAACGTCATCCAGTGCAAGGAAGGCGACCTGAACAACTTCTCGGGTCATACCCTCCTCTCGGGCCTCCACATGGATCCGACCGAGCTTTACAAAAACCTTTACGACGAATACTACAAGAAGTACGTAACGTCCGAGATTACCGGCTGACGTATCCTGCATAAACGGAGGAATCCTTTATGGATCGGAATGCAACCGAAAAGAAGGAGCATTTCTGTCCCTGCGGCGACAGAGTCTGCCCCCACAACCCCAACAACGAAAAAGGACATTGCCGCACCTGCGACGCCTGCATTCAGAAGAATCTTGCCTTCGGGGAGATCCCGAGCTGCTTTTTCAAAAAAGTAGATCCCGACATCTCGTCGCTCCGTGAGTTCACCTTCGCCGCCTTTGTGAAGTTCTATAACGAACATACCGAGCAAGCCGGAAACACAGGTGCGAAGCCGGCAGAAAACAAATAACGTCCGCTATGATGTTTTCAAGAATACGAAAAAAACAACACGAAGAAAACCTTCTCCTCCCCCCTGCTCCCGATTACATATCACGGCAGAAGGACGCACGGGTGGGCGAATTCCGCTTCGGTGCGTCAAAGGTATCCAAGGTCGGCTGTGAGGTCATCTCGGTCTATAACGCCCTTCGTTACCTCGGGAAGGCACAGCCTTTTGCCGACGTGCTCAATGCGGCGTATCCGTACCGATGGCTGTTCGGTCTGTTCGGAATGAGCCCAAGGGCTGTAGGCAGACTGCTGCGCTTTTTCTCCTGCGCCTTTTCCCGTCTCACAAAGAGAGCGGATATCGAAAGAGGCTTTTCGGCAGGAAATCTTTTCATCCTCTGCCAGTGGAACACGAAGACGGTCTTCGGCGGCATCCACACCTACATGATCGTCAAAGGGACAGACGGAAGGCTCCGGCCCCTGAACTCCGGCAGAGACACCGCCTACGAATCGTACAGAGAGATGTGCGAAAAGCTGATAGAGACCTATGGCGGCAGAACCATCTGCGTCTACTCGATCGAACCATAAACAGTAAAAAGGGAACCGTATACCGGCCGGTATACGGTTCTTTATTTGCATAAGAAGGTCAAGTACAGATCGTTCTTGCCGCAACGGCTTTCTTCAAAGCCCCGGGAAGACGGTTGAAGTACTCGGAGTAGCCGCCGATGCGGACGATGAGTATTTTGCGATATTCGTCGGAGTAAGCTTGCCGTCGGCAGCCGCTGTTTTACATAAACAGACAAAGCACGCAGGGCACGAACATGGCGGGGAGCATATTCATGACCTTGATCTTGGTAACGCCGATGAGGTTGAGACCGATACCCATAATCAGGATCGAACCGGCGCAGGTCATTTCGGCGATGAGCACGTCGCTGAAAAGCGGTGCGGCGAACTGCGAGACCGCCACAAGGAGTCCTTGGAAGACGAAGACGAAGCCGGCGGCAAAAAGGGTGCCGATCCCAAGCGTCGAGGCGAATACCGCCGAGGTCACAAGATCGAGCAGGGATTTTGTGTAGAGCATGGTGTTATCGCCGGATATTCCCGCCTGGAGCGAGCCGACGATGGTCATGGCGCCCACGCAGAAAACGAGGGAGCTGTTGACGAAGGCTTCTGCGACGCTGACCTTGCCGCCCTCTTTCTTTTTGAAGCGGCTCTCGATCTTCGTACCGAGAGAGTTCAGCCGATCGTCCAGCCTCAGCGCCGTTCCGATGATCGTTCCGATGATGACCGAAAGGATCATGATGAGGGCGTTCTGTCCTTTGAGAGCGCCCTGCACGCCGATGAAGAGCGAGCAGAGCCCGAGTCCCTGCATCAGGATATCCGCCATGGACTTCGGGATGGCTTTTTTGAAAAGAAGCCCCGCAAGGCTGCCGAGGATGACGGTGCCGGTATTGGCAAGAACACCGCTCATGTGGGAAAACAGTGTGGTCAGTATATTACTCATGCTTTTTATTCTCTCCTTCGGATTCTGTTGAAAATTATAGCTTACGGGAGAAAAATTGTCAAGATATTCACTTCATAAAACTTGACTTTTCATAAAAAAGTGGTACAATTTTATTATGGGCATTATCCCGCAAATAGATTTATTATTATCCGGAGGACTGAATAATATGCTGCCGAAAGAACTCTTGTATGCCCCCTCGGTTTTTGCCGTGGGAAAGAATTATCAGATCTGTGTTGCCGCTTCCTGCGAGGGCACCGCTTACGTGACGGTAGGTGGCAGAAGCTTTTACGACGCCTCGAACGGTATCCTGCGCTCGAAAAAGTATCTCCACAAGGTGACCGTACCGATGAAGGCGCTGGACGAAGCGAAGGAGTACACCCTTGTCTTCCGTCAGTACACCGACCGGAAGCCCTACCGTCCCGACTACTGCGAGCCGGTAAGCATTACCGTGCCCTTCCGTCCGGTGGGAAAGGACGCCGAAAAGGTCAATATCTATCACATATCCGACACCCACGGCGAGTCGGTGCTTCCGGTGAAGACGGGAAGCTATTTCGGCGAGAATCTTGACGTGCTGATCCTCAACGGCGATATCGCCGACCACAGCGGCGACGCCGAGCTTTTCAAGAACATCTATAAAATTGCGGGCGAGATCACAAAGGGCGAGATTCCCTGCGTCTTCTCCCGCGGCAACCATGATCTTCGGGGAAGCTGCGCCGAGATCCTCTGCGATTATACCCCCTGCAAAGACGGTCTGTCCTATTACACCTTCCGTCTCGGCTGTATCTGGGGCATCATCCTCGACTGCGGCGAGGACAAGGACGACAGCCACGTGGAATACGGCTATTCCGTTGCCTGCCACGATTTCCGGCTCACCGAGACCGATTTCATAAAGGAAGTCATTGAAAACAAGGAAAAGGAATACGCCGAGGAAGACGTGAAATTCCGCATCGTCGTTTCCCACGTTCCCTTCGGTGAGAGATTTCCGGAGCCCTTCAATCCCGAGGAGGAGATTTACACCGAGTGGTGCCGGCTTCTCCGTGAGTACATAAAGCCGGAGCTTGCCTTCAGCGGTCACACCCACAGGGCGGCGCTGTATGCCTGCGGCTCGGAAAAGGACAATTTCGGGCAGCCGTGTCCCGTTGTGGTCGGCTCAGAACCGAAGCGTGACAAGGCTTATAAGCTCTGCGGCTTCGTGGGAGCGGGCGTCACGCTCGGCGAAGGCTCGGATGAGGTCGTATTCTCGGACGAAAACGGCACGGTGCTCTGCAAGTACGTCATCAAAAAATAAGGCAGGCTCACTTTGTGTGAAAGGAATCGCTTCCGATTTATCACAGAAATTTCACATACGCAACAATTCATTCTCATAATAAAGCGATACAATACGCTCACAAAGCACAAGGAAGCTTTGAAAAAAGAAATGACGGAGGTACTGTTGATATGTCTTACGAAAACGAATTTGAAAACACAAGCAATGCACCCGAAACGGCAGCAGCTTCCGAATCCGCCTCTCCCGCTGCCGATGCGGCGTCTTCCGCCGAGATCGGTATGGACGAAGCGATAGAGATGCTTGCAAACAAGGCGCAGGAAGCAAAGAACGATCTTGACGGCATAAACGCCGAAGGCTATTCCGAAAATGCGGCATCCGAAAATGCGGCGATTTCCGAGGAAGTCCCGTCCGAAGAGCCCGCACCGACCCCGGAAGAGCCCGCATCTGTGAATACGGGTAACGTCTATGCGGGAAATCCCGGTGCCGGAATGAACTACGGCGCTCCCTATAATGCGCAGAACGGCGCTTACGGTCAGCCGCCATACGCCGGCGCGTATAACGGCGCCCCCTACGGAACGGGCGCTCAGGGCGGCATGTCCTACGGTGACCCGAACGTGCAGAACGTGCAGAACGGCGCCGTCGGTATCCGCTACAATGCCGACGGTACGAGAAACGACGGCTCCTACACATGGAACTACTGCAATCCCGGTGCGGCGGCTCCCGCTCCCACACCCAAAAAGAAGAACGGAAAGAAGGGGCTTGTCGTCCTTGCCGCAGCCGCCTCTCTCGTCCTTGTGGCAGGTCTTGCCACCTGTGCCGCCATCTTCACAAAGAACGTGATCGTCCGCAATAACGCCCCCGTTTCCGGAACGGCGGACGGAGAAAGCGAAGAAGAGCCCACCCTTCCTTTTGCGGGCTTCGGTGAAAAGAAGACCGACGACACAAAGCCGGTCGTCAGCGTTCCTCTTCCCGGCTCGGACAACGGCAATGCGCTCACAAAACAGCAGATTGCCGTCAAGTGCAAGCCTTCCTATGTGGGCATTCAGATCGAAACAACGACCCGCAGCTTCTTCGGCGAGGTCTACAGGTCCACCGGCGTGGGCTCCGGCTTCATCATCACCGAGGACGGCTACATCGCCACCAATAACCATGTGGTGGAAGGCGCCGAGACCATTACCGTTATGATGGATGATGGTACGAAGTACGAAGCAGAGCTCGTCGGAGCCGATGCCATCACCGACCTTGCGGTCGTAAAGATCGACGTGACGGGACTTGTTCCCATGGAGATCGGCGATTCCGACCGGATGGTCGTCGGTGACAGCGTGATTGCCATCGGTACCCCCGCAGGCATCGAGTTTGCCGGTACCGTGACCGACGGTATCGTCTCCGCCATCAACCGTGACGTGGAGATCACCGACAACTACGGCAGAGTGGTCAAGACCATGACTCTCATGCAGACCAACGCCGCCATCAACCCCGGCAACTCCGGAGGTCCCCTTATCAACGACAAGGGACAGGTCATCGGTATCAATACGCTGAAGCTCAACTCCCAGTATGAGGGCATCGGCTTTTCCATCCCGATCAACAGCGCCGTAAAGATTTTCAATCAGCTGATGAAGGACGGCAAGGTAACCGAATACGACGGTGCCTTCGTCACCGGAAACGGCGCCATCGGCATCACCCAGTACGAGGAGATCACCGAGGACGTTGCCGAGTACTACAACATCCCCGAAGGCATCATGGTCATCCAGATCAACAAGAACAGCGCTGCTGTTGCCGCCGGTCTTCGTCGGGGCGATATCATCATCGGCTACAACGGGACCACCGTCCGGACGGTAGACGAGCTCAACCGGGCAAAGTCGAAGAACAAGGCGGGCGACGAGGTCACTCTCCGCATCTTCCGTGACGGCGTCGGTGAGTCCGACATCACCTTCAAGCTGGATATGATGCAGTAAGGATCCGGTCTATGGCAAATAAATAAGCAAAATGCAAAGCCGCAGAGAATTTTCCCTGCGGCTTTTTGCTTATGCTGTTTACGGTATGTATCATTCAAGCACGACCGTCTGTCCCGCCGGGATGCGGATGATCCGGGACAGATCCTTTTCCACCCATACGTCGATGGCGGTGGGGTTGACGAATATTTTTTCATCGTACGAAATTTTCAGCTGCTTCTGGGCATTCATGTAGTCGTAAATCCCGATGTTCGTCGCATACCAGATCTTATCGTTCCCGGAAAGACCGGCGACCACGTTCTCAATGGCTTTCCAGTCCTCTTCGGTTCGGAACTCGTGGCTGTGTCCCCAGATGTAAAAGAGGGGATGCGTCCAGCGGGAATCAAGGGAGGAAAGGAAGGTTTCCGAGAGCTTCCCGGCGTCCCGCTGGTGGCAGGACGGAGACCAGCGCATAAAGTTCTCCGGAAGATAGAAATTCCGGGAGTCGGCGGTGCTTCTTGCATAGACGATGCCGCAGGCACGGCAGCAGGATTCGCAAAGGTCTGTGACGGGACCGCCGCTGGGGTAGGACATCCCGACGATGGGGTAGCCGAAGATCCGTTCAAGCCCCTTCCGGTTCTCGTTTATTTCCGAAACGATCGACTGCGCCGGCATCCGGCTGAGCCATCCGTGCTGTAAGGTGTGGAGAGATACCTCGTGACCTTCATAGCGCTTACGGAGCGCTTCTGCCCGCTCGGGGCTGACGTTCCGGTAGTCGCCGCTGATGTGGAAGGTGGCTTTTACGCCGTAACGGTTGAAAATACCGACGAGTCTTTCGTCGTTGTCGGGACCGTCGTCGTAGCTGAAGGTGACGATCCGCTTTTTGCCGCCGGGGAATACGTGGTACTGTATCATATCGTTTTCCTCTCTTTTCGGATTCCTGTTTTTCCGGTTTTCACCGGCTTCACGAAAGAAGCCCATGCACCGATTATAACACGAACGGCGGCGGAATTCAAGCATTTTTCGGTCGTTCTGCGAATATACTTTGAAAAATGCGGAAAAGCAGATGGCAAAAGGTCAAAAAAGCATGGGAGATGAAGATTGAAAAAAGAAGCTTTTTTCAATCAGCGTTTGTGTCTTTCGGGAGCATAAATCCGACTCCGGATTTTCTTTGCCGCAAAAAGAAAACCGGCACAAATGCAGACTTGCAGAGAGGAATGGTCATAAAAATGTTTGTGAAAAGAACAAAACAAAACCGGGAAAAGAAGCTCTCGGCAGCTCTGTTCGTTCTGTTCTGCGGAACGTTTATCGCCGTCTACGCACTTCTTTCCGGGAGCAGGGAAACAAATGTGCCAAAGGCAGGAGCGTTCAAAGCGGTCTCTTCGGATCCTGTAAAGCCGCTCCTTGCATTGCAGTTTGAGGACGGCGGTGAAAGCATGTGGGAACTTTTGAAAAAGAGATTCTCCGGAAAAGAGGACGGAGGCAGCGCTTTTTCCGAAGGGACTGTTCCGAATGACACGGCAGAATTGTCCGAAGCCATAGCAGATAACGATAGTGCCAAACATACCGCACCCACCATAATAGAGGAACCGATGCCTCCTGAAGGGACGGCAGAAGCGCCGCCTGTGCAAAACACTGCGGAAAGCGCCGTTCTTCCGCCATCGGGTGAAGCCGGATATTATGACACGTCAAAAGTGAAAGTCCTTTTCCCAAAGACGGAACAAATCGAAGAGATGCCGCTGGAGGAATACGTCTTCGGCGCCGTCTGTGCCGAAATGCCGCAGAGCTTCACTGCGGCGGCATTGATGGCGCAGAGCGTTGCTTCAAGGACGCTCGCCGTTTATTTTATGCTCGTCGGCAAGAAAGACTCTCATGTGGGAGCGGACGTCTGCACCGACCCCGGGCACTGTCAGGGGTATCTGTCGGAAGAGGATTATATTGCCCTTTGCGGAAATAACGGGTCCGAGGCTGCGCTTCGCCTTGACAGAATACGGAACGCCGTAAAGGCTACCGAAGGGATCGTGATGCTCTATGGAGGCACGCCCATAGCGGCGGCGTTTCATGCGTCAAGCGGCGCCATGACCGCTTCTGCCGCCGAGGTATGGGGCGGCGAAGTACCTTATCTTCAAAGCACCGACTCGCACGAGTGTGAGGATACCGCCCTCGCCGCACCGGTTACCAAAGACGTCACTTTTTCACGGGAAGAGTTTATCGGTCGCATAAACGGCATTTCGTGCGCATCCTTCGATGCCTTCAAGAATAAACCGTTTCCCGAATGGGTATCGGGAATCGAGAGGACCGGGTCGGGACGGGTCGCATCCGTCATGCTCGGAAACACCAAAACCGACGGAGGACTTCTTGAAAAGGCACTCGGACTTCCGTCCCTGGATTTTTCCGTCAGTTATTCCGACGATGTCATCACCTTCCGCACCTATGGACACGGGCACGGCGTGGGAATGAGCCAGTACGGAGCCGAATGGATGGGGCGGAGCGGCGCATCGTTTTATGATATCCTGCGGCATTATTATACCGATATCCGTTTCGGCTTTGCCGACCGGATTCCCTGCGTCGCCTTCGGGTGAAGCAGGGGCATATAAAGCATAAAGAAAATGCACGGAAGCGGGCAGCCTCCGTGCAAATTTTTTACGCCGCATTTTTCAGCATATTGCCGATGAAGATACCGTACCCTTTTTTGGGGTCGTTTATGAGAACGTGGGTCACGGCGCCGACCAGCTTCCCGTCCTGCACGATGGGGCTTCCGGACATTCCCTGCACGATGCCGCCGGTGCGTGCGAGAAGCGCCTTGTCGGTGACGC
The DNA here is from genome assembly GCA_045600125.1 of Eubacteriales bacterium. GTDB lineage: Bacteria > Bacillota > Clostridia > Oscillospirales > CAG-382 > SIG622. Next base: position 100,426 of record JAZRXH010000142.1, on the reverse strand, counting down.
TGAAGATGAAGTTCTTGGTGTCCTGCCCGCTGTGATAGATCTTTGTCAGTTCAATGGTATATGCCTTTGCCCTGTCGTCGCCGAGAGAGGTATAAAGAAGGGCTTCGCCTTCGTGGACGTCCTCCTCGGGACAGAGCTCGACGGGCTCGGAAAAGGCACATTTCGGCGCTTTGTCCAGCGTGCCGAAAACGCCCATGTCGGTGTTTTTCCATATCTCACCGACCCGCAGCGTTCCGAATCGCCCTTTGATCTCACCGGGAGCGCCGTCAAGACCTTTGACGATATCGGTGACGGTGATGTCCACAACGCTTCCCCGAAGCAGCGGCATCCGCTTCCCGGTATCCGAGTCGCATATGCCGTGCCCGAGCCCCGCAAATTCCCCGGTATCGGGATCAAAATAGGTCACCGTTCCGATCCCCGCCGTGCTGTCCCGGATCCAGAGTCCGGTCTTGTATTTCCCGTCGGTCAGGGACTTTACCGGAAGCAGGGTAGTTTCGGCGCATTTGCCGTCCCGGTCGAAGGTCACACGCAGGGCTTTCCCGCCGCAGGTTTCGATAAGCTCGGAAACCTCCTCCACCGTATTGACGGCGATACCGTCCACACTTTGCAGCACGTCGCCGATCCGCAATCCGGAGCGGTACGCCGGGTCAAGGATGCCTTCCTCGCTTTCCACGTCGGAAAGTCCGACGATGAGGACGCCTTTTGTAAAGAACTTCACGCCGAACACGTCGCCGCAGGGGATCAGCTTTCGTTCGGATGCTTTTTTGATCTCGACTTCCTTTATGGGAATGCCGAAGACCTTGGCGGAAGCCGTACCGCCGGCCGCCGGCTCGTCTGTGACGTTTTCCGGATTTGCTGCGGCAAGATGAGCGGTCGTCGTCATGCCGGGAATTGCCTTATCGGCGGCGCCGGTGAGAATGGCGGCACCGAGAAGGAAGGCGATAAGAGCGCTGTTCAGATGCACCCGTGCTTTGACGTGTCTTTCCTGCGAGCGCTTTGCCTTTGCTTCTTTTGTTTCTTTGTTTTGCTTAATCGGTTTATCTTGTTTTTTCTGCATTTTCAAACCCACCATTTCACGTATCGCTTTTGTCCGATACCCTTTTACTATGTACAGGCGGCGGTTTGTTTATGTGATGAATTTTTATATCGCGCTTGAGGTTTTTACCGTGTGGGTTTATTTTTGACTGTTTTTATTATTTTATTCTGTTTTTCATATATGCACTGTCCGTTTCATATCAATAGAAGACCCGTGCCGCACCGTTTTTCCCGGAAACTCTCTATCCGGTAAAATATCGGTCACAGCACGGGCACATCCGTGTTATTTCAAATAATCGATTTACTGATTGTTATTTCGTTTTCAGTTTGGAAATGACCTTTCTCATGTAGACGATGAGCACGAGACAGAGAACGAAAGCGATAACGGTCAGAAGCTGCTGTGCATACATGTGAATACCGAAAACGGTATTGCCGTTCTTCTGCACGGCGCTGAGGATGGCGCTGCCCACAAGCGACGCTCCGAAAGCCACAAGACCGCCGACGGCGTACTTCACGCCGAGAGCCGCAGCAATGTCGCCGGGGTCGGTATAGTCAAAAATGACGTTCAGAAGACCGCTGTTGATGCCCGCCATGGATACGGCGTAAATACAGTAATACAGTGTAAACATCACCTTGCCGTTGGACGGAACGGTGAAAATATTGACAAAATACGCAAGAGCGGCAATCCCGAAGCAGATGCTGAGCATATAGGTCCAGGACTTCTTATCCGCCATTTTGCCGAAGAAACGGGAAACGAGAGATCTTGTGACCGAATACATCACGAAGAGCACGGCGGTAAAGCCGAGGGTAAAGCCGAGGTCGTTCATCTTATAGCTTCCGTAAAAGGAGACCGAAATGCCGGTCGCAGCATGCCAGATGATGTCGATGCCGTAGATTTTGAGAAGCGTCTTGTTGGCGACGACCGCCTTGATCGTATCCTTGAAGGAAACGTTCCGGGTGTCTTTCTCCTCCGGAGTCTCTATGTTATCCTTTACGGCGACGACAGAGCACAGATGCAGAAGAGCGATCACAAGAATGGTAAAGCCGCCGATGAGGAAGCCGAGCTGCAGCTTTTCGAGTCCGAAGGTCTCGGTGAGCTTATCCACGATGCCGAATATCCATTTGTCGACAAACATGGCAGGCTCGGTCTTTTTCCCGTAGCAGACGTCGAGGAAGGCGCCCATGGTGAAGGTGAAGATCATGCCGCCGATAAGCGATACGATCTCTTTATTCGCCGTGAATTTTCCCCTTTCCCGGTTGTCCACAAAGGACATCATCCAGCTCTGCTTATAGGGGAAAACGATATTGCTGAGGATATGCCCGCCGATAAAGAAGAGAACGATCAGCGCCACCTTCGTTCCGGAGGAAAAACGGAAGACCGGCGACAGATACATCAGAACGAAAAACAACTCGTTCAGAAGATGCAGAAGAGTCACGCAGGTCTTTACCCTCCCCTTTCGGATCCTTACGAATACCGAAACAAGTCTTGCGGTAAAGGTGAGAGAGGAAAGCTGGGTGATGATGCCGATGGCGGCGTCCGAAACGCCGTTGGCGGTCAGGAGCACCGCCAGAAAGGAGTCGGTGATGAGAAGGCTGATGAAGTATTCAAGAGCCGCTTCGATGATATAGGCTATGTTGTTCCGCTTGTTGCGGGCAAGAACGAGGTCTTTTTCCGTCGTCGGTATTGCTGTCAAAAACGAACACTCCCTTAAAAGCTTGTATTCTGCGCCTTTTTCGGCACCTTTGACATTATACAACCTTTCGGGGAAAAGTCAATATCCTTTTTAACGAATTAAATTCGTATTACTGCAAAAAGAGGACGATTCGCCCATATCCTCTCCGGCAAGAAGCATGGCAAAGGTGCGCCGGAAGGCTTCGTCCTGTTCCTTCGTTCTGGGAGAAGGTCCCTTCGTGTACTTCCCGCTCATGCGCAGCTTCAGGGAAGCGTATCTCGTTTCAAGAAGACCGAGGATATTCGTTTCGTTATAGACAAGACCGTTCTGCGACAGCACCCTTGCTTTCTTTGCAAGACACATGGCGGCAAGACCGTAATCCTGCGTTATGACGATATCGCCCGGTTTTACGAGGTTTACAAGGGCGAAGTCCGCACTGTCCTTGCCTTTGGAGACCACCACGGTATCGGCTCCCTCCCGCACAATTTCGTGGGAGGTATCGCAGACAAGAGTGCATTTTACTCCGGCACCTTTCGAGATATCCAGAGCAGGATTCACCACCGGACAGCCGTCGGCGTCAATATATACGTGCACTTCTCAGTCCTCCCCGATATAGGTAAAACGGGGGAAGGTCTTCCCGTCCCTCTCGACGTTTTCAAGGAACATCGACGTAGGACGCACCCAGATGCCGCCGTCACCGTACAGCGCCTTATAGACGGTCATGCTTTCCAGCGTTTCGGAATCCTTTGCCGTAAAGAGCACCTCGTATTCCCCGCCCTTGAAGTGGCGGTATCTTCCCTTTCTCGGCTCCGACCGGGTTTCATCCGCAGTATGTCCGGTTTTGACTTCTTCGTTTTGCTCTATGATTTCGTCTTTCATGCTTTTATCATTTCCTTTCGGCATATCCTATTATTTCACCGGTATTATAGCACAAATCCCGCACTTTTGCAAATCTGTTCAAAAAGCCCGAAATCTATTGATTTTGAGGAAGAATTGTGATATAATGTATAATGCTATATAATGAGATAGGTATGAATTGGTATAAGCATTTTGCAATTCGGAGAGTTGTTTTGCCCTGCAAGCTTATCCGACTCATTCGAATGTGCAAAATGTGCAAAAATTATGGGAGGATATTAAGAATATAATATAAAATACGACCCATAAAAAATGCACATTTTGCACATTGCACCGCTGCACAGCAACGTTTGTTTGATACACATAAGGAGATAATCTATGACGCTTCAGGATTTTGAGAAGTGCGGCATTCTGAAATACGATGTTTCGCTTGCCGAGTATTCCTCCATGAAGACCGGAGGCAGCGCAAAGCTCGCTTTCTTCCCCAAAAGCCGGGAAGAGCTGTGCGGGAGCATCCGCTGTCTCAGAAATGAAAATATCCGCTGTCTGTTCATCGGCAACGCCTCAAACGTCCTCTTTCCGGACGAAGGCATAAGCGGCGCCGTGATTTTCACGGGAGGCATGAAAGCCGTCCGTGAAGCCGATGAAAAAGACCTTGCCCGCTTCGGTCTTGCAAAGCCGGAGGACGGCACGGTACTGTTTGTCGAGTCGGGTGCCTCGGTGACGGCTCTTTCCGCAAAATGCGCCTCCATGGGGCTTTCGGGTCTTGAATTTGCCTACGGCATCCCCGGCAGCTTCGGCGGAGCGGTCTATATGAATGCCGGGGCTTACGGCGGAGAGATCTCCGACGTGCTTCTCGCATCGGAATATGCGGATGCGGAAGGCACCTCCCACGTGCGGACGGGAAGCGAAAACGAGTTCTCTCACCGTCACAGCTTCTACAGCGGGAAGGAAGACCTCTGCATTACATCCGGTCTCATCCTTCTGAAAAGCGGCGATCCCGCCGAAATAAAGCGCCTCTCGGAGGAGAACATGGCAAAGCGCCGGGACAAGCAGCCTCTCGAATACCCCAGCTGCGGCAGCGCCTTCAAGCGCCCCGAAGGATACTTTGCGGGAGCCCTCATCGAGGGGGCGGGACTGAAAGGAGCCCACGTCGGCGGAGCTTACGTTTCCGAAAAGCATGCGGGCTTTATCGTCAATAAGGGCGGCGCCACGACAAACGACGTGCTGGCGCTCATAAAGAAGGTTCAGGACACGGTATACGAAAAAGACGGCGTGTGCCTTGAACCGGAAATACAGATCATAAAATAGAATTCCGTGTTTCTTCGGCACTTCTCCCGAAGACGCATCGGGTGAAAGGACACCGGAAGATGACGTTTACGCAAAGCATAAAAAGTGAAGTGCTGAAAATCAAGGGCGCAAAGAAGTGCTGCAGCCGGGCGCAGCTTTACGGCATGATGCTGTTTTCCCCGCATTTTGAAGAGGGGCGCATCGGCTTTTCTTCGGGCAGCATCGAGGTGTGCGAAAAGGCGAAGCAGTTATTCTCTTCCGCCTTTCCGAAGCTCCGCAGTGAATGCAGAAGCAGCGGCGACACCGAGTATCATTTTGAAGTAGCCGGAGAGGACACCGGAAAGGTCTTTGAGTCCTTCGGCTACCCCGATTCCTCCACCTATCGGCTCCTTCTGGAGAATATGCACTGTGAGGAATGCCGTCCGGCGTTTCTGCGGGGCGTCTTTCTTCTCTGCGGAAGTGCGGTCTCTCCCGAAAACTCCTACCATCTTGAAATGGTCGTATCCCGTTATACGCTTTCGCTGGAGCTGCAGAGGTATCTGAAAATATGCGGCTTTTCCGCAAAACTCACCGAACGGAATTCCCACTACGTGGTCTATTTCAAGGACAGCAACGAGATCATCGACTTTATCGCCTATATCGGCGCCCACCAAAGCTCCTTTGACATGACGGATCGGATGATCGAGAAAAACATCCGGAACAACTGCAACCGGGTCTCCAACTGCGAGACCGCCAACATAAAAAGGGTCGTTTCGGCATCGCACCGTCAGAAGGAAGCCATAAACGGACTTACAAAGCTCGGAATCCTCTCTTCCCTCCCCGAGGAATACGCCGAGACCGCACGCCTTCGCCTTGAGAACGACGACGCATCCCTTTCCGAGCTTGCCGCCATGCACGAGCCTCCCGTCACAAAGTCCTGCCTCAACCGAAGACTTGCCAAGATATGCGAGCTTTGGGAGGAGAAGCGGAACTGAGCAATATTCCCTGCCGTGTTTTCTCCGGCGACGGGCACATAAACAGAGATACGACACAAGTAGGATTTCATAGGATATCAAGAAGAAAGGACAGCGGAAAAAATGACGGAATTCGTAAACCTGCATCTTCATACCGAATACAGTCTGCTGGACGGCGCCTGCCGTATCCGTGACATCGCACCGAGGCTGTCCGAACTTTCCCAGAGCGCCTGCGCCATCACCGACCACGGTGTGATGTACGGGTGTGTACAGTTTTACAAAGAGTTGAAAGCAAAGGGCATAAAGCCCATCATCGGCTGTGAGATCTACGCAGCGCCGACCTCCCGCTTCGACAAAACGAGAGTCAACGATGCGGCGTACTATCATCTGGTGCTTCTTTGCAAAAACGAGACCGGCTACAAGAACCTCATCAAAATCGTATCGAAGGCTTATACCGAGGGCTTTTACTCGAAGCCCCGGGCGGACCTTGAGCTTCTGTCGCAGTACAGCGAGGGTCTGATCGCTCTGTCCGGCTGTATCGGCGGCTACATCCCGAGAATGCTTCTCGACGGCTGCGAGGACGAAGCGAAAAAGCACGCAAAAATGCTGAAAAGCATCTTCGGTGACGGTAACTTCTTCCTTGAGATCCAGAACCACGGTATCGAGGACGAGATGAGAGCCGGCATGGCGCTGCGAAAACTGTCGAAGGAGCTTTCGATCCCCCTTGTGGCGACGAACGACTCCCATTATATCACCAAAGAAGATGCGAAGACGCACAAGGTGCTGACCTCCATTCAGACCGGCGGCTCCCTCGAATTTGCCACCGATGAGTTTTATATCAAGAGCGGCGACGAGATGCTGGCGCTCTTCTCCGACGTGCCGGAAGCGATCGGGAACACCGTGCGCATCGCCGAACGGTGTAACTTCGATTTCTGCTTTGACAGGCTGTTCATGCCGGCGTTTGTCCCGGAGGACGGCTCGGACGCTGTCGACTTCTTTTTGCGTTCCTGCCGGGAGGGTCTGGAAAGACGGCTTTCCGAGGCAGAGGCTCTCGGCGAAGCACCCGACAAAAAAGAATACAAGGCAAGGCTCGACATGGAAATCGGCGTCATCCGCCGCATGGGCTTTGTGGAATATTTCCTCATCGTTGCCGACTACGTGAATTTTGCGAAAAGCAGCGGCATTCCCACCGGTCCCGGCAGAGGCTCGGGTGCGGGAAGCCTTGCGGCGTTCTGCCTCGGCATCACCGACGTAGACCCCATCCAATACAACCTGCTGTTTGAAAGATTTCTGAACCCCGAACGGGTCAGCATGCCCGACTTCGACGTGGACTTCTGCTATGAGCGGCGAGGCGAGGTCATCGACTACGTGGCAAGTCGCTACGGCAGAGAAAGAGTGACGCAGATCGTCACCTTCGGCACCATGGCGGCAAGGGCAGCGATACGGGATACCGCCAGAGCCCTGGAGATCCCTTATGCCGAAGCGGACGTAGTGGCAAAGCTTATCCCGAGAGAGCTTGGCGTGACCATCGACAGGGCGCTGGAAAGCGTCTCCGAACTGAAAGAGCTGTATGACAACGACTTCCGTGTGAAGAACCTTCTGGACGTGGCGCGGAAAATCGAAGGGATGCCCCGGAACGCCTCCACCCATGCGGCGGCTGTCGTCATCGCCGACAAGGCGGTGGACGAATACGTGCCTCTTTCCACCAACGGCGGCGTCATCGTGACGCAGTACAACATGACCGAGGTGGCGGAGCTTGGACTTTTGAAGATGGATTTTCTCGGTCTTCGGAACCTGACCATCATCCGCAGTGCCGAGGAGCGTATCCGCAAGAGCGAGCCGGATTTTGACATTGAGAAGGTCAGCCTTGAGGACAAAGCGACCTACGATATGCTCTGCACCGGCAACACAGAAGGCGTATTCCAGCTGGAATCCGGCGGTATGAAAAATCTGATCCTGCGTCTGCAGCCCCGAAGCATCGAGGACATCACGGCGGCGATTTCGCTGTACCGTCCGGGTCCCATGGACAGCATCCCGAAATACATCGACAACCGCCGGAATCCCGAGAAAATCAAATACATCGACGAGCGGCTCCGTCCGATCCTCGACGTTACCAACGGCTGTGTTGTATACCAGGAGCAGGTCATGCAGATCTTCCGGGTTCTTGCGGGATACTCCTACGGCCGTGCCGACGTGGTGCGCCGGTATATGAGCAAGAAAAAAGTGAAGGAAATGGAAAAGGAAAAGGAGTTTTTCCTTCACGGAAAAAAGCGTGAGGACGGCTCTCTTGAGTGCGAGGGTGCCCTTGCCCGGGGCGTATCGGAAGAGGACGCTCTGAAAATCTACGACGAAATGTCGGAGTTTGCAAAGTACGCCTTCAATAAGTCCCACGCCTGCGCCTACTCGGTGGTGGCTTACCGGACGGCTTTTCTGAAATGCCACTACCCGAGAGAATACCTTTCGGCGCTTGTGACGAGCGTCCTCGACAGCGATACAAAAGTCGCCTCTTATCTTGCCGAGATGGAAAAGAGCGGCATAAAAGTTCTCCCTCCCTGCGTGAACCGCAGTGAGATCGACTTTACGGTGGAAGGGAACAACGTGCGCTTCGGTCTTCTTGCCATCAACAACATCGGCAGAGGGGTCCTTCAAAAAATCATCGACGAACGGAAGAGCGGCGGCGAATACAAGAGCCTCGAGGACTTCCTCGACAGGACGTCCGGGCTTGACGTATACGAAAAAGTAGTGGAGAACCTCATTAAGAGCGGCGCCTTCGACTGCTTCGGCAAAAAGCGCAGTCAGCTTCTGCAGGTATTCACACCCGCCATGAAGAGTATCTCCAAGGCACGCAGTGCCGACGTAAAGGGTCAGATCGACCTCTTCTCTCAGCTTTCCGAAGAGGACGACACGCCGAAGCGGATCGTCATCGAATATCCGGACATCGAAGAGCTTCCCGTGACCGAGCTTCTCGAAATGGAAAAGGAAGCGGCAGGACTGTACTTCTCGGGTCATCCGCTTCTCGGCTACTCGGATCACGCCGAAAGCATCGGAGCCGCAAAGATCGCCGAGATCTGCGAGTCCTTCGGGGACGAAGGCACCGGAACCTATCGGGACGGGCAAAGCGTGGTGCTCGTGGGCATGCTGAAAAACTGCAAGGCAAAGATCACCAAGAGCGGCGCCAAGATGGCATTCTGCGATCTTGAGGACACAAGCGGTGCGCTGGAGCTTATCATCTTCCCCAACACCTTTGAGAACTTCCGGGACAAGATCGCAAACGGCAGTATCGCCGGATTCTCCGGAAAGATCAGCGTGAAGGAATCCCGCCCCACGGGCGAGGACGAAGAACCCCACGAGGAAGCAAAGCTGATCGTGGAGAACGTGTTCCCGGTCTATGAGAACGGCTCCGCCATGGCGGAAAACCTGAAGAAGAATGCAAAGCCGCAGGGCGCTTCCTACGGCGGCGAAAAGAAAGCCCCCGTGCAGAGCGCTGCCTGTGCTCCCCGCACTGCGGGAAGTGTGCAAAACGCCCCGGCGTCCGGGCAGAGCTATCCGGGAGAAAGAGCACCAAGAACGGAAAACGGGTACCGAAGCGATACAGGCAGACCTTCTCCGAACGTTTCGCTGTTTCTCAGAGTCCCCTCCGAGGAGGATGCGGTGTTCAGAAGAGCCATGAATCTCTGCGAGATTTTCAAGGACGGCGCCGTCCCGGTATTCGTCTATTTTGAGAATACCGCAAAGCTTGTAAGGCTCGGATACGGCGTCACGCTGTCCGCCTCCTTTATCGGGCTTCAGAAGAGGTACCTCGGAGAGAAGAACGTGGTCGTCAAAACAAAAGAATAAGAGAACATAGGATGTGGTCATTCATGAAAATGAAGAAGAAAATACTTTCACTGTTTGCTATGAGCCTGATCCTTCTGACAGCAGCCGGACTTTCCTCCTGCGGCGGAAGCGGGAACGGAGAATTCGTCCCCTTCTCGGAAATGTCCGAGGAGGAAAGAGAAGCCTTTCTTATGGCAGAGGGCTTTGAGATTATCGACAAAAAGGACGAAGAAGGAGATATCGCAAGATCCCTCCCGACGAATGAAGCGGAAGAATCGGAACATTCGGAGGAGTCGGAAATCCCGGAAAAGTCCGCCGAAGGAGGCTCCGAGGATGAAGGCACCGACGAGGGGGCTTCCCTTCCCGCCGAAAACGAGGAAGCCGACGCCGCAAAGAGCGGCGAGTCTGCCCCGGACGGCGAAGCGGAAAAGGATAAAGACGCCAACACCGCCGAGGGTCTGTCCGGCATTCTGAAGGAAAGCGAAAACGGCAGGGATGCCTCCGGTGAAAGCTCCGAAAAGGCTGAAAAGTCTGAAACGGCAGAAAAGACCGAAAACAAGTCCGAAGAAGAAAAGCAGCCCGTAAAAATCGCCGAGCCCTCAAAGCAAGAACAACAAGAACAAAAGGAACCGGAAAAGAAGCCCGAGCCTTCCTCTTCCGGCTCCTCCGGAAACTACGTATACAATAAGAACTCCAAGAAATTCCACTATCCCTCCTGCGATTCGGTAAAGGACATGAAGGAGAGCAACAAGGGCTTTTCCAATGACAGAGCCTCCCTGATTGCAAGCGGGTACGTTCCCTGCAAGCGGTGCCATCCTTAAGTCATCGGAATTCTCCGAATTGAACTAATGAATCAAAAAAGCGCCTTGAGGTCGGCAAAAGAAAAGGCATGACCGCTCATAGGCACAGAAGGAAGGGGATCAAAATGGGACAAAGCACGGCGGTGCTGCAGCGCAGATCGCTCGGTACCGACATGACCGAGGGAAGCATTATCCGGCATTTCATCGTTTTTGCGATGCCGCTTCTTGCGGGAAATCTGTTTCAGCAGCTATATAATACAGTGGACACCTGGGTGGTCGGAAACTACGTAGGCAATGCGGCGTTTTCGGCGGTAGGCTCGGTGGGTCCCATCACCAATATGCTCATCGGCTTTTTCTCGGGACTTGCCAGCGGCGCCGGCGTCGTCATCTCTCAGTACTTCGGAGCCAAGAAATACGACAAGGTGGAAAAGTCGGTCCACACCTCCATCGTGATGACGCTGCTTCTGGCGCTCGCCTTTACCGTCATCGGTCTCGGCATGACCACGCCTATGCTGCACCTCATGAAGGCGACCGAGGACGTTTTTCCGGAAGCAAGAACCTACCTTCTGATCTACTTTGGGGGCGTTTCGGGTCTGATGGTGTACAATATGGGCTCGGGTATCCTGCGAGCCGTTGGTGATTCAAGAAGACCCTTCTATTTTCTCGTCGTTTCGGCGCTGACGAATATTTTCCTTGACCTGCTTTTTGTCATTCGGTTCCGGATGGGAGTTGCGGGCGTTGCCTATGCCACCGTCATTTCCCAGTACATATCGGCAATCCTCGTGGTCATCGTGCTTCTTGGCACTTCCTCCTGCGTGAAGGTACGCCTTAAGAAGCTCTGTCTTGATACAGAGATCCTCGGACAGATCGTAAGAGTCGGCATCCCGGCGGCGCTCCAGATGACCATTACGTCGTTCTCCAACGTATTCGTCGCATCGTATATCAACTTCTTCGGCACCAACTGTATGTCCGGCTGGTCGGCATACTCCAAAATCGACCAGTTCATGTTCCTGCCCATGCAGTCGCTGGCACTGGCGGCGACCACCTTCGTGGGACAGAACCTCGGCAGAGGACAGATGGGAAGAGCCCGCAAGGGCGTGACCGTTTCGCTGACGATGGCGATCACCTCCACGGTCATCATCATGATCCCGGTCATGCTGTTTGCCCCGGCGCTCGTGCAGTTCTTCAACAGCGATCCGCAGGTGGTGGAGTACGGTACGATGTTCCTGCGGCTGAACTCGGCTTTCTATCTTGTATGCTGTGTGAATCAGGTGTATGCGGCGGCACAGAGAGGCGCCGGCAACGCCAAGGTACCGATGGTGCTGATGCTGTTCTCCTTCGTGCTGTTCCGTCAGGCTTATCTTTATATCGTGGCAAATTTCATCTCGAACACCGAGCCCCTCATCGGCTTCGGCTACCCTGCCGGCTGGATCGTATGCAGTATCCTCAACATTGCCTACTATGCGAAGGTAGGTCTTTGCGGCAAGGTCGTGGGTGCGGAGGAGACGGCCGAAACGGCATAAAACCAAATCAATGCAAATCAGAATCAAATCAAAAAAGCCCTTAAAAAATGTGATTTTTTCACATTTACCCCTTGACAAAAGCCAAAGAATGTGGTATTATATATGAGTGTTCGGGAGAGCAGAAAACAATTCCCAATGCACCGTATATGTGCCATTAGCTCAGCTGGATAGAGTGTTTGGCTACGAACCAAAAGGTCGGGGGTTCGAATCCCTCATGGCACGCTTGACCGAAGGTCTTATCGGATCTTCGGTCTTCTTTTTTGTTTTATTCTGACATAAGAAAGCTTCCCGTTCAAAAAAGAAACGGGAAGCATTTTCTTTTGTGCGTTATCAGTTGCCGGAAGAAATCACAAGACCGTTTACCGCATCGAAGCTGTACAACCAACCGAATTCATCCACTGCAAAGCGCCACGTCAGCGGGAAGTAGGTAACGTCACGGAAGAAGAGAAGAGGATATTGTTCCGAGCCGTTGTCGATGTTTTTTCCGTTGACGGAAATCGCACCCGCTGCAAGCCGTACACCTACTTCTGCCGGATTCGCTGTTTCCTGCGCATCGCGTACGTACTCGGAAAGCACTTTGTCGGTCTTTGTGACGGCAAGCCCTGTTTCCGGCGTCCAATCGGTAGTAAGTCCGAGAAGCCGGCAATTGTAATAGGTCATTGGGAAATAGGTGATATCATTGTATACAAGGAGCGGATACAACCTGTCATCGTTGGAATATGTCAATCCGTTCAGCGTCACCGGGAAGGTGGGAAGCGATGCAATCGTAGCGCGCACGGGAATAACCGGAACATTCTCTATTGCGTCAAACGGGATCCGCTGTTTTTCGGCATAAGTCTGGGCATAAGAACCGGGAACACCGTATATCGTTAAACTTCCACAGTCGCCCCACCATTCATGAATGCTTGTTACACTTTCAGGAATCGTTATGCTTGTAAGGCGTGGACAGAAATCGAATGCATAAGCGTCGATGCTCGTCACACCGTCCGGAATGTTTACACTTGTAAGACTTTTACAGCCGTTGAATGCATCATAGCCGATGCTCTTCACGCTGCCCGGAATGATTACGCTTGTAAGGCTCTCACAACCGCAGAACATAAACTCGTCAATACTCGTCACACCATCCGGAATGATTATGCTTGTAAGACTTGAACATGCGGCGAATGCGCTCTTGCCGATGCTCGTCACACTGTCCGGAATGAGAATGCTTGTGAGATATACGCACCCATTGAATGCGGAATCGCCGATGCTCGTCACGCCAAAGGGAATGCTGAAAGTACCGGCTTCCTTTTCAGGACAGCGAAGCAGAGTTTTCATATCTGCCGAATACAGTACACCGTTATCGGAACGGAAATATTGATTTTCGGGGGCAACGGTGATGCTTGTGAGACCGTAACACCCACCAAATGCAGAATCGCCGATGCTCGCCACACTGCCCGGAATGTTTATACTCGTGAGGCTTTCGCACCCAAAGAATGCATAATTGCCGACACTCGTCACGCTATCCGGAATGATTATGCTCGTGAGGCTTTTACAATTAAAGAATGCGTCATCTCCGATGCCCGTCACACCGTCCGGAATATTTATGCTTGTGAGGCTTGAACAGCCGTTGAATGCATAACCACCAATGCCCGTAACACCGTCCGGAATGGTTAGGCTTGTAAGGCTTTCACACTCATCGAATGCGCTACCGCCGATGCTCGTCACACTGTCGGGAATGATTACGCTTTCAAGTTTTGAACAAAACTCGAAGGCTGCATCGCCAATACTCGTTACGGGATACCCTTGGAACGTTGCCGGGATCTCCACACAGACAGCCTCTCTGTCACAGAATTCTATTGTGACCTCGCCGTCGGAAACGGAATATTCCAACTTGCCAAAAGTTTCTGCCGAGCAGGACCAAACCGTTGAAAAACTCACAAGAAGCGCTAATACAAGTGTTGTTATTGCTTTCTTCATACCGTTTCCTTTCCGCTGAAGTTTTTCAAGGTTACAGATCCCTTGAAAAACCCGGCTTTATCCTATTGTACTCACGAGGTAGCAACATAACCCTTTGTTATTTCATTTTACCTTAATATCAGAGATTGTTAACTTTTTCTTTGACGCAGTGCCGTTCAAAGCAAAGGAGCTTCTCACTTCTCCCCCGCTCTTTCGAGCGCCTCTCTGAGGTACGGCTCAACGACAGAAGCCATACGGTAGAAGCCGAGGTCGTTGGGGTGGCACTTATCCACGGTGCAGAGATCCCGGTCAACGTCCCCGAAGAAGGTCCCGCCGTCGATGAACCATACGTTCTTGTCACCGGACGCAGCGGCGTTTTCATAGGTCTTCCGGATGATCTCCTTCCGGCGAAGGATGTCGTCGTCTTCGTGGATGTAGGGTCTTGAAAGCATCAGGACCGGAAGATTCGGACAGCGCTCACGGATCGTCCGGAAGAAAGGCTCGTGGGTCTTTGCCAGATGCTCCGGGCTCGGCGCATTATGGTCGTAATCGTAGACAAAGACGCTCATGGGGAGCTTTGTGATAAACTCCGCCGAGGCAAGCTCGCCCCGGGCGCTTCCCGAAAAGCCGAGATTGTAATAATCGAAATCCAGATGTCTTGACAGAATATTGATATAGGTATTGCCGATAAAGGCACTGCATCCGCCCTCGGTGATGGAGGAGCCGTAAAAGACCACCGGCTTTGCATAGGTATAAGGCGTGGGAGCTTCAACAAGGGCGCTTGCGGGCACTTCCAGCTCTATATTGTCGATGATCTCGTTTCTCGGAAGAATCACCGTCACGTCCTCTGTCTCAGAGCTTTTATAAAATGTGCCCTCAAAGGTCTTCTGCTCGTAATCCTTCGGATTGAGGATGCCGGCAAACACGGCGTTTTTCCGCTCGCCTACAAACACAGCCGCCGCCTGGCAGGCAAAGAGGGACATGCCGACGTCCACCGAAAGAGTCCGGAAGGTGATGCTCAGCTTGAAGCTCGGTGCATTCGTGCGAAAAAGAAGCCTTGCGCCGGGACAGCGCTTGCCGAGAAACGGCATGTATTCCGATTCCATCTTGGCGATCAGCTCATCGGGATAACGGCTCAGAATTCCGTTTTCTTCAAAACCCGGATAGGGCACGCCGCACACCTTCAAGGGGGCGTCACGGTAGGTATATGTTTTCGTATCCATCTTTTTTCCTCCAATACTGCTTTGTTTTTCTCAGTATTAAGGACGAGTAATCACTTGGTATTTCCGTTCTGAACGCCGTTCTGCTGATCCTGCGCATTCGGCATAGCAGACGCATTGCCGCCTCTCTGCATTCTTGCCGCTTCCACGGCCTTTCTGTACTCTGCGTTCTTCTTCTTTGTCTTCTTCACGAGCTTTACGATGATAAGTACGACGATCACGAGGATCACGAGCCAGATGCAGAGCGGGATGAGGTCGTAGGAGAGTGCAACGACAAAGTCTTCAAAGCCGTCCTTGAAGTCTTCGACGCCGCTGTTGAAGCCCTTGTCAAGACGTTCACCGAAGGTAAGGACCTTCTTCGGCTGTTCCATGATGACCTTCACCTCACGGAGGCTCAGATTCACGGTGGCGTAGCTTACGAGGGAATCGAACTTCCGGAGAGTACCGGTATAGCTTTCAATCTCATAGCGGATGTCCGCAAGCTCCCGTTCGAGGGCAAGCACGTCGTCCAGCTTGTCGGCGTTTTTCAGAATCTCCAGAACACGCTCTTCCCGGAGCTTGGCGCTGTCAAGACGGGCTTCCACGTCGAAGTACTGTTCGGTCACGTCCTGATTGTTCTCGGAGGTGGTGATGATGGTACCGAGAGTGCCGGTCTCGCCGGTAAAGGCGGTGTAGTTCTCGATGGGCACGCGGATGGTGTAATGAGAGCTGCGCTCGCTGCCGTTATAGGACTCGGTCTCGGAGCTTTCAAAATAAGCGCCGTACTTGTCGCAGAGAGCCTTCAGCGCTTCGAGGGACTTATCGTATTCCTTGGTCTGTACCGAGAAGCTCGAGCGGTAGATGATCTTTCTCTTCGTCTGCGCCACGCTGTTTCCGGCTTCCTCGCCGGCAAGGCCTTCGCCCCCGTCGTAAGCGGCTTCCGGTTCCATCATCACCATGTCCTCCATGGGAGCTTCCATGTCCGCATAGCCGTAATCGGTCTTGTAGCTATACAACTCGAAGGAGTCGCCGGCGGACTCTGTTACCATATCATAGACGCTGTTTTTGCCGGAGGAGCAGGAGGAGAGAAGGAGGGAAAATGCAAGGAGCACGGCGCCGATAAGGGCGGTATTTCTTTTTTTCATTTTGGGTTCTTCCTTTCCCGATGCCTTTGCCTTTTTTGTCTGCGGCATCTTTTTTCTTTCTTACCCATTTTGACGTAAAATTATTGCGAAAAGTTCCCCTAATTTGAAAACTTTTATCCTTGATTGCCCCCTTTTCGCCGCCATGCGTTCCTTTAACGCTTAGATTTTTATCTCTTTTATCCCTGCCTGTACGCCTCCATCTTCTTTTCCACGAACCACTTTGTCCCGTCAAGGTACAGATAGGTTTCCACGCCCTTTATGCGGCAGGTATACCGTATGCCGCACCCGCCTGCTTTCAGGCTTGCCGCCGGTCTTATGTCGGTCACCCGGTCGATCTCAAAACGTCTGCCGTCCTCCCAGAGCACCGTTTCGGGGATGATTACCCCTTGGGTATTGAAGTACGCCTTCACGCATACAAAGGTCTTTTGAATCGGCGTATTTCCCGCAAATTTCCCGAGGTAGCCTCTGTCTTCCTCTGCCATAAAGCTTTCTCCCTTCTTAGCTCACTTCTTAGCTCACTTCTTATCTCAATTCTCAATTCTCAATTTTAACGCATTCTCAATGCTGTGCAAAGGCACAGCGCACACGACTCTCGTCCTTGACGTTTCCGGCGGTGAGTCCTCTGTCCAGAAGAAGGACGCCCCTTTGCAGGCTGTCGTAGCCGTAGCGTCCCCGGACGTAGTCCACCGCCTTGTCTATCTTCGCCTTCTTCTCCCTCTTTTCTATTTCGGTATCGAAAAGGGAGAGCTGCAAAGGCCGTGTGCATTCCGTGAGTTTTCCGCCCCGGATGCCCATGCTCCGCACCGTCTTCTCCCACGCATAGCTGTCGGCAAAAAGGCGGTATGCCTCCTCGGCGATGGTTACGGTGGAGTCGGTGGGAAATTCCAGCTGTCTTCGGTGCTCGTGGACTTCGAGGTCGCTGTCCCGTATGGTGATCTGGAGCATATTGCACATAAGACCGTGAGCACGAAGGCGGGTTCCGACGCTCTCCGCCAGCATACAGCACATGGCACGCACGTCCTCCATGTTTTCGAGGTCCCTCGGGGGCGTGGTGGAATTGCCGATGGACTTTATCACGTCCTCCTCCTCGCCGGGGATGACCTCGGTGGTATCCTCTCCCCTGGCGGCGCATTTCAGCGCCTCGCCGTTTTTGCCGAGGGTGGATCTTATAAAAGCGTCCGAGGTATCGCCCAGCTGACCGAGGGTGCGTATCCCGTACCGGGCAAGGGTCTTCGCCGTGCTTCTTCCCACGAAGATCATATCCGAGGCGGGGAGCTTCCGGACGGTATCCTCGTAGGTGTCCGGGGAAAAAACGGTGGTGGCGTCCGGCTTTTTGTAGTCCGAGGCGAGCTTTGCGAATATCTTGTTGTTGGCAACGCCCACCGACGCCGTAAGTCCCAGCTCGGAAAAGATCCTGTTCCGGATCTCGTCGGCGACTGCCTTTCCGTCCGAAAGAGAGGTCACGCCGTAGCTTCCGGTGAGGTCGAGCCACGCCTCGTCGGCGCCGAAGGGTTCGATCCGGTCGGTGTAATCGGCGTAGATCTCCCGGGCTCTCCTTGAATACTTCATATAGTTCTCGTAGTTTGCCGTGACAAGGACGAGAGCGGGACATTTCTGCTTTGCCTGCCATATCACCTCGCCCGTCTGTACGCCGTAATCTTTGGCAAGATAGTTTTTGGCAAGGACGATACCGTGACGGTTCTCGACGCTTCCGCACACCGCCACCGGGTGCCCCCGCAGAGACGGGTTCAGAGCGCACTCCACCGAGGCAAAGAAATTATTGAGATCCGAATGAAGGATCACCCTCCCCTCGTTGGAGGTATGCCGGTGCTTTATCCGGAATGTGGGAAATCCCATTTTTTCCACTCGCTTTGCTGTTTTCTGTCCGCTTCTCCTTCCCTTCCGCTTTCCCGTTTTCAAAGTGCGCGCGGAAGAAAAAGAATATGCGTTCTGAACATTTGTTCTTGTATCCTGAGTATACCACACATATGTTCGATTTTCAAGGGGTTTTATAAAATTCTGCGGAATTTACAAAATAGACAAAATTGGTGCCGTCCCTGCCCTCCCTCGGATCAATCCGGGAAACAGCGATAAAAAAACAAATCGGATGAGAGATCCCACCCGATTTGAAAAGAGGAAAAATGTATTTTACTTTACGAATTCGCTGTAAATCGCCCGGATCGAAGCCTCGAAGTCCTTGGTATCCACGCCGATAATGATATTCAGCTCACTGGAGCCCTGGTCGATCAGGCGAATATTGATATCTTCCTTGGCAAGCGCATTGAAGATCCGCGCTGCGGTACCTCTTGCGTTCTTCATCTTACGTCCCACGACCGCCACAAGGGAAATGTTGTTTTCGATGTTGATGCTGTCGGAAGCGGTAGCGGCAAAGAGGTCGGCGATCAGATCGTCTTCATTGCCGAGGACTTTTTCTCCGTCGAGGACAAGACCCATGGTGTCGATACCGGAGGGAAGATGCTCAAAGCAGAGTCCGTACTTGGCGATGACCTCAAGAACACGCTTTCCGAAGCCGATCTCCTCGTTCATCATGTCCTTTTCGAGGGTGAGGACCGAGAAGCCCTTCTTTCCGGCAATACCGGTGATGACAGAGCCGAGAGACCGATTGGTGTCACGGCAGGCAGGTACGATCCTTGTTCCCTCGTCCTCGGGGGCGTTGGTGTTCTTAATCTGGATCGGGATACCGGCGATTTTTACCGGGAAAATGGAATCCTCGTGGAGCACCGTTGCACCCATGTAGGAAAGCTCACGAAGCTCACGATAGGTAATAAGATCGATGTGCTTGGGGTCACTTACGATTCGCGGGTCGGCAACGAGGAAGCCGGAAACGTCGGTCCAGTTCTCGTAAAGATCCGCTTCGGCGGCTCTTGCGACAATGGCGCCGGAGATATCCGAACCGCCTCTCGAAAAGGTCTTGATGGTATCGTTGGGCATCGAGCCGTAGAACCCGGGAATGACCGCTCTTTCGGTCTTTTCAAGGCGTTCGGAAAGAACGGTGTTGGTCTTTTCCGCATCAAGGCTTCCGTCCTCGCCGAAGAATACCACCTCGGCGGCGTCGATGAATTCATAACCGAGGAATACCGCAAGGATCCTTGCGTTGAGGTATTCGCCCCGGCTTGCGGCGTAGTCACGTCCCGCCTTGCTGAGGATGCAGGCTTCGATACGGGAAAGCTCGCTTTCCAGATCGAAATCGATCCCCAGTCCCTTCACGATCTCGGCGTATCTCTCCCGGATCTCGCCGAAGACCTCTTTGAATTCGGGCTTTCCTGCGCACTCATAGCTCTTATAAAGGAGGTCGGTGACCTTGTTGTCGCCGGAAAATCTCTTTCCGGGGGCAGAGGGTACTACGTACTTTCTGTCGTCGTCGGCACGGATGATGTCAGCGACCTTACGGAACTGCTTGGAATCGGCAAGACTGCTTCCGCCGAATTTTACTACCTTGATTCCCATGGTAAATACTTTCCTTTCGTTGCCGCATACCGCACGTCTTCGTGCGTCCCGTTTCGCTTCTCCGCAAAAACCGGGCGAAATGCGGTGATAAAATATGATTTTGACTTTTACAAAATACAGCTTTTCAGGCTGCAGACTTGCGGCATAGTATGCCGAAGAAGAGGACCTTGTGCATAACGAAGGTGCAAAAGACTTCCGCTCTTATCCTTCTTATCTCTCGGAGAGCTTGATACCGGTCTTCTTTTCCACGTCCTCGATGTTGACCTTCAGGAAGTTGGAAACGCCCTTCTCCTGCATGGTGACGCCGTAGAGGGTATCCGCCGACTCCATGGTGCCTCGCCTGTGGGTGATGACGATGAACTGGCTGTTCTTACTGTGGCGACGGAGGTAACTTCCGAAGCGCGCCACGTTCACGTCGTCCAGCGCCGCCTCGATCTCGTCGAAGATATAGAAGGGCGCGGGGTTGACACGGAGGATTGAGAAATACAGAGCGATGGCGGTAAACGCCTGCTCGCCGCCGGAAAGGAGCGACAGGCTCTTGACCATCTTTCCCGGAGGCTGAATGTTGATCTCGATACCGCTTTCCAGTATGTTTTCCGGGTCGGTGATGACGATTTCGGCGCTTCCGCCGCCGAACAGCTCCACAAAGACCTTCTTGAAGCTTTCGTTGATCTCGACCATCGCCTTGGAGAACATGACCTTCATGTCTTTTTCAAGACGGGAAATAATGTTCTCAAGGTCTTTCTTCGATTCGTTGAGGTCGTTTATCTGAGCGGACATGAAGTCGTACCGCTCTTTCGTTTCCTTGTATTCCTCTACGGCGTTGACGTTGACGCTTCCGAGGGCACGGATCTTACCCTTGACCGACGCAAGCTCGGTATTGAACTCGCTCGTAGGCTTCGGAAGATTCATTTCCTTTGCCTCGGTATAGGTCAGCTCGTACTCCTCAAACAGCTTCGCCGTAAGGGTATCGTAGGTGTTGTGATTGTTTTCGAGGATGGTCTCGCAGCGGGTCAGCTCCTTGAAGAACACTTCCTTGTCGTTCATAAGCTCCCGTTCGCTGCTGCGGAGCTCGGTGAGAAGGCGCTCGAAATCCGAAAGCTCGGTCTGCCTGGCAAGAAGCTCGCCGGTCAGTTCTTCGATTTTTGCAGTGATTTCCTTCAGTTTTTCCGCACCGCCAGAGATCAGCATCCGGACGTTTTCCAGTTTCCCGGCAAGCTCCTTATCCTCACGCCGCAGCTCTTCGGCGCTGTTCTTTTCGGCTTCAAGGCGTTCGGCGGCATTCTTCAGCCGCTCTTTTGCCGAGGACAGATCCTTTTCTTTGGCAAGGGTGCCCATTCTCGCCTCGGAATGCTTCTTCGAGGCTTCCTCGAGAGCGTCCTGCGCATTTTCATACTCTGCGTTTTTCGCACTCTCGGCGGCGTCAGCGGCGCTCTTTTTCGCCTCGGCGTCGATGCGCTTTTCTTCGGCGGCTTTGATTCTTTCGTCCACCGCTCCGTTTTCAAAGTCGGAAAGCTGTGCTTTGGTTTTTTCGATGCGCTCCTCGCACGCCTTTACCTTTTCTTCGTACAGTTTGATATCGCCGTCGTTGCGGTAAAGCTCGCTTTCCACGTTGGACAGGTCGTTTTCGATGCCTTCGATAAAGCTCTTGGACTCGGCGATGGCTTCCAGCTCTTCGTTTATTTCGGCTGTGAGCTTTGCGACCGCTTTTTCGGTCTTTCGGATCCTCTCCTCGAGCTTCTCGATATCCGAGCTTCTCGACATCACGCCGGCTCTTGCTGCGGCGGAACCGCCGGTATAGGAGCCTCCCGCATTGATCAGCTGTCCGTCGAGGGTGACGATACGGAACTTATAGCCGTATTTTCTCGCAATGACCGAGGCGTTTTCAATGTCGTCGGTCACCACGGTCCTGCCGAGGAGGTATTCTGCCACGGTGGTGTATTTTCTGTCGTAGGACACCAGCTCGCAGCCGATGCCCACATAGCCCTTTTCTCTTGAAAGACCCGGCTGTGAAAGCACGTTCCCTTTGATGGAGGTCAGCGGCAGGAAGGTGGCGCGTCCCGCATTGCGTTCCTTCAAGAAACGGATTGCCGCCTTGGCGGACGTTTCATCCTCCACGACGATATTGGTCACAGCGGCGCCGAGAGCGGTCTCGATGGCAGTCACGTACTCCTCCCGTGCGGTGATGAGTCTTGACACGGGACCGCAGATGCCGGAAAGGGAGCTTTCGTTGACTACCGTGCGGACGCTTCCGGGGTAGCCCTCAAGAAGTCTGTCCATCCGCTCTAAGTTTTCCTTGCGCTGGATGTCGGCGGCAAGGAGGGCGTTCTGCTCGCTTCGCTCCCGTATCTTGGCGTCGTGGATATCGGTGTGGCTTGCCAGCTCGTCTCTTTCGGAAAGCAGGTCGTTTTTCAGCGACTCGTACTCTTTCCGGATCTTCGCCTTTCTTTCCTCGGCGATCTCAAAGAGCTTCTTTGCCGTTTTCTTTTCTTCGTTTGCCTTTTCGATCTCACCGTCGATGAACGAGCGCTGTGCCGATTCGGATTCGGCAGCGCTTCTGGCGGAGGCTTCCGCAATTCTTGCACCGGTCAGCTCTTCGGCGGCGTGTCTTGCCGCTTCTCTTGCCGAATTCAAAGCTTCCTGACATTTTTCAACGTCCGCTCTTTTTTCCTCTTCGGCACTTCTTGCCTCTTCCTCTGCTTTCTTTGCGTTGGTAAGAGCCTTCTCGGCTTCTGCCGTAAGGTTTTCTTCTTTTCCTTTTTCAGCCGAAAGACGCGGGATGCTCTCGTTCTCGAAAGCGGCTATCTTTTCCGCAAGGCTCTTTCTCGTTTCCTCGTAGTGGGCGATGTTGTTCTCGGAAAGAGAACGGGAGGATTCAAGGGTTGCCTTATCCTCCTTGGCGCTGTCGAGAGATGCACGAAGCTCATCGGCAAGAATCGCCGCATTCTGCTTCTTGATACTGATCTCTTCGGTTCTCTGCGCCGAGACCTCCAGCTCCCGCTCTTTCTCGTTGTAATTCTTTCTTGCGTCCTCGGTACGGGTCTCGTACCTTTCGATCTCCAGTGCCGCATCGGTGATCTTATCGAACCAGATAGCGACCTCGAGCTCTTTTTTACGCTCGGCGAGGACGATGTACTTTTTGGCGTTCTCGGCTTCCTTTTCAAGGCTTCCGATCCTCGAACCGATCTCGGTGGCAATGTCGGTGACACGCACGAGATTGGCGTCGGTCTCCGCCAGCTTCTTCGAGGCGTCGTTCTTGCGGTAACGGAATTTGGATATACCCGCCGCTTCCTCGAAGATATGCCTTCGCTCGTCGCTCTTTTGTGAAATGACCTCGGCGATCTTGCCCTGACCGACGACCGAATAGCCCTCTCTGCCGATACCGGTATTGAGGAACAGCTCGTATATATCCTTCAGTCTTGAAGTCTTTTCGTTGATCTTATATTCACTGTCGCCCGAACGGAAGTATTTTCTCGTGATCCGGACCTCATCGGTATCCACCGCAAGGTCACGGCTGTGGTTGTCCATGATAAGGGAGACCTCACAGTAGCCCGTGGGGCTTCTCTTCGCCGTACCGCTGAAAATAACGTCCTCCATCTTCGAGCCTCGGAGGGACTTGGGGGACATTTCACCCAAAACCCATCGCACGGCGTCGGAAATGTTGGATTTTCCGCTTCCGTTAGGTCCTACGACTGCCGTTATGCCCTGCTTGAATTCCATTCGCGTCTTATCCGGGAAGGACTTGAAGCCGCGCATTTCCAGAGCCTTCAGATACAATCGCCAGCACCTCGCTTTCCATTATTTTTCTGTTCTTGTTTACTGTCTGTACTCTATATGAACTTACTTATTTTCTGTTTTCGTGATTTGCCGTGATTTCCCGTTCTTCGGCATAGACGGGCATCCTTTCAAAGAAAAGCGCAAGACCGTTTTTCAAAACGCTTTCTTTTTCCTTTACTTTAATATAGCGGACGTTTAAGCCGAGACCCGAAAGGAATGCCGTGATTTTTTCTTTATTGACCCGCTTCTGACCCGAGACCTTCGAGACCTCGCCGGGAGCGCAGAAAATAGTGAGTCGGTAAGTCACCCCCGGACGTATTTCGCCGTTTTCTATCGCTTTTCGGCATTTTTCGCAGAGAAGGTCATAATAAAAGAGACCGACCGCCATTTCGCCGATGGCGCTGTGGGAGGCGCCGGCAAAGACGTTTTCGCTCCGCAGCCCTTCGTTTGCCACAAGACCGATGCGGAGAAGAGTCACGCCGTGCTCTGCAAAGATTTTGTAGACGGCGGCGCTTCTTTCTGTCGCTTCCTCGTTCGTAATGGGGACGTACTCTCCCCTCTTTGCCATGGCGCAAAGCTCGGTATCGCAGAACACCACGGTGGGATAGATCCTTGCGCTTTCGGCGCCGAGGGCGCATATTTCCTTTGCCGTTTCGATCTCGGTCACTTGGGAAGAGCCCGGAAGTCCGATCATCATCTGCCCGGTAAGGGAAAAACCCCGTTCGGTAATCCTGCGGCAGGCACGGCGGGTGCATTCGGCGTCGTGTCCCCGTCTTGAAGAAGCAAGAACGCCGTCGTCCATACTCTGGATGCCGAGCTCGATATGCTTTACACCGTACTCTTCGAGAATACCGAGGATCTCCTCATCAATATAGTCGGGGCGGGTGGAAAGGCGCACCGAGGACACAAGTCCTCTGTCGATGTATTCCTTTGCCGCCGAAAGGAGCCGGATCATGGCGCCCCGGTCGATGCCGGTAAAGCTCCCGCCGAAAAAGGCAATCTCACATTCACACGTATCCTTGTCGATGCTCGAAAGGCATTCGTCGATTTCCGGGCGGATATCCCGGTCGGCGCTGCCGCCCTCTCCCGTGATGGTCCGCTGATTGCAGAAGACGCAGGCGTTGGGACAGCCCTCGTGGGGAATGAAGATCGGAATGTTGACGTGTCTTTTTTTCATCATACCGATGGGTTATGCGTTTTCGGGAAGCTCTCCGAAAAGGATCAGCGCTTCCTTGGCGGCTTCCTGCTCCGCTTCCCGCTTGGTGCTTCCCTTGCCCTTGCCGATGGAGGTATTGTTGAGACGCACCTCGAAATAGAAGAACTTATCGTGGGCGGGGCCTTCTTCGCCGGTCTGGACGTATTCGAGGATATCGCCCCGGCTTTTCTGCACGAACTGCTGGAGGAGGCTCTTGTAGTCCTCCTGCCTTCCTTCCGCCATCAGATGATCCACCTTTTCGGTGATGTAAGGCATAAGGAAGGTCACGGCGCACTTATAGCCGCCGTCAAGATATATGGCGGCAAGCAGCGCCTCAAAGGCATCGGCGAGGATTGCCTTGTGATCCCGTCCTCCGTTTCTTTCCTCCCCGTGTCCGAGGAAGAGGAAGGAGCCGAGGTCAAACTTTTTGGCGTACTCGTACAGAGCGCCCTCGCAGACGGAATTGGCACGGATCTTCGTGAGATCGCCCTCCGGCAGAGCCTTGAATTTTTCAAATATGTAAACCGACGTTATGACCGAAAGCACCGAGTCGCCGAGAAATTCCATTCGCTCGTTGCACTCGAGGTACACCTTCTTGGTCCTCATCTCGTTGGAATAGGAGGAATGGGAAAGAGCCGTCGTGACAAGATTCCTATCCTTGAAGGTATACCCTATTCTTTCCTCGAGAACCGAAATATCAAGGGGGTAAGAGTTCATTCTTTGTTATACTTCCTTTCGCCGCTCTGTCGGATCTGTTCCGAAATAGCGAAGCAAATATCAGTCGTTCGTTTTATCTTCTGTGCCTATGCCGCCGGGGACATTCTCCTGTCCCTCTTCCGGCACGTCGCTTGCTTTCTTCTTATACGCATCGGGATCCTGGGTCATCCGGGCGTATTCCTGGATAATCCCCGAAAGAGCGTACTCCTTCGCCTGCCGGATACAGCAGCGGATGCTCTTGGCGTTGGAGCTGCCGTGGGCTTTGATGACGGGTCTTGAAATGCCGAGGAACGGCGCTCCGCCAAAGTCTGTGTAGTCCATGTTCTTCTTCAGACGCTTGATCTGATTGAGAAGGAGCACCGAGATCGCCTTGGTACCGATGTTATCGTAGAATATGTTTTTCAGCTGTTTTCCCATGAACAGCCCGAAGCCCTCGGTGAGCTTGAGGACCACGTTTCCGGTAAAGCCGTCGCAGACCAGCACGTCGCAGACGCCCTCCGGGAAATCCCTTCCCTCCACGTTGCCGATGAAGTTCAGATCGTATTCCTTAAGGAGTGCGTGTGCTGTCCGATAGACCTCGGTGCCCTTGTGCTCCTCCGCTCCGTTGTTGATAAGACCGATCCTCGGGTTCTCCACGTGCATGACCTTTTCCATGAACATATCCGCCATAACGGCAAACTCGCAGAGATTCTCGGGAGTGACCTCCACGTTGGCTCCGGCATCGGCGATCATGATGGGATTCCCCGCAAGGGGCGGCAGAATGGCGCCCAGCGCCGCACGCCGTATGCCCTTGATACGCTTCACGATCAGATTGGCGCCGGTAAAGAGCGCCCCGGTATTGCCGGCACACACCAGAGCGTGTCCCACACCCTCGGAAAGAAGCCGGAGAGATACCGCCATGGAGGAATCCTTCTTTGCTTTCATGACGCTGGACGGGTCGTCCTCCATGGTGAGAGGCTCAGCGTCGGTGTGATAGATCTCGATGCTCGCCTTCTCGGTGGGAAGATCCCGCAGAGCGTCCTTGATCACGATCTCGTTGCCGACGAGGATGACGTCCACGTTGCTGTCGATGGCGCCCTCCACGGCTCCCTTTATGATTTCATACGGCGCATTGTCGCCGCTCATGCAGTCTACTATAACCTTCATGTCCTGCTGTTCCTTTCGAAAAATGGTGGCAATGTTTCACAAAAGCTCCCGCTGTATGCAAAACAGAGGCATTATACGGGATTGTCCGCGGTCTTTATGCGATCACTTTTTGTATCCGCACTTTTCGTTGTAGCAGTATACGTTTTCCTTGCCCTTTTTGCGAAGGAGCAGTCCGCCGCACCGGGGGCATTTCTCCTCGAGGGGAATATCCCACGTGGAGAAGGTGCACTTCGGGTAAGCGTCACAGCTGTAGAACACCGTTTTCTTCCGTCCGTGCTTTACGACGATCTTCGAGCCGCAGAGCGGGCACTTGACGTTGGTGTCCTTGGCAATCTGCTTTGTATTTTTACATTCGGGATATTTTTCACAGGCATAGAAGTTGCCGAAGCGTCCGTGCTTGATGACCATTCTGGCGCCGCAGAGCTCACACTTCATGTCATCCGGAGCGTATTTTACCTCTTCCGGCTCCTTTTCCTCACGGACAGCGAGCTTGCCGTCCTTGTCAAGCGGCTTTGTGTTGCGGCACTGCGGGTAGTTGGGGCAGGCGGCGAACTTTCCGAAGCGTCCGTTCTTGACCACCATTTTGGCGCCGCACTTTTCGCAGATGATATCGGTCTCCTCGGTGGGAAGCCGGTAATTCTCTCTGTCGATGTCCGCCTCGGCTTTGCCGAGAGACACCGAGAAGCCACGGTAGAATTCGTCGAGCACCTTGTGCATTTCCACCGTGCCGTTTTCCACGTCATCGAGGGCATCCTCCATTTTGGCGGTGAAGTTATAGTCCACGATCTCCTCGAAGTTGTCCTTCATGAGTTTTGTGGTAACTTCTCCGAGCTTGGAGGGCACGAACGCCTTGCCGTCCCGTTCCACGTAGCCTCTTGCGATGATGGTGGTGATGGTAGGCGTATAGGTGGAAGGTCTGCCGATGCCCTTTTCCTCGAGGACCTTGATGAGAGAGGCTTCGGTATATCTTGCCGGAGGCTGTGTGAAATGCTGAGCGGGATCCGTTTTCAGAAGGGTCAGCGCATCGTTTTCCTTGATGGGAGGAAGTCCGTTTTTCAGCTCCTCGTCGTTTTCGTCGTCGGTCTTTTCCTCATAAAGCACCATAAAGCCGGGGAAACGGACGGTATAACCGGAGGCGTGGAAAATATAGCCGGCGCTTTCGATCTCCGCATTGATGGTGTCAAGGATCGCCGATTCCATCTGGCTCGAAACGAAACGGTCCCAGATGAGCTTATAGAGCTTGTACTGGTCAGCGGAAAGGAAGCTCCTTATGGCATCCGGCTCAAAGCGCATATCCGAGGGACGGATGGCTTCGTGTGCGTCCTGTGCATCCTTACGGGTCTTATATACTCTGGGCTTTGCGGGATAATATTCGCTGCCGTATTTCTCTTCGATATAGGTCTTTGCGGCGTCCTGTGCGCTTTCGGCGATACGCAGGGAGTCGGTACGCATATAGGTGATAAGACCCTGCGTGCCGTTGGCACCCAGCGAAATACCTTCGTAAAGCTCCTGCGCCGTCCGCATGGTCTTCTCGGAATGGAAGTTCAGACGGCGGTTCGCCTCCTGCTGTAAGGTGGAGGTAGTGAAGGGCGGTGCGGGATTCTTGGTACGCTTCGACTTCTTGACGGAGGATACTTTGAAGGGTGCGTTCTTCACCGCTTCGTTCACTTCCATAGCCGTCTTTTCGTCGGAAAGCTCGATCCTGCCGCCGGCGTTTCCGTAGAAGGAAGCCTTGAAGGACTTCTTTCCTGCCGTCTCAAGCTCCGCATCCAGCGTCCAGTATTCCACCGGCTTGAAGGCACGGATCTCGTCCTCTCTCTCCACGATGATCCTCGTGGCGACAGACTGGACACGGCCGGCGGAAAGTCCGCTCTTGATCTTCTTCCAGAGGATGGGGCTCAGCTTATAGCCCACGATACGGTCGAGGATCCTTCGTGCCTGCTGGGAGTCCACAAGGTCCATATTGATACCTCTCGGGTTCCTGATGGCTTCCTTGATGGCTGTCTTTGTGATCTCGTTGAAGGTCACTCTCTTGACCTTATCCGCAGGGAGCTCCAGCACGTTCATAAGGTGCCACGAGATCGCCTCTCCCTCACGGTCAAGGTCGGTCGCAAGATAGACGACGTCCGAAGCCTTTGCTTCCTTTTTCAGTTCGCCTATCAGCTCGCCCTTGCCCCGGATATTGATATACTTCGGAGCAAACCCGTTTTCGATGTCCACGCCGAGGGTGCTTTTCGGGAGATCCCGTATATGTCCCTTGGAGGCAATGACCTTATAGCCCTTGCCGAGATAGCTTTTTATCGTCCCCGCCTTGGTGGGAGACTCCACGATGACAAGATGTGACATAGTTTCTTCTTTTCCTTTCGGTTATATCGGTTATATCGGTTATATCTTTACTGTCGCTTGTTTTCCCGTTTGCGGTCATGCTTTGATAAAGCCGCCCTCGGTCTTCTCGGCAAGGCCGTAGATCTCGAGGATGGTGAGAGCCGCCATAACGCTGCCGGCACTGAGACCGGCGGTGCAGAGGGTGTCGGGAGTCTGCGCCTCATCCGAAAGAAGCGCATAGACCTTTTTTTCCTCTTCCGAAAGCGATGCGAGGAATTTTGCCTTTTCGGCATCGGCTTCCGGAGAAGTGTTGTTCCCCTCCGATACGGTCGGTGCATCCCTTTTTGCGGATGCTTGGGTCTTTTCCGCCGTGACCTTTACGGTCTTTTCTTTCGGGGCGGAAGGAGTTTTCCTTTCGTTCTTTTCGTTCTTTTCGTTCTTTTCGTTCTTTTCGGGTTTGTCTTCGTTTGATACGTATCCGCCGAAACGCACCTTTTTCCTCGAACGCTCCTCCGGGACGCTGACCTCGGAGCCCTCGCTGTCGGTGTTTATTCTGTGCGGGTACAGATAGGTATATTCCTTCAGGATATCCTCGGCGTCGAAGACCGGCTTTGCGCCTTCCCGGATGAGCTGATTGACGCCCGAGCTTTCCTCGCTGGCGATGTCGCCGGGAATGGCATAGATCTTTCTTCCCTGCTCCGCCGCATGGCGAGCCGTGATCATGGCGCCGCTCCTGAGGTTGCCCTCACCCATGAGAACGCCCTGACAAAGACCGCTGATGAGGCGGTTCCGCACGGGGAAGTATTTGCCGGAGGTCGAGGTAAAGGGCATCAGCTCGGAGAGGACGACTCCGCAGGAATACATCTCTTCAAAGAGCTTCATATTCTCGGACGGATACACCGTTTCGATGCCGGTACCGAGAATGCCCACGGCATAGCCGGAAGCGTCGAGTGCTGCTCTCGTGGCGGCGGTGTCGATGCCGCTGGCAAGTCCGCTGACAATGACCGCTCCGCCCTTTGCGGCACCGTGGCAGATGCGGTACACCGAATTCCAGCCGATATCGGTATAGCTTCTCGTGCCCACGGCGGCGATGCATACGTTGTCATCAAAGTCAATCAGTCTGCCGCGCCAGAAAAGCACCGGCGGCGGATCCTTGATCGCCTTCAGCCGACGGGGATAATTGTCATCGTCGTATTTCAGAATACCGAAACGGTTATGCTGACAAAAGCTCAATGCGCGGGAGGTCTCGAAAAGCTCCTTGTCGCACAGTCTTTTGAGCACCGGGCTTTTCTCGCTTATTCCGGCTTCGATATACGCTTTCTCGTCCGCCTTGTAAATATCTTCAAAGGAACCGAATTTTTCGTAAAGGGCTTTCGTGTAGGCACCGCCGTACGAAAGGGCATTGCAGAGCCACACGGCGTAACTTGTCTGTGCATCCATAAGATCCACGTCCTTTCCCTTATCGTCTTATATCTGTCTTACCGTCGGAAATCTTAAAAATCATTTGCCGGTACGCCCGCTTCTTACCGTTCGCCCCGCTGTTTCTCCCAAATGAAGAGAGCCGCAGCCACCGAGGCGTTGAGAGATTCGGAGTCGCACATCATGGGGATGATGGCGGCGCCGGTGCAGTGATCGAGAACGTCCCTTGACACGCCGTGTCCTTCGTTCCCGATGATGATGCTGTCGGACTTTACAAAGCGGATATTGTCTATGTTCTCCGCCCCATCACAGAGAGCGGCGGCATAGACTCTGCCGAAGGCTTTCAGCTTTTCGATCGAATCCGCCATATCCGAGGTGAAATACAGCCTTGCACGGAACACGGCGCCCATGGCGGCACGGATCGCCTTATAGCTGTACACGTCGGCGCAGTCCTCGGTAAGAAGGATCTTGTCGCAGCCGAGCGCCGTCGAAGTCCGGAGGATCGCCCCCACGTTGGAAGGGTCCCGCACGCTTTCAAGGACGACAAAGCCGCACCCGTCGCCGAGAGCGTCGCTGTCAAGAAGCGACTTCTCCGGTTTTCTTGCCACGCAGAAGATCTCCTGCGGCGCTTTCTCGCTTGTGAGTTTTTCATATACCTCGGGCGTGACACGGAACATCTCCGAACCGCTTTCACTCAGCTTTTCCAGAAGCTCCGGCGCTCTTTTCTGCTCCTTTTCGGTAAAGAAGACCTTTTTGATCTCCACGCCCTTGGCAAGCGCTTCGGAGGTCAGCTTCTCTCCCTCGAAGGAATAAAGCGAATATTCGTCCCGGTTCTTCTTGTCCGCAAGAGAGGCGGCAAGGAGGATGCCCGGGTTTTTTCTGGAGCTTATTTCCTCGTATTTCATCGGCGGTATATCCTTTTTGTCGTGGTATAGGTTGATATTAAGACGTAATATTCCGTCCGCAAAACGTCCTAATTTACATTATAATATAGAACATTCTGAAAATGCAAGCATTATTTTATAAACAAGACGTGTTTTTTTTGCAATAAACGTCATTTCCGCTGTTAATTTTTAGAATTTGCATATTTTGTGAACGGCAAGATTCACAATTCCTTTACCCATTATTACACTATGCATCGAAAAAACATGCTATAATTATAATGTGAAATTATAAATAAAGAATCGAACGGAGCGGGAGTATGATCTTATTCGGAAAAAAGGCGCCAAAAATAAAAAAGGACAAAGCCGGAAGCGTAACGGTCATCATCGCCGCCGCCGGAAGCGGTACAAGACTCGGAGGCGTATCGAAGCCCCTTATAAAGCTTCTCGGAAGGACCGCTGTCGAATACTCTCTTGACGCTTTCTCTGCCCTTCCCCGTGTCGCAAGAATCATTATCAGCACAAAAGAAGAAGACATCCCCGTGTACGAAGGAATCGTCAAAGAAGGAAACTACAATAAGGTATGCGCCGTCCTTGCCGGAGGAAAGACGAGGCAGGAGTCGGTGTCGATCGCCTTCAAGGCTTCAATGGGATTTGGCTCGTCCGATTTCGTGGCGATCCACGACGGAGCAAGACCCCTCATTGCACCGGAGGATATCACCAAAGCCTTCGACGACGCCGCCCTTTACGGAAGCGCCGTCTGCGCCGAAAGATGTGCCGATACGGTACAGCGGGCAGACCGGAGCGGCTTTGTTTCGGAAACGGTGGATCGGGAGGGGCTGTATCTTATCAAAACGCCGCAGGTGTTCTCGACAGAGCTTTTCGCCGCCTCGGTGGCTGCCGCCGAAAAAAGCGGCTTCGAGGGGACCGACGACGGCTCGCTTCTTCTGAACGCCGGCTTCAAGGTACATCTTTGCGAGACCTCCTTTGAAAACTGCAAGCTCACTTATCCGGGCGATATCGCCAAAGCGGAGCTCGTCCTCATGGCAAGAGAAAGGGAAAAAGAGAAACAAGAAAAGACAGAATGATTGTTTCCCCTTCTGTTTTTGAAACTGCAAAAAAACTGTCTGTCACAGCATAAAATAGAAAAGCGCCGCAAAGAGGCAACCCCTTTTGCGGCAATGGAGAAGTAGAAAATGATGAATGAGAATAGCGTATTTTCCATGCGCATCGGTCACGGCTACGATGTGCACCGTTTTGTCGAAGGTCGGAAGCTTTTTCTTTGCGGAGTGGAGATCCCCTATGAAAAGGGGCTTCTCGGGCACTCCGACGCCGATGCGGCGCTCCACGCCCTCTGCGATGCCATTCTCGGCGCCATGGCCATGGGCGATATCGGGAAGCTGTTTCCGGACAGCGACAAAAAGTACGAGGGCATCTCCAGCCTTTTGCTTCTCGGTGAAGTGAAAAAGAGGATGGAGCAAGCGCACTGCGCCTTTGTCAACTGCGACGTGACAATCATAGCGCAGGCGCCGAAGATGGCGCCATACATCGAAAAGATGCGGCAGAATATTGCCGGGGTCCTCTCCTGCGACCTCTCCTCTGTCAGCGTCAAGGCGACCACCGAGGAAAAGCTGGGCTTTACCGGAAGCGGTGAGGGCATTGCGGCGCACGCCGTTGTGCTTCTCGCAAAGCTCGAATAAGCCTTTCCCGGGCTCTTTCAGCCGATATACTCTCCCTCGTTTTCGGGACCGCCGCCGACACCGAGACCGAAGGACACGCTGATGGCGTCGTTCACCCTCTGCATGGACGCCTCGTCGAGATGCCCCATTTTTTCCTTCAGTCTTCTTTTGTCGATGGTACGTATCTGTTCCAGAAGGATCACCGAGTCCCGGACAAGACCGTCCTTGGCGGCGAACACTTCTATGTGGGTCGGAAGCCGTGACTTATCGGTGCGGCTCGTGATGGCGGCGGCGATGACGGTGGGACTGTAACGGTTCCCCACGTCGTTCTGTACGATAAGCACCGGGCGGACTCCCCCCTGCTCCGAGCCGATGACCGGGCTCAGGTCGGCGTAATAAATATCTCCCCGTTTTACTGTCAATGTCTTCACACTCCGTTTTTGTGGGCACAGATCTCTTTTCTACAATTCTATTTTTGCCGTCTTTTCCGTTTATATACCATTTGCGCAAAACGAGTGTGCATTTAATTTTTTCTTGTATATTTCATTCGTCCTTCGTTTTGACCGTCTCCCTCTGCCTTATTATATGCAGAGGCGGGAAAAGCGGCATAAACGCACGGAAAACGGAAAGAAGAAAGGAACGGACAACGTTTATGAAGCTATATACTCCCGAAAATATGCGAAATGCCGACCGGTATGCGTCGGAAGTTCTCGGTGTGCCGGTAAAAACGCTGATGCTGAATGCGGGAATGGCGCTGTATGACGCTCTTCAGTCGCACCTCGGCAAGGGAAAGCGTTTTGTCATCCTCTGCGGAAAGGGCAATAACGGCGGCGACGGCTATGCCCTTGCCAAACTTCTTTCAGAGAATGGCGAGGACGCAACGATCCTTTCTGTGAACGGAAATCCGAAGAGCGAAGAGGCGGCGTATTACTGCGATCTATGCAAAGAAAAGAGTATTCCTTTCACGGACGCCGAAAAAGACTTTGCCAAGGCGGAAAAGAACATCCGGGAAGCGGACGTTCTCGCAGACTGTCTTTTCGGGACGGGCTTTTCGGGAAAGATCGAAAAGGGAAGCCTTATAGGGAAAATTCTCTGTCTTGCCAATAACGCCGATGCATTCCGCCTTGCCGCCGACGTTCCCAGCGGCGTATGTGCGGATGACGGCAGCTGTGCGGATATCACTTTCCGGGCAGACCTCACCGTCACCTTTGCGGGGATGAAGACGGGACTTATGTCCTATCCCGCAAGAGAATACTGCGGAAAAACCGTCGTCGGAGATATCGTCATGCCGCAGGAGGCACTGCGTGCTTCCTCAGAAGGTACCGAGCTTTACGCCACCGATGAAGAGCTCATAAAGTCGCTTCTTCCGAAAAGACCCGAAAATTCCCATAAAGGTACCTTCGGAAAGCTGCTTGCCCTTTGCGGCAGTGAAAATATGACCGGAGCCGCAACTCTTTCTCTTCTCGGGGCTCTTCGGTGCGGCGTGGGACTTGCGTGTCTTGCCGCCGAAAAAGCCGTGACCGATTCTGTCAAGGTCCGTCTTGCGGAGCCGATCTATCTGCCTCTTTCCGATACAGCGGATGATTCCGAAACGCTTTCCAAATATGCCGAGAGCTGCAGTGCCGTTCTTATCGGCTGCGGTCTCGGGAAAAGCGACAGGGCAAGAGAGCGGGCGTATTCCCTTATCAGAAACTGCGAATGTCCCATTCTTCTCGATGCGGACGGCATAAATCTCGTTTCGGAGAATATAGATATACTGTCCGAAGCGAAAAAGATCCCGATCCTCACCCCGCACCCGCTGGAATTTTCCCGCCTTTGCGGAAAGTCTGTCGATCACATACAGAAGCACCGCATCGAAGCCGCAAGCGAATTTGCGCATAAATACCGCTGTGTGCTTCTCCTCAAGGGCGCTTCCACCGTCATTTGCGACGAAAACGGAAGTGCCTTCCTCAATACCACCGGCTGCAGTGCTCTTGCCAAGGGCGGAAGCGGCGACGTGCTTTCCGGGATGATCGCCGCCTTCCTTGCCGAGGGTGTACTGCCTTTGGATGCGGCGCTTCTCGGCGCCTATCTCCACGGCAAGGCGGGAGAAGAGCTTGCAAAGGAATACTCGGAGTTCGGCGTGCTCCCCTCTGAGCTTCCCGCCATGGCGGCAAGACTCCTTGCACGGTATACGGGAAAAGGTACGGAAAGCTGACCCGTTTTTCCCTTGCTTCTTCAGGGTATAACGGTTCCTGCACTTCGGAAAAGAATATGAAAACTTTTCGCAAAGAAGTAAAGGAGTGTCCGTTATGTCTTTCAAAGCGTCCGCCATAAAGCGCTCAAGTTGTGCCGTTCTCTGCTTTCTTCTCTCGCTGTGTCTTTATTCCTGTGCGGGAACCGCAGGCAGGAGTGCTTCGCTCCTTCGCCGGTGCGGCAGCGCCCTTCTCGGGAACTACGACTCGGAAATGACCTACCGTGTCCGCTTTGGCGACCAGGTCACCGAGGGGAGCGTAAATGTGCGGAAAGCGGGCTCTGTGACCCGCATCGAAATTAACGGACCCGAACCTCTGTCCGGGCTCTGCGCCGAGTATGACGTCACCGGGCTTCCGAAAAGCGTGGAGGTGCATTTTCTCGGCATCGACACAAAGCTCCCCGAGTCTGCCCTCGCCCATCTGACGCTTGCTTTTTCGGTGATCTCCGATGAGGCGGCGACCCTTCTTGCAAAAACGGGCAAAAAGAGCGCCGACGCCTTCCCCTTCCCGGACAGCCGTGTGGGAGCGGTCACCAAAACGAATGTGGGCGGTGCGGAGGTCTGCACGGTGTGCGACGAGGAAGGGAATCCCGTCTCCTTCTCTCTGCAGTTTGAAAACTGCGAGGTGTACTGCGAGGTGACGAGCTTCCGGGCAGAAGACCCCGGGGACGAATAACAGAAGGAATAACCATCAAACCTTGAAAAATAAGAAAGGACGTAAAAAATGGCTATCTGTGAGCGTTGTCACAAGCACGTAAAAGACGGGCAAGGCGTATGCCCGAACTGCGGTGCCAGAGTCGCCTCTTCCGGCACGGAAAACGGCGGTATCGGCAGTATACTGAATAAGGGCGAGGACTTTTCCGGAGCCTATTCCTCCTCCGATATTTCGGAAAACAGACTTTTTGCTCTCATGGCATATATCCCCATCGTGTTTTTATACCCCATCTTTGCAAAGATGAAAAAGTCTCCCTTTGTGAAGTTCCACGTAAACGAAGGACTTGTCCTCTTTCTTTTCGAGGTCATCGTTTCCTTTATCCTGCGGGGAATCATCCTCCTTGTTTCGAGCATCCCCTTTGTGGCACAGCTGCTTGCACTGCCGCTGTACCTTGTCGAGCGCATCGTGTGGCTCGCCTTTCTGTTTCTCACCATCTCGGGCGCTCTGAATGCATACAAAGGAAAAGCGAAGGAGCTTGTGCTTATCGGCAAAATACGGATCATAAAGTAACGGGGCAATATAAAAAATGACGGCGGCACGGACTTTTCGTGTCGCCGTATTCTTATCGTTTTTCCCGGCAAATCAGAGATAGAACGCCTGATTGCCGATGGTCATGAAGAGCTTTCTGTTCACCGCCACCCACGAAGTCTTATCACGGGTATAGGAGAAATACAGACAGCCGGGAGCCGTTTCGGCGCCGTTGAGAGCCGCCTTGCAGGCAAGGATGGTGTTGGTAGAGGGGGTATTGTAGATCTTGCCGTTGTGCGCCGGCGGGAACTGGATGCCGAACTTCTTGTCGAAGATAACGTCGTGGATGGATGACGGGAAGGAAGGATCGGCACGGCGGTTGATGATGACGTTCGCCACGGCGATCTTGGCGTCAAAGCTGACGCTGCCGGATTCGCAGGTCACGATCCTCGACAGCCACAGAAGGTCGTCGCGGTCATAGGACTGTTCGAGGTACTTCTTCTCCGGAACACATCCCGGCAGAGTCACGAGGACCTCGTAGCGGTAATCGTCCCAGCTGATGCTTCCGCCAAGGCTTTCGGCAAGAAACTTTACCGGGGCGTACAGCTTATTTCCCTCAAAGCGGATGCCGGGGAAGGAAACCGCACCGGCGATGTTGCAGGAGCAGGCGTTGGCGTCGATCTCGAAGGCGCTGTAGTCTTTTTTGACAGCAGCGCAGAAGGTAACGGGATTCCATTCGACGCTTGCGCCGAGCGCCTCGCAGAAGCCGCGAACGGGAGCGTAGGCAACGCCGTCGGTAAGGTATCCTTTTGCGGGAGAAGCAAGGTAACTGCCGTTGAGCATGATATCGACGGGAATGTCGTGCCCGTCAATGGCATAGCGCTGTGCCGAGGCAGGCACAAGCGTACAAAGCGTGAGCAGTGCGAACACAAAGACGCTCACCAAAATTTTGGATGCGGATCTCATAAATGTGACCGTGGCAGATGCAGTAACTGCAAATGCTTCCTTTCTTTTCTTTTGTTTATGTGTAATTTGCGTTTGTATGAAATAAAGCCAAAAAGGGGCTCACCGAATCCGGACGGTGAACGGGACAGCGAACGCCCATAAAAGGTCTTTTCCTTTTTCCGTCCTTGGAGACTATTTTTACCAAAAACTCTGAGCATTATACCACAATATTTCCGATTTGTCAAATCGCCCTATTTTCAGGGTAAAAGCGGCTATAATT
The DNA here is from genome assembly GCA_045600125.1 of Eubacteriales bacterium. Lineage (GTDB taxonomy): Bacteria > Bacillota > Clostridia > Oscillospirales > CAG-382 > SIG622. Next base: position 62,951 of record JAZRXH010000142.1, on the reverse strand, counting down.
AACGCTAATTTTGTGCATTTTCGACAAATCCTTACAGCATCATCCGGTGCTCTTCGTGCTTCCTGCCTTGTGGGTGAAAGGAGTCGACCGGATTATCCCGGATATCCCACAATAATTCGTCACTAATATACAAAATAGTGCAAAAAATCATCCATTTTCAGTAAATAATGACCTTGACAAGCCCCCGTGCGTTTGCTATAATAACAGTGTGAATCATTATATATTCGGGTGGGGAGCTCTGCGGAGAAGCACTTCGTTTTCTGCCCGAAAATAAAAAGACGGAGGATAAGCAAATGCCGGATTTGTCAAAAGAGATCCCTTTCGATGAGGTCGCCATCATCGGTACCAAGGGAACCGAGGAAATGTGCAGGCGCATCGCCAACTACATCGGTGAATGGAGAAAGGAAGAGCCTCACTACGTGATCGATGCCGTGTTCTCCCGCTTCGGTTCCGGTGAAGCCAAAGCGCTTCTCACGGAGTCTGTAAGGGGTAAGGACGTCTTCATCGTAGCGGACTGCTTCAACCATTCGAAGGAGACCGAGTACACCATGTACGGTATGAAGGTTCCCATGAGCCCCGACGATCACTATCAGGACATCAAGAGGATCGTGGCAGCCATCAGCGGCAAGGCAGCAAGAATTTCCCTCATCATGCCGATGCTGTACGAAGGACGTCAGCACAGGAAGACCGCCCGTGAATCCCTCGACTGTGCCGTATTCCTCGCCGATCTCGTCAATATGGGCATTACCAACATCATGACCTTCGACGCACATGATGACAGAGTAAGAAATGCCATCCCGCTCAGCGGCTTTGACAATCTGATGCCGACTTATCAGATGATAAAGAAGTTCCTCAACACCGAAACCGACGTGGACAAGCACAATCTTGTGGTCGTTTCTCCCGACGAGGGCGCTCTCAACAGAGGTATGTATTTCTCCTCCGTGCTCGGCGTTCCGCTTTCCATGTTCTACAAGAGACGTGACTACACCCAGGTCGTGGACGGACGCAACCCCATCGTGGCTCACGAGTACCTCGGTGACGACGTGAAGGGCAAGGACATCATCGTTGTAGACGATATCGTCGCTTCCGGTGAATCCTTCATCCACGTTATGGATCTGCTCAAGGCAAAGGGCGCAAGAAGAATTTACGGTTTCTTCTCCTTCGGTCTCTTCAACAAGGGTCTCGACAAGTTCGACGACTACTATGCAAAGAAGATGTTCGACCGCATCTACGTGACCAACTCCACTTACCTTCCCGACGATCTCAAGAGCCGTGAGTGGTTCACCGAGGTCAACATCCTTAAATACATCGCTTACTATATCGAAGCTGTCAACATCAACAAGTCCATCAGTCTTCTCCTCGACCCCACCGCAAAGATTCAGGCTCTTCTTGAGGAAAAGTCGTTCTGATCCGGCATATTAAAATCCAAGTCTTATCTTAATCCGAACTGCGGGGCACAAAGGAACACTTTGCCCCGCAGTTTTAGAATGTAAGAAATCCTGTACTGGAGTAAAATTATGAAAAAATCCGCTGTAATACCGATCGTCCTTGCGACAATCCTATGGGGCATGATCGGTCTTTTCACAACCCTCATGAAAGAAAACGGCATGGAGACCTTTCAGAACGTATCCGCCCGTTCGACCCTCGCCGCCCTTGCCCTCATCGTCATGAACTTTATCCGCGACAGAAAGAACGCTTTCAAAGTCGACCTTAAGAGCCTGCTCATCATCGCCCTTACCGGCTTTATTTCGCTGACGCTCAACAATATGTGCTATTTTACCTCCATTGAGCGCTCCGGCATGTCGGTGGCGGCTGTCCTGATGTATACGGCTCCCATATTCGTTATGATATTCTCAGCGATATTCTTCAAGGAAAAAATCACGAGGAAAAAGGTAGCGGCTCTCATCATCACCTTTGCAGGCTGTATCCTCGTTTCACTGACCAGCGAGAAGAATCCGGCGGACAACATCGGTATCCTTTGCGGTCTTGCCTCCGGATTTACCTACGGTCTGTATTCGATCTTTATGCGCAATCCGCTGAAAAAATACTCCCCCATGACGGTGGTGATGTACTTCTTCTGTTTTGCGGCATTGACCTCGTATTTTGTCGTCGATCCCGTTTCCACCTTTACGGCTCTCAGCGTCACCCATTCATGGATATACGCCATTCTTCTGGCGATCCTTTGTTCCTCCGCTGCCTTCTCTTTGTACAGCCTCGGACTTTCGAAGACCGATCCCTCCCTCGCCTCCATCGTTGCGACGCTGGAGATTGTAGTGGCGACCGTCGTTGGATTTATCGCCTTCGATCAGCAGCTTGCGTGGTATAACTACGCAGGCATCGTTCTCGTCCTTGCGGCAATGGTGCTTCTGAACGTAAAAAGCAGAGCCGAAAAAGAAAAGGAAGCGGAAGAAAAAGCAGGGGCATAATGAAAGCCCAAAAGCACGGCAAAGCAAGATAATACAGAGTTACAAGAAAGAAATCTATACAAGGCCGTCTCTTTTTTCAGAAGAAATTTCCGATGTCTTCCCTGCTCTGTACTTTGCTCACGAGCGTACTGACGCAAATCTATGAAGACACGCCGCACATATGCTCGGTTTTGACCGTCCCGATCCGTATTCAATAACAAACAGCAAAGCGCCCCGAACGGAAACCGTCTCCGCTCGGGGCGTTTTCTTTTGACGGACATTCGTCCGCATCCTGCCGCTTGGCAAAGCAAAAAAGCAGAGGCTCAGAAGAGCCCCTGCCTTTTGTTTACTCAAAGAGTCTGATCTTTAAGTCTGTTACTTTGTAAGACCGTAGTTGGACTTTACAAAGGCGAGGTCTGCAACGGTGATCACGCCGTCCTCGTTGATATCAACGTGCTCTACGAGCTCGGAAGCGTTTTCGGTGTCGAAGCCTCTGGTCACACGGATGAAGTCTGCAAGGTCGATGATGCCGTCGCCCTGTTCGTCAGCAGTATTCGAGCGAATATCGCCGGCAATCAGTTCAATGTCATCGATTTCGAGGTCGTCATCAACAGTGATCTCTGTGGAGTATTCAAGGTAACCGTTCTTTACAACGGTAAGAGTGAAGGTGCCTTCGCCGAGGGTGAAGGAGAACGGAACGATACCGGTAGCGGTTTCTTCGTTTTCCACGTCGATGGTTGCGATGGAAACGTCACCCTTGGTAATCTTGATCTTTGCGAAGCAGCAAGGAGTGTCGCCGTCTGCTCTGACAGTCACGATGTTGCCGCTTACCGTGTAAATTACGGTAATGGGCTCTTCGTCGTAGGTGTCTGCGCAAACGATGGGCATATACTCAACAGTAAGGGATGTGGGATCGTGAGGAGCGTATACAGGCTCTGCCTTGTTTACGAAGCGCGCAGCAGCCTTTTCCATATCGTAATCAGCAGCGTCACAGGTGAATGTGAACTTACCGATCTCAACATTTTCATCTTCGCCGCCGATGAATGCGCCGTTTTCTACGTTCGCTGCCCATGTTCCGGATACAATACTCTCGCTGTCTTCTGCTTCGAGTTCGATCACGTTTTCGGACGCTTCAAAGCCCATGAAGGTATATACGGAATCGTCGTATGCGAAGCCGAAGGTACCTGCATTCGCCTTCGGACCGTTGAAGTAAAGGGTAACGGTGTAGGTGGAGGCGGGAGCATTGAACTGACCTACGGTGATGTAGGTTGCGGGAGCGGTGAGAGCTACGATTTCGAATGTGCTGAATTCGCTGATGGAGAAGGATGCGTTCTTACCGTCGATGCCGGTGATGGGAAGCTCGGTGCAGGTATCGTCGCTGTTGTAATGGAATACCTTAACGATCTTGCCGGTAAGATCGGAAGCGCACTCAACCGTTACGGGAATAGCGCTTTCGGGCTGAACGGGAGCACCGTTTGCTGCGCTGATGAGCTTGATGTCTACCTTGGCAACGCTTTCAACGGCGCCGAGATCTTCGAGTTCGCTCTTAGCGTCTTCTGCGCCTGCGTTGGTCTCTTCGGAGTCGGAAACTACGAGGTAGGTGCCTTCGGGAAGCTCAGCGTCGGTCACGCCGGGTGTTACGATGCCGGTTCCGATGTTCTCGTATACGGCGTATACAGTAACGTCAGCATCGCCGATGGTCACGCTGGTAACGAGCTCGTCAGCCTTTCCGGTGAGGGACCAGCCGATGTACTCAAGACCGGTGCCATAGAATGTGTAATCGGTGGGAAGCTCTACGGTCTCGCCGTATGCTCCTTCGATTTCTGCCATCTCTTCAAGAACGCTGCCGATGCCTGCGTCGAGAATGACCTTATGGGTGTCTGCCTTGTATACGGCGTAGAGGGTCACGTCTTCAGCGGGAATGGTGTAGGACTCGAGAGCCTCGGTAGCGTCGGAAGTCTCTGCCCAACCGATGAAGGTATAACCGGTCTTGGTGAATTCGCCGTCAGGAAGAGCAACGGTGTCGCCCTCAGAACCGCTTACGGATGCGGGAACAGTGCCCTCGCCGCCGTTGAGGTCGAAGGAAACGGTTGCCTTGCCGGGGGTCTTGTAGGTGATGGTGTAGATGTTGTCATCTGCACCGGAGAGAGTATATACGTTGCCGGAGGTGGGAGCAGCCAGAACGCCGTTTACATATACCTGCGCTTCTTCGGTCTCGATGGTGAACTGACCGACCGTAGCGGTGGGAGTAACGGTACCCTTTGCGGAGCTGTCTACAATGTAGATGCCCTTGCCGATGGCTGCGGAGCCGAGGTTGAGAGTCTTGGTTTCGATTGCGGAATAGGTGTCGTTGTTGAAGACGAAGTTAACAGCGCCCTTAACGGTGGGGATGTTGCACTTTGTCTTGAAGGTCTTGCCGGTGCCGTAATCGTTGACGATACAGTTGATGTTGCCGCCGATGTAGTTGTCAGCGTTGGGAGTACCGTCGGAGCCGAGGTTGATATCACCGGTGTAGCTGCCGCCTTCAAAGACGAGGGTCACATCACCTGCCACATTACCGGCTCCCTGAGAACCGGCATTGATCTGGCCGTAGATGTTCTCGCCCTTGAGAATGGTGTAGGTGCTCGGACCGCTCCAGCCGTCGCCGCCGCCTCTGAAGAGGATCTTCTGGTTGGATTCTTCGGTGAACTTTACGTTCTTACCAACGGTAAATACGTTACCGTTTGCATTGAAGTAAGCATACTTATTACCGGTGTAATGGAGAGTGAGGTTTTCAAGCTCGAGGTGAGTCTTGATGACGATGCCGCGTTCCATCTGGGCGTATGCGCCGGCAGTCTCTGCGTAATCGATACCGGTATTGGGATCGGTAGTGGTGATAACGTTGGAAGCACCTGCTACGCCGCCGGACTGAGCGCCGGAGGTAGGAGTAAGGGACGTAGGTCCGCAAATGACTACGTATCCGCCGGATGCTCCGAGAGCATTCATAGCTTCAATGATGGTGGTGTAAGGATTCTCAAGACTACCGTCCTTGGTCAGGGAAGTGGAAGCGCCGTTGAGGTAAACGGCCTTTTCCTTGTGAACGGTCCACACGGCATAGAGGGTAACGCCGCCTTCCGGCATTACGAAGGGATAGAGAGCTTCGGTAGCATCCTGCTTATCGGACCAGCCTACGAAGTCATAGCCCTTGTTGATAAGAGTGGAGCTGGGAAGTGCGATGGTAACGCCTGCGAAGTCTGTGATGGCTTCAGGAACGGTACCGATACCGCCGTTTGCATCGAAGGTAGCGGTGTACATGGGATCGGCTACCCAGATAGCATAGAGAACGGTGATGGTTGCGGGGATCTTAACAGAGGTAACAGCCTCGGTTCCGTCTGCGGTAAGTGCCCAGCCGCCGAAGGAGTAATGCTCCTTGGTGAGCTCAGCCGTTGCGGGAACGCTTACGGTCGTGCCCTCTGCACCGGTGATGTCAGTGGGAAGTGTGCCGGTACCGCCGTTTGCGTTGAAGGTAACGAGGTTCTTTGCAGCGTAGCTGATCGCATAGGTCTTACCCTTCTCGAAGGTAACGGAGGTTGCGGGAGTGCCGTTGACAAGAGATTCACGGTTCTCGTGCTGCTTGATGGCAAAGCCGGTGATGAAGCCGTTGCCGTCAGCTGCTGCGTCTCCGATGGCGTCAAGGTCATCGGGAACCGTTACGAGAACGGTGTTGGCACTGGGCTTGAAGTTGATATTTTCAAAGATGCTGTCGCTGATGATGTAAAGATCCGTACCGGCTACGTTGGTGTCGGCAGTTGCGCCTGCACCTACGGTCGTACCTTCAAAGGTACCGCCGGTGAGCATGATAACGGAGTTCTTCTCGATGGACTTCTTCTCGTCATTCAGACCGCCGACGATGGACGCTGCGGAGGTGAAGTTACCGCCCGTTACATTGACAATAAAGTTGTCACGGATGGAAGCAAGAGAGCCCTGCATGGTGGAGGAAGTGATCTTGCCGGTGTAAGTACCGCCGGTGATGTTGATGTTGACGGAACCGTTGATGCGGTTCGCGGTCGCTGCGGTACCGCTGTTCTTACCGTTGCTGATCGTAGCGTAGGTGCCGGCGCCAAGGTTGAAGTTTACGTCGCCCTCAACGTGGATGGCGTTTTCACCGGAGTTGAAGCCGGTGCCGAAGATGGCATTGGCAAACTGGGGGTTACCGCCGTTGACGGTGAGGGAGCCTGCCTTTGCATAGGTGGTATAACCGGTGCTGGTGAAGAGGGACAGAGGATTGCCGGTGGTATCAACATCGTTGAATACGAGGTTGTGACCGTTCAGTCTGATTGCATTATCGGTATTTGTACCGGTACGGTTGACGGTAACGTTTTCAAGAGTGAGGTCATACCTGAGTTCTGCGGTGGTATCTGCCTGGGTGAATACGTTGTTCGCCTTGTCAACGCCGATGATGGTCAGGTTCTTGATCATATTGGTCTTAACAAGGTCAGTGAGGTTGTGTTCGCCCTTGATGAAGTAGATAACGTCTGCACCGCCGGTGATAGCGTCGGGTATATTGTCGTATACGTTGTATGCCTTGCCGCCCATGGTATACTTGGTGGTCTTGCCGGTGGTATCTACGAAGGCGGTGAGCTTGCCGTCGATGGTGTAGATCATGATGGCGCTCTCGTCGATCTCGCAGATCTTGGCTTCGCTGGCTCTGTTCCAGCAGTCGTATGCAACGATCTGGATTGTGTAATCCTTCGAATCGTCAAGTCCCGTGAACTGTACCTTGTAGGTCGGGAACTTCTTGAGCATATCCTCCTGGTCGATGACTTCGTTGAAGAAGGAGGTGAGCGCCTTTCTGTCAACGAGAGTGGTGCCGTCGTATACTTCTGCGAAGTAATACTTGACCATATCGTCATCCTTGGCTGCGTCGAAGGTGATCTTGGTAACGCCGCCGATAACGGGAGTGCAGAAAGCCTTTGCGTCGTCTTCAAAGTAAGGAGCGGGGTTGTTGGCATCATTTCCTCTTGCGGAGGTGTAAGCGAGGAGGTGGCTGCCTTCTGCGTCGATACCGCAGACGTACCAGGGCTGCTTTACGAATACTGCCTTGTCGTTGTTATTGAAGTTGATGCCTGCGAGGTCTGTGCCGGATGCATAGGAACGGTATACGTCCATACGCTTGATGCGGACGTTGCCGTCCTTATCGACCTGTACCCAGCAGCACTGACCCTGGCTGTGGTTCTCATGGGTGAATTCGTTATCCGGAACAACTCTGTTGGGGTTGTCAGCCGGATAGTTGTTCTTCACAAAGGAGCCGATGTCGCTTCTGAGAAGAGAACCCATGGAGAGGTATGCAAGAACAGAGGACTCAATGGATGTGTAGGTGTCCTGCATAATTGCATTTTCATTGGAAAGAGGAGTATGGGTATGACCGCCCCAGATGATGATCTGAGGATACTTGTTAAGAACAGGGCTCAGACCCTTGGAGCCGTCGAAGCTGTCATAAATGGTATTCGCCATCTTGTAATGGGTGAATACGAAGATCGGCTTGTTGGGGTTCTCGGAAACGGATACGGAAGCCCACTTGTCGAGGAATGCCTGCGAGTTGGCGCTCTGAGAAACCTCGATGGCAACGAAGTGGATTCTTGTTGCGGGATCGTCGCCGATAGCCATATGACGGTTGCCGTAGAAGAGACCGTATTCAGCGTCGGTGTACTCGGTATCACGGCCGTAGTACTTTTCGAATCTGTAAAGAGCGTCATCCGCAGTCGTATAGGTATATTTTGCGTTGAAGCTGCTCTTCATCTCGGCGAGCTTTGCAGCATCGGTCTCAACGAACATACCCTGTACTCTGCTGATGTAGTCAAGGTATTCATCGTCGTAACCGTCGTCATTGCCCTGCGCCGTTGCGGACTGATAGTTGTATTCCCAGCCGCAGAAGATAGCTGCGTAATACTCAGCGGAGTAAACGGTGTTCACGTAACCGGTCGAACCTCTTACGCCCTTGGACATTTCCTTATTGAAGGGACCAATGCCCTGTCCGCCTTCATCGTGGTTACCGAGAGCATAGAAGAACTGCGTGTCGGTATCAAGGATGCCGGTACCGAAATCGGAAATCGAAGCGGTAGGCGCACCGGAATTGATCTTATCGGAGGTAGAAGCGTGGTTGGTATCCTTACCTTCGAGTACCGAACGGATGAAGGAAACCTCACGGTAGTTCTGAGCTGCCTTTACGCCGTAGGAGGAGGTAGCCTGCACGTTGGAGCCGCCGTTGGCAACGCCGTCGATAAGGTCGCCGTTGACAACGACTGCGGTAAGGGGAAGACCCTCATCGGCTGCCGCCTGCTTGAAGGCGTCGAACATGTGAGCGAGTTTTCCGACCGAACGTGCCTGGTTCCATGAACCGGAAACGTGTGTATCGGAAGTAACGCCGAAGGTCATAACGATGTTGTCTTCATCAAAGTCGTCAGCGGAGGGAGCCTTGGGTTCCTTGACGGTGATGACGCATTCATCGTAGAGAGCAGGGTTGTTCGCATCGCTGATGCGGACGGTAAGGGTGGAGGCGGTCTCATCGGGAGCAATATAAACTCTGCCTTCGCCGGTGAGCTTTGTTGCTGCACTGGTGTTGCCGGTGAGAACAGTGTTCAGGCTGACAGCGGGATCCCACTGACCTTCGGTGGAAGCGGAGATAACGGCTGTCTCATAGCCCTTGTATGCGCTGGTGGTCTTGGGCTCTACGGTGATACCGGTGAGCTGGGGCACGCCGGGCATTTCGCTGTAAAATACAAGAGAAGCGATATAGAGCTTTGTGCCTTCGGGAACCTGAACGGTTCCTGCGGAAGCGCCGACCGTCGTTCCGACGTACTTATTACCGAAGAGGATCGGGCGAACCTGCGTGAACTTGTCATCAGCGGGAACAACGCCGCTCATGTCGAAGTCGATGTAGTGCCAGCCCGCAGAGGGATCAAGGGCACCGGAGCCGGTAACATTCTTGAAGCCTGCGCCCTCGGTACGGAAGTTCATGACCGGGATGTAGTTGCTGACGTTGGCATCGCCGTCTACAGCGTCAAAATGATAGTTCATTCTTGCATACTTGTAGACGTTGGTGAGGATGTTCTTGGAACCGTAGCTGTTATCAAGCTGGATCGCACACTCGGATGCGTATTGGGGAGCTTCGGTGTCACAGCTCGGCTCAACGAGCATGACCTGAGCACCTTCATATACGGTTGCGGTTGTCTTGGCTCCGCCGTGCTTATTGGTGGAGCAGGTACCCTTCAGTTCGGAAGGGGCGATGGAGATGGACTGCACCGAGCCTGCGGCAAGCGCCGTGAAGCTGAATGCTGACAGGATCATCAGGATTGATAATACTGCCGATAGTGTTTTTTTCACAGGGGTATACCTCCTTAAAATTATTCGATTCATTATACACCATACACGAAAAAAAATCAATAGTTATTTTCCGATTTTTTGAGGAAAATCATAAAAAAACGCAACTTCCGGGCATAAGATATATGAAAGTTATCTACGAAAACAGTCCTTTGCCGTTTTACTGCGTTCTGTTTCGAAAAAAACTCCCGAAACCGTTTCGGGACAAAAACAAGGCGCCGCCGCAGAGAGCGGCAGCACCCGTAAAATTCTTTCGGTCTCCGGGCTTCCGTGTGAAAGCCGTCGGTACACCGTTATTCTTTTTTCCTTTTCGTTTTTTTGCTTTGCCGATCCTCCTCCCCTTCCGTATCCGTCGTAACTTCATCGGAATACTCTAAGTCACAGTACGGAACGCAGGAATAGTAAAGGTAAAACTCTTTCTCATCATATCCCACGAAATCCATCGTAAAATCCGAGCAGGCATCGACCTCTCCGCTAAAGCAAGCGGTCGAAAGACGGCCGACGGCGGCATTTTCGCCGTTCTTTCGTCCCTTCTTCGCTTGGGTCAGTTTTTCAAAGATGTCGCTTTTCCCGTCTTTTGCGTCGACAAGAAGATCCTCCGGCGCAACGCCGAAATAATCGGCGATTCTTTTCAGGGTTTTCATCCTCGGGATGCTTTCCTTCGTCCAGCCGGAATAGGCTGCATTGGACAGTCCCACTTTTTTGCAGACAGCAGTGGGAGATTCACCGTTTCTGGCGCAGAGTCTTATGAAATTTTCCTTGAACATGACCTCACCTCCGACTCCCGCCGCAGCCCGGCAAGCCCTTTCGGAAATACATATGCCGGCAAAATGCGGAAAAACTATCAAAACCGTTCTCGTTTTAGTTAATGCTATCATAAATATATGTCGTTCCTCACGGGATATTGTAAACAAATACCGTAAAGAAGCAGGAACCTTATTCAAAGAGAGGTCTGTAATCTGTCACGTATAAAAGGGAGATCACGTCGTTTTCGCCGACGGCATAGCTTGCGGCTCCCACGTCGGAAAGCTCGGCGTCCACGTAGAACATCCATCCGGAATACTCGCCGCAGTCGCCTTCATAGAGATTGGAGATCCCGGAGAAGTAGCCGCCTTCGTTCTCGAACTGCATTTTCTTTTCCTTCAGCGCACGGAGAATGATTTTTTCCGCCGATTCTCCTTCCTTTACCTCCATCGGTACGTCGAGAAGGATACCGTCCTCCGGGAGAAGCTCTCTTTTTTCGGGTGAAAGATCATCATCCAGAAGAGCCAGCCCGCAATCCACCACGACACGTACCGTGCACTTTCCCTTCTTCCCTGCCGAGCAGCCGCCGAGCGTGCAGACGAGAAGCAGGCAGAGAAGAAGCACCGCAGCGAAGCGTAAAGAATTCAGCGCCGATCTTTCCGTATTATTTCTGTTCCGATTCATTGTTATGTCCATTCCTTTCCCGATTACATTCTTTATTGCATTCTTTATTAAATTCTTTATTACATTCTTTTACACTCTGTCCTGCTCTTTTTGTCGGAGTGTTTATCTTTACAGTATCTTATAGCTGTGGAGAATATTGATATCCTCCGGCATATCGAGACCGTGGGAGCCGCAGCCGCCGTCGATCTCGTGACAGCCGTGATCCATGGCAAAGCCGAGAAGAGTCTTATGCGTCTGCCATTTTTCCTTTATGAGGTGGTAAAAGGTACCGAACGCCTGCGAGTTTGCCCGCAGCTCAGCCAGCGCCTCCGGGCTTTCGGGTCCGAATTTATGCATGACCGAATCGTAGTTGCCGTTGTAGACGACGATAAAGTCGTAATTATCCTCCATGATCAGCTCGGATGCCTTGGCGTTGATCTCGGCAAGCGAATTATAGAAGAAATAGTCGATATTCCTCTCAAGAAAAATTCTCGAAAGGCTGCATCCGTCGTCGGCAACGATCGCCGCTTTCTTTCCGCTCCTTATAAGGGCGTCGAAGATGGTGTCGATCCTTATGACCGGCTTTTCGTACCTGCGGATGCCGTGTACTTCCGGAAGAGCGCCGGTGTACATGGTACCGAAGCAGACGGGAGTCACCGAGGGCATCACGGCAGTGCAGGGCATTTCAAAGTCGCAAAGGGCGAGCACCTCCCGCACGTAGGTCGGATACTTCCGGTAAATCCACTGAGCAACGGCGTCGGGATTGTACATGAAGATTCGGTCGATCTTCTTATCCTTTGTACCGGAAGCAAGATATTCCGAAAAGGCAGGGCTTCCCTTTGCCGCCGTTTCCGGGGCAGGGATGCCGAGGGCTTCACAGAGACCGGCACAGAGGGTCTCAAGGCCTGTCTCATTGTAGGTGTTCTGTTCACTCATGGCATTTTTTCCTTTCCTGTTTGAGATTTTCAGACTTTCATTCGTTCAAGGTTTCACACGGTCTCACGTTTCCGCTCATTCATACAGCGGCACAGGACGCTGAAATACTCCTTTTCCGAAAAGTGCGGTGGAATACCCGGAGCATTCTTCGCATATTCTCTTGACAGAATAAGCCGACCGGTCGGCTGCTGTCAAGAAAGGGACAAAAAGTATGATATTTCACACCGTCGAAAGCGGAGAAACACTGACCTCCATCGCAAGGCTCTACGGCAGCTCCCCCACCCTTCTGGCGTCCTTCAACGGGATGCCGAACCCCAACGACCTTGCCGTGGGACAATGCGTCGTCGTGGTAAAGCCGGAAGATACCTACCGTGTCGAAGCAGGCGACACGCTCAGCTCCATTGCCGAAAGATACGGAACGAGCGTGAACGCTCTGTACCGTTCCAATCCGTCTCTTGAGGGAAAGGAAGAGCTGTACGTCGGTGAGGAGCTTGTCCTCTCCCTTGAACGGGAGCCGATAGGGAGCTTTGAGACCGGAGGATACGTCTATCCGTTTATCAATCGTACGCTCCTTGCCAAAACACTGCCGTATATCAACTATCTTATGCCTTTCACCTACGGCTTTACCTCGGACGGGGAGCTTGTGCGCACCGATGATGCACCGCTTCTCAGTATGGCAAGGCACTACGGCACGAAGTGCTTCATGCACCTTTCGACGCTGACGGCGGACGGTCATTTCTCAAACGAGCTTGCTTCGGTGCTTCTTGATAACGGCGAGGTGCAGAAGAAGCTCACGGAGAACATCCTTGAAAACATCCGTGCCAAGGGCTATGCCGGACTTGACGTGGACTTTGAATTCGTCTATGCCAAAGACGCTTACCGATATGCCGAATTCATCGCCGGACTGCGTGAAGCGCTGAACGCCGAAGGATATGCGGTGATCACGGCTCTTGCGCCGAAGGTCAGCGACGACCAGCCGGGTCTGCTGTACGAAGGGCATCTCTATCGGGAAATCGGAGAAGCCGCCAACGCCGTTCTTCTCATGACCTACGAATGGGGATACACCTACGGACCGCCTATGGCGGTATCGCCCCTCGGTTCAGTGCGCCGTGTTCTCGACTATGCGGTGACGAGAATCGAACCGGGAAAGATCTTCATGGGAATGTCCAATTACGGCTACGACTGGACACTGCCCTATGTCCGGGGCGAAAGCCGCGCCGTTTCGATTTCCACAAACGAAGCGCTGCTTCTTGCCTCGAAGAATCGGGCGGAAATCCGTTTTGACCAAAACGCCGCCTCCCCCTATTTCTACTACACTGCCGGGGGCAAAGCCCACGAAGTATGGTTCGAGGATGCAAGGAGCATCGCCGCCCGTCTTGCGCTGATCCCGGAATACGGGCTTCGGGGCTGTCTGTACTGGAATCTCATGCGTCCCAACATGCAGAATCTTCTGATGCTGGAGCTTCTTAACGAGTTTCCGCAGGAACCGTGAAATGATGCGGGCAAGGTGGCTTTTCCCATAGCTTCTTACAGTTATTGCGGCTTCTTATAGCTTCTTATGAAAAATGCCGCTGCCGTTTTCCGGCAGCGGCTTGTATTATATGCTTTTTCTATCAGCAATAGATCAGTGGCAGATGCACTTCTCGGTGTCCTTGTCGAAGATATGAGCAAGGTTCATGTTGAAGGCGATCTTAAGGTCGTCACCGCTGACAGCGTTGGAACGACCGGAGATACGACCGATAACGGGCATCTCATCGAGAGTGAGATAGAGGTAGGTTTCCGCACCCATGTCTTCCTTGACGTCGACCTGAGCGGTTGCGCCCCATTCCTCGCCGTAAAGCTGAAGACCGAGCTCGTCGTCACGAACACATTCGGGACGGATACCGAATACGACCTCCTTGTCGATGTATTCAGCAAGAGCGGGGTTCTGAGACTTTGCTTCGGGGAGCTTGAAGGTGTTGGTGCCGATGGTAGCGTAGATGTTCTCGCCCTTCTTGGAAAGTATTGCGGGGAGGAAGTTCATCTGAGGAGTGCCGATGAAGCCTGCTACGAACATGTTGCAGGGCTCGTCGTAAAGGTGCTGAGGAGTATCGACCTGCTGGATGAGACCGTCCTTCATAACGACGATTCTGGTCGCCATGGTCATAGCCTCGATCTGGTCATGGGTTACGTAGATAAAGGTGGTGCCGAGTCTCTTATGAAGCTTGGTGATCTCGGTTCTCATGGCTGCTCTCAGCTTTGCATCCAGGTTGGAAAGAGGTTCGTCGAGAAGGAATACCTTAGGCTCACGGACGATGGCACGACCGAGCGCAACTCTCTGACGCTGACCGCCGGACAGAGCCTTCGGTCTTCTGTCGAGAAGGTGAGCGATGTCAAGAATCCTTGCAGCTTCCTCAACACGTCTCTTGATTTCTTCCTTGGGAGTCTTTCTGAGCTTCAGACCGAATGCCATATTCTCAAACACGGTCATATGCGGATACAGAGCGTAGTTCTGGAACACCATCGCAATATCTCTGTCTTTCGGAGCCACGTCGTTTACAAGGCGGTCGCCGATGTAAAGCTCGCCTTCGGTGATCTCTTCAAGTCCGGAGATCATACGGAGGGTCGTGGTCTTACCGCAGCCGGAAGGACCGACGAAGATGATGAATTCCTTATCCTTGATATCAAGGCAGAAATCGGATACGGCGGTCACTCCGCCGGGATATCTCTTGTAGATGTGCTTGAGAGAAAGACTTGCCATTTCAAAAACCTCCTAAATATATGAAAAAACAATTGATTACATTCCGGGCACAAAACCCTCTTGTACTTTGATATCTTAGCAAAATCCGCAAAAAAATGGAAGAGCGCAATTACATAAAAATTCAAGCGTGATATTGTACAATACCGCAAAATTTTGCAGAAATTTCGCTTATTGTGCAAAAACGTATTCGGAATTTGCACATTCGTTCAGTTTATAATATGTTCAATCAAACCTTACAAAATGCATACAAACGGGTCAATTTTCCGTCACAGAGCCTTGACCGCATCGAGGAGCGCCCCGGTCTTGTCGGTATTCTCCCACCTGACGCCGAGATCGGTCCTTCCCATATGACCGTAAGCGGCGAGCCTGCGGTAGATGGGCTTGCGGAGATCCAGCTGTTCGATGATGGCGGCGGGACGGAGATCGAAGACCTTCGATACGGCGTCGGCAATGACGGAATCGGGGTATGCACCGGTGCCGAAGGTATCCACGAGCACCGAAACGGGACGGGCAACGCCGATGGCGTAGGCAATCTGTACCTCGCACTTCCTTGCGAGCTTTGCGGCTACCACGTTCTTTGCCACATATCTTGCGGCATAGGCTGCGGAACGGTCTACCTTGGTGGGGTCCTTACCGGAGAAGGCGCCGCCGCCGTGTCTGGAATAACCGCCGTAGGTATCGACGATGATCTTTCTGCCTGTAAGACCCGAGTCGCCGTTGGGACCGCCGACCACGAAGCGTCCGGTGGGGTTCACGAAGATCTTCGTGTTCCCGTCGATGAGCTTCCTGTCAATGGTGGCATAGATCACCTGCTCGGTGATGTCCTTCCGGATCTGCTCAAGGGATGTTCCGGCGTCGTGCTGCGAGGATACCACGACGGCATCGACACGGACGGGGGTATCGTCCTCGTATTCAACGGTGACCTGCGTCTTTCCGTCGGGACGGAGATACGGAAGGGTACCGTTCTTTCTGACCTCGGTGAGACGCTTTGCCAGCTTATGGGCAAGCGAAATGGGAAGCGGCATAAGCTCCGGGGTCTCGTCGCAGGCATAACCGAACATCATGCCCTGGTCGCCGGCGCCGGTGTCGTATTTGTCGCTTATCTCCCCTGCCTTCGCCTCCAGCGCCTTATCAACGCCGAGAGCGATGTCAGGGGACTGTCCGTCGATGGCGCAGATCACGCCGCAGGTATCGCAGTCAAAGCCGTATTTTGCCCGGTCGTAGCCGATCTCCCGCACGGTTTCCCGGACGGTCTTCTGGATATCGACGTAGTGGCTCGTGGTGATCTCGCCCATGACGAGCACAAGACCGGTGGTACAGCAGACCTCACACGCCACACGCCCCATGGGGTCATTGGCAAGAATGTCGTCCAGGACGGCATCCGAGATCTGGTCGCATATTTTGTCGGGATGTCCTTCCGTCACCGACTCGGAGGTGAAGAGTTTCTTCATAATAATATGTCCTTTCAGAAAGAAAATAGGTTCGCATAAAATACACGCCGGGACCCTCATTCGGGGGCGGCACGGACTCCCCTTCTCCGGGAAACCCGGAAAAGGAAGAAAGCAATAAAAAATCCTCACGGCGCAGAGTCGTGGGGAAGACAATCTCTCATCTTTCAATACCGATACGACCGATACGCCGGTATTGCAGGAAGTGGCACCTTGTACAAACTACAGGTTGCCGGGCTTCATTGGTCCTGTCCCCTCAGCCGCTCTTGATAAGAAGTATTCGATTTGCTTCATAATATCATAAATTTCCGACACTTTCAAGAGCGATTTGTGAATGAAGTATAAATTTACATCGCAATTTGTCGTTTCCGGCATTTTTCTGCCGCATTTTGCCGTCATGAAAACGCTCTTTCGCACCGGATGGAAAATTCGCTGCTTTTCGGCGCAAATTTCCCGATTTTCCTTGACAGAAGCCGGAAATATGTGTATAATACGGGCAAGGTCATACACATCCCGGAATCCTGTGTGCAATAAATGCAGTGAACGTAAGGAAGGAAATGAAATATGAAGAAAGTTCTGATGATCACCTTCGACAACTTCGATGATTCGGAGGTCTTTTACCCCTATAACCGACTGCTGGAGGAGGACTGCGACATCGACGTGGCTTCCAAGGAAACAAGAGTCATAAACGGCAAGTATCACTACACCGTTACGGCAAATAAGACGGTCTACGAGGTCAAAGCCGATGACTATGACGCTCTGATGCTCCCCGGCGGAACGGCTCCCGAAAAGCTGCGCCTCATCCCCGAGGTCTGCAAGGTGGTTGCCGACTTCATGGCGCAGAACAAGCCCGTGGCTTCCATCTGCCACGGACAGCAGCTGCTCATCTCGGCAAAAGCGCTTAAAGGCAGAAAAGCCACCTGCTACCCCGGCATCCGGGACGATCTCATCAATGCGGGCGCTGTCTACTTTGACGAAAAGGTGGTCGTGGACGGCAACCTTGTGACCTCGAGAAGACCGGAGGATCTCGGATACCTGATGCGGGAGTTCGTAAAGCTCCTGAAGTGATCCCGATTGCCGATAACCCGGCGAAATGTTTTCCGAAAATAAATACAAGAAAGGAAAAAAGTCATGAAGTACGCTAACGAAGAATTTCTGAAAAAGATCGACGCTCTTGCAGGAGCAAGACGCAGAGAGATCCGCCATTCCGCCTCCCACTACCCCACAAGAGGAAATGTCTACTACGTATCCGCAAACGGAAACGATGAAAACGACGGTCTTTCTCCCGAAACGGCATTCGCTACCATCGGCAAGATAAACGTTCTCGATCTCTGCGAGGGCGACACCGTCCTCTTTGAAAGAGGCGGTCTTTTCAGAGGCCGCATTGCGGCAAAGACTCCCCACGTGACCTATTCCGCTTACGGCACCGGTGCGAAGCCCGTCATCTGCGGCTCCCCCGAGAACGGCGCCGATGAAAAGCTCTGGACTCTCGCGGAAGGCACAAAGAACGTCTACCGCTACGCACACAAGCTGCACGACGTGGGCGGCATCGTCTTCAACGACGGCCTTCTCTGCGGCATCAAGCGCACGCCCCGCTTTGTCGATGGAAAATTCGTTACCAGAAGCGGCGAGGAGTTCAGCCTTGCGAAGGATCTTGACAAGGATCTCTGCTTCTTCATGCCGATCTGCGACGAGATCTGGGAAGGTATCCCGATCATCTGCCATGAGCAGAACGTGGGCGATCTTTACCTGCGCTGCGACAGCGGCAACCCCGGTAAGTTCTTCGGCAGCATCGAGTTCCTCGAAAGAGGCAACACCATCGGCGTCGGCGCCGACTACGTGACGGTGGATAACCTCTGCATCAAGTACTGCGGCACCCATTCCATCGGCACCGGCAACCGCACGGGACTCACCGTCCGTGACACCGAGATCGGCTGGGGCGGCGGATGCCTTCAGTTTTACAGCAAGGAAGGCTGGCCGACCCGCTTCGGCAACGGCATCGAGATCTACGTGGGATGTAAGGACTTCACCGTCGAGCACTGCTATATCTATCAGATCTACGACGCCGGCGTGACGCATCAGTTCAAGGGCGGCTCTGCGGGCACCGTCAAGCACGAGAACGTCCTCTACAAGGACAACCTCATCGAATACTGCATCTACAACATCGAATACTTCCTCGAGCAGGACAGCAACGAGGAGCAGGTCATGAAGAACGTCTGCATGACCGGCAACATCCTCCGCTTTGCGGGCTACGGCTGGGGCTCCTACTATTCGAGAGCCGCTCACATCAAGGGCTGGGATCACCGGAACATCTCGGAGAACTTCGTCATCGAGAACAATATCCTTGACAGAAGCCGCTCCATGCTCATCCACTGCGGCGTGCAGGATGCGAAGGACCTTCCCACCATGAAGGGAAACACCTACATCCACTTCACCGACGGCGGCGAGCACACCCTCGGACGCTTCGGTGAGAGAGGCGGAAACACCTTCCGTCACGTGCCGGAACGTCTTGAATACACGGAAAAAATGATTGAAGAAACGGTCAAGGACGAGGGCGCCGCTGTCTACGAGACCGACATCGCTCCCGTTTGCTGCGGCTACTGGCCCTCCGGCATGGAGTTCTGATATCGGCTTTTATCGGCAATATTCCGAAATATCCGGCTTTTACGGTGTCGGGCGGCGTGCTGTCCGGCACCTTTCCGTTTTGCTTTTTTGTGATAAAGCGGCAAAACAACACGGAAAATGTTAAAAAGAACGTGAAAACTGTTGAATTCCGATAACAAAATAAAATAAATGTTATCAATATTGTTAAAAATACGGGAAAGCACTTGTTTTTTTTCGCACTGTGTAGTATAATTTATCATAGAAATGATTTTGCACAGCCGACCGCACCGTATTTTGTCGGCAAGACCCAAGACGCAAGAGCTTTGAATGGCTTGAAAAGGCCTTAAAAGTTTTGAAAAGGTTTGAAAGGAATGATGATAAGTGGCTGACAACACCGGAAAAACAAGGACATTCACCATTGTGGGAGAATCCGAGCTTCAGATGTTCAAGATCCTGTCCGCCGTATACGACTCCTTGAAGGAAAACGGCTACGACCCGATCAATCAGCTCGTGGGCTATATCCTTTCGGAGGATCCCACCTACATCACCAACCGCAATAACGCAAGAGGTCTCATACGCAAGATCGACCGGGACGAGCTTCTGCGTACTCTTGTCAAAAGTTATCTCGGTATCTCGGGAGACGACAGCGAGGAAGAATAAGGTCCGGCTGTCCCCCTCGTTCCACGCACAGCAATCGGATATGCTATCGGAAAGGATTGATCGCAAATGGCAAATGAAAACGTACTGACATATAAAGGACTGCCCCTTGTGAGGAGCGTAAACAAGATCTTCTACGGCGACCCGAAGAAGAAATGCATCCTCGTTCTCATCATACTCAAGGTGGAAAAGAACGGCGACATCGCCCTCCCCTCGAGAGTGCTGGTACAGATCCGGAGCACCGAGTTCCACGAAAAGGGAGCCGATGTGATCCTGCAGGAAAAAGAAAAAAGCAGCCTCGGAGAGGCGTTCCAGCTCGGTCTTATATGGCTCGAGCGGGCGCTTGCCGAATGATATCGTAAATCAGGGACTCTCCGTTTTTCGGTCTGTCTCTTTTTTACTGTTTTCCGGCAGCTTTTTGTGCGCCGGAAGAAGAAAATAAAGCGGAAATTGAATGCTTCGGGACTCGGCAAAGCTCTGCCGCTTCCCGCTTGAAATCCCGGTATCCCCAAAGGGAGAAAACGGTCAAAAGACGGTTTCCGGATTCAAGCGTACTTTGAAGCGACGTATTCTTTTGTCCGTACCGAGAAGAAAACTTACGGAGGGATTGTATCAGAATGAAAACCAAGCAGCTGTTTTCTCTGTTTTTTGCGGCGGTCATGTGCGTGGCACTGCTCGTCGTCATCATCGTTCTCAATAACCGTCTTGCCGGCACTTCGCAAAAGCCCGGGAAGGAGGACGGAAAGGACAACGGCGAAACGGTAAAGGTCGAAAGCATCGACGCCGGGAACGAAGACGAACCGGGAACGAAAGAAAAAGAAAAAGAAAAAGAAGAAGAGCCCGAACCCGAACCCGAGCCCGTTCTTCACAACGTGACCTTCCTTGCGGCGGGTGACAACATCGTACACACCAACGTATACTACGACGCCGAGCTCAACGCCAAGGCGGCGGGCACCGGTGAAAGCTATATCTTCGATCCGATGTACGACAACATCCGGGAGCTCGTTTCCTCCCGGGATATCGCTTACATCAATCAGGAAGGACCCATTGCGGGAAGCGAATTCGGTTATTCCGGCTACCCCACCTTCAACGCTCCGAACGAGATGGGCGACGCCATCGTCAACACCGGCTTCGACATCGTGAGCATCGCCAACAACCATATGCTGGACAAGGGCGCCAAGGGCTATGAGAACAGCATCAACTTCTGGAAGACAAAGCCCGTGACCCTCATCGGCGGCTACGAAAGCGAAGAGGACTTCAACACCGTCCGGTATTACGACTACAACGGTCTGAAAATCGCTCTCCTTTCTTATACCTACGGCACCAACGGCATCTACCTCCCCGCTTCGAGCACGCTCTGGGTACCCTACTACGACGAGGAAACGGTAGACCGGCACTGCAAGGAGGCAAGAGCCAACGCCGACCTTGTGTTCGTGTCGATCCATTGGGGCTACGAGGATCACTTCAAGCCCAACGACGAACAGCAGAAATACTGCGACCTGCTCGTAAACAACAACGTAGACGTTATCATCGGTCACCATCCTCACGTGCTCCAGCCCATGGAATGGCGGGACAGACCCGACGGCAAAAAGACCCTTGTGGCTTACTCCATCGGCAATCTCCTCTCCACCATGCTGTATTCGAGAAATATGGTGGGCGGTCTTCTCACCTTCGATATCCAATATTATGACGAGGACACGAAGGACGCCGTCATCGCAAATCCCAAGCTCATCCCCACGGTATGCTACTACAACAAATCGAGAAGAAAACTGAAGATCTACAGGTTCTCGGAATTCACCCCCGAGCTTCTTGCGACCCACGGCAGCAACCTTTCCGAAGCGTCGAACTTCGAGCAGATGAAGGGCTACGTCACCAATACCGTTGACCGGGAATTCCTCAGCGACGATTTCCTCGCCATGATCGACGGAAACGCCGCATAAGAACGGGAGCCGTTCCTTCGGCAGTCCCCGAAAACATAATTATTGTAAATACTCCACCCATAAAAAAATAAAGAAAGAAGCTGAAGAATCATGAAAACTCTGATGGAAAAGGAAATATACGAGCAGGCCTCGGTGCTTCGCAGTGTTGAAAAGGAAAACGAAGTTGTCCTCAATGCTCTTTGCGAAAAGCTGTGGGCAAAGGAGCCGTCTCTCGTTTATTTTGCCGCAAGAGGCACCTCCGACCACGCCTCCATGTATGCGAGCTATCTGCTCGGCGTTACCAAGAAGATTCCCTGCGCTTTGGCGCTCCCGTCCGTGGTCACGCTGTATGAATCGGATCTCGATCTTTCCAATGCCCTCGTCGTAGGCGTTTCCCAGTCCGGCAAGGCGGAGGACGTGCGCTGTATCATGGAGCACGGAAGAAGGTGCGGCGCTCCGGTGGTATCGGTCACAAACGACCCCAAGTCGCCCATGGCGAAGGAAGCGGACTTTGCGCTGTTCTGCAATGCCGGTGAGGAAAAGAGCGTAGCCGCCACCAAGACCTTCACCTCGCAGATGTACGCCCTTGCACTGTTTGCCGCCAAGTGGTCGAAGAACAAGGAGCTTCTCGAGGGACTCCGCCGTGTGCCGGACGCCGTTGAGGAAATGCTCATCAAGGTGGCTCCGAAGATTGATGAGATTATCGACAGATACCGCTATATGACCGAAGGCTTCATCCTCGCAAGGGGTATCTCCTACCCCATCGCTCTGGAGGGTGCGTTGAAGCTCCAGGAGACCAACTACGTGAAGATGAAGGGCTACGCCATGAGCGACTTCTATCACGGTCCCTTTGCTCAGCTGGAGCAAGGTACTCCCGTCATCCTCTACGCCGCCGACGGCGTATGCCTCGACAACGCAAAGGACATGCTGACAAGACTCGACACGGTCGGTGCTGAGACGATCCTCGTATCGGACAACGCCGACATACTCGCCGACCGTCCTCTCAGCTTCAAGGTGCCTGCTCTTGGCAGTGACGCCCTTTCCCCCTTCCTCTTTGCGGTATTCGCACAGCTGTTTGCCTGCAAGCTGACCGCCGTCAAGGGTCTGAACCCCGACGCACCGAGAAACCTGAAAAAGGTCACGGTGACAAAGTAAGGCTTCTTTCCTTCAAAGAATCCCGAAAAACTTTGCAAAATCGCACTGTTTTTTGAAAAAATTTTGAAAAAATTGCAAAATTCCCCTTGCAAAATCGGGAATAGTGTGGTAGAATGCTAAACAGTATTTTTTGATATACAAAGGCTATGATGAAGAGTGCAGATGTCCATAGCGGCGGTATCAGCGAGGAGCGGCGGTGAAAGGCTCCCTGCCCGGTGTCTGTGATTTCGCTTCGGAGCTTCTTTGGTGAAAGCGGGATTCCCGCCGTAGTCAGAGACGCAGGCGGCGTTAACGCCAACATGAGCCGCAGAAGTTTTTCCATTCTCTGCGGGAATCCGGGTGGTACCACGGCATTTTGTCGTCCCTTGTCCTTTTTACAGGGCAAGGGGCTTTTATTTTCTCATAGGTACCGACTAAAACTAAACAGAAAGGCGAAAAGTAATGGTAATCATTGCACATCAGTGCGGCGAGGACAAATATCCGCGGATCACACCGGATGCCGCACTTCATTCCGCAGCGATCGGTGCAAGCTATTCCGAGTTCGACATCCGTCACCTTTCGGATATGGGACTTGCAGTCAGCCACGACGACAACTGCCGGGATCTGTTCGGCGTGGACGACGTGATAAGGAGCATGACCACCGAAGAATTCAAGGCTTTGAAAAGGAAAGACGCTCCCGGCTTCGGCTCCCTTGTCCTTGAGGATATGCTGGATGCGGGCGTGAAAAAGATCCTCTTCCACATAAAAGAGGGCGGCGAGGTTCTGACAAAGATCCTCGAATGCTGCCGCAGGTACGGCATCGAGAAGGACATCCTCGTCGGCATTCAGGAGCTGTCCGATATAAAGCTCGTGAAGGATTTCAACCCGGAGATAAAGATACTTTGCTTCATCCCCGACGGCAGGAGCATAGACGATTATCTCGCAAGCGACGCCGAGGTCATCCGCATCTGGCAGCAGTGGATGCAGCCGGAGCTCATCGACAGGATCCACAAGGCGGGCAAGGAATGCTACGTCATGGTGAACGGCACACGGTGCGGCTACTGTGACGATGACGTCTTCGCAAGCGTAAAGGCAAACGGCTGTGACGGTGTTCTGACGAATTTTGTCGAGCAGGCAAAAAGAGTCCTCGGTATGTAAAAGAGCCGCTTTGAAAACAGTAAAAAAGCCCGCAGCGGGCAAAATAAAGCGTAAATATGCGGCACGGATGCGTGCCGGAAATAACAGGGTGAAAGGTTTGAAAAGCGGGTCGCTTTCCAGTACGTGCATTCGTGCCTTTCTTTTTTGAAACAGCACGGAGGCTTTACCCGAAGAAAGGAATGGTCAAAAAATGAGAGAACAACTTCTGAATCTGAAAGAACAGGCTCTCGCTGCTCTTGCCGGCGTTACAAACGGCGGCGAGCTTGAGCAGATGAAGGTCAAGTACCTCGGCAAAAAGAGCGAGCTGGCAGGTCTTCTTCGCGGAATGGCTTCGCTTACTCCCGAAGAAAGACCGGTCATCGGTCAGATAGCGAACGAGGTGCGTGTCGCCATCGAAGAAGCCTTTGAAAAGGCAAAGAGCGAGGTCGAATCGAGAGAAGCGGCAAAGAGAATGGCAGCCGAAAAGCTGGACGTTACCCTTCCCTCCAAGAAATGCGCCTGCGCAAAGGCTCACCCCATTTCCAAAATCCAGACCGAGATCGAAAACATCTTCATCGGCATGGGCTTTTCCATCGCCGAGGGTCCCGAGGTGGAATACGACTATTACAACTTCACGGCGCTGAACATCCCCGAGTTCCATCCCGCCCGTGATACGCAGGATACCTTCTATATCAATCCCAAGGTGCTTCTCCGGACGCAGACCTCCTCGGTGCAGGTACACGTCATGGAAAAGCAGAAGCCTCCGATAAGGATCATTTCCCCCGGCAGGGTTTACCGTTCCGATGCCGTAGACGGCACCCACTCCCCCATGTTCCATCAGGTAGAGGGTCTTGTCGTGGACAAGGGCATCACCATGAGCGACCTGAAGGGCACCCTCGAGATCTTCGCACAGCGCATGTTCGGCGAGGACACCAAGATCCGTTTCAGACCGCATCACTTCCCCTTCACCGAGCCCTCCTGCGAGGTCGACGTTTCCTGCTTCGTCTGCGGCGGCAAGGGCTGCCGTCTCTGCAAGGGCGAGGGCTGGATCGAAATTCTCGGAGCCGGCATGGTCCATCCCAACGTGCTCCGCGGCTGCGGCATCGACCCGGACGTATATTCCGGCTTTGCCTTCGGCATGGGTATCGAACGTATCGTCATGAAGAAGTTCAACATCGACGACATGCGTCTTCTCTACGAGAACGACGTGCGGTTCCTTTCCCAGTTCTGATAAGCCGGGCTGCAGCTTATTTTAGAATGACAACGATAACAGGAGGAAATATAAGTTATGAATTTATCCATGAAATGGCTTGCGGATTACGTTGACCTCGGCGATATTTCCCCGAAGGCGTACTGCGACCGTATGACCGATACAGGCTCCAAGGTAGAGGGCTACGAGTGCCTCTGCGAAAAAATGAACAACATTCTTGTCGGAAAGCTCCTCTCGGTGGAAAAGCATCCCGACAGCGACCACCTTCTCGTCTGTCAGGTAGACGTCGGAAGCGGTGAGCCCGTGCAGATCGTCACCGGCGCACAGAACGTAAAGCCCGGCGAGCTTGTCCCCGCCGCTCTTCATAAATCGCTTCTTCCCGACGGCAAGAAGATCGAATCCGGAAAGCTCCGCGGCGTCATCTCCAACGGCATGCTCTGCTCCATCGGCGAGCTGGGTCTTGACGTTCACGACGTGCCCTATCAGGTAGAGGACGGCATCTGGCTCATCAAGGAAGACGGCGTAAAGCCCGGCGACGATGTTCGCTCGATCACCGGCTACGACGATACCGTTGTAGAATTTGAGATCACCTCCAACAGACCCGACTGTCTTTCCATCATCGGTCTTGCCAGAGAATCCGCCGTTTCCTTCGGTAAGGAATTCAAGGCTCCCGTACCGAAAGTCAAGGGCTGCGGCGACGGCGATAACATCAATAAGCACCTCAGCGTGGAGATCAAGGCTCCCGAGCTGTGTCACCGTTACTGCGCAAGAATGGTGAAGAATATCAAGGTGGCTCCCTCCCCCAGATGGATGCGGGAAAGACTCCGCAACTGCGGCGTAAGACCGATCAACAACATCGTGGACATCACCAACTACGTTATGCTGGAATACGGTCAGCCCATGCATGCCTTTGACTACAACTTCATCAAGGGCGGAAAGATCATCGTACGCAAGGCTGAAAAGGACGAAAAGATCACCACTCTCGACGGCAACAAGAGAGACCTTTCGGAAGAAATGCTCGTGATCGCCGACACAGAAAGAGCCGTAGCGGTAGCCGGTGTCATGGGCGGCGAGAACTCCGAGATTCAGCCCGATACCAATACCATCATCTTTGAATCCGCCAACTTCTTCGGACCCTCCGTCCGTATCACCGCCCGTGACCTCGGTATGCGTACCGAAGCAAGCGGCAAGTACGAAAAGGGTCTTGACGAGGAAAACTGTCTGCCCGCCATCGAAAGAGCCTGCGAGCTCATTGAACTGCTCGGTGCCGGCGAGGTAGTCGACGGCATCATCGACGTATATCCCACTCACAGAGAGATCAAATCCATTCCCTTCAACCCCGATAAGATCAACGCCTTCCTCGGCACCGATATTTCCGAGGAATTCATGCTGGACGCTCTTTCGAAGCTGGATGTTGTATACAAGGACGGTATGCTCACTCCCCCGTCCTACCGTGCCGACCTTCTCGAAATGCCGGACATTGCCGAAGAAGTCGTCCGTATCCACGGCTACAACGATATTCCCGCTACCCGCTTCAAGGGGGAAGCCGTAGACGGCGGCAGAACGCCCAAGCAGGAATTCCTCGCTTCCCTCGACACCCTTCTTCAGGGCAAGGGCATCTACGAGGTACAGACCTACTCCTTCATCAGCCCCAAGTGGTATGACAAGATCCTCCTTCCCGAGGACAGCAATCTTCGCAATTCCATCGTCATCTCCAATCCTCTCGGCGAGGACACCAGCATCATGCGTACCACGGCGCTTCCCGGCGTTCTCGAAGCCCTTTCCAACAACAACCGTCACCGCAACGAAAAGGCGGCGATCTATGAAAAGGCGAAGATCTACGTGCCTACCGGCGACCTTGCCAGCGAGGATTACACCACCGTCATCGCCTCCTACAACACCTTCGACTTCTACGAACTGAAGGGCGTCTGTGAGGACGTTCTCGACGCCGCCGGCATCGAGGGCTACGAAACGGTTTCCTGCACCGACAATCCGTCTTATCATCCCGGCAGATGCGCAAAGATCATAAAGGACGGCAGAGTGCTCTTCACCCTCGGTCAGCTCCATCCCGCTCTTCAGAAGAACTACGGCTTCGACTATCCGATCCTTGCGGCGGAAGGCGACACCGAAGCCATCTTCGAGCTGCGCAAGGCAGACAGAGAGTACGTTCATCTTCCAAAGTTCCCCGCCTCCACCCGTGACCTTGCTTTCGTCTGCGACGATACGCTGGAAGCAGGTACTCTCCGGAAGGCGATAGCAGAGCTTGCCGGAAAGCTTCTCGAAAAGGTCGAGGTCTTCGACGTATTCAAGTCGGACAAGCTCGGCGAGGGCAAGAAGTCCATGGCGTACAACATCGTACTCCGCAACAAGGAAAAGACCATCTCCGACGAAGAGGCAGACGCCGTTGTAAAGAAGATCCTCGAGGGTCTCGAAAAGGAATTCGGCGTAACGCTGAGAGCGTAAAAGCATCCTCCGGCAATCGGATAGTCTTCCCATAATCAAGAAATCAGCCCTCCGCACGGTAATGATGCGGAGGGCATTTCCATCTTCTTTGCAAACTCCCTTTTCCCTCTTGACTTTGCCCTCTTTGCGGGATATAATGGCAGTAAAAAAAGCGCTTAGGCGCTTGCAGAGAAAGGACGAAAAGCCATGAGCACATACTATATTTCCAACCTCGGGAACGATGAAAACGACGGCCTTTCGGAAAAGACCCCGTGGCAGAATATTTCCAAAATAAGAAGCCGTCTTTGCGGCGGCGACACCCTCCTCTTCCGCCGGGGCGACGTCTTTTACGGACACTTCTATCCGAAGGCGGGACCCGACAAGGAGCATCCCACCGCCTTCGGCGCTTACGGAGACGAAAGACTTCCGAAGCCGGTCCTCAGCGTGTACAAGATCGCAAATCCCGACGCCTTCGAGAAGGTCGGCGAAAACATCTACCGTCTTGACCTGACCGATACGTCTTGCTTTACGGGAAACACCTGCGACCGGAACACCAACGTAGGCTTCATCCGGGTCTGTGGGAAAATATATCCCCATAAGATATTCGAGTACGGGAAGCTCTGCGAAAGCTTCGACTTTTACAACGACGACAAGTACGTATACATCTACTGCGACAAAGAGCCGTCTGAAAGCTTTGCCGACCTCCGCATCGCCTGTCAGGTGAGCGGCATTGCGCTGTGCGACAACCTGCGGGTGACCGACCTCTGCATCTGCGGCGTAGGCGCCCACGGCATCAACGGCGTATCCAAGGGCGCTTATATCGCCGGCTGTGAATTTCATGAAATCGGCGGTGCTCTTCTCCCGAACTATCCCGTTCCCAACACCCGCTACGGCAACGGCGTGGAATTCTGGGCAGGCTCCCGGGACTGCACCGTGGAGAACTGCAAATTCTCCGAGATCTACGACGTAGCCATCACCATGCAGGGAAGGGATCCGGATTGCAGTTGGGAAAATATGTACTTTATCGGCAATACCATGTGGGACTGTCAGCAGTGCTTTGAGGTATGGTCGTCGGGCTGCGGCGAGGGCATCGGCTTCAAGAACTGCCATTTCGAGAATAACGTATGCATCGACAGCGGCTACTGTGCCTTCTTCCCCGCAAGGCCAAACAAGACAGTATCCTGCCCCCTTCTGATGTACGGCATGGACTCCAAAATGTGCGATATCACCGTCACCGGCAACCTTTTCTGCGGCTCCAGATACTTTACGCTGTACAAGTCCGGCGGCTTCTCGGCACTTCCCGAGGACTATAAAATCTTTGGCAACACGATCCTTCGGAAGGAAGGACAGCCCTTCGCCTGCCGTGCAAAAGAGTCGGACGAGGAAGCGGCGGCGTTCGAGAAAAAGATGTGCCGGGATAACCGGGTATTCACGCTGAACGAAAAAATCGAGCTTCTGAACCCAGCAGCGTCTGTTTTGGACTAATGGGAATGCCGGAAAAACGCTGAAATGCAGAACAGTTTAATTTTAGCAAAAGCCCGATAATGCATAGCAAAAATGCCGTACCCCGTATGAGCCGGAGTGCGGCATTAACTATATGCAGGGTGCGGGCAAAGTGCAAAGAAAATGACTCACGTCACCGGTGCTCCCGGTAGAGCGCTATCGCTTCGTCGATCCGCGGGATAAAGCGCTCGGTGCCGTCGTCGGAGGTCTTGAAAACGCCGGGATAGCTGATCTCGTTCTTGGCAAAGTCACGGTATGAGAAAATGACGTCGATATTACCGAGGAAGTCGGCAGCCGTGTAGTCGGTGTCCACCATGCCGATGATCTTGGGAACGATCTCCTTGGCATTTTCGATATTCTTTTTATCAAGGAGCTGGTCGAGAGCGGTGAACATAAAGTCCCGCTGTACCTCGCACCGCTTGGCGTCCCCTTCCTCGTAGCCCCGGTAGCGAAGGAGCATGAGGGACTCGGCGCCGGACAGCGTTCTTGTCCCCTTTTTCAGGTTCACGAGTACGTTGCCGTTCACGTCCTGATAGTACATATTCTCCGGAACGGTAAAGGTCACGCCGCCGATGGTGTCGATGACCTTCACAAAGTCCGAAAGGCGCATAAAGGCGTGACTGTCGACCCGGAGTCCCGTGAGAGCGTAAATCTTATCGAGGAGGTACTTTCTCCCCTTCTCTTCCTCCAACTCGCCCAGCGAGTATTCAACTGGTCCCACGTTCAGCACCATGTTGGCGGGGATGGTGGAAACAAGATACTCGTGATTTTCCTTATTGACGGACAAAAGGACAAAGGCATCGTATTCACCGGTCACGGCGTCCTTGGCGCCGAGGAGGATGGTGAAGGAGCTGCCGCTTTCCTCGTCTTCCGCATCGGCTCCCGTCGGTTTTACTTCCGGATCCTCTTTAATGATCGGCGGATCCTCGTGTGTTTCCTCCGGCTTTTCGGCAAAGCCGAGAGCGCTTTTCATCACGAGCGCCCCCATTGCACCGAAGCAGAGAAGGCAGATCCCGTAGGTAATAAGAAAATTTCTGAGGTTTCTCATAGAGTTCTTCCTTTCGTATTTTCGAAAGTATGGCGATCCTTCGCCGGGCAAAAGCAATACCGTGCATCAATCGAGGAGCTTTTTGAACAGTTCCTCGCATTTTCTTTCAAAAGCGAACTGTGCCATAGCCGTTTCGTCGGCTTTCCGGATGTTTCCCGGCTTTGAAAGAAGGGTAATCGACGCCTTTTTCCGTGCCGAGGCAAGGAGCTTCCTTCCTTCTTTTCCGATGGCAAGCACCTCGGAATACCGGGGCAGCGTCTTCACTCTCGACTCGGTCACGCCGAGCGAGGCGAAAAGAACCGTCCGGCGGATCCTTGCGTCGGTCATGTTCTTGGAGGCAAGAGAGCGGTACAACTCCCCGAGGCTCCGGGACGAGGCGAGTTTATCATAAAGAAGGTGCTCAAAGCCTCCGCAGACGCCGCAGACGTCCGTCAGCTCCTCCGGCTTCCGGGTAAGGAGCGAGCCGCAGACGAAGGCGAAGTATTTTTCATCGTTTATCCTTCTTATGTTTCCCGAAATCTTTTCAAGGGCGGCGGCGGGCATATAGTCCGCAAGGTCACCGACGTCCGTGCTTTCAGCGTTTATCCCGTTCAGGAGTTTTTCCCGCAGAGCCGAGCCCGAGGCAAAGGAACCGGAAAAGCCGCCGTCGTGCCCTATGCCGACACGCTTCACGGTACACCCTTCCATAGAGGGACAAAGGGCGTTTATGGCACGAAGGTACTCGATGCCGAGGTTGTTGTTGGGAAGCCGGGCGAGCTTTGCGTAGTTTTCTCCCAGCTTTTCGCCGATCATCTGCTCCCGGAGAGAGGCGAAAGAACGGCTTCTGTCTTCCTTCTGGAGGGCGATGATCCCGTCCTTCGGCGTTGCGCCGACGGCGTCCGCTATGCGCCGGAGCGGTTCGATTTCTCCGCACTCCGAGCCGAAAAGAAGCGAGTCAACAATACCGAGCGAGGAAAGGATATGCACGCCCGCTCTTGCAAAGCTCTCGGCACTTGAGGAAGAGTACGGGAACGGCAGGGACAGCACAAGGTCGGCTCCGCACAAGGCGGCAGCTTCGGCTCGGGCTTTTTTGTCCGCTATGGCGGCTTCGCCCCGCTGGACGAAATTCCCGCTCATGACGCAGACCACCGCATCAAAGCCGAGGGAACGGGCACGCTCCAAAAGATACATATGACCGTTATGGAAAGGGTTGAATTCGCAGACGATCCCGCAGACTCTTCCGATGCTTTCCGTCATGCTCCTTTCCCCTTTCCGTCTGTTTTCGGCTAAAGCCGTATCGGAGCAGAATACGCTCCGGATACGTAACATTATAATATGGATCATCTGAAAAATCAAGAGTCAAATATGAATTTACTGAAACCGCCGTCCTACCGTTGTGCCCCAACTGTTTCATTTTGTTGCTTTTTATAATAAATTTTTGCATTTTCGCTATTTTTTGCTTTTTACTCTTGAAAAAGCCGCAAGTTCGGATTATAATGTAGAGTAATAAAGAATGAAAGGAGTACCCACTATGGATTTTGTTCGTTTCGGTATCATCGGCTGCGGCAATATGGGAACCGGACATCTTCGCAATATTGCTTCCGGCAATATCAAGAACGTCAAGGTTACGGCAGTCTGTGATATCAAGCCCGACAGGATCGACCTTGCAAAGAGCATCATCGGTGAGGACGTTGCCGCCTTCTCCGACTACAAGGAGCTTCTCGCCTCCGGTCTTTGCGACGTTGTTCTGATCGCGACTCCCCACTATTTCCATCCCATTATCGGTATTGACGCTTTCAATGCCGGTCTGAACGTAATCTCCGAGAAGCCTATCGGCGTTTATGCCAATAAGGTATACGAGCTTTACGACGTTGCCAAGAAGTCCGGCAAGCTCTTCGGCGTTATGTTCAATCAGAGAACCAATCCCCTCTATCAGAAGATGCGTGAGATCGTCCAGAGCGGTGAGCTCGGACAGCTCAAGAGATGCGTCTGGATCATCACCGACTGGTACAGAACGCAGAGCTACTACAATTCCGGCGGATGGAGAGCTACCTGGAGCGGTGAAGGCGGCGGCGTACTGCTGAACCAGTGCCCCCACCAGCTCGACCTTCTCCAGTGGATCTTCGGCATGCCGGTCAAGATGACCGCACACTGCTTCGAGGGCAAGTACCACGACATCGAAGTGGAAGACGACGTGACCGCTTTCATGGAATACGAAAACGGCGCTACGGCGACCTTCATCACCACCACCGGCGAATGCCCCGGTACCAACCGTCTTGAGATCTCCGGCGATAAGGGTAAGCTCGTTGCCGAAAACGGCAAGCTCACCTGGACAAAGCTGGAGGTGCCCGAGAGAGAATGGTGCTTCTCCTGCGATAAGGGCTTTGACAAGGTTCCTTCCACCACGGAAGTCCTTGAATTCCCCCACGAGGAAGGCAAGCTCTACGACCACTCTGCCATCGTGCAGAACGTGGCGAATGCCCTTCTCTTCGGCGAGCCCCTTCTCGCAAGCGGCTATGAAGCCATCAACGGTCTGCAGCTCTCCAACTCCATGTTCCTTTCCAGCTGGACGGGAAAGACGGTCAGCGTCCCCTGCGACGGCGATCTGTTCTACTCTCTCCTTCAGGAAAAGATCAAGAATTCCACCTTCCAGAAGACCGTAGTCGAATCCACCGAGGATATCTCGAATACCTACGGCAACAAGTGATCGACTGTAAAGTATCATCGCAAATAAAGCACCTGCTGAAAAAGATTCGTCATTCTTTATCAGCAGGTGTTTTGTTTTCTGCGCCGAAAAGCAAGATAAAAACCAGATAGTGAACTATCAGCCATACGGCAAACTGGAAAGAATGCCTTTTTGTGTAAGTTTTTGAGCCGAATTTGTATGGAAAAGCAAAGCGGGAACTGCTATAATGAAATCGGTGCAGGACTGTTTTTTTCCGGAGTGTTTCTCCGGGGGACTTCCCGCTCCGTTTCCCGGAAGGCGGTCATTCCGCTTGCGGTAAAAGACTGTGGACGACCGGAAAAATCTTATAGGAAGGGTTGGCGCTTACTTATGGAAAACACGGAAAAAAAGATCACGGAACTGAAATTTGAAGACTTGACGCTCGAACAAAAGCTCGGCATGGTCCTGATCGGCGGAGGCGGCGATTTCGGCATCCGGGACGAGAACCTTCTCGACTGTCTTGAACTAATCAAAAAGCACGCTCTGGGCGGTATCTGGATCGACCCGAGAGAACCGCATTACGAAGAGCATATGAGGCTCGTTCACGAGACAGCCGATTATCCGCTTCTCATCTTCACCGATGCGGAAAGCGGCATGGCGCCCTATCTTATCGGTTATCCGATAGCGCTCAGCTATACGAATGACGAGCGTCTCGCCTATCTGTTCGGCAAGGTGACTGCCGTTACGGCACGCCGCGCAGGCTTTACCACCGTCTGCAATCCGGTTCTCGATATGACCGACCGGAACGTTCCCTGCGGCGGCACGGTGAGAGTGATGGGCTCGGATAAAAAGCACGTGGCGTCTTTTGCAAAAGCCATTTGTCAAGGAATGCACGACGCCGGCGTATTGACGGTGGGAAAGCACTATCCGAGCGTTGCGGAAGACGCTGACACCCATATGTCTGAATGCGTGCTGAATGTAAGCGAGGAAAAGCTTCTCGATTACCATCTGTACTCCTACCTTGAGCTTATGAAGGCAGGGCTTCTGGACGGCGTTATGACCGGTCACAAGAGGCTCGCAAACATTGACAACGAATTTCCCGTCAGCCTTTCCGCCAAGGTCAACGGCATCCTTCGGAAGCAGGGCTTCGAAGGTCTTATGCTCACCGATGCGCTGACCATGATGGGCATTGTATCAAGATTCGGCAGAGAACGCTGCAAGAGCCTCGCCATCAGCGGCGGAAACGACCTCGCCCTTGTGTGGAGTCCTATCAAGCCCTCCTATGAGGAGATCAAGAGAGCCTATGAAGCGGGCGAGATCACTCCCGAGCGGCTCGACGAAGCGGTAAAAAGAGTTCTTCGGGCACAGCATGCCGTCTTCACCCGTCCCGAAATGCCGGAGCTTACGGAAGAGGAGATCGAGGAATATATGTCGATCAACCGCCGCTGTATTGCCGGAATTTCGGATCCCGGTTTGACCCCCGCTCTGGATCCTGCGGGACATTATCAGTTCGTGATCCTCACCGAAGGCAACGTGAATCTTAAGGAAATCGATGTGGCGACCTTTGCGAAAAAGTGGTACAATCCCGCCGCCATCGCCGAAAAGATCAGGGAACAGTTCCCGCATTCCGACGTCACCGCCATCAACGAGTTCCCGTCTGCCAACGAGAATTACAGCGTTCTGCAAAACAGCATCGACTATGACGGTACCGTCATCATCTCCTTCACCATCGTGCAGGCATACCTCGGACGGGAAACCTACACCTCCCGTTTAATGTCGCTTATCGAAGCACTTCAGACAACGAACCGTATTGCGGCGATCGTGCATTTCGGAAATCCCTTCCTTCTCGAAGAGCTTCCCCACGTTCCCCGCATCCTGAACGGCTGTCTTTCGGCGGAATGTACCCTTGCCGCCATCGAAATGCTGGCGGGTAAGGAGAAGCCCACCGGGCGCATCCCCTACGATATCCATTTGAAATAAGCGGATCCAAAGCAATAACGAAAGGTCCGGCGGAAAAGTCCGTCGGTCCTTTTTTGTCCTTTCGGGATGCGTATGGGAGCTTTCTCGGGCTGCTTCTTTGAAAATTGTGCATTTGCAAGAAAAATAGTAAAAAAATAGTTAAATCCGCTATTTTTTCCCCGATACCCTTGATTTTTTTGCAAAAAGGACTATACTGTAGTTGTAAAATTATAATTCTGTAAAGGAGCAAAACTTATGGCAAACTACATTCTTTCCGCTTTTGCGGATGAGTACGATCCTTCCATCGACAAGCAGATCGAGGGTCTTCTTGCAAACGACGTTCATTTTATCGAGATAAGAGGCGTGGACGGAACCAATATTTCCGACATCACCCTTGAAAAGGCCGCCGAGGTCAGGGCAAAGTTCGACAAGAACGGCATAAAGCTCTCCTCCATCGGCTCCCCTATCGGCAAGATCAAGCTCGCCGACGACTTCGAGGCTCACCTTGAAAAGCTCCGCCACACCTGCAAGGTCGCCAAAATTCTCGGTGCTTCGCAGATCCGTATGTTCTCCTTCTACATGGAAGAGGACGCAGACCTTGACGAATGCCGTGCCGAAGTCATGGAAAAACTCGGTAGGATGCTCGAAATCGCAAGAGAAGAGGGCATCGTCCTCTGCCACGAGAACGAAAAGGGCATTTACGGTGCAACCGTTGACAGATGTCTTGACATCCAGAAGGAATTCGGCGGCGAGATAAGGCTCATCTTCGACCCCGCAAACTTCATCGAGTGCGGCGAGGAGACCTATCCTTACGGCTTCAACACACTGAAGGAATACATCCACTACTTCCACATCAAGGACGCTTTCGGCAAGGGCAACATCGTGCCTGCCGGTGAAGGTCTCGGACATATTCCCGAAATGATGAAGGAATTCGGCGAATATACCGACAAGGACGTCTTCCTTACGGTCGAGCCTCATCTTGCCGTCTTCAAGGGACTGGACAAGCTGGAAAACAAGGAAGGCGAGACCATCAAGAAGCAGTACGCTTCCTCAAGCGAAGCCTTCGGCGTTGCCTGCTCCGCCATCAAGAAGCTCATCTGAGCAAAAATAAAAAACGGCGAAAACAAAAACCGTTTACGAGAGGTTTATGAGGTTAATTATGAAAGAATTCTTTACATATGCCACTCCCGAATCGCAGGGACTTTCCTCAAAGGACATCCTTGCCTTTTCCCGTGACCTTGAGCATTTCGGTATGTTCCTCCACTCCTTTGCCGTCATAAAGGGCAACAACGTGGTCGCCGAAATGTACCGCAAGCCTTTCCACAAGTACGATCTGCACAGAATGTATTCCTGCACCAAGTCCTTCGTTTCGATGGCGGTGGGACTTCTTGCGGACGAGGGAAAGATCGACCTTGCACAGCCGATACTCAGCTACTTCCCCGAGTTTGAAAAAGAGGAAATGTACCCCTACATAAAGGAAGCCACGGTAAGAGATCTTCTGACCATGACGACTCCCTATTCCTACAGCACGACCTACAGCGCCAGAAAACCGGGATATCTTCAGGACAACTGGATCGGTACCTTCTTTGACACCGATACGAACCACGCCGCCGGCACGGTGTTCAACTACGACACCTCCGCAAGCTACACGCTGAACGTGCTTGTCGAAAAGATCACCGGAATGCCCTTTATCGAGTATCTGAAGGACAAGGCGCTTCGGGAAACGGGCTTTTCGGAAAATGCGAGAGTCCTCAAGTCCCCCGACGGCTACTCCTGGGGCGGCTCGGCGCTTCTTGCCACCACACTCGACCTTGCGAGAATGGCAAGGCTCGTGATGCTGGACGGAAAATGGGACGAAAAACAGCTTCTCCCCGCATGGTACGTAAAGGACGCAAAATCGTGCCTTATCGACAACGACGAGACCGGCTACCGGGATATCATCCACGGCAACGGCTACGGCTATCAGATCTGGTGCACCGGCGACGGCACCTTCTCCTTCCTCGGTATGGGCAATCAGCTTGCCATCTGTATGCCCGAGGAGGATCTGCTCTTTGTCTGCACGGCGGACTCGCAGGGCTGGGGCGACGGCCGCACCGTCATCTATCTGAAGCTGTGGGAATACATCAAGCGCCGCTTCTCTTCTTCTCCCCTTCCCGAGGACAAGGAAGCGCAGGAAGAGCTGAAGTACGAGCTGGAGCATAAGGAATACCCGATCGTTTCCGGTGACGCTTCCAATGAAAGAGCGGCAAAAATAGACGGCAAAAGGTTCGTTCTTGCCGACAATCGCATGGGCATTTCCGACCTTACCTTCTTCTTCGGGGAAGACGGTGTCGGGACGATGAGGTTCACAAATGCGCAGGGCGAGAAGGAAATCAGGTTCGGTCTCGGGAAGACCGTCATCGGCGAATTCCCGCAGGACGGTTATTCCGGTGAAAGCATCGGCAAATGGGACGGCGATTATTACCGCTGCATCGCCTCCGGCGCATGGACCGGCAAGGACACGCTCCGCATCAAGGTCGACGCCATCGACAAGTATTTCGGCAACGTGAATATGCGCTTCGGCTTCAACGACAAGGGCGAGATCGGTCTGAAATTCGACTCTCACGCCGAATGGTTCATGGGAGAATACAACGGTTTTGCCGGCGGTCACATGGCTTAAGTTTTCACAGCGGTAATGCAGGGCAAGGCTTTGCGTTACCGCTTTTTCCTTGCTAAAATTTGCGCTTTTCAAGATAGAACGGTCCCGAAAGGGCGTATTCAATACTTTAAGAAGGAACACGACATGGCTGACTTTTTTACCTATGCGACGCCGGAATCCTGCGGCGTATCCTCCAAAGACATAACGGAGTTCTCCCGGGATCTTGAGCATTTCGGGATCTATCTCCACTCCTTTGCGCTTCTGTCGGGGAACCGCATCCTTGCCGAGGGCTATCGGAAGCCCTTCACAAAAGATTATCTGCACCGGATGTATTCGAGCACAAAGACCTTTGCCTCCATGGCGGTGGGCATCCTTGCGGACGAGGGGAAAATAGACCTTGATGCACCGGTTCTCCGCTATTTTCCGGAGTATGAAAAGGAAGAAATGTACCCTTATATCCGAGAAGCGACGGTGCGGGATCTGCTCATCATGGCAACGCCCTACAGCTACGGGACGACCTATTCCGCCCACAGGAAAGGCTATCTTGAAAAGAACTGGACGGGCTCGTTCTTTCATACCGACACCTCGCATCCATCGGGGACCGTCTTCAACTACGACACCTCGGCAACGCAGGTGCTGGGAGCGATAGTCGAGCGCATCACGGGGAAGCCTTTCCTTGACCTGCTTCGGGATAGGGCGCTGAGAGAGGTCGGCTTTTCCGATAACGCTACCGTTTTGAAGGCTCCGGACGGGTATTCGTGGAGCGGATCGGCACTGTTCTGTACCACGCTGGATCTTGCCCGTCTTGCACGGCTTGTCATGCTGGACGGAAAATGGAACGGCAAGGCGCTTCTTCCGGAGTGGTACGTAAAGGAAGCGAAGACATCACACATCAATAACGACATCTCGGGTTTTCGCTCGATCGTAAAGGGCAACGGCTACGGCTACCAGCTTTGGATGACCGGGGACGGCACCTATTCCTTCCTCGGCATGGGAAATCAGCTTGCCGTCTGTATGCCGGAGGAGGATCTCCTCTTTGTCTGCACGGCAGACTCGCAGGGCGAGGACGGCTTCCGGATGCTTCTCTATGCAAAGCTGTGGGAATATATCAAGCGCCGTCATTCACCCTTGCCCCTTTGCGAAAATAAAGAAGCGTACCGGGAGTTGCAGGAGACCCTTTCCTCCCTCGAATATCCCGCTCTCTGCGGCAGAGAAGCGACAAAGATCTCCGAGGCGATAGACGGCAAGACCTTTATTGCCGATGAAAACCGCATGGGCATCACCGAATTTACCTTCGCCTTTCCGATGCCCGGTGAGGGAGTCTTCCGCTACGTGAAAAACGGAGATAAGAAGGAGATACGGTTCGGTCTCGGCAAGGCGCTGTGCGGCGAGTTTCCCGCAGGCAGTTATTTCGGAGAAGAGGTGGGCGTTCTTGCCAAAACGCCTTCCCGCTGCATGACAAGCGGTGCCTGGACGGATGAGAAGACGCTGCAGCTCAAGTGCGATCTTATCGACCTATACTTCGGCAGTATGAATATGCTCTTCGTCTTCAAAGGAAACGAGGTGGGTGCAAGGTTCGACACCCACGCCCAGTGGTTTTTGGAGGACTACGGCGGCTTCCTTGCGGGACACGTTACGGTGTGACGAGTTACAGACAAAATTAACAAAGCCGTGCGCTCTTTTTGTGAAATCACAGAAGGGCGCACTTTTTACGGATGCGGGCATCGGGAAATGCCGGAAGTGCCAAAGCAGCGCCCGGCAGGAATTTGTAACACAACTGTTGGTTGACATAAAGGAGCACCGGGGTGTAAAATGATGGTGTATCAGTCAAAAAAGTAAACGGAGGGATTACTAT
Source organism: Eubacteriales bacterium (assembly GCA_045600125.1). Taxonomy (GTDB): domain Bacteria; phylum Bacillota; class Clostridia; order Oscillospirales; family CAG-382; genus SIG622. The sequence goes on along the minus strand of JAZRXH010000142.1, from coordinate 23,906 downwards.
GAAATACACTTCTGCCGAGGCTTCGAAGCTTCTTCGTGCTCTGAATGACAAGTATACGTCGGTTGTAACCATGGAATGCCAGAGCCGTGAATTCAATGCGGCTCTCGGGGAAGACCCGGAGTCGGTAAGACCCGAATATTCCTACGAGGACACGGCAAAAGAGCTTTCGGAAATTGCCGAAAAGATCCGCAAGGTAAAGCACGCCATCAGCCGTTTCAATCTCGAGACCGAGGTCCCGGAGCTCGGCATGACGGTGGACATGCTCCTTGTGTACATTCCGCAGCTCACCTCGAAAAAGACAAAGCTCCAGTACATGGCGCAGAAGCTCCCGAAGGTGCGTGAGCGTGTCGCCGGCATCGGAAGCAACACCGTGATCGACTACAACTACGTGAACTACGACCTCGAAAAGGTCCGTGCCGACTACGAAGCCGTAAGCGCCCTGCTTTCCAAAGCACAGACTGCGCTTGACAAGATCAACAGCACAAAAACCATGGAGATCGACGTGGAGCTGTAATGTCCTTCTCTTTTCCGTCCGGAAAAACACACCTTTCTTTTTTATCACAAGAACAATGTTCAGGGTCTTTCGTTATCCGTTATTCATTTTGTTACACGTTATCCTATGTGTTCAGTGACAAAAGAGCTTTTGGGCTTTCTGCCCGTCCGGAAATAATGTTTTTTCGGTAAAAACCGCATTCTCCCGCACGGCGGCGGTTCGGTTTCGAGCCGTGATCATTTCGCAATAAAACGGGGTTTCATATCTGAATAGCCGATATCATTTTCTGCTTCTTTCTCGGATCCACAGAAAGAAGCCGCATTTTTGAAAGGAATATGCATCCAATGGAAACAATCGTACAAATACTGTCAAGAGAGCTCGGGAGAAATCCCACTCACGTGGAAAACGTCATAAAACTGATCGACGAGGGCAACACCATTCCCTTTATCGCAAGATACCGTAAGGAAATGCACGGTACCATGGACGATACCACCCTCCGCACCCTCTTTGACAGACTTACCTATCTCCGCAACCTCGACGCCCGCCGCACCGAGGTGAAAAACGCCATCGAAGCGCAGGGAAAACTGACCGATGAGCTGTCCGCCGCCATCGACAACGCCGCCACCATGACGGAGGTGGAGGATCTCTACCGTCCCTATAAGCAGAAAAGGCGCACCCGTGCCACCATCGCCCGTGAAAAAGGACTTGACGGTCTTGCTATGTTTATTCTGGCGCAGGAGCCTTCGGTCACAGAGCTCGAGTCCGAGGCGGCAAAATATGTAGACGAAGAAAAGGGCGTGGCGGATACCGCCGAGGCTCTTGCCGGTGCTTCGGACATCATCGCCGAGGTGATCTCCGACGATGCGGACATCCGCAAGGCGCTCCGGGAATATTTCACCGAATACGCAACGGTGGTATCGAAAGGCGCAAAGGACGAGGAATCGGTCTATTCGCTGTACTACGAATTCGCAAGAGCCGTTCCGAAGCTGGCAGGGCATCAGATACTGGCGCTGAACCGGGGCGAAGCAGAAGGCTTTCTGAAGGTATCCGTAGAGGCGGAGGCAGACAAAGTTCTGCCGCTGATCTTCTCGAAGGTGATAAAGAGAAGCGGCGTATGCGCCGACTTCATAAAGACATCGGCAGAGGACTCCTACACAAGACTCATCTATCCTTCCATTGAGCGGGAGATCCGGAACCTTCTGACCGACAACGCCAGCGAGGGAGCCATCCGCAATTTTGCGCTGAATCTGCGTCCTCTCCTCATGCAGCCTCCCGTCAAGGGAAACGTGACCATCGGCTTTGACCCGGCTTACCGTACCGGCTGTAAGATTGCCGTGGTAGACGGGACCGGCAAGGTGCTGGATACGACGGTGGTATACCCCACGCCTCCGCACAACAAGACGGAGGAGGCAAAAATAAAACTATTGTTCCTCATCAAGAAATACGGCGTAAAGAACATCGCCATCGGCAACGGCACGGCTTCGAGAGAATCCGAGCGCTTCATCTGCGACCTTCTGCACGACGCTCCCGGTGTCAGCTACGCCATCGTGAACGAGGCAGGGGCTTCGGTGTATTCCGCCTCGAAGCTGGGCGCCGAAGAATTTCCGGATTACGACGTATCGCTCCGAAGCGCCGTTTCCATAGCAAGAAGACTGCAGGATCCTCTGGCGGAGCTTGTGAAGATCGACCCGAAGTCCATCGGCGTGGGGCAGTATCAGCACGATATGCCGGAGGCAAGGCTTGACGAGGCTCTCGGCGGTGTTGTGGAAAGCTGTGTGAACGCCGTGGGGGTAGACGTCAATACGGCGTCCCCTTCCCTTCTGAAAAACATTGCGGGTCTGAACGGCACCACGGCGAAGAACATCGTGACCTACCGGGAGGAAAACGGAGCCTTTACCTCGAGAAAACAGCTGACGAAGGTCCCGAAGCTTGGTCCCAAGGCATTCGAGCAGTGTGCGGGCTTTTTGCGTGTTCCAGAGAGCAAGAACATCCTCGATAACACCGGCGTACACCCCGAAAGCTACGAAGCCGCCGAAAAGCTCCTCGAGCTGTGCGGCTATACCCTGAAGGACGTAGCCGACGGAAAGATCGGCGAGCTGACCGAGCGTCTGAAAAAGGCGGGCGAAGCGGCAGTCAAGGAAAAGACCGGTGCCGGGATCCCCACCATCCTCGATATCGTCCGTGAACTTCTCAAGCCCGGCCGTGACCCACGTGACGAGCTTCCCGCCCCCATCCTCCGCACCGACGTGATGGAAATGAAGGACTTAAAGCCCGGCATGGTGCTCTCCGGCACGGTGCGGAACGTCATCGACTTCGGCGTTTTCGTGGACATCGGCGTGCATCAGGACGGACTCGTCCACATTTCGCAGGTATGCAGCAAATTCATAAAGCACCCCTCGGAGGTCGTTTCGGTGGGCGACGTGGTCAAGGTAAAGGTCCTTGACGTGGACGAAAACAAGAAGCGGATCAGCCTCACCATGAAGGACGTAAAAGAATAAATAATAAAATACGGGTATAAACATGGAAAACAAGCCGGAAAAGAACTGTCTGCATATCGCCCTGCTGCAGCTTCTCCCGACAGGCAGCGAAAAGGGAAATCTGGAGAAAGGCATCGGGGCGCTGAAAAAAGCAAAGGAGCTCGGGGCGGATATTGCGCTCTTTCCCGAGATGTGGAACGTAGGCTACGCTATCCCGGAGGACACGGAGCTTCTGAAAAGCACGGCGACAAGTCCTACCGGTCCCTTCGTTTCGGCTTTTCGGAATGCCGCAAAAGAACTGTCGATGGCGGTGGCGATCACCTTCCTTGAACAGCACGAGCCGCTTCCGAGAAATTCCGTCTGTCTTTTCGACCGGCACGGGAAACTGAAATACTTATACGCCAAGGTCCACACCTGCGACTTCGGGGGTGAAGCACGGCTGTGTGCGGGAAATGATTTCCCGGTCTGCGACCTTGATACGGCAAAGGGATGTGTAAAAGTCGGTTCCATGATCTGCTACGACCGGGAATTCCCCGAAAGTGCGAGGATCCTCATGCTCAAAGGCGCCGAGCTGATCCTCGTTCCCAACGCCTGTCCCATGGAGATCAACCGCCTTTCTCAACTGAGAGGACGAGCCTATGAGAACATGACCTCCATCGCCACCTGCAACTACCCTTCTCCCCACCCCGACTGCAACGGGCATTCCAGCGTCTTCGACGGCGTCGCCTACGTGGAAGAGCTTCCCGGTTCGAGAGACACCTGCATAGCGCTTGCCGGCGAAGAGGAAGGCATCTATATGGCAAGTCTCGATCTTGCCCTTCTTCGCTCCTATCGGGAAAGCGAGGTCCACGGCAACGCCTACCGCCGTCCGGAGGTATACGGCATTCTTCTTGACAAAGACGTAAAGCCGCCATTTGTCCGGAGTGATCGGAAGGATCATTCCGAAAAAGGCAACTGAAAACAGAAATAGCAAAAAAGTGCGGACAAACAAATCCGCACTTTTCTTTTTCTGTCGACCGTACAGAGGCTCATCCTCTGCTTTCGTCGTATTCACGAAGCCTTTGCAGCTGCTGCTCCACCATCATGGACTTGACCTTCATAAGACGGGTGGTGTTGCCTCGTTCGTTTTCGTCCAGCTTCATCTTGATGGTCTTGATGCCGACCTCAAGATCGGGGATCATGCTGTATTCGAGGGCGTTGACCCGGCGTCTCGTTTTTTCGATCTCGTCGGCGAGAAGTCGGCACTTCTTTTCGGTCTCGGCAAGCGCCAGCATATCCGGAAGGATATCGGAAAGCTCCGCTATGGCGTTATCCAGTTCACCGGAGGTGAAGGCATAGCCGTAGGTCGCAAGGTCTTTTTCGCTTTCGGAACGCTTGTAGGTATATTCGGGAACGTACACGCTCATCACGTTTTTGAGGTCTACCTCCAGCTCTCCTTCTGCCTTCGGGTACATGAGAGCCTCTTCGAGGGCTTCCCGGCTCATGACCGCCGCAGCAAGGGTAAAGCTCTTATGAAGGCGCTCAACCGAGTCCTCCACCTTTTCCCGCAGAGCCTTATTCTCTTTGACCGAGTCGAGGAATATCCGCATCAGCTCGTCCCGCTTATCTTTCAGAAGCTTATGTCCTCTTCTTGCGGTGGCAAGACGCTTTTTCAGCTTTGACAGCTCCATACGGGTAGGATTTACCTGCGTCTTCGGCATAAGCTCACTCCTTTCGTTCTTGTACTATACTTTGTCGGATCATGCGGGATCAGTTGCCTTTCCAGTACTTTTCGAGGATGGCGGGCTTTACTCGCTTCATTTCGGACTTCGGCAGGATGCTGAGAAGTTCCCAGCCGAGATCCAGCGTTTCTTCGATGCTTCGGTTCTCTTCAAAGCCCTGATTGATATAGCGTCTCTCGAATTCCTCCGAGAATTTTGCATAGAGTCTGTCCACGGGAGTAAGCGCCGCTTCGCCGAGCACGACCATCAGCTCCAGCGCTTCCTTGCCTCTTGCGTAGCTGGCAACGAGCTGGTTCATAAGGTTTGCGTGGTCTTCACGGGTCTTGCCGACACCGATACCCTTATCCTTGAGTCGGGAAAGGGACGGAAGAACGTCCACGGGAGGCAGGTAGCCCTTTCGGTAGATATCTCTCGAAAGGATGATCTGACCCTCGGTGATATAGCCCGTAAGGTCGGGAATAGGATGGGTCTTGTCGTCCTCCGGCATGGTGAGGATCGGGATCATGGTGATCGAGCCTTCACAGCCGATCTTTCTGCCCGCACGCTCGTACATCGAAGCAAGGTCGGTGTAGAGGTTGCCGGGATAGCCTCGTCTTCCGGGGACTTCCTTTCTTGCGGCGGAGACCTCACGGAGCGCTTCGGCGTAATTGGTGATGTCGGTCAGGATGACAAGGACGTGCATATCCTTTTCAAAGGCAAGATATTCAGCGGCGGTCAGCGCCATACGTGGAGTGGAAATTCTCTCGATGGCGGGGTCGGACGCAAGGTTGAGGAAAAGCACGGCTCTGTCGATGGCGCCGGTCTTTTTGAAATTTTCAATAAAGAAGTTGGACTCCTCGAAGGTGATACCGATGGCTGCAAAGACAACGGCAAACTTGGAATCCGAGCCAAGCACCTTTGCCTGCGCGGCGATCTGTGCCGCAAGGTTGGCATGCGGCAGACCAGAGCAGGAGAAGATGGGGAGCTTCTGCCCTCTTACAAGGGTATTGAGTCCGTCGATGGTGGAAACACCGGTCTGGATGAATTCCGAGGGGTAATTTCTGGCGGCGGGGTTGATAGGCGTACCGTTGATGTCAAGGGACTTCTCGGGGATGATCCTCGGTCCCTTGTCGATGGGAGCGCCGATACCGCTGAACACTCTTCCGAGGATGTCCTCGGAAACGCCGAATTCAAGACCGTGACCGAGAAAACGGACCTTACCGGTGGAAAGGTTGAGTCCGGCGGAGTTTTCAAACAACTGAACGAGAGCTCTGTCGCCGTTGACCTCGAGTACACGGCAGTGTCTTATCGAACCGTCGACCAGTTCGATCTCACCCAGTTCGCCGTACTTTACGCCTTCAACCTTATCCACGAGCATAAGAGGACCCGCCACTTCGCTGATCGTCTGATATTCCTTGATCGTATTCATGATTTGCCGAGCCTCCTTTTACATTAACTGCGCAAGCTGTTCTTCGATCTCGACCCGGAGCGATGCTGCTGCCGCATCGAATTCCTTTTCGGGAACAATCTTGAGTCTTGCGATATTTTCCTTTGCGGGAAGAGCGGCGATCTTCTCCACGTCCGCACCGTTCTTCACGCTTTCAAGAGCCTTATCGAGGAAGAACATGATGACGCTGAGGATGCCGTGCTGTTTTGCGAGAGAGGTAAAGGCGTCGTCCACATTGAAGGCGTCCTGCTGAAGGAAGTCCTCACGCACGCTTCTTGCCGCTTCGAGGAGCACTCTGTCCTCGGCGGAAAGAGCATCCACGCCGACCAGCTTTACGATCTCCTCCAGTTCGTTTTCTTTTTGAAGGATCATCAGGGCACGGCCTGTCATCGCATCCCAGTCCGGCGCTACGTGCTCGGTGAGCCACGGACTGAGTCTGTCGTGATAGAGCGAATAGGAGTTGAGCCAGTTGATCGCCGGGAAATGACGGCGGTAAGCAAGCGAAGCGTCGAGTCCCCAGAACACCTTCACGATACGGAGAGTCGCCTGAGTGACCGGCTCGGAAATGTCGCCGCCCTGGGGAGATACCGCACCGATGGCGGTCAGCGTGCCGATTCGGTCGTCGTCGCCGATGCAGACCACCTTGCCCGCACGTTCATAGAACTGTGCAAGACGGGAGGTAAGATAAGCGGGGTAGCCTTCCTCGCCGGGCATTTCCTCAAGACGTCCCGACATCTCACGAAGAGCCTCCGCCCAACGGGAAGAGGAGTCGGCGATGACCGCCACGGAATAGCCCATATCGCGGAAGTATTCCGCAATGGTGATACCAGTATAAATGGAAGCCTCACGAGCCGCCACCGGCATATCCGAGGTGTTGGCGATGAGGATGGTACGCTTCATAAGAGAGTAGCCGGTCTTGGGGTCCTTCAGCTCCGGGAATTCACGGAGCACGTCGGTCATTTCGTTGCCGCGCTCACCGCAGCCGATGTAGACAACGATGTCCACGTCCGACCACTTGGCAAGCTGATGCTGTACCACCGTCTTACCCGAACCGAAGGGACCGGGAACGCAGGCGGTACCGCCCTTGGCGAGGGGGAACACGGCGTCGATGGCACGCTGTCCGGTGATGAGCGGCTCTGCGGGAGGCAGTTTCTCCTTTACGGGTCTTGCCACACGGACGGGCCACTTCTGCATAAGGGTAAGATAGCCCTCACCGCCGTCGGTCTTGATGGTACCTACGGTCTCGGTGACGGTATAGTCGCCCTCGGCGATTTTAAGGATGGTACCCGCCATTCTCGGAGGAACCATCACCTTGTGGACGATGACCTCGGTTTCCGGAACGGTGCCGATGATCTGCCCTGCGACCACCTTATCCCCCGGCTTTACGCAGGGGATGAAGTGCCACTTCTTTTCCCGGTCGAGAGCGGGCTCGTCGATACCTCTGGGGAGGTTCGTTCCGGCAACACGGTACATGACCTCCAGAGGTCTCTGGATGCCGTCGTAAATATTCGTAAGAAGGCCGGGACCGAGCTCTACCGAAAGAGGCTCGCCCTGCGAAACGACCTTATCGCCGGGACCGAGGCCTGCGGTCTCCTCATAGACCTGAATGGAAGCCTTGTCCCCTCTCATTTCGATGATCTCGCCGATCAGGCGCTGTTCGCCCACACGCACCACGTCGTACATGTTGGCTTCTCTCATGCCTCCCGCCACGACGAGAGGTCCCGATACCTTGATTATTTCACCGATTATCACGTTCTGTCACCTTACTATACTGTTTTATAGCCTTTCCTTTGTCAATCTCTGAAGATAATGTCGGCGCCCACGGCACGCTCCACGGCGCTTTTCACGCAGCTTCTTCCGTATCCGGTCCTGCCGCTCTTGGACGGGAGCGGGATGATGGCAGGTACGGCGCTTGAGGCGTACTTATCGGCAATATCGGATATCTTTTCGAGAAGAATATCCGTAATGAATATAATCGCATACTCTTCGCTGTCCGCCGCTTCCTTCAGAAGCTTTGCCGCCGTTTCCGGCTCTTCGGCGAAGAACACGCGGAAGCCTGCCGCCATAAAGCCCATTACAGAGGCCTTATCACCGATGATCGCTATTTTCTTCATTCCGAACACTGTCCTTTCATAGCATAGGTTCCGTGCGAAAGATCAGAAGGATGCTCTGAGTCTCTCCCGGATCCTGTCGGCGGGAATGCCCGCTTCCATGCAGGAAAGCACGAGACGCACGTTCTTTATTTCGTTTTCCTTGGCGGCGAGATAGCCGACGCTGACCTCGGCTCCGAACGGTACCATCTTGGCGCTCTGCATCCTCTCCATATAGAAGGAGTCGAAGATGCTTTCGATCTCCGAAAGGGTTTTACTGCTGCTTTCGGCGATCTTTTCGGCGGCAGAGGAATACCTCGTGTCGTTCAGCTTTTCAAGGAGTTTTTCTTTTCCGCCCTGGAAGGACTCGGAGAAAAAGCTCTCCGGAAGGTCGCCCGCCGGGACGAGGGACTTCATCATCCCGTCAAGCGAAGCACCCGACGAAACGAGGCGCAGGAATATGCCCACGTTCGCAAAATCCGCTTTCATCCGGAAGGCGTCTGTCAGAAGAGGGAGTCCCACCTCTTCGCATTTTTCGAATATATCCGCAAAGACCGCTTTATCGAGCATCACCGAGGCTTCTCTCGGGTCACGGGAGGTAAGGAGTTTTTCTTTTGCCTCCTCTGCCGCCTTTGCAAGATGCTTCGGGAAGACGCCGAAGGCTCTGTCCCGGACGGCGTTTGCCGCATCCTCCGGGCTTACCGTGCCGAAGGGCACCACCGTCTGCACCGCATCGTTCCCGAGAGCGTCCGCTTTGATAAGGGTCTTCAGGTTCTGGCAGTCGTAAATATAGCGGAACGGGAGAGTGACGTCAAAGGTCACGCCGAAGGAATTCCGGGTCATCTCCTCTACCTCTTCGTAGGTCTTCTCGTTCTCGTAGAGAAGAAGCTCGTCCGCCCCGAGGCTGTCCGCTTCGTAATCGTACAAGGAAGCCGCCGTTTCCAGCGCTTCGTCATAGCTTCTGCAATCCAAAAGCTTTTCCAGTGCCTCTTTACCGATGAGACGGTTTTCAAGTCCTCTTATTCTTGCCGACATGTAGAGAAAGTCTGTGTCACGGAGCTTCTTTTTCATCCTTTCTCCTCCTCAGTCTTTCCCGAACAGGAGTCCTGCCGCCTCGGTCTCGAGCTCGCCCTTTAATGCGTCAAGCATTTTTTCGGCGCTGAAGCACAGGTGTATGTCGTCGTAGGTAAGGATAAAGCCGCCGGCGATGTCATTCGTGTACTTTGCCGGGACGATATCCACGGCGCCCGCAAGGGCAAGGATCTTCTGCGTCCGCTCTCCGGCGTCACGGGCATTGGTGGTGATGACGCCCGCCTTTCCGGGAATGAGAGCCTCCCGCAGTCTGGCTGCGAAGAAGGAGCAGTATTCATCCTCGGGAGAATTTATGAGCTTATCGAGCGCTTTGGAAAATGCCTTTTCAATCAGCTCTACCTTCAGCTCGAGCTTTGCGTTCCGGTTCTGCATATCGCCGGAGCTTTCGGCGCCGGAAAGGACGCTCTGCGCCTTTTCCTTTGCCTGTGCGATAAGGGTCTCTTTTGTTTCTTTCGCCTTTGCGTCGAATTCTTCCTTCTGTGCCTTCGCCTTACTTTCGGCGTCGGCAAGCGTTTCGGCTTCAAAGGCCTTTGCTTCGTCGATGATCTTTCTGCGAATGATCTCTATGCTGTTTGCCGCCAAGGTTCTTTCCTCCTTCCGTCTTTCGCCGGATAACTGTTTTTCCGAATCTTTTGAAAAACGGGGATCAGAGTCCTGCGGGAGCGAAGAGGATGAGAAGAAGCGAAACGAGCACGGCGAAGATCGCATAGGTCTCAACGAGTGCCGCACTGATGACGCCCTTACCGAATTCAGCGGGCTTCTTTGCGAGGATGTTCATGCCGGCAGCTGCCACTCTGCCCTGATGGATGGCGGAGAAATAGCCGACGAAGGCGATGGGCATGCAGGCTGCGAAATAGTACACACCGAGACCGACGGAAATGGGCTGTACGTTACCGTTCAGGATGCCGAGGTTGAAGATAACGAGGAACGCCGTGATAAGACCGTAAATACCCTGGGTTCCGGGGAGAGCCTGCAGCACGATGGACTTACCGAACTTGGAGGGATCCTCGGTCAGAACGCCGCTGGCTGCCTCGCCCACGATGCCGACGCCTCTGGCGCTGCCCATGCCGGACAAAACCGCTGCGATCGCTGCGCCGAGAAGCGCAATATTGATACCCGAGAAAACACCGCTTGTCAATACTTCCGTGAAATTCATAATAAAATCCTGCCTTTCAAAATCTTTTTATTGTTTTTATTTTTAACCGAATGAATGTTTTTGCGCCGAGGATCAGCGCTTTTCGGAACCGTCTTCTTCGATCTCCACGTACTTTGCGTCGATTTCGGCGGGAACGAATTCCCGTCCGCCGTCCTCGTAGAACTTATTGAAGAATTCGATATACTGTAGTCTTGCGGTATGGACGAAGGCGCCCAGGGCGCTGAGTGCAAAGTTGAGGGTATGTCCGAGGAGCACCGCAAAGATGAGAACGATAAAGGAAACCGCCGTGTGCTTTCCGGATATCGTGCCGATGATGTTGACGACCTGACCGATGACCGCTCCGGAAAGTCCCAGAGCGAGGATTCTCGAATAGGAGAGAAGGTCGGAGAGGTAGCTGACGCTGTCGTACAGCGAGTAGAGCCCCATGAGGAACTTCATGACGATGTTCTTCTGTGCCCTGCCCTGCGTCAGAACGAGAGCTGCGGCACCGCCGAGTGCCAGCCATTTTCCGATGTCCGGTCTTACAAAAAGAAGACCGATACCGGTGAAGACCACGAGCCACGAGCCCACGTCGAAGACGGCATCAAAGATCTTGCCCCGCTTTATCAGCATATACGCCTTGATAAGCAGTCCGCACACCAGATGCACGGCGCCGAGCCCGATGGACAGATACAGGTACTTCATGGGGTCGGCAACCGGGTCGATCGCCGCCTTGATGTTGAAATTCTCAACGCCGAACATATTCTTGGCGACGGCGGCGGGAAGATTTCCGAGGTAGCCTCCGAAAAGGACGCCGAAGAATATGGTGGATATGCCGCAGATGCCGAGAGCGTCGATCAGCTTCTTTGCTCCCTTTTTCGGCTTCATGATCTTATTGAGAAGAATGGCACCGAGGATCAGGATGATACCGTACACCACGTCCTGCATGATCATGCCGAAGATGATGAAGTAGAAGATCGACATGATGAAGGTAGGGTCAATCCCGTGATAATCGGGGTAAGAGTAAAGCCCGAGGATCGACTCGAAGGGAGAAGCGAAACGGTTGTTCCGAAGCTTTATCGGAACGTCGTCCCCTTCCTCCGGCTCGGCAAAGTCCACATAGCAGTCAACACCGGCAAGTCTTGAGAGAAGTGCATCCCTGCTCCTTTCGGGAAGCCAGCCCCGGAGGATGTACACCCCGCCGATGCCGAAGAGCTTTTCCCGTATTTTCAGCTTCTCGATCTCGGCACAGAGAAAATCGTACAGCGCCATCAGAGTGGGAAGCGAAGCCGTCTTTTCCGTTTCGTCCGAGGTGATCTTTTCGCTCTCCGAGGAAAGCGCTGCGATCTCGGCTCTCAGTCTTTCGGTCTCGGCTGCCGCCGTACCGTGGAAGCCGTCAAAGCGCATGGCGGTAAAGCCGTAACTGCGAAGAGCCTCGACGAGTCTGTCCCGTTCCTCTTTGAGGCATACGAACATGCAGTACTCGCCTTCCGCATCGGCGGAGATCTTCTCGAACGCCGCTTCGACGCCGGAGGTCTCGCAGACTTCTTCCATTTGCGATGCGCCTCTTGCGAGCGGCAGTTTTCCGAGAAGCACCGCCGTCTTTTCGGTCTCGACCGTATCGAGAGGGATATCGAGGCTCTTCCATACGCCGAGAGAAACAATGTCGTTCTCGCATCCGGCTATTTTGTTTTTGATTTCGCCCTTCCGTTTTTCCGAGCCTGTGACCGTGTCGCAGAGGCGAAGGAGCCCGTCTTCCGTTTCGGCTATCTTTTCAAAGGAAGCCCGGTCAAAGCTCTGCTTCGGCGTTTTTTTCTTTTTATCGGAAAGAGCGGATAGATAAGTGATCGCCTCGGCGACCTTGTCCCGCTTTCTTTCCGCCTCGGAAAGGAAAGAGCTTACGTCGGTATCGCTGACGACCGCTCCGGTCTCGTCCTCCAGCGGAAAGGTCTCCACCGAGCCGAGCCACAGAAGCTCATCGGATATGCGCTTTACATCCGATTCCACTGCCGCAAGCGTCACCTTCAGCATTTTTTCTATCATTTGTCCGCTTATTACTCCTTTCGGAAAAAGAGCTTATAGGGCTCTTATCTTTTTTTCAGCTCGGTGAAAATGAAATCAGCGCAGGCGTCCACCTTTTTTTCGGCTTCGGCTCTCATATGAGCCATGGAATTCTTGGACTGTTCGAGCTTCAGTGCCTTGATCTCCTCTGCCTCCCGTGCGGCGCTCTCAAGGATATCTCCTGCCGCCTTCCTGCCTTCGAGGCTTGCCGTGCGAAGCACGTTCTCCCCGTATTCCTCGGCGCTCCTGCGGATTTCCTTTGCTTTTGCCAGCGCCTCGGCACGGATCTTTTCGCCCTCTTTTTCATTTTCGGTGATCTGTCTGATTATATCGAGAGCCATCCTGCATCCACCTTTCGTGATCTGTCGTTTTTCGTCTTTTTCATCTTTTTGCGATTTTGACCCGTCCGTCTTCTTCTGCATGGCGGAGAGGGAAATGCAAAACGCCGCTCCTCTCTTCCCGTTTTCCGGCAAGGCAAGAAAAATACGGTATTTTGCAGAGCGCCCTGTTTCTTTATGCTTTTTTGACGCATTGATAATTATTTATCAATGTAAGAATTATATCACACTATATAATAGATTGCAAGTATTTTTTTCGTGATTCGCAAAACTTCTTAATAATTGTTACACTTTCTACATTATTTTGAATTATCCGTCGTCCGGATATTCATTTCATTCCCGTTCGGGCGAAAAATGGGATGTGCCTTGCATACCGCCTCTGTAAAGAAAAAGAGCCGTATGCGTTAAGACCACGCTAAGAGTTCTTTCGATATGGACTTCAGTAAGAAGCATAGGGAAGCACTACCGTCGGATAGAGGTCATCCGCCTTTGACACCGTGCCGATATCGTACCAGAAGGCAACGCCGGCGGGAGTGAGAAAACAGTTCTGCGGTCTTTGGGTATAGGCGTATTTTTTCACACCGTCTTCGGTAAGACCGAAAGCATCGGGGTCGGTGTCAAGCATTTTCCAGAGAGCGTCCCCTACTTTTTTCCGCATCTCCCGCCGATTCTTTACCCCGATGGCGGGGAGGAAATGCGAATACGGCAGAAGGCTTCCGTCGGAAGGATCCCACACCGCCGAAAAGCGGACTCTTTCACTTCTCCCGCTTTTGAAATGGGTGACGTCGGACAGCACCGAAACCGCCTTTTCCGTATTGTAGGACACGATGCTGCGGAAGATCTCTCCGTCGGGGCAAAGGCTGTCCGTGCCCCTTTTCGCAAAAGATGCCGCCCTCTTTTCACCGTACCGACAGAACCGTTCCGCAAGTCCGCCGTAGAAAGTATTGAAGGTGACGGCAAATTTGCTTTCCTCCTCGCAAAAAGGATAGTCGATATTGATCTTCAGGAGCGTCCTTCCCTCCTCTTTTACGCTTTTCCTTATTTTTTCGTTTCTTACGGGGTAATATGCGCCGGATATTTTCGGTTCGTGTTCCATGCTGACCTTTGTCCTCCTGACTGAAAAAGTTAAGTGAGTTTCAATAATCTCTTTACCTTTTCCCATGCATAAGAAAAGCCATCTTCGGGAAAAATGTTCGGGGCGGATCTTGAAAAAGGAAAATGACTGCATGGGAGAAAAGTGCGAAAAATGAACATGAGCGGATTTGTAAACGAGGTCTTATCGGGCTTCGGCAACAGCTGTGACGTATGCGTCCGGCACTCGGAAAACGGCGGCGGCTTTGCCTTCGACGTACTGTACATTTCAAACTACTGCTCGAAGGATACCGTATCCGGCTCGATCCTTCTCCCCCTCGTGCTGTCCGGGGGCGAGATCACGGAGGATACCCTTCCGACGATGCTGGCTTCGCTCCCTCTCGAAAAGGTCTGTGCCCCTTCTGCCGCCGCAAATAAGCTCCTTTCCGGCGGAGCCGTCATCGTCTCGGAAAAGGACGGTCGCTGTTTTGCCTATGCGGCGGATGCCAAAAACGAAGACGGCAGAAGCATTTCCGAGCCGGACAGCGAGGTCGCTCTGCGGGGACCGAGGCAGGGCTTTGTGGAAAGTGCCGAGACAAACGTGGTGATGCTGCGGAAGATCATCCGCTCCGAGCGTCTGCGGGTGGAAAGCATGACGGTGGGAAGCGTCACGAAGACCGGCATCAGGATAGTATATGTGGAGGGTCTTGCAGACGGCAATATCCTTGCCGAGCTGAAAAGGCGCATCGAATCCTTCAAGCCATCCTCCTGCATCGACTCGGGATACCTCGAGCACTACCTTCAGAGAAAGCGGATGAACTTTTTCCCGGAGGTGGGAAACAGCGAGAAGCCGGACAAGGTAGCCGCAAAGCTCATGGGAGGGCGCATCGCCGTGATCTGCGACGGAAGTCCCGTGGTGCTGACAGTGCCCTATCTTTTCATTGAAAGCATCCAGTCCGGTGAGGACTATCTGAAAACCCCGTACTATACCACCTTCATCCGTCTTCTGCGCATTCTCGGAATGCTCATCGCCGTCTTTCTCCCGGCACTCTATACGGCGCTCATGGACTTTCACGCCGGAGGACTTCCCTACAGTCTCTACGCAGGCATCCGGGATTCCCGGACGAGGATCCCCTTCGACGTTTTCACCGAGCTCCTTGTCATCCTCCTCATTTTCGAGATCATCCGGGAGGTGGGCATCCGTATGCCGAGAGCGGTAGGCAATGCCGTGAGCATCGTGGGCGGGCTCATCCTCGGTGACGCCGCCATCAAGGCTGGGATCGCTTCGGCGCCGGTCATCATGGCGGCGTCGCTGACGGCGATCTGCAATTTCATGAACCCGCCGCACATGGACTCGAACGTCATCATCCGCCTCGGGACGCTCGTTCTTTCCCATCTGTTCGGCTTCTTCGGGCTTTGCACCGCATTTTTCCTTCTGCTCGTCCTTCTTTGCGGGAAGAAGTCCTTCGGCGTGCCGTATATGGCGCCTCTTTCGCCGTTTTCACGCGGCTTTTTCCGGGACGGGGTGATCCAGCGACCCATGGCGGCTCTCGAACAAGAAGAAAACGAGCTGAAAAACGGATGAATGTACAAGAGGCGAGCTGCCATGATCTTCGGAGGAAAGCATATGCACAGGAATAACAAACTTTTCTACATCTTCCCACTTCTTCTGTCGGTGCTTTTCCTCTCCGGCTGCGGCGAAGAAAAGCGACCGGAGGGTTACTGCTTTGCCGCTCTGTTTTCCCGTGACGAGGACAGCGGCAGAGCAAACGTCACCCTTTTCTGCAAAACGGGAAAGGAGACGGACTCCTCCTCTTCGTCGGAAGAATCGGAAAAAGAAGAGGGCGAAAGCGAAGAGGGCGGCGTTTCGGTCATTCGTTTTTCGGGAAATACCCTCGAAGAAGCCTTAAGAAGCACGGCAGATTCCGACTATGAGATCTACTTCAAGAGTACGAAGGCACTGGTCTTTTCGTCGGCTCTCCCGGATGCGGAGGTCTTCCGGACTCTGCTTTTTCTCCTGGATCACACCCGTTTTCAGTCAAGGACGAAGATCTATGCCGTAAAGGACGAAAACGAGGAGGTTCTTTATGAAAAATGCCGTCTCATCGCCGAAAACGGCCGCATCGCAAAATCGGAAGAAGCGGATTACGTCCCCCTTGCCCGGTTCCTTCGTGAAAGCGCCGACGCTCTTTCTTCCGAAAAAAGCGGAGGAACTGCCGAATGAATGATACTTCCCGATACGTTCTATACGGCAAACCGTCTCCGACTCCCGTGTTTCTCTATACCGCATGCGGCTTCTTTCTTGTGAATGCGCCCTTTTCGCACTGTCTCAGCGCCGTTTCCTTCGGTGCCTTTGTGCTGTGTTCGCTGCTTCTTCTGCCGCTTTTTCTTTTTCTTGTACCAAGGATTTTGCCGAAGCTGAAAAGTGTCTCTCTGCGGCATTCCTCCCTCGGTTTCATCGCCGTGCTTTTGTTTCTGACCGGCACCGGGGCGCTATGCTTTTTTGAGAGTCTTTCGTTTCTGCTGCGGCTTTATGAGAACGTGGGAAATCCGCCCTCCCGCTCCTTCTGCGTCGTCCTTTGCACCGTTCTTTTTGCCGTTTCGATCTTTGCCGCCTTGCGGGGCGTCGGCACGCTTTTCGGCATAGCAGACGTAGGCGTCCTTCTCCCCGTCGTCACGCTCGTGCTCTGTTTTTTCGGTTTTTTCGAGGGCGGCATGACGTGGGATATCTTCGGGAAAGCAGAAGGGACACCGGTTTGTGAGATCCTGCGGGGAGTTTTTTCGTCTCTGCTCGTTTTTGCGGACAGCTTTACCGTGCTGTTTTTGACTTTCCGGAAGGATCGGAAAATGCGGCATGATGCCGAAAGAAATGCAGGAAAAGCGGTGACCACCGTGTTTTCGGCGGGTTACCTTGCCTCTCTTCTGTTATTCTGCCTCTCCTTTCTGCTTCTGCGCTCGCTGTTCGGTGTTGCGGCTTCCTCCCGTCTTGCCGTGCCATTCGCCTCGGCATCGTCGATGATACCGGGCTTTGATGCCGAAGAGCTGTTCGTCTTTTTCTACTCTTTCTGCATTCTTTACCGCTCTTCGGTAAGGCTCTGCTTTGCTTCGGAATGCTTTTCTTTTCTCGGGCTGTGCGGTAAAAGAAGCAGGATCGCCACGACGGTCTTCGGGCTTCTTCTGCTTCTTCTTGTATCGGTCTGCTTTATGCGGGAAGAAGTCCTTGTCCCCTTCTCTGCCCTCTCTCCGGCAGTCCTGCCCGCCCTTTCCGGCATCGCCTTCGTTCTTTTGCCGCTTCTTCTCGGACTTTCCGAAAAAGAATGAAGAAGGCTCCCTTCTTCGACAGATTTTACTTTCCGCCATGGGTATAATGGCAAAAGAATAACGGCAAAGCCAAAGATAATGACAAAGAAAATGAAAAAGAAAAAACGACAAAAGGACGGTAAAGCTTGAAAATATGGAAATGACATCTTCGTGCGAAAACGGCACTCTTTCGGTGACGCTCTGCGGTGAGATCGACCATCACGAAACGCAAAGCGCAAGAGAAAAGCTGGACGGGCTGATTTTTCTCGAAAGGCCGAAAAAACTGGTCTTTGATTTTTCAGGAGTCCGGTTTATGGACTCCTCCGGCATCGGCCTTGTGATGGGACGGTATCGGCTTCTGTGTAAGGTCGGCGGCAAGGTGTGTGTCGTCGGCGCCTCGGAATCGGTGCGGAAGATTCTGCGCATGGCGGGGCTTGACAAAATGATCGAGGTAAACTGAGGGCATTTCCGTCTTCGGCTCATCCGCAAGAAAAAAACAAAACGGGCGCATTCTTCTTTGCGCTTTCGGATTTTAGGAGAAAAGGCAATGACGAAAAAAGAGAGAAACAAGAAAAGAAGCGTGGTGAACCGTTTCCGGGCGGTCCTTCCCGCCAAAGGATGCAACGAAGCCTTCTGCCGGAGCATAGCGGCGTCCTTCCTTGCCCAGTGCGACCCCACCGTGGAAGAGATCGCCGACGTGAAGACGGTGGTCTCGGAAGCGGTCACCAACTGCACGGTGCACGCCTACCGGGACGTGCCCGCCTCGGAGAGCGGCAAAAAGCAGATCTGTTTTTCCTGCGAGCTGTATTCAGACGGAGAATTCCGCTTTACCGTGCGGGACACGGGCTGCGGCATCGCCGATATCGAAAAGGCCATGACGCCGCTGTATACCACCGACAGTGCCGGGGAACGCTCGGGCATGGGACTTCCTATCATGCAGTCCTTCTCCGACTCCTTCCGCATCCGTTCGACTCCCGGGAAAGGGACAACCGTGATATTTACGAAAAAGGTCGCAAGGGCAGAAAATGAAACCGGAAATACATAACGGAAGCACCGAGGCGCTGAAAAAGTATCGGGAGACCGGCGAGGACCGTTTTCTCGA
Organism: Eubacteriales bacterium; assembly: GCA_045600125.1. GTDB lineage: Bacteria > Bacillota > Clostridia > Oscillospirales > CAG-382 > SIG622. The sequence goes on along the minus strand of JAZRXH010000142.1, from coordinate 5,600 downwards.
CGACTTCTGCCGGGAGAATCTGGGACTTGTCCACAGCGTAGCGGGGCGCTTCCGTAAGAGAGGCACCGAGTACGAGGATCTTGTGCAGATCGGCTGCGTGGGGCTTGTCAAAGCGGCGAATTCCTTCGATTTTTCCCGAGGCTTTGCCTTTTCCACCTATGCCTTCACGCAGATTTGCGGTGAAATACGGCGGCATCTTCGGGACGACGGGATGATGCGGGTCTCAAGGAGCACGAAAAAGAACGGGGCGATCCTTCTGAAAAACAGAGAGGAATTCCTCTCGCGCTTCGGCAGAGAACCGACGGTGGAAGAACTTTCCCGTCTTTGCGGCATTGAAAAGGAAGAGGTGGTCTTCTGCCTCGGCGCCATGTCCCCGACGATCTCGATGAATGCGGAGGGCGAGGAGCTGCAGGCGCTGGAAAAACGGCTCGGGCATGACGGCATGGAGGAGGAGATCGAGCGCATGGCTCTTTATGAAGCGATAGACAAGCTCACCGAGGGAGAACGCCGCCTTCTTTCTCTTCGCTACGGGGCTTGCCTTACCCAGTGCGAGACCGCTTCCCGGCTCGGCATGACCCAGGTACAGGTGTCGAGGGCGGAGAAAAAGATCCTTGCAAAATTAAAGGATGCTCTCTTGTAAAGCCTGAAACATTCGGCGAAAATATGCCGTAACTCCCCCCAAAAAAAGACAGACTGCACTCCCGAAGCCGTGGAAGTGCAGTCTTTTTTACCTGCTTTTTCGGAGTATTCTTGCTCCGGTGTTCTTTATGCCCTTTGGTTTACCGACCGTCTGCCGCCGTGTTCTGCCCGCCGATTTCGCCTCGGTAGGCGATATCCGCATCGGTATTGGGCTCGGTATAATAGACGGCGCCCCGGGTGTTATCCTCGGCTGTCCTCATTCCGCCGTCGGCACTGCCTTCGTTGGTGTTCACGCCGTTGTCGTCATAGACGCCCTTGTCGTACATATCGCCGTCTCCTCTGCCGGTGTCCGGCGTTCTGAAAAGATCGTCGGCGGCATTCTTTACGCCGTTTCCGATTTTGTCCCCGGCGTATCCTGCCTCATTTTCCGCCTCATCCATGTCCGCATTTCCGCAGGAGGTGAGCGATGCGGCGCCAAAGGTAAGGATCGCGGCAAGCAGCAGGGCTGTTTTTTTCGTTGTCGTTATCATTTTCATCTTCCTATCTTCGTTCTTTCTTCGTTCTGTCTTGATTCTATTCCGTTTTTGACTCTGATTTTTCTTTTCGGGGTGCTCCGATCCGTTTCGGAGTGACAAAAGGTGTGCTTTTGTCCTGACATAGTATCGCCGAAAAGGAAGAGCAAATACGAGATATTTTTCGGAAAAGCATAAAAATTCTTAAAAATCGGTTTAGAATTTCCCTTTTCGACACATACTGACTGCAGAACAGATACACGGCAAAAAAAGAGCCGGGTGTTTGAAAGGAGAGTTGAACTGTCATGAAAATGCATGATAAATATCGTCAAAAGCTATATGGAATTTTATCGTTCTTCCTTATCGGTTTTCTTTTTTCTTTTCAAAGCGTAGGCTGCGCCGTTTACAGCGAGACCGCCGCCCTTTCCACCTCAGTGGAGCTTTCGATTCACAGCGGTTCCGCCTGCCTTATGGACAGAGAAAGCGGCGAGGTACTGTACGAGCACAACGCCGACGTGCCCCTCGAACCCGCCTCGGTGACGAAGGTAATGACGCTTCTGCTTGCCATGGAGGACTTGGACAGCGGGAAGATCGCCCTTGACACGAAGATCAGTGCCAGCATGAATGCGGCTGGAATGGGCGGCTCCCAGATATGGCTGGAGTACGGCGAGGAGCTGACTCTCGATGAGATGCTGAAGGCCATCGTGGTGGTTTCCGCCAACGACTGCACCGTGGCACTCGCCGAGCATCTTGCGGGAAGCGAGGAGGCGTTCGTCGACAGGATGAACGGGAGAGCCGCCGAGCTCGGCATGACCGGGACGTGCTTCAAAAACTGCACGGGTCTTCCCTGCGAGGGGCATCTTACCACGGCAAGGGATATTGCCGTCATGACAAGGGAGCTTGCAAAGCACGGCACCGTCTTCAACTACACCACCATCTGGATGGACTCGCTGCGGGGCGGGAGCCTCGGTCTTTCCAATACCAACAAGCTGATCCGCTTCTATAAGGGAGCCACGGGGATGAAGACCGGCTTCACCTCCTCGGCGGGCTACTGTCTTGCCGCCACAGCAGAGAGGGACGGTCTGGGACTTATCGCATCGGTCATGAACGGAAAGACCTCCGACGAACGGTTCGAGGATGCGAAAAAGCTCCTTGACTTCGGCTTTGCAAACTTCCGGACGGTGAGTCTTCCCGCCCATGCGCTGGAGGATCTTCCGGTAAAGGGCGGCGAAAACGGGAGCGTGCCGGTCAGGTATGACGATCTTACCGTCCTTCTTCCGAAGGGGCGGGGCGAAAAAACAGAGGAAAGCGTCTTCCTTCCCGACTTTATCGAGGCTCCCGTGAAGGCGGGCGACAAGGTGGGGCACGTAGTCTATTCCATCGGCGGTGAGGTCGTGGGAGAAGCCGACGTCGTTGCTTCCGAGGACTGTCGGAAGGCGGATTACGGCAACATTTTATCAAAAATTTTCAAAAAGTTAATGATGTTACGGTAAATAGCTGTTGCATTCGGGGACATATTGTAATAAAATGACGGATGTAATTTTTATATAATCCGGAGGAATCCAATATGTCCATAAGATGCAGCACAAAGTACACCGAGTCTTTCGTAACCAAGGCGGAGATCGAAGCGATTCTCCCCGAGCTCTGTAAGGCTCATGAAAAAATCGTAAACAAGTCCGGCGCCGGCAATGATTTTCTCGGTTGGTATGACCTTCCCGTAAATTACGACAAGGTCGAATTCGAGCGGATCAAGAAGGCAGCCGAAAAGATAAAGAAGGACTCCGAGGTCCTTGTCGTCATCGGCATCGGCGGCTCCTACCTCGGCGCAAGAGCAGCCATCGAGTTCATCAAGAGCCCGAACTACAACGCACTGTGCAAGGATACCCCCGAGATCTACTTCACCGGTAACTCCATCAGCTCCTCCGCTCTGGCGGAGCTTGTCGGGATCATCGGCGACAGAGACTTCTCGGTCAACGTCATTTCCAAGTCCGGCACCACCACCGAGCCCGCCGTTGCTTTCCGCATCTTCAGAGGTCTTCTCGAGAAGAAGTACGGTAAGGAAGGCGCTGCGAAGAGAATTTACGCCACCACCGACAAGGCAAAGGGTACCCTCAAGGAATTCTCCGACGCCATCGGCTACGAGACCTTCGTGATCCCGGACGACGTAGGCGGCAGATACTCCGTTCTCACCGCCTGCGGTCTTCTTCCCATCGCCGCTGCCGGCTGCGATATCGACAAGATTATGGCAGGCGCACAGAAGGCAAAGGCTGAGCTTACCGCATGCGACATTGAAAAGAACGACGCCTACAAGTATGCCGTTGTCCGCAACGCGCTCTACCGCAAGGGCAAGAGCATGGAGATCATGGCTTGCTACGAGCCCGCTTTCATGTATATGAACGAGTGGTGGAAGCAGCTCTTCGGTGAATCCGAGGGCAAGGACGGCAAGGCTCTCTTCCCCGCATCGGTCATCTACTCCACCGACCTCCACTCCCTCGGTCAGATCGTGCAGGAGGGCCGGAGAAACATCTTCGAGACCGTCGTGAACATCGTGAAGTCCAACCACGATGTGATCATCCCCAACGATCCCCAGAACGTGGACAACCTCAACTTCCTCTCCGGAAAGCCTCTCCAGTTCGTATGTGAGAAGGCATATCAGGGTACCATCCTCGCCCACGTGGACGGCGGCGTACCGAACATCGTTCTCGACCTCGATTCCAGAAGCGAAGAGGATTACGGCTACATGGTATTCTTCTTTGAGCTTGCCTGCGCCGCTTCCGGTTATATCCTCGACGTGAACCCCTTCAACCAGCCCGGCGTGGAGGCGTACAAGAAGAACATGTTCGCCCTCCTCGGAAAGCCCGGCGAAGAAAACGAGAAGAGAAGAAAAGAACTCGAAGCGAGAATGTAAGTTCTCTTGCGGGGCTCTTCCCAAAAGCGTCATCACAAAGCAGAGCCGTGCGGCAAAGGTTCGCACGGCTTTTCTTTTGCACGTCTTTCAGCATTTTGGCTGAGGCGGTTCGTTCTATTGCATATTCTACAAGAATCGAAACGGAGAATTTGTATATTTTGAGCATATTATACTGATTTTCCGGGGCATCTTGTGAAAGAATAAGGAATTTTTCCTAAAACGACTTGACAAGCACGGCAATTTGTAGTATAATGGCAGTGCGGTAAAGAGAACCGATTCCGCAAGAAGCTATAACAGCAAATACATTTACATACACGGAGGATAGCATCATGATCAAAATTTTCGCAGGTCTCAAGGGTTCCGGCAAGACAAAGCACCTCATCGAAATGGTGAACACGGCATCGGAAACTTCCAAGGGTAACGTAATCTGCATCGAAAAGGGCGACAAGCTCATTCACGAAATCACGCATAAGGCAAGACTTGTTGACGTGGACGAATACTCCATCGACACCTGGAAGAAGCTCTACGGATTCCTTTGCGGCATGCTTGCGACAAATTATGATATTACCGACCTTTTCATCGATTCCGTTTACAAGATCGCTCCCGAAGCAAAGATCGAAGGCTTTGTTGTCTTTGTTGAAACGATCGCACCCCTTCTCGAGAAGAACGGCGTGAACCTCGTTATGACCGTCTCCACCGAGGTCGATCATATCCCCGAGCCGCTCAAAAAGTATCTTTGATTCGACAGGATCCGAAAAAGAGAACGAAAGAAAAAAGCAAAAACGGTGTGGCGCCAAAGTCACACCGTTTTTTTCTGCTTATTTTTCCGGAAAAGACGAAACCCCCGCCGCCCTTCAGCTTCGCATTTCCTCCATGTGGTAGACGTATTCGAGGGTGGAAAGCGCTTCGATGATCTCGTTGTGGGTCTTGTATTTTTTCAGTTCCTCCGAGTCGATGGTGACCGCCACGGAATACACGCTGAGCCCCGAGCCGACGTAGGCGGGGTTCTTTTCGATGTCGTCGATGCGAAGCCCGAGTCTTCGGAGCGTCGTGACAAAGTTTTGCAGATAACTGCTGTTTTTCAGCTCCAGATGGATCTCGAAGTGGTTGGAGCGGTTCTTTAAGTAGGTTTCAAAGGGCGGAAACAGCGAAAGCGTAAGAAGCAGCGCCGCAAAGGCGGCAAGGGTCACCGAATACAGTCCCGCTCCGCAGCAAAGCCCGAGGATGCCGGTAGACCAGAGTCCCACCGAGGTGGTGAGACCCTTGAGCTGATTCCGTGAGCTGAACAGAAGCGAGTTTACGCTGATGGTGGACACGGCGACGACGCACGCCGCCGAGATGATGCAGAAGTGGAGCGAGAGGCTTCCGCAGAGATAGATGTCCAGCATCATGGCAACGCAGGTGGAGAAGCCCACGAGGATAAAGGTGCGGAGTCCCGCCGAATGCCTTTTGCTGGAGCGCTCACAGCCGATAACGGCGGTGAGGAGAATGGTGAGCGCCATGCGGAAAAGCACGGCGCCGACGCCGAGAGTCTGAGACCA
>JAZRXH010000141.1:0-3202 GCA_045600125.1 Eubacteriales bacterium | reverse complement strand
GCGTTACTTTTCCCACGAGCTGGAAAAGCCGATACACTTCGAAATGCATGATATGCATTTCGTGCGGTATCGCACCAAAAACGCCCGGCGGGTACGGGAGGGCGGCAGTCCTGCCTGTCGCAAGCGCCTCCCTTGGCGCTTCGCTCCATGCTAAAGTTTTCTTCGAAAACTTTCAGTACCCATATCTTTCTGCAACCGGTACAGCGATGCTTTATGAGCACAGCGCTCGTTCTTGTTGCACCTTGCCCCCTCCCGCTGCCACAATCATCGGTGCAAGCACCGATGAAGAAAGTTTTCTGCGAAAACTTTCCATAGTAGCAAGCAGCGCGCCCGCAGCGGGCGCTATGACTCGGAGCTTCTCCTACGGGAGCACTCTGTCGCCTCGCCGAGAAGTTCTATTTAGCTTTGTACACTGATAAGTATCGGTGACACCAACAAGCAACAGTTAACCTTTAGCGAGCGCCTTTCCCGTGGGAAGATGTACCCACGGCATCAGAAATAATTAAGTTTTATGCGATCCCCACTTGGTTACAATCGTGCTTACTGAGGTGTCGGTTCTGTCTGGGTCCCGACCAAAACTCGGTGTCGGGGGACACTGCGGCGACAAATTCTCGCTTTTCCCCGGAGCGGAGCTGTGGGTCTTTTGGAACAGCACCGAGGTGATAGTTTTGTCTGCACCATTCTGGTGTCCACAAGGGGAGGAGTGAAGGGGAACCGCATAGGTTCCCTTTCGGTGTCGGTTTGCTGTCGATTCGTTGCGGGCGCAAAAGGAAGTCATGGCAAAAAGCGAGTGCGACTCGGATTGGTGTCGGAAGGCTGAAAGCCTTACCCGACGGGCTCTTTTGGGTACTTTTGCAGCTCTTGGCAAAAGTACCACCCCCGTATCGTGTGCAGTGGGGCAATCGCTACACCCCCGGCGGGAGGCGAGGATAATACGCCCCGTTCGTGTGCAGCAGGGCAATTGCTACACCCACGGCGGGAGCCGAGGACAATACGCCCCCGCTCGTGTGCAGTAGGGCAATTGCTGCACCCACGGCGGGAGTCGAAGATAATGCTACGCTCTGCCGACGGTTTGAAAAAGGCAAAAAACATCCGATGCGGCGCTGCTTTCTCGCCGCATCGGACAGTAGTAACCGATCGTTTATGCTAAAACCATGAGTTTGACCGCTCAGGATTATGGCGGTCAAACGGGACGAGGTTCGGGCACCGGGTGCTATGGTTTCATCTGAGGTGCATTCCTCTCGTATTGCCCGCGGGGGCTCCCCGCATTTTATTCTGCCTCATCCCGCACGAGCTTTTTCATCCATTTGAAGCGGTTGATCTTGACCACGGCGACGAAGCATTTCAGTATCTGATCGCACTTGAGGCAGGCGAAGACGACCCAGACGGGGGCTCCGAGCCGGTAGCAGATATAGGCGGACGGGATAATAATCAGAAAGACGTGGATGGAGTCGTTGATGGTCACAAACGCCGTATCGCCGCCGGACTTGACGAGTCCCGAGAGTCCCACCATCTGGTAGCAGGTCCCCGCCATGATCACGGCGAGCACGTTCATCAGGATATCCGCCTCGGCACGGGTATGATCCGACACGTTATACAGAGAGATAAACGGAGTCTTCAGCGCAAGAATGAGCAGACCGCTGACAATGCCCACGATCACGAACAGCACCTGCACCGTCTTGGCGTACTGCTTCATGGTCTCGAATTTTCCCTCGCCCACCGTCTTGCCGGTGATGATGCCCACGGCGGAGGCAAGACCCGTCGCCCACACGTAAACGAGGTTGCTCATCATGATGGTGATGCTGAACGCCGCCGTGATCTCCTCGTCGTAGCGCCCGATGATGAAGCTCTGATACAGCATGTTCACCGACCATACGCCCTCTCCGAGGAAGATGGGATAGCCGTATTTCAGCATATCCCGCAGAAGCGTCTTCGAGCGCACGAGAATGCCGGAGAGCTTCAGCTTCAGTACCTTTTCATACCGGAAGACGTATACCAGCGTAAAGGCGCACTCCGCAATGCGGGCAAGGAGGGTGGCGATCGCCGCTCCCGTGATGCCGAGAGCCGGGAAGCCCAGCCTTCCGAATATCAGAAGATAATTGAAAAAGACGTTGACAACGAGGGTCATGAACGCAAGGCGCATACCCAGCTTTGCATTCTCCACGCTTCGCAGGGAATAGATAAACGACTGCGTGATACCGAAGAAGAAGAAGGATACGCCGGTGATCCGCAGGTACGGCACGCCCGCCCGCACCACGTCCTCGCTCTCGGCAAGAACGCCGAGGATCTGCGGGGCAAAAGCAACGCAGAACGCCGAGTAGAGAAGTCCGAAGAGGAGCGACATCCGCAGAGCGATGAAGGTGATCTTCCGCACGGCGTCCAGATTCTTCTTTCCGTAATACTGCGCCGCCAGCACCAGCATCGCCGTGCCGATCCCGTTTGCGGCGCACTGCATCACCGTCGCCAGCTGACGGCACATATATACCGCCGAAATATCCACCTCGCCGAGAGTGCCCACCATCACGTTGTCCGCAAAATTCACCGCAAAGGTGATGAGATTCTGCAAAGATATGGGGAGAGCCAGGGCGACGAGGGTCTTATAGAAATTCTTGTCTCTTACAAGCCAGGGGAGCTTCATGGATATCAGCCTTTCCTAAAAGTTTTGAATGTGGAGTTTGAAACAGTTTGGAGTGTGGAGGTTGAAACAGTTTGGAGTGTGGAGTGTGGAGTGTGGAGTTGACTTCTAAAGCCGGGACGGGTCCGACGGTCGGGGAGACCCCGCCGCCAATCCGGGAATGCACCTCGGATAAAACCGGGAGTGCAGATGCCCGAACCCCGTCCCGCTTTGCCGCCAGCGGGTAGCACCCGCAGGCACCTCGAAAGGATTGCACCTCAGACTAAACCGTGATCCCCGATGCCCGAAACTATCCCCGTTTGACCGCCATAAATCCGAGCGGTCAAACTCATGGGTAAAGCAAAAACAGTTACTCTCTACTGCTACGATGAAGTCAAACGCCGACTTCATCGTAGTTTTTTTGCCTTCGGCAAATCGACTTCAGACAGTAGTACATTGTAACATTTAAAACTTTATGCTTGGGTATAAATGTTTCAGTTTGATTCTGGCATCGGAATTTGAGAAATGCCAAGAAACACCTTTTTGTTTTGCGTTACGGGTTAAGTACCAATCATTTAGTTTGGTATT
>JAZRXH010000140.1:0-5879 GCA_045600125.1 Eubacteriales bacterium | reverse complement strand
AGCCTCCGGATTATCGTTAGTTGCTCAGATATTCCTGCGGGTCCTGGCGGACGCCGTTGATGCGGACCTCGAAGTGGACGTGGTTTCCGGTGGCACGTCCGGTCATGCCCATTTCGCCGATCTTCCAGCCCTGCCCGACATATTCGCCGACGGCGCAGCAGATGGCGCTCATATGGGCATAAAGGGTCGAGATACCGTCGCCGTGGTCGACGATGACATAATTGCCGTAGGAGTCGTTCCATCCGGCGAAAACGACCTTGCCGCCGTCAGAGGCAACGATAGGCGCTCCCGCCGGACCGCAGATGTCAAGCGCACCGTGGAATTCGTAAGCGCCGAACAGCACACGTCCTGCAAAGGTCGAGGAGATCTGCCCGTTGTAGGGCTTGATGAAGGTTCCGGTCGCACCGGCGGCTCGCTCTTCCTCGCTTACCTTCTTCGTACCGATGCGGATCGTCTTGGTGACCGGCTCACGTACTACGTTGAATTCGAGCAGCTTTCTGCCGATTTCCTCGGTGTCTATATAGTAGACTTCATATACCGATTCCCGGATGCCGTCTACGCCCGGCACCGAGATGATCTTGCGTCCCTCCCGGATCGTATCGTCGTATACGTACTTCACATCGCACGGGATGATTTCGCTCACCGTCTGCTTTTCGGTTCTCTGGAAGGTCAGCACCACGCGTGTCTTCGGTTCTTCGCTGTCCGGTATGCCGTTCCCGTCCGAGTCAGGCTCTTCGTCTTCGGCTTTTTCGCCGCTTTCGGTGGTGTTTTCGGCGTCGGTCACGTCCTTTTCAAGAATTTCCGTTACATAATAAAGGTTTTCTTCCGGAATGTAGGTCGTCACCGTTTCATTGTCCAGCGCCGGCAGCAGCTTTGCCACCTCCAGCGTCGACATCGACGTGGAATCGTCCACAAGAAGCAGCGTGTTCAGGTTTTCAAGAGCGTCAATGCCGAGTATCTCCCGGATCTGTTCTTCGCTCTTCAGCATCGTCTTCGGCACGGTAATCTCTTTGATCGTGATCTTGTTGGAGAAGGAAATGCTTTCCTCGTTCTTTTTGATCGAGGAATAAAGACGGGTGTAGAGATCAAGCGTGTCGGACAGCAGCTTGTCGGTGATCATCCGGCTGTCGGATACCGCCGCCAGCGTGTCGTCAATGTACAGTCCGTAGCCCTGCGTGATGTACTTCTCGGATGACTTCAAAAGCGCCGACGTGATGTCGGAATCCGAAAGATACGTTGGCTTTACGGCGCTGACGACCCGATAGGTCGCCGTGTCGGACGGGATACGGTAGTTCACACCGAGACTCTCGGACAGCGCCGCCTCGGCATTGCTGAGCGATACGTTGTAGGTGTCGGCGTTCTTCACATATCCCACGCTCTTCCCGTCGATGAACAGCTCGATGCACGCCGCCCTGGATACCGTGTTTCCGATGTAGAGCGCCGCTCCTGCCACAAACAGAAGAGCCAGTACCACGCCGCCGCCCTTTCGCAGGCTGTGTACCATCGTCCTGCCCCGCTTCAGCGCACTGTCGGAGCGCTCGGTAATACCCGAAAAGCCCTTCCGGATGCCGCCGGGAATGGCGTGAAGCGCTCTTGCCGCCTTCGGTAAGAACAGCAGTACCCCGAGCACCGTATGCCAGAAGCTTCTGCCGGAGATATCCTCCAGCTCCTCGAACCCTTCGGCGAACCAGCCCTTCGGATGCTCGTACAGTGTCGTGATGTCCTCTTTTGACTTGTTGTATTCCTCAATTTTGGACTGCGCCTTCAGAAACAGTGCGTTGTAGGCGCTGTCTGCGACGCCGAGTCCGGACTCCCGGAAACGTCGGTAGGTTTCCCGATAGCGCACCTTTGTTTCACGTGAAACATTATTTGCGGCGCTTTTGTCGGCGGCTGCTTCCGCTTTTGATTCCGATGTCGCTGTATGCGGCTTTTTTGTTTCGGTCGTCTGTTGTTTCATCGGTTCCGGTCCTCCTTTCGTTATCGTTGTTCTGCGTTTGCTGTTTTGTGTTCTCGCCTTGTATTCGCAGGAAGCTTACTTCCATTCCACCGGTTTCGTCCTTTTCCGCCCCGGCTGTTTTCTTGCACGGAAAGCGAAGAAATTTGTGAAAGTGCTGTATTTGTCCGAAAGTATGAATATTCAATATAATATTATAAGATATTTAATAAACAAATAGGCAATCGGCACGACAACACGGGATAATCCTGCCACTATTTTATGCAATAAATACAGAAACTATGCACAATTCATCGATCCGTTCCGGTACAAATTCACATAATTTTGCAAACCGGACGGCAGAAAATCAAAGCAAACACTATTCATTCTACCCGATTATAGGCGCTTCCGCCGGGAAATTCAAGAGTTTTCCGGAAAAATCGGTGTAAATTATTTTGAGTTCTTTTGATGCGGTCAAATCGTTTGCGGCGTTTTTTCCGTGCGGGACGGGAGGCTTTATGAAACCGTCCGGGCGGGTGCTTTCAAAGTTTACAAAGTGGACTTGAAAACCCGTTCGTGCCGCTGTATAATGTTAATCGGCGGGATGTGCGGAATGAAAGGTGCGCCTCTCTGCGGGTGCGTGATTTGCCTGCGGAACGGCAAAGAGCAAAGGCAAAAGCAAAGAGCAAGGGCTTCCCGGTTTTTTCCGAATGCCGCCGAAAATGCAAAAGGACAGGTTTGAAAATGATAAAAGCAGTTCCGCTGTTTTCCGGCTCAAGCGGCAATGCGACGTATCTTTCCTGCGACGGCGAAGAGTTTCTCATTGATGCGGGAGTCAGCTGCAAACGCTTATGCGAAGCCCTTCTTGCCGTCGGAAGCGGCATCGAAAGGATACGGGGCATCTTTGTGACCCACGAGCATGTCGACCACATCAACGGTCTTGAGGTACTATCGAAAAAGTATAATATTCCCATCTACATGAATGCGAAGTCCGCCCGCTATTTTGACTGCGCCTCCGGTCACGATTTTACAAAGCGCAGTCTTCGCATCATGGACGCCGCCGACAAGATCCGGACGGAAAACGCCGAATTCGAGGCGTTCCGCACGCCTCACGACTCCTGGGGAAGCGTCTGCTATCGGGTGGTGACGGCAGACGACTGCTTCGGGCTTGCCACCGACATCGGTTTTGTGACGAAAAGCGTGGCGGCGGCTCTCATCGGCTGTCGGAACGTGGTCATTGAATCGAATCACGACATTGAAATGCTGAAGAACGGTCCCTACCCCATCGGGCTGCAGGATCGGATCCTCTCGAAAAGCGGGCATCTCTCCAATCTGGAGTGCGCCCGATTCGTGCCGTACCTTGCCGAGGCGGGTACCGAAAAGATTTTTCTCGCCCATCTTTCAAAGGAAAACAACACCCCCGACCTCGCCTTCGCCGCCTCCCGCAGCGCTCTTGACGAGTCCGGGCATGCCGATGTTCTCCTTGAGGTGTGCAAGCCCTGACTTTTTTTCACTCGAAAGAAAAAGTCTGCGCTCCCGTATAAGCGCAGTGAGGCTATTGCTGCACTCACGGCGTGAGCCGAAGATAATACGCCCGTGAGAAGCGGCGTTCAATCCTCGTACCCACGGCGAGAGCCGAAAACAATGCATTACAATGACCTCCCGCATATACTGCATAACATCATATACTGCATAACATAAGGAATAACCGGACCTCTGTGCTCATAGGAGCATTAAGAGCACAGGAGAAAGAAACCCCTAAGGAGGAATGCTATGAACATCTGTATCTACGGTGCCGCAAGCCGCACCATCGACGACAAGTATAAAACAGCCACCGAGGAGCTCGGTTATCTGCTTGCCAAAAGAGGCCATAACCTCGTTTTCGGCGGCGGCGACGGAGGTCTCATGGGTGCGGCGGCAAGAGGCTTCAGGCGGGGAAACGCCGGGAAGATCGTCGGCATCGCCCCGAGATTCTTTGACGTGGACGGCATTATCTACGAGGACTGCACCGAGGTCATCTTCACCGGCTCCATGTACGAGCGGAAGATGCGCTTCATCGACATATCCGACGCCTTCATCACCGTGCCCGGCGGCATCGGTACCTTCGATGAGTTCTTCGAGAACATCACCCTGCGCTCGCTCGCACGGCACGATAAGCCCATGGTGCTGTATAATGAGTTCGGCTATTACGATAAGTTCATCGACATGCTGCAGTACGCCGAAAAGGAGAACTTCGTGGACTTCTTCGGGGACAAGCTCTACCGCTCCTTCACAGAGCCCGAGCCGCTTATCGACTACATCGAGAATTGCAGCCGGGAGTATTTTGACCGCATCCATTTCAAAGCAAAATAATTAAAAAACGCATTTGTGCCTTTCGGGAGTATAGATCCGACACCCGGATTTCCCTTGCCTTGCAAGGTAAACCGGCACAAATGCAGTTCTAAAAAAAGTCTAAAAAAGTCTAAAAAAAGAAAGGAATGATCCTGCCATGAAGATCCTTGAAAACATCCGCTATTCCGACGCTTCGGAAAATTGCCTTCTTGACGTATCCCTTCCGGACGAGCCGCAGAAGGGCTTTACCACCTTCGTATACTTCCACGGCGGCGGACTGAAAAGCGGCACCAGACGCTTCGGTGAGCATCGGCTGAACGAATACCTGACAGACCGGGGCATTGCCGTCGTCAGCGCCGATTACCGGATGTATCCGCAGGCAAAGTACCCGGAATTCATCGTGGACGCCGTTTCGGCGGTGGCGTGGACGCTGAAGAATATCGCCTCCTACGGCGGGGACGAAAAGAAGGTCTTCGTCGGCGGCAGCAGCGCCGGAGGCTATCTCTCCATGATGCTCTGCTATGACCGGAGATACTACGAGGCGCAGGGGGTTGACCCGAGCGTCATCGCCGGCTATATCCACGACGCCGGACAGCCTACCACCCACTTCAACGTCTGCCTGGAGCGGGGACTCGACACAAGACGCCTCATCGTGGACGAGGCATCGCCGATGTACTACGTGGGTCTCGAAAAGGAATACCCGCCGCAGATGTTCATCGTCTCGGATGACGATATGAAGAACCGCTATGAGCAGACGATGCTGATGCTCTCCACCCTTCGCCATTTCGGTTACGACGAGAGCAAATTCTTCCTCAAGACCATGCACGGCACCCATTGCGCTTATTGCGGCCGCATCGACGAGGACGGACTCTCCGCCTTCGGCAAGCTCGTGTACGAGGGCATTTGCGCCTTTATTTAACTGCTTTTGGGGGCTGCTCGCCCCCAAACCCCGTCGCCGCCTTTTGCGGGGAGCGGGGAGGCCCCGCCGCCACCTCGAAAGGATTGCACCTCGGATAAAACCGTGATCCCCGATGGCCGAACCTTGTCCCGCTTTGCCGCCAGCAGGGAGCCCCTGCGGGCAATACGAAAGGATTGCACCTCAGATAAAACCATAGCACTTGCTGCCCGAACCTTGTCCCGCTTTGCCGCCATATATTCAAGCGGCAAAGCTCATGGGTTCGGTATAAACGATTAGTTACTACTTCTCCGATGAAGTCAAACCCCGACTTCATCGGAGTTTTGTTTTTAGTCTTCGTCAAACCGGCGGCAGACCGTAGGGGCAAGCTTCGTTCGCTTCGTTCGCCAGCTTTGTTTTGGCTCACGCACAAAGTAAATTTCGAGTGAAAGTTTTCGAAGAAAACTTTGTTCATGGAGCGCAGCGACATGTTGGCTCCCCCCGAGTAAAGGGAGCTGTCAGCGTAAGCTGACTGAGGGATTGTCATATTGATTATCTTCGGCTCCCGCCGTGGGTGTTGCAATCGCCTTGTTGCACACGAACGGGGGTTACGGGGGCGTTACTTTTCCCACGAGCTGGAAAAGCCGATACACTTCGAAATGCATGATATGCATTTCGTGCGGTATCGCACCAAAAACGCCCGGCGGGTACGGGAGGGCG
>JAZRXH010000139.1:0-8877 GCA_045600125.1 Eubacteriales bacterium | reverse complement strand
CATTTCCGCTCGTTTCCGATTGTTTCCGATTGTTCCGTTCGTTACCTTGCGGAATGAATAAATGCACACTTTCGCATACTACACTTAGTATACTACAAATTTCCTGCTTGTCAACAGTTTTTTGCAAATATTATCGTCAAGCCTGCCGGTTTGCTGCTTTTTCGGCGCAAAAATACCAAAATGAGGCAGCCGCCGTCTGCGACTGCCCCGTTTTGCATGATTTTTTATTTTGCCGTTCAACAGAAGCTACTCAATAATTGAACAGACTGTACGACTTATACCCCGTCGCCGTATCGGCTCCGCCGTCTGTCATGGAGGACAGAAGCGCATTCGAGGTGCGGATGATGTCCTCGCCCTTCTTCATCTCAATGACCTCGATTTCGGGCTTCGGCATGGATTTCTTTTTGATGTTTTCCATAATTCTATCTCCCTTCCTCAATGCATCAGGCGGCTTCTTCGTCTTCGGTTTCCGCAAGGTCGCCGAGGCTGAAGGTCACCGGCTCGCCGGTGATGCAGGTTTCCCCGTCGGTCAGCAGAACATAAGGCGTTACGGTGATTTCGAGGTTTGCATCAACCGCATCCTTTGCGAAGTCAACATCCCGGAGGATGAAGTATTCTTCGCCGAGTCCGAAATCGCCGACCTTCACGGTCTTGCCGTCTACGATGTAGGAGGTGTTGCCCATCTGTGTGGTAAGCGGATCGAAGGAGTCCGCACCGCCTACGGTGTAGGTGAAGCCTGCCTCGTAGTATTCGTCAAGGTTCTTGTCCAGCATCGAAACGAAGCGGACGTTCACGCCGCCGTCCTCGTTTTCCTTAAACTGCACGGAGGTGCGCAGGTACCACTGGGCGAAGGTGACTTCAAGGTCTTCCCCGAGAAGTCCGCTTTCCAGCTCGAGCTTTTCGTCGTTGTCATTGATATAGTAAGCACGCTTGTTGACAAGTCCGTTCTCACCGCCGGCTACCGGCTTGCTGTCGTTTACAAAATAGTATTCATAGGAAGCCGTGACGGTAAGCTCTTCGCCGCATTCGCATTCTGCCGTATAGGTGCCGTCGCCGTTATCGGTAAAGTCTTCGAAGGAGTGCTCGTGAATATCATAGTAGACGATGATGTCACCGAAGGCAACGTATCCGCTGCCGCCCGCAAAGGCAAAGCTATTGGAATCAATATCGAGCACGTTGACGGTAGAACCGTTCTCGACCTTGCCCCCCTGAATCTTTCTGCCCTCGCTGACGCCGGCTTCGTCGTAATCGTTTCCATAGAATCTGACCACGGCGTCGACACGGTTAATGATTACGCAGGGGTCTGTTGCTTCGATCCAAAGCGGAAAGCTGTTAATGCCGCCGAACACGCCGTCTTCATCAGCCCACGAAGCGGTAATTCTGAATTGCCCGCCCTCATACAGATAGGTGTTGTCCGATTGGATACTCTGCTCGTTGAATACCAGCTTCTCAAAGAGGCTTTCCGCACCGCAGGCGCAGACACCGTCACGGAAGATATGGGGCTCTGCAAAGGAACGGTCGCAGACACATTCGTACGAGTGGGTACCGTCGCCGTAATCTACAAGATCCGACACAGTATTGAAGTGCTCTGCCTCACCGATGATGCCGCAGACGCTGCATTTTCCCATGTGGATACAGTCATCGACACAAGAAAGGTCAACGCTGAAATCGTGATTGTGATCCTCTACCCTATAGTAGACGATGATGTCACCGAACTGGCTGGAATCGCTGCCGCCCGCAAAGGCAAAGCTATTGGAATCAATACCGAGCACGCTGACGGTCGAACCGTTTTCGACCTCGCCCTCCTGAAGCTTTGTGCCCCGGCTGATGCCGGCATCATCGTAATAGTCTCCATAGCAGCTGACCACGGCGTCGATCCGGGTGATGGTCACATCGGGTCTTATTGCTGCGATCCTCAGTTGCTTGTAGCTGCTGCCGCCGAATACCCCACAGTAATCGGCGTAATCGGCAGTAATCCGGAAAAACTCGCCTTCACGCAGATAGGTGTCGTCATTCCGAACATAGCCCATATTGTATATCAGCTTTTCCGAAATGATTTTCGCACCGCAGGCACATATGCCGTCGGCATTGAAGACGTGCTCTTCCGTACCGGAAATACCGCAGGCACAGATTCCCGTATGGGTGCCGTCGCCGTTGTCCGTGCAGTTCAGCGTAAAGCTGTGCGGACCTGCAGTAACTGCGTCACAGACGTCGCACTGTCCCGTGTGGGTTCCTTCGTCGTAATACGTGCAGTTCAGCGTAATGCTGTGCTTCTCGGTCGTTTTTTTACCGCAGAGGCTGCATTCTACGGTGTGGGTACCGTCGCCGTTATCGGTGACACTGAAATCGTGATCGCAGACCGTATAGTAGACGGTGATGTCACCGAAATAACAGCCATCCGTGCCTCCCGCAAAGGCAAAACTATTGGAATCAATACCGAGCACGTTGACGGTAGATCCCGACCGGACTTTTCCCGTCTGGACCTTTCTGCCTGTGCTGATGCCGACCTCATCGTAATAGCTTCCGGAATCGGTGACCACGGCATCGACACGGGTAATAATCACGTCAGGGCTCTTCGCTTCGATCGTTATCGAATAGTAGCTGCCGCCGCCGTATATGCCGACTTCATCAGCGTATTTTGCAGTGATTTCGAAGAAGTCGCCGATAAATTCATAGGAATAATCAGACAAAACTACGTGCGGGTTGAACACCAGTTCTTCCTTTTCGGTCTGCGCACCGCAGACGCAGATATTGTCATCACCGAAATCATGAATTTCCGTACCGGTAAGACCGCAGACGCACGTGCCGGAGTGGGTGCCGTCACCGTTGTCCTCATCACCCGGTGCGAATACGAAGAAGTGCTTTTCTTTTTCGCTTACCATATTGCAGAGAGTGCATTCCTTTGAATGCGTGCCGTCATCATTGATGACAAAACTGCTGAAATCGTGTTCGTGATCGGCAATCGTGTAATATACGGTGATATCGCCGAATTCGCAGTAAGAGTAAGCTCCGCTGCCCTCAAACGTAACGCTGTCGGAATTGATCTCAAGCACGTTAACGGTCAAACCGGAATCAACTTCGCCCTCCTGGAACTTTCTGCCCCGGCTGATGTCGAGATATTTGAAGTAATAGCCATAGTAGCAGACGGCGTCGACACGGGTGATGATCACATCGGGGCTTGTTGCTTCAACCTTCATCCAATAGTCGGAACTGCCGGCATATATGCCGTAATCTTGATAGGCGTAATTGGAGGTAATCCGGAAATGCTCGCTTTCAAACAGATACGAGTTGTCCGGCAGGATATTTTCCGCATTGAACGCCAGCGTTTCCTTAAGATTTTCCGTCGCACCGCACGTGCAGTCGCCGCCGTCAAAGACGTGCGGCTCTATGCTGATGCAGCCGCAGATACACATCGACTGGTGGGTACCGTCCAGATTGTCGCCACAGACGATAAAGCTGTGCTTTTCCGTCTTGCCGTAAACACCGCAGATGCGGCACTTGGACGTATGAGTCCCATTTTCGTTATCGGTGTAATCGCTGAGCTCGTGATTGTGGTCGGCAAGCGTGTAATAGACGGTGATGTCGCCGAACTTGCAATCACGATAACCGTTCATGTAGGCAAAGGCAGCAGCGTCAATTTCAATAACACTGACGGTCGCTCCGTTGTCGTTGCCCGGATTCCGGAATTTTCTGCCCCGGCTGATACCGACATTCCTGTCGAAATCCCATCCGAAATCCGTGGTTACGGCGTCGACACGGGTGATGGTCGCCTTGGGGTCGGTCGCCTCGACCGTCAGCCAGTACTCACCGTTACCGCCCCTTATGCCGATGTTGTCGGCACTGTCGCCGAAAACGCGGAAGTGCTCGCCCTCGTACAGATACGAGCCGTCCTCACGGATGCAGCTTTCATCAAATACCAGTTTTTCGGAACAGCTTTCTGCTCCGCAGAAGCAAACGCCGTCTTCGAATTTATGCAGCATTGCTGCGGAAAGACCGCAGACACACGCTGCCGTGTGGGTGCCGTCCCCGTTATCGGCGGGAAGCAGGGTAAAGCTGTGTTCCTCGGTTTCAACGCTGTACGAGTCGCAATAGAGGCATTTTCTCGAATGCGTCCCGTTGCCGTTGTCCCGGAAATCGCCGTACTCGTGCACATGATTGGTGAAGGTGTAGTATACGATCATATCGCTGAGCACAGACCAGAAGGTACCGCCGGTAAACGCAAAGCCGTTGGCATTGATCTCGTCTACCGTGACAAAGGAGTTGCACTCGATGCCTCCGGTCTGCAGTTTTCTGCCGCGGGTGATGCCGACTTCCTTGTAGTACTGCTCGGCATGAACGACCCTGGCGTCGACACGGGTGATGATTATATCGTCTCTTTTGGGCGTGATCGCCAACGTGTACAACGAGCTGCCTACGCCTGCCATCATACCGCTGAAGTCATAGCCGGTCATGGTGCTGTTGGAGGTGATTATGAAGTTATCGGTCTCATACCGATAGGCGCCTTTGCGGATATTGTCCGTATCGTATATCAGCTTCTCACAGTGATCTGCGATCTGGCAGATGCAAACGCCGCTTTCGTCGCGCTCGTGAGGCAGATTTTCGGAATAGCCGCAGACGCATTCCGCCGTGTGGGCGCCGTTTTTGTTGTCGGTAAAGATGGTAAAGGTGTGATTGGCAGTTTTGGTCTTCCCGCAGACGCAGGTCGACGTGTGGGTGCCGTCCCCGTTATTCGTAAAGGGAGCGAAGAACCGGTGCTTTTCCGTCGTTGTATAACCGCATGCACAGCTCATCGTGTGGGTGCCGTCCTCGTGGGCTGCATCGCTGGCTGTATAGGAAAACTCGTGCGCCTCGGCTGCAGCGGAATAGCCGCAAATGCATTTTCCCGAGTGGGTGCCGTCGCCGTTATCCGTGGCATCTATGCCGATGCTGTGCTTTGCCGTCGTTTCAAAACCGCACTTACAGCTTGCCGTGTGGGTGCCGTCCTCGTTGTCCGTGTAGGAGATCTCGTGCGCCTCCGTTACGGAATAGCCGCAGACACATGTGCCCGTGTGGGTGCCGTCCTCGTTGACGGTATATGCGATGCTGTGGGCTGCCTTTTCGGAGGAAGCAAAGCCGCAGACACAACCGTACGTATGGGTGCCGTCGCCGTTATCCGTATATGCCGAAACGTGTACTGCATCGCCGACAATGCCGCAGGCGCTGCACTTGCCCCTATGCGTTCCGTCCCCGTTATCGGTGCAGTCAACGCTGAAATCGTGTTCGTGAACGGCAACCGTATAATAAACGGTGATGTCGCCGAACGCACAGTAATCGGTGCCGCCGGCAAAGGAAAAGGCACCGGAATTGATATCGACCACATCGACGATGGAGCCGGTCTCGGCAGTGTTCTGAAGTTTTCTGCCCCCGCTGATACCGACCGCACTGTACCAGCCGCCCCAATAGAGGATCTTTGCGGTGACTTGGGTAATCGTAACAGCCGGATAAATCGCTTCGACCGTCAGCCACTGCGCATTACTGCCGGCGTATATGCCTTTACTGCCGTCGGCGTATCCGGCGGTAATTCTGAAGCAGTTACCTTCATACAGATACGAGCCGTCCGGCTGGATGTTGCCCGCATTGAATTCCAGTAACTCGGAGAGTTCTTCCCCGTCTGCCGATACCGGAGCGGTGCAAAGCGGGATCATACCGACTGTCATGACGACAGCAAGTATGACGCTCAAAAGTCTTTTTCGCATGGGTTTCTTCCTTTCGTTTCCTTATCGGAGTGTATACTTTCGCATATTATATTTATTATACCATCTTTTCCGTGTTTGTCAACTGCTTTTGCCGCTGTTTTCTCAAAATTTACCGAATTTTCCGTTTTTACGCTTTTTCGTGCAGAAATATACAAAAAGGAGGCAGCCGCTGTCTACGACTGCCCCGTTTTGCGTGATTTTTATTTTGCCTCTCGGCAGAAGCTGCTCAATAATTGAACAGGCTGTACGACTTATACCCCGTCGCCGTATCGGCTCCGCCGTCTGTCATGGAGGACAGAAGCGCATTCGAGGTGCGGATGATGTCTTCGCCCTTCTTCATCTCAATGACTTTGATTTCGGGCTTCGGCATGGATTTCTTTTTGATGTTTTCCATAATTCTATCTCCTTCCTCAATGCATTACGCAGCTTCTTCGGTTTCCACAAGGTCGCCGAGGCTGAAGGTTATCGGTTCGCCGGTGATGCAGGTTTCCTCGGCGGCAAGAAGGACGTAAGGCGTTACGGTGATTTCGAGATTTGCATCAACCGCATCCTTTGCGAAGTCAACGTCACGCAGGATGAAGTATTCCTCGCCGAGTCCGAAGTCGCCGACCTTCACGGTCTTGCCGTCGACAACGTAAGAGGTATTACCGAACTGGGTGGTGAGGGGATCGAAGGAGTCCGCACCGCCTACGGTGTAGGTGAAGCCCGCCTCGTAGTAGTCGTCAAGAGAATCGTCCAGCATCGAAACGAAGCGAACGTTCACGCCGCCGTCTTCGGTTTCTTTGAACTGCACGGCAGTGCGCAGGTACCACTGGGCGAAGGTGACCTCAAGGTCTTCCTCAAGGAGTCCGCTTTCCAGTTCGACCTTTTCGCCCTTGTCATCAACGTAGTAAGCACGTTTGTTGACAAGACCGTTCTCGCCGCCGGCTACCGGCTTCTGATCGTTTACGAAGTAGTATTCGGTGTAAACCGGTGTCTCGGCGCCGCAGACACACTTTACCGTGCGGGTGCCGTCGGGGTTATCAACGTATTCGTCGAACACATGCGCCGCCGTTCCGCCGACATCGCCGCACACGGTGCAGTATCTCGAATGGGTGCCGTCGCCGTTGTCGACGTATTCGCCGTCAAAGAGGTGATCGTGCGTATAGTATACAACGATGTCTGTGACAAGACACAGAGAGCCTTGAACGCTTGCGATCTCGAGGACATCGCTGTCGATCTCGCTTATGTGCATAACGGCACCGCCGCCGTCATTCGGTACAACCCTCATGGTTCCGCTGCTGAAGCCGAGCTCGTCGTAGTCATTCAAGTCGCCGATGCAGGTCACCTCGACCTTCATGATCTTTACCCCGGCATTCCTAATCTCGGATTCGATCCTGACCGCAGTGTCTTTTTCTTCCGGGAATCCGAAATGGCCGATATACAGACAATCGCCTGCGCCGCTCATGGTTCCCGTCACCTTGAAAACGCTTCCTTCGTAGGCATAATCATATATTCCCGGTCTTTCGGGCTTCGTGTACGGCAGATCCTCACGGTACCAGTTATCGAGAGCGCCGCAGGCACAGACACCATCGGTAAAGCTGTGCTCCTCCCGTGCGCCGTACTCGCCGCATTCCGAGCAGAGGCGGGAATGCGTGCCGTCCAGGTTATCACGGTAGTTCTGTGTCGGAACGTGGGTCACGAGCACGCTGTGTGCGTCGCAGTCGAGGCACACAAAAACGTGACCGTTTTCATTGCCGACGCCGAGACAGTGCCTGTCCTCAAAGCGGTGGTTTTTCGTTTCGGAATAACCGCAGCCGCACGTTGCCGTATGGGTGCCGTCGCCGTTATCGGTAAAGTTGTCGAAGGAGTGCTTGTCGTGAATCGTATAATAAACGGTGATGTCGCCAAACGAGACGTAATCGCTGCCGCCCGTAAAGGCAAAGCTGTCGGAATCGATTCCAATCACGTTGACGGTGGAACCGTTCTCGACTTCTCCCGTCTGAACCTTTCTTCCCTCGCTGACACCGACATCAATGTAATCTTCCCCCCAGTAGTTGACCACGGCGTCGACACGTTTAATGGTCACATCGGGGGCTGTCGCTTCGATCCGAAGCGGATGAGTGTTGTTGCCGCCGTATATACCGCCATCATAGGCGTAATCGGCGATAATTCTGAGATGCTCTCCCTCGCACAGGTAGGAATTGTTCGATTGGATATTATTCTGTTTGTCGAACACCAGCTTCTCGCAGCAAGTTTCCGCACCGCAGGCACAAACGCCGCCGTCGAAGACGTGAAGCTTCGTAATGGTACCGCCGCAGACGATGCATTTTTCCGCGTGGGTGCCGTCGCCGTTGTCCTTACCGGAGTCATAGTCGTGGTCTGCTTCACCGATAATACCGCAGACGCTGCATTTCCCGGCGTGGACACGGTCATCGACAGAGACGGCTTCGTCGCTGATATCGTGATCGTGAGTCTCTACCCTGTAATAAACGGTGATGTCGCCGAACCGGCTGCTGTCGCTGCCGCCCGCAAAGGAAAAGGCATTGGAATCGATCCCGAGCACGTTGACGGCAGAGCCGTTCCTGACCTCGCCCGTCTGGAGCTTACTGCCCCGGCTGACGCCGACATCACCGTAATCGTCTCCATACCAGCTGACTATGGCGTCGACACGGGTAATGGTCACACGGGGGTCTGTCGCTTCGATACGAAGCCAATAATCGTCATCGCCGCCTAACATACCGTCCTTGGAGACTGCATTGGCGGTAATTCTGAAATGCCCGCCCTCGTACAGGTAGAAGCCGGACTCCGGAATATTACTTTCGTCAAACGCCAGCTTCTCGGAGAAGCTTTCCGCACCGCAGGGACAGGTATTGTCATCGCCGAAATCGTGGACTGCCACACCGGAAATTCCGCAGGCGCACCTTCCGGTGTGGGTGCCGTCGCCGTTGTCCTGGTCGCCCGCTGCGTATACGAAGAAGTGCGGTTCCGTCCCGCCGTATGCGCCGCAAATAGTGCATTCCTTTGAGTGCGTGTCATAAGAGTAGTCGGTGAAGGTGCTGAAATCGTGATCGTGAGTCTCTACCCTGTAATATACGGTGATGTCGCCGAACTGGCTGTAATCGCTGCCGCCCTCAAAGGCAAAGCGGTCGGAATCGATCTC
>JAZRXH010000138.1:0-10829 GCA_045600125.1 Eubacteriales bacterium | reverse complement strand
TCGCCGCCGGCGATCGGTTTTCTGCCGTTTGCGAAATAGTATTCGGTGTAAGCCGGGACAGAAGCTTCACAGACGCACATTGCCGTGCCGGTGCCGTCGTGGTTGTCGATGTATCTGTCATAGGTATGCGCCACCGGCTCTTTTCCCGTGAAACAGACAGAGCAGACCTCCACATGCATGCCGCCGCGGACGTCTATGAAGTATAAATCGAATTTGTGAATATGCGTGCTGAAGTACGGATCTCTATCGGAGAGGTATTCATCCAGCGTAACGGCTTCGGCAGAATAATCGTTGCTGCCTGCCATAAGCGCAAGCCTGTCGGATACGAAGAGGGTGCCGTGATCATCCGAATCGGAGGCGCCGATACCCGCTGCCCAGGGGGCGCCTCCCGTGGCTTTGACCGTGCCGCCGTATATGGCGACATCGCCGCCTGCTCCCCCGTCTCCGCCGCCGATGCCTGCTCCGCCGTCTCCTCCGGTCGCCGTTACGGTTCCGCCGTAAATCGTGACGGTACCGCCGCTGCCCCCGTCTCCGCCGCCGATGCCCGCTCCGCCGCCGGCGCTTACGGCAGTAACGCTGCCGCCGAAGATCGTGACGGTACCGCCGTCGATGCAGCTGTCACCGCCGATACCGGCTGTATTGTAGTAAAGTCCTTCGGATATAAGCGCACCGCTGTCGCCGTTCTGTCCGTAAATGTACAGCGCTTTCTCAGCGGAAACGTCGATACCCTTTACCGTCAGGGAGCAGCCGTCTTTCAGAATGATGTGCGTCGGTTTTGCCGGCGTTCCCTGAACGGTGAGCATATTCCATGAATCCACCGTACCCTCTGCGTAGTATACGCCGGAGGAAAGGGAAGTGGTGGAAGCGGTGATCTTTTCGGCGTCGTCCGGAATGGCAACAAGCGTCTCTGCGACCTTGCCGGCTTCCGCATCCCACGACCGCTCGATCAGAAGCTCTTTTCCGCATCCGTCGCAGAAGTTGTCGCCGTCCGCATCGGTGTGATCGACGACCAGCTGGAGCGTGCTTTCCTTCCCTATTTTATAGTCACTTAAGGTTCTGTTGTCCTGAAGCTCTTTTCCCGCATATACGAGCGTCATCTCGTCGGGTGCGAAGCCCTCTTTGTCCTGTATTTTCGCTTTTACGGCGTCAACCGTATCCGACGATTCGACTTCAAGCGTCAGCGTCGTGCCGGCGGGTACCAGTACCTTCACGAATATCTGTATGGTTGCATACGACGTGAGCGTCATCGCCGAAACAAAGGGAATCAGCATGGCGATCACGAGGAAAACGCTTAAAACTTTTTTCTTCATAGATTTCTCCTTGATTTCTCCTTCTGCTTAATTGCTTGATGTTGAAGATTTATTCGGGGAATAACCTGCTTTTATTCTGCTGTTCCGACGTTTATCTTTTGCCGCCGTGACCGTTTGGAGAACAAGACGGCTGTCATCATTTTTCCTCTTCTTTTCTTCTCTGCACGAGAACCGAGAAAATGATGATGGCTCCCCGCACCGCATCGCACAGGAAGGTGGGAACGCCGAGGGTGTTCAGCACGTTGTTCATAACGCCGATAATCAGCATACCCACGAAGGCACCGGCGACGCTGCCCTTGCCGCCGGACATGGCGGTACCGCCTACGACCACCGCCGCAATGGCCTCCATTTCATAGCCGCTGCCCGCATTGGCAAAGTCCATGGAGCCGATCCGGGCGACGTAAATCACCGCCGCAACGGCGCACATGACGCCGCACAGAGCGTAAACACGGCGCTTGACCGACTTTACGGCGATACCGGAATACCGTGCCGCCCGTTCGTTGGAGCCGATTGCCACGGTGTACTTGCCGAAGACGGTCTTCTTATACAGAATGTACATCAGCACGAAGATCAGAAACCAGTACAGGATCGGAAGGACGACCTGCCCGCCGATCTTCGGCGAAACGATCATCTTGAAGCCGTCGGGGACGGTCGGATTGAATTTCTTGGTCAGCTGCTGGGTGACCGAGCGGTAGATCTTCATGGTACCGAGTGTCACCACGAAGGGCGGTATCTTCCCGAAGGTAATGAGAAAGCCGTTGAGCTCGCCGAGGCCGAAGCCGAGAGCGATACACAGCACGATGCCGATGATATACGCCGGGACGCCGTGGATGCCGATCATGGCAAGAAGTCCCGTGGACGGCTCGATCAGAAACATCAGCGCCGCACCCACGGCACACAGCATGGAGCCCACCGAGAGGTCGATACCGCCGGACACGATGACAAAGCACATGCCCAGTGCGATGATCCCGGTATAGGTGTTGTTGCGGAGTATATTGAGCCACGCCTGCAGGAGCCTTGCCGGAAGCATGGTCAGGGGATCTCCTCCGGTCCCGATCACGATGCACTGGAGCACCAGCATGGCGCCGAGGGCGATGAAGGAGGCGCTGAGCCCCGCTCCCGAGGCAAAGCGCTTTCCCGCCTTTCCGGGATTGCGCACCGCAGCTTCTTCTGTTCGGTTATGCTTCATGTTTTTCTTCTTCCTTTCCGGCGCCGGTAGCGAGGATCATCAGATCCTTCTCGTTCATTTCGCTGCCGCTTACCTCGGCGGCGATGCGCCCGTGATACAGAACGATGCTCCGGTCGCAGACCCGGATGATCTCGGCAGCCTCGGCGGAAAGGACCGCCACGGCGATGCCGCTCCGTGCCAGCGACTCGATGATGGAATAGATTTCCTCTTTAGCGCCCACATCCACGCCCTGAGTCGGGTTGTCGAGGATGAGGAGCTTCGGCTTTGACACCAGCCACTTGGACAGAACGACCTTCTGCTGGTTTCCGCCCGAAAGCGAGGTGATGGGATTTTCCTCATTGGAATAGCGGATGCGCAGCTCCTTTGCTTTCTTCCCGAAAGCCTTCTTCTGCTCCGCCTTGTCAAGAAAGCCTCTGCGGCAGAAGGAGGAAAGATTGACCACCGTTCCGTTGTCCAGAATGGACATGTCGGCGATGATGGCGTTTTCCTTCCGGTTCTTGGGCAGGTACGCCATGCCGTGCTTCAAAGCCTCATGGGGGGAGGAAAGATGCACCGGCTCGCCGTTTATGTATACCTTTCCCGTGTAATCGGAGCCGTACAGCCCGAAGACCGTGCCGAAGATCTCGCTTCGTCCGTCCCCGAGAAGTCCCGTAACGCCGAGGATCTCGCCTTTTCGGATGCTGAGGGAAATATCGTGAAAATGCTCCCGGTCGGACAGATGCTCGAGCCGGAGCACCTCGCCGCCTTGCTCGGCAGGGGTGTGTACGCCGGAAAGCTCGACCTCGTGACCGACCATGTAGGAGGCAAGCTCTTTTGCGGTGACGTCGGCGATGCTTCCGCTCTTGACCGAAATACCGTTGCGCAGCACCGCAAAGCGGTCGCAGACGTGCATGACCTCGTCCAGCTTATGGGAAATGAATATGATGGCGATGCCCCGTGCCTTCAGCGTCCGCATGATCTCGAAGACCCGTTCCGCTTCCGTGGGCGTCAGCGAGGAGGTCGGCTCGTCCATGATGATGACCGAAGCGTCCGCCAGAAGCGCTCTTGCAATCTCCACCATCTGCTTATAGGAGGCGTCGAGCTCTCCCACAAGCGCGCACGGGTCCTGCTTTATGCCGAGCCTCTCAAACAGCTCCTGCGTCTTCTCCTCCATGACCTTCTCATCGAGGAAGACGCCTTTTGTGCAGAGCCGGTTCAGAAACACGTTTTCGTATACGGTCAGATCGCCCACAAGATTGAGCTCCTGATGGATAAAGGCGATCCCCGCCGCAAGCGAAGCGGAAGGGTTCGGGAAAACGACTTTTTTTCCGTCGATATAGATGCTTCCGGAGTCCGCCTCCAGAATGCCTCCCAGAATATTCATGAGAGTCGATTTCCCGGCTCCGTTCTCTCCCAGAAGAGCGCAGATCTCGCCGCCCCGGATGGAAAAGTCCACGCCGTCCAGCACGTTGCCCGCTCCGAAGGATTTACAGATTTTTTCGACCGACAGTTCCATAAGAGTTCACCCCTCTCCGATATGTGACGGGATAGTCGGTTACAGTCAAATCCGGCAGCCTCTCTCTTTGCTGAAAACAGGCTGCCGGGTCTCCCTGCAAAATATTGAATGCAAACGGTGTAATGAGCCTTGTGCTGTCTTACGGAAGCTCCGCAAAACAAGGCAAAATCAATAGATGGTATTTTCGGGATCGATGAAGGAATCCACGTTATCCCTCGTGACGATGGTGGTGGGAATGACGATGTTCCGCTCACACTCTCCGCCTTCGGCGAGGGTGATGGCGGAGGCGAGGGCATATTCCACCATGGAGGGGCTGTAAAGAGCGGAGGAAAGTCCGAGGGAAGCGTACTTTTCGTCCTTGATCATCCGGAAGTATTCCTGCATTCCGCCGCCGCCGGTGATTGCCCTGACGTCGGTCCTGCCCGCCTCGCCGATCGCCTGAATGGCGCCGATGGAGATCTCGTCGTCGATGGAGAATACGGCGTCGATCCGGTCGTGGCTCTCGAGGATATCCGTCATGTCCCGGAGTCCGGCGTCACGGGTGAAGCTGCTGCTTACCTCAAAAATATTCGACTGGTCGTAGCCGATCTCGTCCAGATAGT
Source organism: Eubacteriales bacterium (assembly GCA_045600125.1). Taxonomy (GTDB): domain Bacteria; phylum Bacillota; class Clostridia; order Oscillospirales; family CAG-382; genus SIG622. The sequence goes on along the minus strand of JAZRXH010000138.1, from coordinate 6,233 downwards.
CATAGAAGCCCTGCTTCCGGAGAGCCGCTACCGAGCCGGAAGCGGGCACGTCGAAGACGGCGATGACCGCCGAATCTCCCACGGTATCGTTGATGTACTCCGCCGAGCGGTAGCCCATGTCGTAGTTGTTGCCGGATACCTTGTAGATGCCCTCGCAATCGATCTCCACGTCGAAGCTGACCACGGGGATGCCCTGCCCGATGATTTCGGAAACGGCGCTCTCCATGCCGGTCCACTGCGGCCATACCACGATGGCATCGGCGCCCCAGGCGACGAGATCGTTCATATTCGCCATCATTTCGGCAGCCTCCGAGGAGGTGGTGATCTTATAGGTTATATCCTGCTCCTTGCAGTACTTCTCCGCATAGTAGGCGATGCCGGCGACCCAGCCGTGCGTAACGTCGGGTGCGGCGATGCCGATCTTGATCTTCTTTTCCGCATTGCCGGACTCACATCCGAATAAGGGCGCTGCAAAAAGCACCAGTGCCAGAAGCATTGCGATTTTTCTTTTCATGTTTTTCATAACGGTGACCGTTCCTTTCTTTGCCGGGAATTCAAAGCATTTTTGCCGTCCGAAAAGCGGTTCGCCCTTCGATCCGGCATTTCCTGCGATACCGCCTCTGCGATACCGTGCATATTTTTACTTCTGCATTATAGCACAACACTCCGGCAAAGTCAAGCGGGATTTCACGATCGGCGCTTTTTTGTCTGATTTCACGATCGGCGCTTTTTTGTCATTTCCCGAAAACTCTGCCGAAAAGGCTTGACTATTGCACGGAAAAAGTGTATAATTAACATATTGTTGAGGATTTCCCCTTTTCGTCGGCGGGCGTTCTCCCGGCAACGACACAAAGGGAAAAAGGGAAAAAAGAACGGAAGGAGCTCCCGTCATGTTCAAAAATCTCTTCGGTAAGGAAGAAGTAAACCTTTCAAGGCAATTTGAATTCGATATGGCAAAGGCTGTATGCATTCTCGGCATGGTTCTCGTCCACTGCTTTGAGAGCATCGCCGCCCCGAGCGCGGAGGACGGAACGGCGTACTACATCATGGTGATCGTCCTCGACTGCATATTCGGCGCCGGTACCTTTATGCTCTGCATGGGGCTCGGGATCGCTTACAGCTGGAAGGAAAATGCGTCGAAGCTCATAAAGAGGGGCGCCGCCATTTTTGTCATCGGCTACGTTCTGAATATTCTTCGGGACTGCATCCCGGAATCCATCCTCACGCTGATGGGGAAGAGCGAGTGGGCAGAGGTCCTGCGTGTTTTCCTGTGCAACGACATTCTCCCGTTCGCCGGTCTTGCGCTGATGCTCTTCGGCATCCTGAAGAAGCTGAAGCTGTCGGATCTTGCGCTGTTCCTCGTTTCGCTGGGCATGTCGGTCGTCGGAAGCCTTGTGCGGTTTGTCGACCTCGGCAACACGCCGGTAAATCAGATCGCCGGGCTGTTCATCGGGACGCTGGATGAGGTCATGCCCGACGAAATGTCGGTGTTCCCGCTTCTGAACTGGTTCATCGTGGTGGTCATCGGCTATCTCTATGCGAAGGCAATCCGCCGCTGTAAAAACATCGGGGCATACTATGCCGTTTCATTCCCCGTTTCGGCGGTTATCCTCGGAATATACCTGCTTGTCTGCATCCCGAGGGAGCTTGGTATGATGAACAGCAGCATGCTGTATTATTATCAGTTCTCGACGCCGAACGTCCTCATTCTTTTCCTCGGTGCAGTCTTCGCCACCGGAGCGTATCACTATATTTCCCTTCTCTTCTCCGAGAAGGTAAAGAAGGTCATCACCCGGATGAGCTCCAACATCAACAGCGTTTACTGTATCCACTGGGTAATGATCGGATGGCTGCGATTCTTTATCAATGCAAACGACCTTCCCTTGCTCGGGGACGCCGCCGTTTTTGCCGCAGGACTTCTGATCTTTGTTTTGGCAAACGTCCTTGCGGAATTTTACGTTCGCAAAATAAAGCACAAACAAGCATAAATTACGAAAGCAAAAACCTCCTCCCGAAACTCCGGCAGGCTTCGGCGTCTGCGTTCCGGGAAGAGCTTTCCCATTTATTCAGCACGCCGCCCCTCCGACGGCAGAATGGAGACCATTATGGAGATCATCAAAAGCATTGACAAAAACGAAAAGAACCGGGTGACGCTTTCGGTCATCGGCACGGTGGACACCGAGACAGCCTCCGAGCTGAACGCCGAGCTGATGGCTCTCGATTACGACGGGCTCGACCTCACCCTCGATTTCGGCAAGACCCGCTACATCACCTCGGCGGGACTCCGCGCCCTGCTCGTGGCACGGAAAAAGCTGTCGAACGACACCATGCGGGTCATCCGTGTGAACGAGGCGGTCGCCGAGGTCTTTTCCATGACCGGCTTTGATTCCCTCATCCGCATCGAAACCGAGAAGGAGACCGAGGACCGGATCGGCGCCGAGCAGTACCGTCTCGGCTTTTCCGCTCTTCTTCGGGAGCGTCTGAAGACCGACCGGAAAAAAACCGCTTTCATCTACTGCGGCAGAAGCTACACCTGGGAGGACGTGGACAAAACGTCCCAGCTCATGGCGGACGATCTTGCGCGTCTCGGCGTCAGAAAGGGAAGCCACGTGGGGATCTGCTCTCCCAACTCCTTTTACTGGGCAGCCGCTTTCTTCGCCATTCAGAAGCTGGGCGGTATCGCCGTGCTCATCAATCCGGCGCTCCGTCCCGGTGAGGTGATGGGCGTTGCCGGAATAGGCGACGCTTCGGTGGTATGCTACGGCGAGATAGCCGGCGTCACCTCCTTTGAGGCATATGCGGCGAGCTGCCTTACCGATGGCTCCTGCATAAAGCATATGTACGACATAAGCGACAGGATTGATTTTGCCGGAAGGTACGCCGAATACGACGCCATACGGGACAAGTACACCGAGAGCTTCCCGGCGGACGATGCCAGCGTGATCATCTTCTCCTCCGGCTCCACCGGCTTTCCCAAGGCGATCCTTTCCTCCAGCTACAGCGTAATGATCAATATAGAGCCGCTTATAAAGGAAATGCGGGTGACCGAGAGCGACGTAAATCTTGCGTTTTTGCCGATGTTCCATATTTTCGGATTCTCCACGGGAGTATCGGCGGGTCTTCTGACGGGGTATGTTTCGGTCATTCCCGAGAATAAGTCGCCGGACACCATGATACGTCTCATCGAGCAGTATCGCTGCACGATGTTCAACACGGTACCGACCATGATGCTTGCAATCATCAAGTCCCCCGCCTTTGCTTCCGAAAAGCTGTCGTCCCTGCGTATCTCGATCCTCGGCGGCTCCGCCACGACCGAAAGTCAGATGCGGATGCTCCGGCAGCTTCTTCCGAACGTTCACTTCGGGAATATCTACGGCATGAGTGAAAACGCCGCCATCAGCCTCACCTTGTACGAGGACACCGTCGAGCACATGACCCAGACGGTGGGAAAGCCGGTTTCCGGCCTCGAGCTCTGCATCCGTGACACCGTGACCGGGAAGGCACTGCCGAACGGCAGCGAGGGAGAGATCTGCATCCGCTCCAAGGCAATGGTCATCTGCTACTATCGGCTCGACATCGACAAGCAGCCGGTGGACGACGATGGGTGGCTTGCGACCGGAGACCTCGGCGTCATCGACGGCGACGGTTATCTGCGCATCGTGGGACGGAAAAAAGACCTGATCATCTGCGGCGGCGAAAACATCTCTCCCGGAGAGATCGCCGAAGCGGCGGCACGTCTTCCCGGCGTCGCCGACGTGAAGGTCCTCGGCGTACCGGACGAGATCTACGGCGAGGTCGTGGCTGCCGCCGTCATTCTGAAGGACGGAGCGACATGGGACGAAGGCGCCGCCCGCGCCGAGCTTTCAAAGCATCTTGCAAAGTACAAGCTCCCCGTTTACTACGTCATCGTGGACAGGTTCCCGCTTCTCGGCAGCGGCAAGGTCGACGCCATTACCCTGAAAAAGCAGATCGCCGCATCTGTCGGCAAGCGGTAAGCGGGGAGGCCCCGCCGCCACCTCGAGACCCCACCTCGGATAAATTCGGAATTGCAGATTCCCGGGTATTGTCCCGTTTGACCGCCTTATATTCAAGCGGTCAAACTCATGGGTGAAGCATAAACAGTCAGTTACTACTGTCCGATGCGGCGAGAAAGCAGCGCCGCATCGGATATCTGTTTTAGGTACACTCGAAAGTTACTCTGAGTGAAGGTTTTCGAAGAAACCTTTAGCGGGGAGGCCCCGCCGCCACCTCGAGACCCCGCCTCAGATAAATCCGGAGTTGCAGATGCCCGAGCGGGGAAGCCCCCGCTGCCACCTCGAGACCCCGCCTCAGATAAATCCGGAGTTACAGATGCCCGGGTATTGTCCCGTTTGACCGCCTTATATTCAAGCGGTCAAACTCATGTGGTAAAGCGAAAACAATAATTATCTGCCGTCCGCTGAGGTCAAGACACGACCTCAGCGGATTTTTGTTTTGATTAAAACGCAAGGCTGCTCGAAATGAAATTTTCGAAGAAAACTTTAGCGGGGAAGCCCCGCAAAACGCCGCCGGAGCGGTCTTCCTCTTTGAAAATTTTCAATGTTGAGAAAAAACACATCATTTTTTCACATACAAATCACATATATACAGTATTATTGTAGCATTGAGCCGTTTATCAAGTAAAAAACACCCGCAGAAAGGACATCTCATGAAAAAGAATCTCCCGGAAAACACCTCCGGACTCACGGCGGAGGAGCAAAGACTCCGTGCCGAGCAGAAGAAAAGAGCCCAGAAGAAAAAGAGAAAGAAAGCGGTCAAGACCGCCATCATCATCCTTCTGATCCTTGCGGTGCTGGGCGTCATCGTCCTCCAGTTCTTCAAGATCAAAAAAGCCGAAAAGGTGGCGTCGAACCTCACCACCTATACCGTTTCAAGGCGTGACATCGAGGTCGCCCTGTCGGCGGCAGGCACCCTCATGCCCGTCGATTCCTACACCATCACCGCAAGCGTCAAGGGCGATATCCTCGAATGCAACTTCGAGGAGGGCGACGAGGTGCAGAAGGACGACGTCCTCTACCGCATCGACTCCTCCGAAATGGACAAGACCCTGCGCCAGCGGGAAATGAGCCTGGACGAAGCACGGGACAGCTATAACGATCTCGTCGCCGACCGGAAGAAGCTCAATACCTACTCGGAATACGCCGGCACCGTCACCAAGCTCTATATCGAAGCGGGCGATACCGTGCGGGAGGATCAGACCATCGCCGACGTGGTGGATAAAAAGACCATGCTCATCGACCTTCCCTTCTTCGTGCAGGACGCAGAGGAGATGTCCGTGGGCGAGACGGTCTTTGTGAAGATCGACGGCACCGGCGAGGAGATCGCCGGCAGCGTCACCGAGATCTCGCCTCTCGTGGAGGTCAACGCCATGGGCGCAAGAACCAAGGACGTCACCGTCTCGGTACATAACCCCGGCAGCATCACCAATACCACCACCGCTACCGGCAGCCTCAGCGCCGACGTCACCTCCACCGACAGCGGTAAGTTCGAGTACTCCGTAGAAGAGCAAATTCTCGCCTCCTATTCCGGCGACGTGCAGAGACTCTATATCGCCGAAGGCAGCGAAGTCGCTCCCGGCACCCTCGTCCTCACCATCGACGGAAAGGATCTGGAGAAGTCCATCAAGCGCTCGGCGAACAGCCTCGAGAACGCCCAGATCAGCTACGACAATACCGTAGACAACATCGACGACTACACCATCACCGCCCCTATCTCGGGCACCGTGGTGGAGAAGGGCTATAACGCCGGCGAGTCCATCGACGTTACCGGAGGCTCCAAGGTCGTTGCCATCATCTACGACCTCTCGGCGTATACCATGGACATCAACATCGACGAGCTGGATATCCGCTCCATCGAAAAAGGACAGGAGGTCACCATCACCTCCGACGCCTATGAAGGACAGGACTTCGTCGGAAGGATCACCAAGATCTCCAAGGTGGGCTCCACCAGCGGCGGTACCACCGTGTACCCCGTTACCGTCACCATCGACGATGCGAACGCCCTTGAGACTCTCCTTCCCGGCATGAACGTGGATGCCGAGATCATCATCAGCCGTTCCGAAAACGTCCTCGCCGTGCCTACCGGCGCCATTGCGAGAGGCAACACCGTGCGGCGTGTGGTCGATCCTGACGCTCTCCGTGCCGCAAACGAAGCGGAAACGGCAAAGACCGCCGAAAAGAACGGCGCAAGGAACA
>JAZRXH010000137.1:0-53421 GCA_045600125.1 Eubacteriales bacterium | reverse complement strand
TGCCGATGTGACCGCATGGATCAATAACAACGTAGCGCTCATCACCATCGACGCCAACAAGAAGGGCTCCAACACGGCTTCTGCTGCAGGATCTCTTACCGTTGCTTCGGATCTTCCTTACGGCTACTACTACTTCAACACCACCACCGGCGGTACCGCAACCATCACCTCCGCCGTTCCTTCCGTGACCGTTAAGGATAAGAACACCAGACCCGGTCCCGGACCGGTTGACCCCGATACGCCTTCCGAAGGCAACAGCTTCAAGAACATCGTAACCGAAGACGGCGAAGTAGTTGTGAACCACATCGAGCTCGGCGACACCGTTGACTTCCGTCTTGCTCTTGCCGCAGCAAACTACTACACGCCCGCCGGCGAAACCGAAGCACAGCCTGTTCTTTACTACATCGCACACGATAAGGCTGACGCAAACTTCGAAGTAGATACCACCTCCATCAAGGTTTTCCTGAACGGTCTTGACGAAAGCGAGAACCTCCTTGCTTCCACCGCCTATACCGTAACCACCTCCGGTCTTACCGATGGCTGCACCTTCGAGGTTATGATCCCGTGGGCTGCTGAGTCTACGACCGAAGCAGGCGTTATGGTGCCGATTTATCCCGAACAGTCCGACGTATATGTGACCTATTCCGCAACCCTCAAGAACACTGCGGCAGATGATACCGCTGTTGTCAACGAAGGCTGGTTCACCAGTGATGAATGGACTCCTGCTTCCACCGCTACGACCGATACCTACACGCATTTCGCAACTCTCGTAAAGACCGATGCTTACGCTGCAGTTCTTACCGGTGCTACCTTCCGTCTCTACGACTCTGCAGACGGCACTACTCCTATCGACCTCGTTTCCGTATCCGGCGGTTACAGAATTGCTACCGAAGACGATTCCTCCACCGTTACGGACATCTCTGCAGGTAATGTAAAGATCTCCGGTCTCGGCGCAGGTACCTACTATCTCGAAGAGACCGCGGCTCCTACCGGTTACAACCCGATGGAAACACGGGTAGACTTCACCATTACGGATTCCAGCATTGACGCAGACGTTATTCCCGACGGAGCGACCGGTTCTCTCTACACTTCCGAAGACGGCGACACTCCTCTCGAATTCGTAGCCATTGAAGGCGGTTACAGACTGGCTACTGCGGAAGATCCTACAGAGGACAAGGTGACCTCGATCGTTATTTCCGACACCGTTGAGATTTCCGGCCTCACCGAAGGTGCTTCTTACTGGTTCGAGTTTACCGGCGAGACGGAGCGTGAAGAAATCGTGATCGCCACCGGCGAAACCTCCTTCACTAAGACCGCCGATGTCCTTCTTGATGGCGGCGTTCAGGTCATCAACCAGACCGGCGGCACGCTTCCCGAGACCGGTGGCATCGGTACCACGATCTTCTACGTGGTAGGCGGACTCCTTGCAGTCGGTGCAGCTGTTCTCCTTATCACCAAGAAGCGTCTTGGCACAGGCAGATAAGTGTTATCTGAATAAGACGGGCAGGGGCTTTTGCCCCTCCCGTGTGTGCCGGGCAGAGGATTTCAGATCTGCCGCTGCCCGGCATTTGCAGCACTAAGGAGAAATCTGCAATGAAAAAGAATTTTTCCACAATCTTACTGTCGATTATTTTTATAGCAGGCGTGTCCTTATTGCTGTACCCTACGGTATCGGATTATTGGAACTCTTTTCATGCAAGCAGAGCTGTTACCCATTATGCCGAGGCTATTTCATCCATTGATGAAAAAGAATATAAAAGGATTATAGAAGAAGCGAGAGCCTATAACGAAGAACTTCTGACAAGAAGGAACCGTTATGCGACCAATGAATATATGGAGGAGTACAGAAACGTCCTGAACCTGGACGGCAAGGGAATGATGGGATACATCGAGATACCGATCATCCACATTCAGCTCCCGATCTACCATACGGTAGACGATTCGGTGCTTCTGACTTCCATCGGTCATCTGGAGGCGTCGTCGGTACCCATCGGCGGTCCCTCGACGCATACGGTGCTTTCCGGGCACAGAGGTCTTCCGTCGGCAAAGCTCTTCACCAATCTCGACAGAATGCTGGAAGGCGACACGTTCACCATAAGAGTCCTTGACGAGGTTCTCACCTATGAGGTGGACAATATCAGCGTTGTCCTTCCGAAGGAGCTCGAGAAACTCGAAATAACCGAGGGCGAGGATTATTGCACCCTCGTGACCTGTACACCGTACGGCATCAATTCGCACAGACTCCTGGTCAGGGGACACAGGATCGACAACACCGGATTTGACGGCACAAGAGTTACGGCAGACGCCATGAAGATCGATACGATCATTACCGCACCGTTCTTCGCCGTGCCGATGCTTCTTTTGCTGTTTATCATTCTTTTGGTCAAATACAGAAATCGCAGATAGGGAGGACATTAGCAACCATGTACTTAACGAAGGGAAGAAAACTTGTCGTAATGGTCTGCGCACTTATTGCGTCAATCATGATGTTCTGCACCGTTGCGGAGGCACTGACTTTCGTCGAAGTGGACAAGAAGTGCTCGCTGACGGTGGAATTCATCGTTGATAACAGTAAAACGCCGATCGCAGGCTCGAAGTTCCGGATATACAGAGTCGCTGACGTGACGAAGTATTTCGGCTTTGTGCCGAGCGGAGACTTCGAAGACAAGAAAATCACACTCGGAGAGCTCGACAGCGAACGCTGGTGGGCTGCCGCCAATACCTGTGCGGCAATCGTTGATACCGATCCGACGATCGAACCGTATTGCGAGCCCATAAAGACGGACACCGACGGTATCGCAAAATTCGAGGATCTTTCCACGGGTGTTTACCTTGTTATCGGTTCGTCCGCAACGATAAGCTCGAATATCTATACACCGAAGACCTGCCTCGTTATCCTTCCGTCCTATGATGCGGATCACGGTTATGTGTGGGATTACGATGTAAAGATCAACCCCAAATATGAAAAGAAGAAAAAGACCGACCCGATCGTTCCTCCGAATCCTCCGAAGCCTCCGACACCTCCGGATCCTCCGATCCCGGTGAAGATTTCGAGAAAAATCACCAAGGCATGGAGAGGCGACGATCCCGCAAAGCGTCCTTCTTCCGTTTCGGTTTCTCTCTATAAGAACGGAGTCGTGTATGCGACCGAGACGCTTTCCGCCGAAAACGGCTGGAGCAAGACCTGGAACAATCTCGACGGCACGGCTTCCTGGTGGGCACTGGAAAACGACGTTCCGGAAGGGTATACCATGAGCGTATCGACTCAGGGCGCTACCTTCCTCATCACGAATACCTATACGGGCGAGATTGAGGAAAAGGGCGACATCACGGTCGTGAAGACGTGGAAGGGCGACGAACCCGAGAACCGTCCCGAGAGCATCAGCGCCGTTCTTATGAAGGACGGAAGCGTTTACCAGACGACCGAGCTGAATGCCGGAAACGGTTGGAGCTTTACCTGGAAAAACCTCGATATGTCCTCCACCTGGTTCGTTACCGAGGCGGATATGCCGAAGGATTATAAGCTTTCCACCATTGTTGCCGGAAATACCTATACTCTCGTGAATACCTACAGCCCTGCGGAGGAGCCGCCCGAAAAGACCGACGTATCCGTCACGAAGAAGTGGGAGGGCGATGAAGAGGCGACCCGTCCCGAGAGCGTCGAAGTGGTCCTTCTCAAAAACGGTGCGCCTTACGCATCCGCTGTACTCACAAAGAGCGAGGGCTGGAAGTATACGTGGAAGGGACTTGACAAGTCCGCAAAGTACAGCGTGCAGGAGGCAAACGTTCCCGAAGGATACGTTCCTTCCGTGACGTTCTCCGGCAACAGTTTCACCATTACCAATACACTGCCCGCAAAGGACGTCCGTGATATAACCGTCAACAAGGTATGGGCAAATGACGATCCCGCCAAGCGTCCTGCCAGCGTTACCGCCGTGCTTCTCTGTGATAACAAGATTTCGGCAACGGTAAAGCTCAGCAACGCCAATAACTGGCAGCACGTGTGGAAGGGACTCGACGCAAAGCTCAACTGGAGCGTTGTGGAAGCGGACGTTCCCGAAACCTATGTGGGAACGCTCAGCATTTCCGGCGATACCTACACCCTTGTCAATACGCTGAAGATCCCGCCGGATGATCCGGAGGTTCCCACAAAGACGGTTTCTCTGTCTGTCACAAAGCAGTGGCTGAAGGACAGCGAGGAAATTCGTCCCGAATCGGTGGACGTGGTGCTTCTCCGCGAGGAAAAGCCTTTCACGACCGTTACGCTCAGCGCCCTGAACGATTGGAGCTACAGCTGGGAAAAACTCGACGCAAAGTACGCCTGGAGCATAGCCGAGTCCAATATTCCCGAGAATTATAAGAGCGAGGTCAGAATCTCCGGCAACAAGTATGTTATTACAAATACCTACCTCGGAGAGGAACCGGAAGAGCAGAAGACCAAGGTCACCGTCACGAAGAAGTGGGTCGGTGATGAGGCTGAAAACAGACCGACGAGCGTCTCGGCTGTCCTCACCAAGGACGGAAGCGTTTACGCAACGGTAAAGCTCTCGGCAGCAAACAACTGGACTCATACGTGGAATGACCTGGATGCCCGTGTAAAATGGGGTGTCAGTGAAGTGGATGTCGGCGATTCGTATACTTCTACAGTCAGCGTCGGCAAAGACAATGTTTACACGATTGTCAACACGTATTCCGAAGAAGAGGATGATCCCGATAAGCCCGGAACGCTTGACACGAAGATCTCTGTCACCGTTAAAAAGACATGGGTCGGAGATAAGGCAGAGAATCGTCCCGCAAGCGCAACGGCTGTCCTTCTCAAAAACGGAAAGGTGAGCTCGACGGTTGACCTTACCGAAGCGTCCGGCTGGACGTATACGTGGAATGATCTTACTTCGGAGGCAGTCTGGACGGTAGAAGAAGCCAATGTGCCCAAATATTATAAGGCAAGCGTAAGCGGCTCCGGCACGTCCTTCACGCTTACCAATACGTTCAGCGATGAGCCGGACGACGATCCCGATAAGCCCGACAAGCCGGATGACCCCGACGATCCCGATAAGCCGGACAATCCCGATAAACCCGATAAGCCCGATAAGCCCGATAAGCCCGGTGAGGGCGAGGGCGAAGGCGAAGGCGATACTCCCGGAACGCCCGGTACCCCCGGAGAAGGTGAAGGGGAAGGCGAAGGCGATACTCCCGGTACTCCCGGAACGCCCGGTGAAGGGGAAGGCGGCGGTGAGGGGGATACCCCCGGAACCCCCGGAACCCCCGGAACGCCGGACGCTCCCGGTGAGGGAGAAGCCGGCGATGAGCCCGATTCGCCCAAGCTTCCTCAGACCGGTATGCTTTGGTGGCCTATCCCGATTCTTGCGGTGATCGGATTCCTTCTGTTTACGGTTGGCACTTTCCTCCGGAAAAACGAGGAGAGCGACGATGAGTAAGAAAAGGAAGCTGAAAGGCGGAACAATCCTTCAGATTCTGGGTGTCCTTCTTGTTTTCGCCGCTGCCGGAATGTATTTCTACAACCGGCAGGACGAAAAGAGAGCCGGCGCACAGAGTGAAGCCGTTCTCGAAAAGCTCGTGATCGACGTTCCCATAACCGAGGAAGAGGCGGGAGCACCCGTTTATCCGGATTACGTGCTTGACCCGGAACGGGAAATGCCGGTTGAAGTGGTCGACGGGATCGGCTATATCGGAAAGCTCGAATTGAAGCCCTTCGCTATCACGCTACCGATTATTGAGGTCTGGGACAGCGCCAAGTCCAAAATCGCTCCCTGCCGATATGCAGGCAATGTGTACAGGGATAATATGATCATTGCCGGGCATAATTACAGTGCCCATTTCGGAAAGCTCGGTCTTCTGAAGCAGGGCGACCCGATTGTCTTTACGGATATCGACGGGAATGAGTTCCGCTATTCCGTAGCGGAGACGGAGGTCATCGGTGGAACCGACTTTGACGGAATGAGTGCCGGAGATTGGGATCTCACCCTCTTTACCTGTACCATCGGAAGTCAGTCGAGGATCACCGTTCGCTGTGTAAAGGACGAAGAGCAGAACGAGATCACTCCGTAAAAACGGCAAATACAAAGAAAACAGAAAAACAGCGGTGCAGACGGATTCATCTGCATCGCTGTTGTTTTGTCTTGTTGCTTTACTATGGAAGGTCGTCGGCTCGTTCCGGCAAAATCGCAAAGCCGTGCCGACTCTTTTTCAGTTCTTATAGATAAAGTCCGGAACGACGGTCCCGGTGGCGATTTTTATGAGGACGCCGTCCTGTGTTTCAAAGATCTCGTTTTCTTCCCGGCATTCAAGATAAAAGACGGGGCGGTAGAAGACGGTGCTTCCGTCCGGAAATTCGCAGGAATAGTAACGGGGAGTCTGTACGTGGGAGATCTCCCGCACGTTTTTGCCGATCCGGAGATGTATCGTGAGGTCATAGACCGGGGTGCTTTCGTCCGGTATCGAGGAGACTTCGGCGGCGACATTTCCGCCGATCTTTTCGGCGTAGATGCCGAAGGGCATGGGAAGACCTCTTCCGTAGTAGCCGCCGAGCTTTGTGACGGGACAGCCGTCCGCTTCGTCCGGAATGTCGATGACGATGCCGTCAAAGAGGTCGGGGCAGGTGTAGTCGCTGACAAAACAGCAGCGCTCTTTTTCGTTTTCGGCAAAATAAAAGCCGCCCTCATGAAAGGCCTTCGTATAGGAGAGCGACGTGCCGGAAAGACAGCCGCAAAGACTCGGTAGAATGCCGAGGACAAGAAGAAGGCACAGCGCCTTTTTGAATCGGTTCAATGGGAATCACCTCGGAAAGCATTGTATCATATTTTTGCCGCTGTGTCAAGGCTGCGGCGTACTTTGGGGAAAGTCCGGGACGGGTCGGGGGCATTTTTAGGTTTCCCAAAGTGCACCGGATACTCTTCCGTTTCAATTATTAACAAAGATTAAATTTCGAGTTTTTTAGCCGTTTCCACTTGAAAAATCGGGAAAATCGTGGTATACTACTCGAGGTTTGACACGCCGGTGTGTCGGAATGGCAGACGAGGCAGACTCAAAATCTGCTGTCAGCGATGGCGTGCGGGTTCAAGTCCCGCCACCGGCATAAAAGAAGAGGAAAGCGCTTGCTAAGAGGTAGGCGCTTTTTTTTGTGCTGAAGGCGCCTTTCACCCATTTTTATTGGAGGCACGTCGTTACGCTGTTTTTTCCTACGGGAACGCAGAAAGGCAGGCGTTTTAAGAAGGGTTTTCAAAATGTTCACAATATATATATATATATATATATATATACATTTGTGTGTCGTATAATATGCGAAAGCAACGGGATTTGTCAAATGCTGTTGAACAAATTATTATTAAGGAGTGTGTCATCCTATGAATTCTGTATTGCCCATCCTCGGCGGTATCCTTGTGATCGTTTGTATCATCTGTGCTTTCAAGGAAAGCAAAATCACCGGTCTTTATAAGTCCATCGGTGTTTTCGGTCGTCTCAAAGCGTATTTTGCGCTGGATCTTACCGGCGCAGGTATCGCTCTTTTCATAATGGGGATCCTCGGAAAAGCGGAAGCCGAAAGCGGTATCGGCTCCAGACTCGGAATGATCGGTCTCGGTCTTTTGTGTATTGCTATCGGTCTTCTTCTCTACATCACCACTTATAAAAAGTGCCCGGCTCCTTTCAAGAAGAAGGTCATTCTTGATATGGTCGTTGCCGGTCTCGGTATCTGCCTCAAGGTCGGTATTTTCTTTATCGGCGCCGTTTGGATACTTTACCGCCCGAAGGAGATCACGCTGGAGGACGGCCGTCGGTGCTTCCTGATCGACGGTGACGTATACTACGGAACGGAGAAGATCGGTGAGGTCGACCCGGATCATCCCGATCAGGTCATTCTCTTCTGATAACAGCTGAAAACAGCCTGTAATGATTCGATTTGCACCGTCCTTTGCTCTTTGGCAGAGGGCGGTATTTTTCTGCCCGGACATTTGCCGAAATCGTTGTCAAGACTTGACAATTCCGGAATTTCGTGTATAGCAAGACCAATGGTAAATGCGGGCATGCCACATTTTCAAGAAAGCTCCGGCAGGGTCTTTCGGCTCCTGCCGCTTTTCTTCTTCGGTCTTCCTTTTTTTACGGCTTTTGGATGTTCGCCCGTTCTTCTGCTTTTGCCGCAAGGCACAGAGCGAAGAGAAAAAAGTCAAAAAAGCGGAAAGTGTAAAACAATTGACCGATAGTGAAAAACAGCCTCTTGACCGATAAGGCGGCGATATGGTAAAATGATTTTCGCGGGAAGGGGAGAGGCACTTTCCTTCTCTGTGATAAATTAGGATGGTTCAAAGAAAATAAACACAGAACTGCAGCATAATTTCGGAGGTATTGAGCATGGATATTCGTGAAAAATTAGCGAGTATGACTCTTGAGCAGAAGCTGGGTCACGTCACGGTGTGCCGCCTTGTAAACCCTAAAAGAGATATGGACGACTATTTCTTTGATAAGCTTCACCGCGGCTGTATCGGAGCCATTCAGGGACCTACCGGCGCCGATTTTGCCGATAATATTCTGAAAATCAAAGCCGAGGCGCCGAATCCGATCTTGATTTGCGCCGATATGGAATCCGGCTTCCCGAGATCCGAAAGAAGACTTCCGCTTCCGATGGCGATCGCCGCTGCCGATAACGACGAGCTTGCCTACGAGTTCGGCAGGATCACCGGTATCGAGGCGAAGGCGGCGGGCTTTAATCTCGTTTGGGGACCGGTCGTGGATCTTTTGCCCGAGGATGCGCAGTGCAAGGTACAGCGCACTCTCGGCGGCGATCCGCAGAAGACGGCACGTCTTGCCCGGCAGATCGTTCGGGGCTATACCGACTGCGGCATGATGTATACGGCAAAGCACTACCCCGACGGTTCGGATGTGGTACTGGATTCTCATCTGTTTTCTCCGGTGTCCGCCCTTAGCGAAAAGGAGCTTCTCGAATACGATCTTGTACCGTATCTTGAGCTGATGAAGCATGAAAACCTTGCGGGCATTATGTCTACCCACAATAAGTTCCCGAAAATAGACCCGGATTATCCCGCTTCTCTTTCGGAAAAGGTGATTTCGATCATCCGCAGAGCCGGCTTTGACGGCATGATGATCACCGACTCCTTTGCCATGATGGGCATTATCGACGAATTCGGCGAGGAGGGCTGCGTGGGACGTGCCATTGCGGCGGGAAACGACCTGCTTTTGCCGAACTACCGTATCTCTTATAAGCAGACTATGGAATACATGGAAAACGCTTACAGAAACGGCGTGTTCTCGGAAGAACGGCTGAACGAAGCGGTGCGGCGTGTGCTTGAAGCACAGGAAAAGGCGGCAAAGCCCTGCCCGTATACCGAGCTTTCGGACTTCCAGCTTGAAACGCTGGAACGGATAAACAGCGACTCGGTTTGCGAGATCTCCGACAACGTGCCGCCTCTTGACCGCAATGCAAAGCATCTTTTCGTTGTCCTCAAGGAAAACGTATACGAGAGAGGCGCAAGCGGTGTCACCGCCGAGATATCTCCCATCCGAAGCTGGTTCCCCTCGGATATCTGCGAAACGCTGATGAAGGATTTCCCCAACAGCGTCTGTGTAAAGATTTGCGAATTCCCCAATCAGGACGATATGCACGACATAAGCTACCGGGCTTCGCTGTGCGATGACGTGGTATTCGTCACCTTCTGCAAGGGAGCCTGCTACACGGCGACCGACGGCTTTACCGAAAGATTCATTATGCTGACAAGAGCGCTGAAGGACAGAACGGCGGCGATTTTGCACATCGGTAACCCGTTCGCTCTCGAAAAGCTTCCCCACATTCCGAGAAAGATCATCGGCTTTGCAGGCGGCGAATGTGAAAAGTATGCTCTTGAGATCCTTGCGGGAAAGAGAGAGGCAAAAGGAAAGCTTCCCATCGACGTTCACTTCAACTGAACGCCAATGCGGCGTCACGGCAGTAAAACGGAGGACAGAGCTTTATGAATATACTTCTCAGAAACTCATGGCAGACGGTGAATATCGGAGATATTGCCCATTCGCCGGGAATACTGAACGTTCTTTACAGCGGCATTCCCGATTGTCACGTGATCCTGTGGGCAACACAGAATATCACAGAAGAGGTCATAGATCTTATCCACAAGGGCTTTCCCGACGTCAAGGTGGTACTGAACACCGAGGAGGGACGGGAAGAGCTGTATGCCGCTATGGAATGGAGCGATATGCTGATCCACGGCTCTGCGGCGGATTTCGGCACGGAGGATGTTGAACTGTATTTGCGGCATACCGGCGGCAAGCCATTCGGCGTGTTCGGGGTCACCTTCAATAAGTACAGTATTTTCAACACGACTCCCTATGAGGAGAAAAAGGCGCTTCTTGCAAAGGCGGAGTTTGTGTTCTTCCGGGACGGAAGATCGCTTCGGGAAGCATCGGATATACCGGCTCCCTGCGTAAAATTCGGCTGTGACGGTGCTTTTGCCTATGACATCACCGATGAGGAAAAAGCGGCGGAAACCATGCGTTCCCTTGGACTTAAAGACGGCAGATTCGTTTGCTGTATCCCGAGATACCGCTATACTCCCTATTGGAAAATCGACGGAAAGCGTCCGGTGAACGCCGAGAGAGAGGCATATAATCAGGCGATGATCGGGCAGGATACCGAACCGCTGAAAAAGGCGATATGCCGGATCGTCGAAAATACGGATCTCGAGGTCCTTATCTGCCCGGAGGATAAGACGCAGGTGGCTCTCGGCAAGCTCCTTTACGACGGGCTTCCCGAAGCCGTCCGGGCACGGACAGTGTGGAAGGACAGTTTTTGGCTCACCGACGAGGCGCTCAGCGTCTATAAAAGAAGCGCAGGACTCTTCGGCTGTGAGATGCATTCGCCGATCCTCTGCATCGGACACGGTATTCCCGCCATCGTCGCCCGTTGGAAGGAACAGACGACCAAAGGATATATGTGGGAGGACTTAGGTCTCGCCGATTGGCTGTTCGACTTCGATAAAGCGGAAGACCGCGAAAGATACCCGGACGTCTGCCTTGATATGGTACAGCATCCTGAGGAAAGCTTCCGGAAAGCCGAAAAGGCACGGGAAAAAGCCTTTGATACCTACCGGGAAATCGTCCGGGAAATAAAGCGGGTCGAAAAGGACATCGCTTCCGGAAGGACGAATGAATAAATTTTTTGCGTAAGAATCCCCGCCGAAAAGTGTTTTCACGGCGGGGATTTTCTTGCTTATGGGATCAGTCTATACTTTTTCCGATGATGCGGTTGTCCTTTATGTATCCGGAACCGCTCTTGTAGGACATGGTGTAAGTGAGGGTATCGCCGCTTATCTCGAAGCGAAGCGTGCTGCTGTGAGGAGCCGAGCGGTGACGGACGAAAAACTCGAGGACGTTTTCGCTCATCGCCGAAACGGCGCAGGATACTTTTGCCTCTTCAAATCTCTTCGGGATGAGTCCCGTAAGGGCAGGCTTGAAGCCGCAGAGCCACAGAAGGCTTTCCTTATATTCACCGTTCCCCGCAAAGAGGGACTGCACTCTGTTTTCGGTGACGAGCCGAATCTCCACGCCGTCTTCCGTTTTCCGAAAGCCGATCTGACAGATGCCGCTCTCGTTCTTTTCGGTGCGGAAGGTTCTTCCGAAGCCGGAGAAATCGCCTTCTTCTTTGCACTTTTCCGGCTTATAGAAGCTATCGAGGAATGCCGAAAAACCGTCGTCGGTCATAGTGTCCTCGCCCTCTGCCTTATCGAGGAAATCATAAAGACCGTCTATCTCCTTCTGCATATCGGCGGATTCGCACTGAACGCAGAAAAGGGTGTCCCGTTCCTTCATCATCATGCAGAGCTGACCGCCGGCGCCATCGGCACGGCATCCGCCCCGGGAGTTCATCCAGAACTGGAAGCCGTAGCCGGATACCCAATCGGGAGTGCCGTTATCGGAATTGTCCACTTGCTTCGAATTGGCAAGGGCGATGTATTCGTGGGAAAGAAGCCGCTTCCCGTCTATCACGCCGTCATTCATAAGGAAGCTGCCGAGGTTTTCAATATCCCGTATCGAGGCGTATACGCCGATACCTCCTTCGGTGAAGCCCGCCGGCGTGACGTCCCACTTGGCAGGGCAGTCGTCGAAGAAGCGAAGGAGCTTTTCGTACAGATAGTCGTATGCCGTACGACCGGTAAATTTCTGCACGATGATCGCCAGCATGTGGGTCGCTCCGGTGTTGTACACGAACTTCTCACCGGGCGTATAAACCACCTCCTGCGAGAGGAAGGTGCGGGCAGGATCGGCGCTTTCCTTCATGAACGGCATGACGCAGGTGCGGTGTCCCGTGCTCATGGAGAGAAGATGACGCACCTTCATTTTCCCGAGGTTCTCGCTGACGTTCTCGGGAACGCTTTCCGGGAACAGATCCACGATGCGGTCATCGAGAGAGAACAGTCCCTCATCGACGGCAAAGCCCACGCTGAGAGAGCAGAAGCTCTTGCTGAGGCTGTACAGCTGTTTTTTGTCGTGTATTTCATAGGGGGGGAGAGCGATGCGGCAGAGGAGTTTTCCTCCCTTTGTCACCGAGAAGGAATGGATCTCGGTGCGGCCGTACTCTTTTTCCCATAAAAGAAAGTCCCTTATAGCGGACCTGGATACACCGGGAGCAACGTAAACGTTCGGCATGGTTTTGACCTTCCTTATCTTTATTTGAAATTTCAAGCTGAATGCGGCAATACGGTTTTCTTTACCGCAAAGAGATTATACTCCGCACGGGAGGGCTGTGTCAAGTGCCGCATGGATTTTTTCCGTCGTTTTTTCCGTCGTTCCGCTGCTTTTTCTATATCAGGGCGCCGAAAAGAAAAAACAGTAGAAAAAGTCAATATCCGGCAGTAAAAGTGCTTGCAAAATATGCAAATCGGTGGTATTCTTATCTTACGGAAACAGCGGCAAAAGCCGCATAATAATAAAACAAAAAAAGGAAGGTAATGACAATGAAACTGAGACCTCCGTCCATACCGCTCATCAACATCGACCCCTATTTTTCGGTCTGGTCGAATACCGATATCCTCACCGACAGCGACACCGTTCACTGGACGGGAAAGCCCAACACGATCCGGGGCTATGCCGTCATAGACGGGGAAAGGCTGCGCTTCATGGGAAAGGGCGAAGAACCGACTCTTAAGCAGACCGCCTTTGACTACGACGCTTTTTCGACTTATTATACCTTTGAGAACGAAAAGATCACCCTGAGCGTGACCTTTACCTCGCCCGTCCTCCCGGACGATCTGGAGATCTGCACCCGTCCCGTCACCTATATGCGGGCGCTGGCGCTTTCCCGGGACGGAAAGAAGCACACGGTGAAGGTACGCATGGAGGTTTCCGAGGAACTGTGTCTTAACGAAAAAGGACAGTCCGAGGTGGAGACCGGTATCCTTTCGGCTGTTCCCGCCGTGCGCATGGGCAATAAGACCCAGAAGGTACTGAACCGGAGCGGAGACGACTGCCGTATCGACTGGGGTTACGTGTATCTTTCCGCATGCGGCAAGGACGCTGCCTTTTCGACGTACAAAAACGGGATGCAGTTCATCTGCGCCGAGGCGGATATTTCAAAGACCGGCGCTCTGTTCCTCTTTGCCTATGACGATATCTGTTCCATCGAATACTTCGGCGAGAAACTGAAGAGCTACTGGAACCGGGACGGAAAGACCATCGAGGAAGCGATTGCCGAAGCCTCGAAGGACTACGACGAGGTGATGGGGATGTGCACCGAATTTTCGGACAAGCTCTACTGCGACGCCGCCAAGGCGGGAGGAGAGAAGTATGCGGAGATCCTTCTTCTTGCCCTTCGTCAGGCGATGAACGCCCATAAGGCGGCTGTATCCGAGAACGGCGAGTTGCTTTTTATTTCAAAGGAATGCTTCTCCAACGGCTGTGCCGCCACGGTGGACGTAAGCTATCCGTCTATCCCGCTGTTCCTCATTTACAATCCCGAGCTTGTAAAGGGCATGATGCGTCCCGTTTACCGTTTTGCCGCAAGCGACAAATGGAAATTTGATTTTGCCCCCCACGACGCCGGACAGTATCCTCTCGTGAACGGGCAGGTATACGGTCTTGACAAAGAAACGGACGAGCTGCGTTTCGAAATGCAGATGCCGGTGGAGGAGTGCGGCAATATGCTGATCATGGAGGCGTGCGTGGCTCTCGCCGAGGGAAATGCGGACTTCGCCGCCGAGCACGCAGAAATCCTTTCCGGATGGGTAAAGTATCTTGAAAAGTACGGAGAGGACCCGGAAAATCAGCTCTGCACCGACGATTTTGCGGGACACCTCGCTCACAACTGCAACCTTTCCCTCAAAGCCATCATGGGACTGGTTTCCTATGCGATCCTTCTCGATATGCAGGGAAAGAGCGCCGAGGCAAAGGAATATATGAAGAATGCAAAACGCATGGCAAAAAGCTGGGAACAGAGAAGCGCCAACGCCGACGGAAGCTACCGCCTCGCCTTCGACCGGGAGGGCAGCTTCAGCATGAAGTACAACGGCGTATGGGACAAGCTCTTCGGGACGGGGCTTTTCTCCAAGGCGTTTACACTCTGCGAGACGAAGACGAACTTCGAGCACTTCCGTCCCTACGGTATGCCGCTGGACGACCGCGCCGAGTACACCAAGTCCGACTGGCTTATCTGGACGGCAACGCTGTGCGATACAAAGGCCGACTTCGAGCGCTTTATCGAGCCTCTCTGGCTCGCCTACAACTTCACCGAATCCCGTGTGCCCATGACCGACTGGTATTTCACGACCACGGGTCTTATGAGAGGCTTCCGGAATCGGAGCGTTGTGGGAGGATTTTTTATAAAACTGCTTGATTATTACGGAAATATGGTGTATAATATAGACTGACGGTGTCAAAGAGGAAGAAGAACACAAATTTACGGCACCCTTTGAAAGGACTGGAACGAAATGAAGATAATCAAAACGCTTTTTGACAAAATGCCCGACGGAAAGCCGGTGTTCAGGTATACCCTTTCCAATGAAACGATCTCTGCCAGCGTACTGAATTACGGCGGCATCCTTCAGAGCCTCGTTGTAGACGGAAAGGATATCGTCTGCGGTTACGACAACATCACGGCATATCTTGAAAACGACGGTTATCACGGCGCTCTCATCGGACGCTATGCGAACCGTATCTGCGAAGGAAGATTCACCCTCGACGGTGTGGAATATACCCTTGCGAAGAACGAGAAGGGCATCACCCATCTTCACGGCGGCGACGTGGGCTTCGACAAAAAGTTCTGGAATGTAAAGGACGCCAAGGCGGACGAAAAGAAGGTCACTCTCGCCCTCGAGTTTTTCAGCCCCGACATGGAAGAGGGCTATCCCGGAAACCTGAACGTGCGTGTGACCTATCATCTCTCGGGTCGTGACTTCTCCATCCGCTACGAAGCGACCAGCGACAAGAACACCGTCCTCAACCTCACCAACCACTCCTACTTCAACATGAACGGCTTTGACGGCGGTTCTGTTGAGGAGCAGACCCTCGGTATCTTCGCCGATACTTATACCGAGGTAGACGGTACCCTCATTCCCGTGAAGGACTCTCCCGTAGAGGGCACGCCCTTCGACTTCCGCACTCCCAAGAAGGTGGGGGCGGATATAGGTGCCGAGGACGTTCAGCTTCGTCTCGGCGGCGGTTATGACCATAACTTCAATCTCTCGGGCGACGAATTCACCACCTATATGGGCAAGAAGCTCCGCTACGGCTGTATCTTCAGCGGCGACGTGACCATGAAGGTCTACACCGATAAGCCCGCCGTACAGTTCTATGCCGGCAACTTCATGGGCGGCGGACATCCCTTCAAGAACGGCGTGGAAAGACAGAAGAGACACGGTCTTGCTCTCGAAACCCAGTTCAGACCCGACAGCCCCAACCACGACGGCGCAAGACTCGACGCAGGCAAGAAGTACGACTACACGACCCTCTTCCGCTTCGAAGAATAAGACCTCGGGAAACCAAGCTCCGAAGTCAAAGGACAGCGAAAATCATTTTGGCATTTCGGGGCGGTTCATCCGCCCCGACTTTTTTTATTAGCCGAAAGCCCTTTGCGGGGAAAAGGCTGAAAACAAATACAAGGGATCCAAGAAAGGAAGGTCAGCATCATGAATTTTGTACCCTCTTCCAACGATAAGCTGAAGAATTTTACCTATACCGAGAAGAAGCTCGGCGAGGTCACCTATTATTCCTTCAACATTGAATTTGAGGAAGTCATTACCCCCTCGCCCATGGTCATCGAGTTCCGGTTCCCGCTTCGGGACGTGAACGGCATCTGGGTGCCCTGCGGCTCGGCAATTACCGAGGTAGAGCCGGTATGGGCGATTCGCTGGTCGTCCTCACAGATCGCCAGCGGCGCTCCGGTGCTGTCCGCCTTCTCCGGAAACGGCAGGAACAAATTCACCCTTGCTCTCTCCGACGTGATGAGCAATACCTCCATGGGCGCTACGGTCATCGAGGAGGAGTGCGTGGGTGACGTGAAGATCAAACTCTTCGGCAGCCCCGTAAAACCGATCTCCTCCTATTCCTTCATCCTCCGAATGGACGAAAGAAGCGTGAGCTTTGCAAGAGCGGTGTGCGATGTAAAGACTTGGTGGGAAAACGATCTCGGTCTTGCGCCCTGTCCCGTGCCGGAGGCGGCAAAGCATCCGGTCTATTCCACATGGTACAACTTCCATCAGCGCATCAGCCCCGAAGCCATGCTGGAGGAGCTGAAGATCGCCAAGTCCCTCGGCTTCGATACCGTCATCGTGGACGACGGCTGGCAGTGCCTCGACAACAACCGGGGCTACGCCTTTGCGGGAGACTGGAAGCCTCAGAAGGAAAAGATCGGCAACGGCAGGGATTTCTGCGACGCCTGCCACGCTCTCGGCATCAAGGTCATTTTCTGGTATTCCGTGCCCTTTATCGGCGAGTGTACCGAGAACCACAAGCGCTTCGAGGGGAAGTATCTGTACCATCCCGGCATGGGCTGCTCGGTACTCGATCCCCGCTTTGCCGACGTGAGAAGGTTCCTTGTTGAGCTCTATAAGGACGCTGTCAGAACCTACGGTCTCGACGGTCTCAAGCTCGACTTCATTGATATGTTCAAGCTCCGTGAAGAATCTCCCGCAAACTACGAGGACATGGATATCCCGGTCCTCGAGGACGCCGTGTTCGCCCTTATGTCCGAGGTACATAAGACCCTTTACGAGATCAACCCCGAGCTGATGTTCGAGTTCCGTCAGACCTACATCGGTCCCGCCATCTGCGCCTTCGGCAATATGCTCCGGGTCGCCGACTGTCCGTATTCCGGCAGAACGAACTGCCGAGCATCGGCAGACCTTCGCCTGACCAGCGGCAAGACGGCTGTGCATACCGACATGACCATGTGGGAGAAGGGAACAAGCACGAACGATGCCGCAAGACAGCTGTACTTCGGACTTTTTGCGGTACCGCAGATCTCGGTGCTCCTGAAAACTCTTCCCGAGGAGCATTACAGGGTCGTCCGCCGCTTCCTCGCCTACTGGAACGAAAACAGAGAGGTGCTTCTTGACGGTGAATTCGACTGCTCGGCACCGCTCGGCTCTTATTCCTACCTTTCCTCCTTCCTTGCCGGTAAGGAGATAAGACTCCTCATCACCGAAAAATCGGCGGTGCTGAAGCACGATAGAATGGACATCGTGAACGTCACCGGCTCGGATTCTGTCTATCTTGACCTTACCGAAAAGAGCGGCGATTTTCATGTGAAGGTGACCGACTGCCTCGGAAACGTTGTGTTGGAAAGCGTCCTTCCCGGCGGCTCGGTGCAAAGGCTTGCTCTTCCGGATTCGGCGGTCGCCGAGATCGAGAGGGTATAAGACGCCGTTTATCGCTGCGGCATATGAATAAAATACGGCTTCCGTTTTTTGACGGGAGCCGTTTTTGTCGTGAGTGCGGTAAGGAGAATTATTGCTCGAAGATCTCTTTCTTTAATTCTTCTCCGAGCCTTGTCACCACGCCGTAGTCGCAGAAGCAATGATAGAGCGCTTCGGTTTCCGCATGGAGCTTTCCCGCCTTTTCCAGTTCCCGCTTCGCTCCCGCAAGAAGATCGTTCCGACAGCGCAGAGCGTAACGGGTAAAGCTCCGCATGGCACGCTGCTTTTCGGCGTCGCAGAATCTCGCCATGTTGACGATCTTGTAGCTTTTCTGCTTCCGTTCGAGAAGAAGGGCATAGGTGTCGTCGTAGAGAGTGAAGGCGGTATCGCAGGAGGGAAGATAGATCCCCACGGTCTTTCCGGGGTCAAGAACGGACAGACTCTGCGTAAAGTCCGCCCCGGAAGAAGAAAGATACCGCAGAAGCACGTCGAAGAACAGCGGAGCGGTTTCGCCGCAGTCCCGGACGAAAATATGGTTCTCCGCCATATCCTCGAAGGTGAAGAGATGCTGTTCGCCTTTCGTGCCGATGCAGTCGGTGAATACCCGCTGTACTTTTCCTTCGCCCTTTATCGGAAGCCGGGAGAGCATACGCCCGACGGCGCCCTCCAGCTTCTCGGCAAGAAGGCACTCCGAGGCACAGCCGGACAAGATCCGGGAGGCTTCCCGGCAGGCGGAAAGATAGGCGTATGCCTTGGCGTAGGCGTCTTTCTTTCCGTTATAGAGCTCCTTTATTTGCCCTGCGTACCCGGCGGCTTCCTTCCGGTCAAAGCCCTCGGCAAGATTCACGATGCTTTCGCAGACGGCGGGAAGGGCAGGCTCTGCCGCATGAGGGGCTGTGCCGTCAAAAACACCCACCGACAGAGCGGGGATCACCACGCCGTCGAAGGAGGAAGGATCCGAGGAGCACCGATAGCACTCGGTCGCATAGCCTCTTTTTCCCGCTTCATCGGCAATTCCTTCGAGAAGGGTGCTTTTCCCACAGCCGGGACCGCCCTTGAGGATATAGATACGGGACAGCTTTTCGGGGGAGAAGATCTCTCCGAAAAGGCTGAAAAAGCCGTCCCCGGTATTGGCACAGCCGAAATATTGCCGCATGCTTCTTTCCGTGTTCCGTTGTTCCATACTGGTAGCCCTCCGCTATGCCGCTTTCTTTGCGGCTTTATATCGATATTCGTATTTGATCGTAAAGAATGGCAAATTGCCTATTGCAGAGCCCTTTGCGGCGGGATGCTTCCGTCCCGCATTCCAAAGGGCTATTATATGGTATGACGGAAAGGCGTATTTGACAGTAAAAAGCCCGGAAGAAAAACTCCCGGGCTCCTTTGTGTGTCAAAAAATATTCAGTTCTCTTTCTTCTGCGAGATGAGCCAGTCGACCAGCTCGCTTCCGGTGTACGCCGTATCCCACGAATTGTGGGAGAGCTTGCCGTAGAGGGTGATGGTCGCCTTACCGCCGGCTCTGTTGACTGCCTTGACCATTTCGATGGAGCGCTTCACCGGTACCACCTCGTCAAGAACACCGTGGAACGCCTTGATCGGGATGTCCTTCAGAAGACCCGCACGCCACTCCATGCCGCCGCCGCAGATGGGTGCCATGGCGGAGAAGTAGTCGGGATAGGTCATGCCCATTTCCCACGTACCGAAGCCGCCCATGCTGAGACCGGTGACGGAAATACGGCTGCGGTCGGCGTTATATTCGGTGACGACAAACTCGATGAGCTCCATAAGCTCCTCGACCACGTTGTTCCACACCCTATTTTCCGGGCACTGGGGAGAGAGGACGATGAAGCCTCTCGGAATGTGCTTTTCATAGGTCTTGGCAAGACCGTGCTTCTTGATGAGCTCCACGTTATCGCCTCTTTCACCGGCACCGTGGAGGAAGACCACGAGGGGAAGAGACTGTTCCTTACTGAAGTTTTCGGGGAGCGCCACGAGGTAGTTGAACCGTACCGTGGGTTTGCCTTTGCTGGTAAATACAAAAGGGGTATTCATGCTTTTATCTTTCCTTTCAAATTCTTATCTTCTCGGTAGTTTCTCAGAGAAAAAGGGAAAACTTTTCCCCCTATACCCCGATAAACTGACAGTATTATACAACGCTATCTTCGGAAATGCAAGAGTTTTTTTTGAAAAATCTATTTTTTGCCTTTTTCCTCTTGCATTAAAGCCCGGAATGTGGTAACATAAAAAGAGCGGGCAGGTTCTTTCCCTTCCCGAAAACACCGAAAGCGAGAAGAATTATGGACAAACGCAAAATCGTCTGCCCCAGAGTACCCCACATGGTACACGGCGGCGACTACAATCCCGATCAGTGGCTGAACGAGCCGGGGATCTTCGAGAAGGACATCGAGCTCCTCAGGAAGGCAGGCATCAACAGCGTGTCGGTGGGCATCTTTGCCTGGGCGGCGCTGGAGCCTTACGAGGGCGTTTATACCTTTGAATGGCTCGACCGCGTGATCGACACTCTCTACGAGAACGGTATCTATACCATCCTCGCCACTCCCTCCGGCGCAAGACCGGCGTGGCTGGACATAAAGTATCCCGAGGTGATGCGCACCTCCTCCGAGGGCGTACCGAATACCCACGGCAGACGGCACAATCATTGCTATACCTCCCCGATATACCGGGAAAAGGTGTGGAAGATCGACCGGATGCTTGCCGAGCGGTATAAGGATCACCCCGGCATCATGATGTGGCATCTTTCCAACGAGTACGGCGGCGACTGCTTCTGCGACAACTGCAGGAAGGCGTTCCGGGACTTCCTTCGCAAGCGCTACGACGGCGACATCGAAAAACTGAACCATGCCTGGTGGACCTACTTCTGGTCGCATAAATTCACCGACTTTGATCAGATCGACCCGCCCTCCCGGAGAGGCGAATCGGCAGTGCACGGTCTGAACATCGACTGGCGGCGTTTTGTGACGCATCAGACGAACGAGTTCATGGAAATGGAGTACCGTGCCGTGAAGGAGGTCAATCCCGACATTCCCGTCACCGCAAACTACATGGGGGATTACCGGGAGCTGAATTACTACGATATGCGGGGAAAACTGGATCTTGCATCCTGGGACAACTACCCGAGATGGCATAACCCGAACGTTCCCACCTATGTGGAAGCGTCGAATACGGCGTTCACCCATTCCTTCTACCGTGCCTTCTACAAGAAGCCCTTCTTCATGATGGAGAGCACCCCCAGCATGGTGAACTGGCAGAGGATCAACAAGCTCAAGCGTCCGGGACTCCATAAGCTGGCATCGCTCCAGGCGGTGGCACTGGGCTCGGATTCCGTGCAGTATTTCCAGATAAGGAAGAGCAGGGGAGCCTCCGAGAAATTCCACGGCGCCGTCATCGACCACGTGGGCGACGACAGCACACGGGTATTCCGTGAGGTCGCCGAGGTGGGCAAGTGCCTCGCAAAACTGGACGACGTGGTGGGTACCGTCACCGAAGCCGGGGCGGCAATTTTGTACGACGTATACAACCGCACCGCCATCGACGATTTTCAGGGCTTCAACATGGATAAGAAGGACTACCTTCCCACCTGTCAGAAGGCGTACCGCTACTTCAATACAAGAGGCATCGACTGCGACGTGATTTCCCCCGACGACGACTATACGCCCTATAAGGTCATCGTCCTGCCCATGCTCCATATGCTGAATCCCGGCGTTGCGGACAGACTGAAAAAGTTCGTCGCAGACGGCGGAACGCTTGTCGCCACCTACCTTACCGGCTACGTGGACGAGAGCGACCTCGTGTTCCTCGGCGGCTTCCCCGGCGACGGTCTGCGGGAGGTCTTCGGCATCTGGAACGAGGAGATCGACTCGCTGTTCCCCGGGGAAAAGGTGGAGATCGACTTTACCGGAAAGCTCTGCGGCAATAAAGAAAAGACCTACGCCGTCGATATGGCGGAGCTTCTCCACGCCGAGGGCGCCGAGGTCCTTGCCGAGTACGGCAGTGAATTCTATAAGGGAATGCCCTGCATCACCGTCAACAGCTACGGAAAGGGCAAGGCGTATTATATCGGCGCAAGGATCGAGGAAAAGGCTCTGTTCGACTTCCTCGACAGTGCGAGAAAGGAAGCGGGACTCGTTCCCGTCCTCGATACCGTTCTTCCCGAGGGCGTCAGCGTCTCCTCGAGAACAGACGGCGAGAACGAATTCGTCTTCGTCATGAACTTCTCGGAAGAGGAAAAGACGGTGGAGCTCGGAAAGGGATATACCGATATCCTTACGGGAAGGGAATTGCCCGCCGCCTACACCATGGGAGAATACGAGATCGTCATATTCAAGCGATAAAAAGGATACACTAACGAATACCCAATGATTTCTATACGAAAGGAAGATAGATTTTGTCAGAATGTACGCATAACTGCAGCACCTGCACGGCGAACTGCTCCTCCAAGAAGCAGGAAAGCCTTCTTTTCCCGCTGCACGAAAAGTCAAAGGTAAAGCACGTCATCGGCGTTGCCAGCGGCAAGGGCGGCGTGGGAAAGTCCACCGTTACGAGCCTGCTTGCTGTCGCAATGGCAAGAAAGGGTTACCGTACAGCCATCCTCGATGCCGATATCACCGGTCCCTCCATCCCCAAGAGCTTCGGTCTTGCGGGGATGCTCAGAGCCTCGGAGGACGGGCTTATTCTCCCCCACAAGACGAGAATGGGCATCGACGTGGTTTCCGCCAACCTCATGCTGGAGGACGAGGAGACCCCGATCATCTGGAGAGGTCCCGTCATTGCCGGAGCCATCCAGCAGTTCTGGAGCGAAACGCTCTGGGATGAAGTAGACTATATGTTCGTGGATATGCCTCCCGGAACCGGCGACGTACCGCTGACGGTATTCCAGTCGATCCCCGTGGACGGCGTGGTCATCGTTACGACCCCGCAGGATCTTGTATCCATGGTTGTTTCCAAGTGCGTCAACATGGCGGAGAAGATGAACGTGAACGTCCTCGGCATCGTGGAGAACATGAGCTATTTCGTATGTCCCGACTGCGGAAAGAAGTTCAGCGTCTTCGGTTCGGGGGAAAACACCGGACTTGCCGATGCAAGAGGTCTTCTCACCCTTGCCAAGCTCCCCATCGACCCGAATGTCACAGCTCTTGCGGATAACGGCCGCATCGAAGAAGCCCTCACGACAGAGCTTGACGAAGCGGTGAAGGTCATCGAAAACTTCAAAAGATAAGTAAAAACAAAGGCGGACAGAGGTTTTTTCTGTCCGCTTCCCTTTTATTTGTCACATTTATCAAGCCGCTTTCATTCCGACATCGGTCGGTATTGCATTCGGCGTGACGTGTTCTCCCTTTTTTGTCTTCGTGTGATGACTTTCGGCGCTCTTTGCCGGGCTTACGGGAATTCGTTCCCGTCCTCTTCGTCGTCCGGGATGTTTTTCTCGGAGGAGGCTCTGAGCGAGGTTTTCAGATATCCGGACGGGGAAGTGCCCATTTCCCGTTTGAAGACCACGCCGAAATAGTTGGGGTTTGCAAAGTGCAGTTTTTCCGAGACCTCGGCGACAGAGCATCCGTTTTCCAGCAGTTCCACGGCTTTTTTTATTTTCAGCTTGATGAAATACTCATGGATGCCGCAGTCGGAATACTTGGCGAATACTTTTTTGATATACGGCTCGGAAAAGCTCATCCCTGCGGCGAGCTCCTTTACCGACAGCGTAGAGAATACGCTGCGCTCGAGGCAGCCGACCAGCTCCCGGTAAATGTCGGCGCTCCGGGATGTGTACGGCTCTCTCGGCGCTATGTCGCCCGCAAGGATCCCGAGAAGAAACAGCTCGATCTTGTTCTTGATGACCCTTGTGGAGAGGGATTTTTCGTCCCATTTACTGAGAAAACTCAGCATCCCTTCCCGGTTTCCGGGGGAGAGGGCGAATTCCTCGTGAAAGCACCGGATGATGTCCTGCAGCTCGTCCCGCCGTGCTCTCGAGAGGTGGAAGACCTTGTCGCAGAGTCCCGCTCCGGCACTTCCGGAAAGATCGAAGGAGAAGACGAACAGATGGGGCTTGCAGTCCTCAATCGCCCACAGACGGTGGAACTCGAGGGGCTTGTGAAAAATGATGTCCCCCTCGGAAAGGTTGAAGACCCGCTCGTCGGCGCTCACTGCCACCCGGTCGGACATGACGTACACGACCTCCCAGAAGTCGTGGTATTCTCCTTTGAAGTAGAAATCCTTGCCGTAGCGTGCCTCAAATGCGGTGCGCAGGCTCACCACCGAAAGATCGGAGGAAAAGAAGTACTTCTTGTAAGATGTCGGCATACGGAAAAAGCTCCTGTACTTGTATCTGAAATAATATAAAAATATATCCGAACACATATTGAAATGTGTTTTTGAATGTAATATAATATACCATAGATAAAACAAAAAAGCAAGAACTATTTTTCAAAAAAACAACGTCTTTGAAAAATCCATCCTTTTTGGCAATATGAAAGGGGAAAAATTATGAAAACAGTAAAAATCGGTATGCTCGGCTTCGGATGCCGGGGAAAGGGTCTTCTGAAGGACGTTATCGTTCCCAATAAAAAGGCGGAGGTCGTAGCTGTCTGCGACCTGTATGAAGACAGAACGAAGGAAGCACAGAAGATCGTGGAGGAGCTCACCGGCAAGGTACCCTTCGGTACGCAGAACCCGTCCGAGGTCATAGTTCATCCCGACGTGGAGGTGGTCGTCATCGCCACGGCGTGGGAATCCCATATCCCGCTCGCCATCGAGTGTATGAAGGCGGGCAAGCGCTGTGCCATGGAGGTGGGAGGCGCTTATTCCGTCGAACAGTGCTGGGATCTTGTAAGATGCAGTCAGAATACCGGCATCGAGACGGCGCTTCTCGAAAACTGCTGCTTCGGTAAGCGGGAGCTTTTCGTGCGTAACATGGTGGAAATGGGACTCTTCGGTGAGATCGTTCACTGCAGCGGCGGCTACATGCACGACCTGCGGGACGAGGTCGCCTTCGGCAGCGAGAACCGCCACTACCGTCTGCGCAACTACCTGAACCGCAACTGCGAAAACTATCCGACCCACGAGCTGGGACCCATCGCCAAGGTGCTGAAGATTAACCGGGGCAACCGTATGGTTTCTCTCACCTCGACGGCGTCCAAGTCCGCCGGACTCCATGAGTTCATTCTGCAGAACAAGGCGGACGACGCCGCTCTTGTGAATGCACACTTCAATCAGGGCGATATCGTGACCACCGTCATCAAGTGCGCCGGCGGCGAGACCATCACTCTCACCCTCGACACCACGCTTCCCCGGTACTATTCGAGAGGCTTTACCGTCAGAGGCACCAAGGGAATGTACGAGGAGGCTACCGACTCGGTATTCCTCGACAGCGAGAAGCATAACCACTTCAAGTGGAAGGAGCACTGGGGCAACGCCGAGGAGTACGTGAAGCAGTACGAGCATCCCATCTGGAAGAAGTACTACGAGGACGGCGTACAGGGAAGCCACGACGGCATGGACTGGCTGGAATTCGACCGCTATTTCGATGCCGTTCTTGAAAACAGACCCTTCGAGATCGACGTATACGATGCGGCGGCATGGATGAGCATCACCGCTCTGTCCGCAAAGTCCATCGCTCTCGGCAGCGCTCCCGTGGAGATCCCCGACTTCACCGAAGGCGCCTGGATCACAAGAAAATAAGGTATAAGTCCTGCCGCCACACGCAGCAGGAAGGACGTCCGGATCCTCCGTTTTGCACGCCTTTGCGACCGTGCGAGGCGGGGGATTTTTTTACGGCTTTGCGTCTTCTTTAATTGTTGCACAAAAATGCCCGGCTCCTTTTGGACAGTTTCCACAGCCCGAAAAGAACGAGGCGAGAAAACGTGAAAATGTTCACATAAAGTTTTTGATTTGGTTGCTATTTATATGCAATGACCGTAAACGAATGTGATAAAATACCCGGTAAGAAGAAATTTATTTTTGAAAGGACTTGTAGCAGTATGAAAAAATTCTTCTCACTTCTCCTGGCGGTTCTGATGATTGCCGCAGCATTCTCCTTTACCGTTTCCCCCGCGTTTGCGAAAGGAAGCGACCCCGTTATCATCACAGCGCAGATGCTGGTTGATTCCGGTTCTCTCAGCGACCCCGAAAAGAACATCCTTTATCCTGCACAGATTGTGGAGGACGGCTCTATCCGTCTCGTATTCGCCAAGAGCACGAACATCGGAAAGATGCAGTTCGACACAAAGAAAATGGACGTCAGCGTTGACAAGAGCGTTTACAGTTATGTAAAGCTCCGCTACAAGTATCATTTCACAAAGCCCAATGAAACCTATAAGTGTATGCTTCGTGAGGGCTACAGCGGCTCTTCCACCAACCACACCCTCTTCAATCTTCAGCAGGGCAACGACAAGTGGTTCGACGATGTAGCCAAGATTGAGTGGGGTACCTCCAACGAGCCCACTATTTTCACACTTCACCCCGTTCGTGAGAGCAAGTCTGTCAGCGCAAACGATATGTTCTACGTTGACTACATCGGCTTCTTTGCTACCGAAGAGGAAGCCAAGGCGTATATGCCCGACGACGATACCGTGAACAAGCCGGTATTCGTGGAGGAAGGCAACGTCATCGAGATTTCCGAAAAGTCCACCGATCCCAATGCGGAGCCCATCGTCTACGAAGGCGGCGCCCTTGTAAACGACCGCTACAGAATCACCGCCGAGGTGAAGAATGAAGCAGGCAGAAGCTACCTTCATACCGAGCCTACCGATGAGTCCAACGTTCCGAAGCTGGATAACTACAAGGTCAAGGTAGACACCAACGTCTACAAGTATATGAAGATCTGCTACCGCACGAACCTCGACCCCTCCATGGCGATGGATGTGACGAGTCTCTCTGACTTCAAGGACAGCTATAAGTTCGTTGTAGGTAAGCAGGATACCTGGGAAAGCGCACTCTTTACCCTCGGCAATCCCGCAAGCACCTTCACCCATTATCACTTCTCCTGCCTCGGTCCCAACAATGCGGCGGCTTTGGAAGGCTACTATACCGATATCGAATACATAGCATTCTTCCCGACAGCCGAGGCTGCCAAGGATTTCCGTAAGGAAACCAGCGGCGAGGTCCGTGTGGACGATACCGCAAGAGGTAAGGCTGTCAAGGAAGAGATCGAAGAGATCGTCATCGAAGAGCGTGAAGTAGAGGCAGTCGGTCTCGGCGGTCCCCTTGTATACGCTGCCGGCGCCATCATGAAGGATCCCTACAGAATCATCACCGAGGTCAGATCGGAGGACGGCAAGGACTTCCTTCACGTAGAACCCAATACAGCCGAAACAGCGGTACCGAAGATCGACAACTACACCCTCAGCGTCGATGCGACCGCATACCATTTTATAAAGTTCTCCTACAGAACGAACCTTGATACCGACACCGAGCTTCTCTATCAGATCCTCAAGCAGGAAAAGCAGAACATCACATTCAACGTTGTCGGCGACGAGCAGTGGCATCATGTCACTCTTCCTCTCGCAGAGCCCGGCGAAGGCATCGAAAAGATCACCCAGGCACACTTCTCCTGCCTCGGCAACGGCGCTCATGCGGACGCTCTCGGCGGCAAGTACATCGACCTTGAATACATTACCTTCTACGAAACCGAAGAAGAAGCCCTCGAGGGGGAGGATAACGGCGGCGCAATGGTCACCGAAACCCATACTCCCTACATGAAGGGCTACAAGAACGATGACGGCGTAACCAATCGTTTCGGTCCGGAAAACACCATGACCAGAGCCGAGGCGTGCACCATCGTCGCAAGAATCAAGGCAGGCTCGGATGAGCTGGTTCCCGCAGAAGGCGCTACCGCCTTTACCGACGTTTCCGGTGCATGGTACTCCAAGTACATCACCTATCTTGAATCCCTCGGCTTCCTCGCTGATTACAGCGGAGCCTTCACCCCCGATGCGGACATCACCAGAGCCGAATTCGTAGATCTCGTTTACAAGCTCGGTCTTGTGGAAGACACCGGTGTGACCAAGGAATTCAACGACGTTCCCGCAAATCATCCCAGATACAACGTCATCATGGCGGCGGCTGCTTCCGAGCTCGTCAAGGGCTACAGCAATGACGACGGTTCCTACTCCTTCAAGCCCGACGCTACCATCACCAGAGCCGAGGTCGTTACCGTTGTGAACCGTGCTCTCGGCAGAATCGTGAAGGATCTTACCATCCCGACGAATTTCCCCGTCAGCGCCTTTACCGACGTAGACAAGACCCACTGGGCATTCGGTCAGATCGCCGAAGCGACCACCGAGCATACGGTATACGGTTCTCTCACCGCAAAGAAGCTTTCCTATGAAGTATGGATCTATAACGGTCTCAAGGACGGTACTGCTCTTGACGCAGAGATCCAGGCAATCGCCGCTGCCAAGAAGGAAGCTGTCCTCAACTCCAAGGATGAACACGTAGTGACCGGCAAGACCATCTACGTTTCCTCCATCCACGGAAGCGACTCAAACGACGGTCTTTCTCCCGAAACCCCCTTCGCTACTCTTCCCTCGCTCAACAAGATAGCGATCGTTCCCGGCGACGCCATCCTCTTCGAGAGAGGCTCGATCTTCAGAGGTCACTTTACCGCAAAGGGCAACTGCTTCTACGGTGCCTACGGCGAGGGTCCGAAGCCCCGCTTCTACGGTTCTCCCTACGACGGTGCCGTGACCGGTACATGGACTCCCACCGCTGAAAACCCCAACATCTGGGTATACAGCGAAAAGATGGGCGGCGACATCGGTGCGATCTTCTTTGACGCAGATCCCGACGGCAACGGATATGCCGCAGTCGGCATCAAGAAGTGTACCGCCAACAAGAACGACGGCATCGAAAACGTAAAGCAGAACTACGATTTCTGGTACAACCCCAAGGATTCCAAGGTTTACCTCTATCTCGACAAGGGCAACCCCGCAACTCTCTATAAGAGCATCGAGTTCAACGAATACGGCAACATCTGCAACTGCCAGTCGGACAACGTGACCTTCGATAACCTCTGTTTCCTCTTCGGCGGCAGACACGGTATCGGCTGCGGCGGCGTTTCCAACGTACACATCACCAACTGTGTGGCAGGCTATATGGGCGGCGGCTCCTCCGGCGATACAAGACTCGGCAACGGCTTCGAAATCTGGGCTCCTTCGCAGAACTGCTCCATCAAGGACTGCTATGTATTTGAAGTATACGACGCCGGTATCACCTTCCAGATGAAGGGTACCTCCGGTTCCACCTGTACCTTCAACAACATCGTATTCGAAGACAACCTCATCGAAAAGTGTATCTACAACATCGAGTACTTCCTCAGACAGGAAGACAACGACGGTGACTACATCGCCAATACCACGCTTCGCAACAACATCCTTCTCTCTGCCGGCTACGGCTGGGGCGTACAGAGACCCGAACGCGGCGGTTCCGCAGCCATCAAGGGCTGGGATTCCGAGAACAAGTCCTCTAACTTCGTGATCGAAAACAACATCATCGACAGAGGTCTTGAAATGCTGATCCACATCGGTTCCACTGCCGGCTCCAAGTATCTTCCCATTATGAGAAACAACACCTACATCCAGACAAAGGGCGGCAGACTCGGAAGATGGAACGCTGTTGAGATTCAGTTCAATGAAGCAGTCGGTGCTTCCATGTCCCTCGGCGCAATGGAAAATACCGAAGAGCTTTACATTGTAGAGAAGTAAGCTGTGCGCTGAAAAAGAATTACAAATACGAAAAAGGTGGGTACCTTCGGGTATCCGCCTTTTCGCGCCTTTTTCACTGAAAAGCAAGTAGATTCGCACAATACCGTTCACAATACTTCACATGGATCAGTTACCATGTAGATGCTGCAAAGGAAGAAATGTGAACCGACATTTCCCTTTGCCTTTGGTACCGGGCGAAGGAAAAGAGGTTGTCATGTCTTTCAAAGCGGCAAATAATAAACGAAAGGTGTGTATCTATGAAAAAACAGTCCTCATTCTGACAGCGTCTGCGCTCATTCTTACGTTTACCGGCGCTTCGGTATTTGCATCAGAAAACCAAAACGGCTTTTTCGAAAATAGGCATTTCCCCGAAAGCGGTACAGTGGGAGCAGACTTTGAAAGACGAGAACAAATGCAGCAGCTGACCGACGAGCAGAAGGCAGAAATGCCGGAAAAAATCAAGTCCGAGCTTTCGGAAAAACCGAGTGCCGGAGAGATCACCGAGGAACAGTATAACGAGCTTATCGAAAAGGCTGAAAACGGTGAAATGCCCCGCCTCGGTCAAGGCAATGGTCAGCAGGGGAGACCTCAAGGCGGTTTTGGCTGCAATGGCGGTCGTCAGGGAAGACCGCAAGGTGACTTCGGCGGTCGCAGCAAGAATGGCAGATAAAATTTACAAAAACAGTAACGCAGTGCTGCTTTTTTACCGCTGCGGGCATTAAGTAACGACTAAAAAACGTGACGATCCGAAAGGACCGCCACGTTATCTTTCATTGAGTGTTGCCATTTGCGGGATAGCCCCACAAAAGATTATTACTTGTTGATGCAGAGCTTGATGATCCTCAGTGTTTCTCCGTCCTTATTTCTCGTCTTTGCGGGGGAAGCGACGTTGCGGATCTTAACGGTATGCTCGGTGTTTTCAAGGTCATATTCGCAGATATAGCACTGGGTATGGCTGTAATAGTGCATATCTCCGATGCTGTAGTTTACATAGCTTCCGCCGTCTACCGAGTATTCGATGTCGGATACGTCCTCGCCCTTATAGACGATGAGACCGAAGCCGGTGCCGGTGAAGGTGAACTCGAATTCATCGCCCACGTTCTTGGACTCGATGAAGTGGTCGCACTCGATGTTCTTGCCGACCTTGAACTTGGAGTTTTTGACGGTGAAGCCTTCGGGAAGCGGGAAGTCGGAGGGATCGAGAAGCTCGGGCTCGGTGAAGATACCGGTCTTGTTCATAGCCTCGGGCACTTCGATGTCGCAGAGCTCAGCGCCCTTTTCTTCGGCACTTGCGAAGGCGGCGTCAAACTCGTCCTTGATCATATTCAGGTAAAGCTCATAACCCAGGTCGGTGGGGTGGAGCTTGTCGGCGGTAAGAGAGGAATAGTCGCCGCCCAGCTCGTTTGTATACTTTTCTCTGGTCGCCGTTCCTACGTCGATATCCATAAGACCGTAGTAGTCGCAGAGCTTCTGGCTCGCCTTTCTTGCCGAGGAGCTTTCACCGAGGGAGGTGTAAAGGAACACGATGTCGCACTTCGGGTTTTCCATGTACATACGGCGGATGATGGACTCGTTCTGACGGGAGATGTTTTCCTCGCCGAAGCGTCCCCAGTCGTTGGCGGTATATTCGATAAAGAGAAGGTCGGGCGTGCCGAGAGCGAGAATATCGTCGTCAAAACGGAAGATACCGTAGTTGGAACCGGTGTTGCTTACGCCGGCATTGATCTCGGTGACCTCTGCATCCGGGAAGGTCTCTTTGAGATAGGAGGTGGTACGTGCCACCCAGTTCTTCGAGTAGGTGCTTGCGCCCTGACCGTAGGTGATGGAGCCGCCGAGGTAAGCGACGGTGAGCTCCTTGTCGTTCTTCAGCTTGCAGTAGGTGTTGGAAAGGGGAGAGTAGGGCTCCTTTTCTTCTGCTGTGGTCTCCGGTTCATCCGTTCCGGAAAGATCGGTGTTTGCGGTCGTTCCTTCGTTGCATCCCGTCAGGGAGAAGGATCCGAGAATGAGAGCTGCGATCATGGAAAATAATGCCTGTTTCATAACGGTTCTCCTTTGTATTTAATTTTATTTAAGCCTTGGTTTCCGTTTCGATGCTTTCGAGGATGCCCTTGAGATATCCGATGGCGAAGAGCCGTCCCAGTGCGTCGTATCCGGCGTTTACGGTGCTTTCACCGAGAAGGGTAGGCACGTGGTCGACCCGCACCGGAACGTCTACACCGCACTGCATATAAAGCCGCATGGTCTTTGCCATTTCGATCTCGCCGTTGTCGTGGAAGGTCTCGGAAAAGTCGGTCTTGACGCCGCGCACGTTCCGGAAATGCACGAAGAAGATCTTGTCGGAAAGCTCGGGAATGGCTTTTGTCAGATCCTCTCCCATGAGCTTGTAACAGCCCTGACAGAAGGTCACGCCGAGATAAGGCGAATCCACCACCGAGATGCCCTTCTTGATGTTTTCAAGACTGGTGAAGAGCCTTGCCACACCGCCGAGGGCGGGAAGAGGCGGATCGTCCGGGTGAAGCGCCAGTCGGATACCGTATTTTTCGGCGTAAGGCACGGCGGCTTTTATGAAGTAGGTGTAATTGTCCCACAGTTTTTCTCCTGAAAGGGTGAAGCCGTCGTCCTTAAAATCCGTGAGCCGGAAGCCCGTGACCGTGGCGCCGCCCCGTTCGGGAAGGGAGGCGGAGGTCCTTGTCCAGCCGTAGTGCGCCATGAAGTTGAAGCATACGCCGGTAAGCCCCACTTCCTTCATGTTTGCCATGAGTTTTATGAATTTTTCGATGCATTCGTCCCTTTTCTCATCGCCCAGCTTTATGTGATCGTGGAGTTCGTTGGGGAGCGGCTCGACCATGACGGGAGTGATGCCGTGGGAGAGAAAGCGGTCGGTCACATCCCGCAGCTGAGAAAGGTCGGTGACGTCGTAGCTTTCATCCTCGGGAAGACGGATGATCCCGTGCCGCACGCCGCACTGGAGCGCCATGTCCCAGGTGTTGTCGGGGAGGGAACGAAAATAATCGGTCAGCAGCATTCTTGTCTTTTTCCTCCGTTTGTCTGTTATGTTTGTTGTGCCCGTTATGCTTGTTGTGTTTATGACGTTTGGACGGTTACTTTGTCCGTTCAGAGGAGCCGGTGGTTTTAACGGACGGCTTCTCTGCAGTAATCCTCTGCCTATTGTACCATTTTTCTTATGATTTTGCAACGGTTATTTCCGCTTTTTTTCGCTTTTATGACGCTTTTTCCGGCGCAGAATATGAAAAAACAAAATAAAGCGGGAAAAGGACGCAAAAAAATCTGCCGGTCAGAGAGAAAAGTCTCTTCTGATCGGCAAAGAATCCGTATTCGCCGTCCGGCGCTCTTGCGCAAAAATCTCCGGGAGCATCTGCCCTGTCAAAATTCCTTTGCCAGCAAAAAGTCCTCGTATGCCGCTTTGATTTCCTTGCTTCTTCTTTTCGGGATCGGGATGCGCTCTCCGTTCAGAAGGATGAAGAAATCTCCGTCGATGCTCTGTATCTTGCTCATATTGACGACGCAGTTCTTATAACAGCGCACGAAGCCGCCGTGATGAAGGAGCGTCTGCGCCGCACCGGCAAAGGAGAGGCTGAAGGTGTTTGCGATGCTTTCGCCGTCGTGGATCTTCACACAGTGATTGCCGTAGCTTAAGTAATAAATGTCGGCGATCCTCTTGTTTACGCACCGGTGCTTCAGCGAATAGGTCAGAAGCCCCTCGGTGCCGCCGTCCTCGCTGACGGTAAAGAATATGGTGTTCTCGAAGGTCAGCCGGTAGAAGGTGAGGATGTACTTTTTGATGAGCTTCGGCGCAGCTTTCGCCGAGAAAAAATAGCTCTTTTGATTGGAGGAAGGACCGAAAACCGACGAGATATCCGACACATTGATCTTTGTAATGCCGTCCGGGTCGTTGATGATCCTTTTGCAAAAACGGGCGAACATGGAGGAGAAGGTCTGATTCTTTTCGCTGTAATTCTGCGAACTGCCGAGATAATATAACCTGAATTTGTCTTTTGCCGCATCGATCTCACCTGCGGCAAGGAATACCTTCTGCAGGAATTCCCTGTAAATACACTCGTGTGCCTTGATCATTTTCTGTTCCTTTCCACGGGCGGAGCTGCCTCTGTGCCGATAACGGGACTTCCGTCATAGGGCGCCGGCAGAACTACTCAGCCATCAGAAGCACATCACCGTTCCGGAAAAAGGCGGCAGCGGAATGTGTATCTCACATATCTGAACCTTCGGAGC
Organism: Eubacteriales bacterium; assembly: GCA_045600125.1. Taxonomy (GTDB): domain Bacteria; phylum Bacillota; class Clostridia; order Oscillospirales; family CAG-382; genus SIG622. The sequence continues at coordinate 19,586 of JAZRXH010000137.1, read as the reverse complement.
GGCTCTCCCCGCTCTGTTTGCCAAGGTGTGGAATGTCCGCCGATCTGTCTCGGCTTTTCCGATTTCCGTGCCGGGAGGCAGGAAAAGGGAGAGCAGGAAAGTAAGATCGGGCGGCAGGAGAGATAAAGGTGTACTCAGTGGATCTCGTCTATGTTGTAGGGAGTCGTCTGATATACGTAGTAGTTGAGCCAGTTGGAATAAAGCAGATTTGCGCCGCTTCGCCACGTGGTGATCGGCTCTTTTTCATCGTCGTCGCCCGGGAAGTAGTTTTCCGGAATCGCCGTACCGAGTCCTGCAGCTTTGTCCCGCAGGTACTCCTTTTTCAGCGTGTCGGTGTCGTATTCCGAATGACCGGTGATGAAAAACTGTCTTCCGCTGTCAGTGGCTATGGCATAAAGCCCTGCCTTGTCGGATACGGCGAGGATGCGGAGCTCTTCGTGCTTCTCCACGTCCTCGATACGGACGGTGGTATAGCGGGAGTGGGGGACGAAGAACTCATCGTCAAAGCCCCGGAACAGCATGGAGCCCTTTCGCACGATCTTGTGCTTGTATACGCCGAAGAGTTTTTTATCCATCAGATACTTCGGGATGCCGTAGTGATAATACAGCGCCGCCTGCGCCCCCCAGCAGATGTGGAAGGTGCTGTGGACGTTGGTCTTTGTCCACTCGAAGATCTCACACAGCTCCTGCCAGTAGTCGACCTCCTCGAAGGGAAGCTGTTCTACGGGAGCGCCGGTGATGATCATACCGTCGTATTTGTTGTTCTTCACGTCATCGAAATGGCGGTAAAAGGCGTTGAGATGGCTGAGAGGGGTGTTTTTCGAGGTGTGTCCCTTCGGACAGATGAAGTCCAGCTCCACCTGCAGGGGGGAGTTGCCGAGAAGCCGTGAAAGCTGGGTCTCGGTGTCGATCTTCAGCGGCATGAGGTTGAGAAGCAGAATCTTCAGAGGACGGATGTCCTGAGTCATGGCGCGTGTTTCGGTCATGACGAAGATGTTTTCCGCTCCGAGCACCTTCACCGCCGGAAGCTCGTTGGGTATTTTAATGGGCATTGGTCACAGTTCCTTTCAAGAAAAGAGAAGCGGGAAAATGCATCCGCTTTAGTCTTTGAGTGCGTTGTCGATATCGGCGATCAGATCCTCGGCGCTTTCAAGACCGCAGGAGAAGCGGATCATACTCGGGGAGATACCGCAGGCGGTGAGCTCGGAATCGCTCATCTGCCGGTGGGTGGTGCTGGCGGGATGGAGCACGCAGGTCTGTGCATCGGCGACGTGGGTCGCAATGATGGCGACCTTCAGCTTCTGCATGAAGAGCTCGGCTTCCTTTCTCGTGCCGTCGATCTCGAAGCTGACGACGCCGCAGGAGCCGTTCGGGAGATACTTCTTGGCAAGCTCGTGGTACTTGTCGCCCTCAAGACCGCAGTAGTTGACCTTCTTGACCTTCTTGTGCTTCGAAAGGAAGGTCGCCACGGCGAGAGCGTTTTCGCAGTGCCGCTTCATCCGCACGTGGAGACTTTCAAGACCGAGGTTGAGAAGAAACGCCGTCTGAGGAGACTGGACGGAACCGAGATCCCGCATGAGCTGGGAGGTAGCCTTGGTGATATAAGCGCCTTCGATGCCGAATTTTTCGGTGTAGGTGATGCCGTGATAGCTTTCATCGGGGGTGCACAGACCCGGGAATTTATCGGCAACCTTCGTCCAGTCGAACTTGCCGGAGTCCACGATGCAGCCGCCGATGCCGGAGGCGTGGCCGTCCATGTATTTCGTGGTGGAGTGGGTCACGATGTCGGCGCCCCATTCGATGGGACGGCAGTTGACGGGGGTGGGGAAGGTGTTGTCCACGATGAGCGGAACGCCGTGCTTGTGTGCCATCCTCGCAAAGCGTTCGATGTCCAGAACGGTGAGCGCCGGGTTGGCGATGGTCTCGGCAAAGACTGCCTTGGTATTGTCACGGAACGCCGCCTCAAATTCCTCGTCGGAGCATTCCGGCGAGATGAAGGTGAAGTCGATGCCCATGCGCTTCATAGTGACGGCGAAGAGGTTGTAGGAGCCGCCGTAGATGCAGTTCGACGCAACCACATGGTCGCCGCAGGAAGCAATGTTGAACACGGCGAAGAAGTTCGCCGCCTGACCGGAGGAGGTGAGCATGGCAGCCGAGCCGCCCTCCAGCTTTGCAATTTTAGCCGCTACATTGTCACAGGTGGGGTTTGCAAGTCTCGAGTAGAAGTAGCCGTTTGCTTCCAGGTCAAAGAGCTTTGCCATATCCTCGCCGGTGTCGTATTTGAAGGTGGTGCTCTGAACGATGGGGAGCTGTCTCGGTTCGCCGTTGCCGGGACGGTAGCCGCCGCCGAGGCAGAGAGTGTCAATGGATGTGCTCATGTATCGTCATTCCTTTCTTTTTTTGCTTGATTTTGAGTGCTTTTGACGTGAAAGCTGAAATTTGTTAAAAAATAAACAGACACCGCAGAAGGCGGCGTCCGTCCATTATGCGCAGCTATGATGTTCGAGGACAGCGCAATACACCGAAGGTGCGGCATTGGGCGCATCTTCACAGAGAGTTCTGCTTTGTGCATTCGTGTCGTGGTTCATTGCGGCGGTCCTCCGGAACAATTTTGCATATTATAACATATTTATAGGCTTTTTGTCAAGTACCGTATGCACTGTTTTGACATCTTGTACCACTCTTGTTATGTTTATAGACCGATGTACGGGAAATTCTGCATTCTAATTCGGAAAAATATGCGGTATATGCTGTATATAATAAGCCGACGTTTCCTTTCGGCGAAAGTCCGGGCAGAATTTTCCGCAGGCTTTCGGTAGGATCCGGGCAGGAGCCCGTCAGGAAAACAACGGAAAAATGCACCGCCACGGGGCGTTCACAGACCGTCAGAGCATCTTCTGCCCGAGGACCGTGAGGAAGCTGCCCGAGCTTCCGCCGAAAATGCGGAGCGTTTCCGCCGAGAGGCGCAGCTGTACCGAGTCGCCTCTTGCCACGCCGTATTTTGCGTAGCCGTCTGCCACCAGCTGGGGGAGCTCGTCGTCGCCGCCGAGTCTTGAGGCGTCGAAGGTGAGGGTGATCTTGTCGGTCTCTCCGGTGACGATGGAGGAGCGCAGAAGCGAGCTTGCGCAGATGGGGGTGAGAACGAGGCTCTTTGCCTCCGGCATGAGGATGGGACCGCCGGCAGAGTAGTTATATGCCGTGGAGCCGGTGGCGGTGGAAACGATTACGCCGTCAGCCGACAGAGAGGTCACGTGACTGCCGTTGATCGCCACCGAAAAGGGCAGGGCACGGCAGATGCCGCCCCGGCAGAGAACGGCTTCGTTGAGAGCGGTGAAGCTCTGCTTCGTTTTTCCTTCCGCATCGAGAATCTCCCCGTCAAGAAGACGGCGGTCCTCACAGACGCCGTTCCCGGCGCAGATCGAAAGGATTTTTTCCTGTGCCTCCTCCGGCTCGCAGGAGGTAAGATAGCCTCTGTGCCCGAAGTTGATGCCGAGCACCGGAGCGCCAAAGCGGCGGATGGTGCTCACGTACCGAAGCACCGTGCCGTCTCCTCCGGCAATGACGATGAGGTCGGGGGAAAAGGGAACCTCCTCCTTTCCGAGACAGACGGTGTTTCCGTGCCGGGCGATTCTTTCACTGAGATCCCGACAGAAGCGGACGCTTTGTTCTTTGGTAGGGTTGGAGAGAAACAGAATATTCATCGTTTACCGTCCTTTCACATGAAAAAAGAGGCAGAGGATAATCTATACAAAAGCCTATTCTATATTATAGTGCGGAGAGACCGCCTTGTCAAGGCACGGCGGGGTTTTTCCGTTACTTTTTTCGTTACTTTTTCGGATATATCCGAATAAATTCAGAATAATCCCGCAAATTTCCCCGAAAACGACTTGCAAAATGAGAGGTTTTGCATTATAATATCTGGTGTATTTCCACAGAAGACCAATCGTTTTTCCGAAAACTCCGGAAGAAGGAGGACGGTCTTTGACAATCTGTTTTTTATAAAAAAGGCGGTAGAATAATGCTCAGAAAAAGCTTCAGTATATGGTCGGCATTCGACAAGGAAAAAAGCCCGGAGGAAACGGTGCGGGCACTTGCCAAGAGAGGGATCACCGAGTGCGAGCTGTCCGATGAGGACGGCGCGGCGCTCATGGCACGGGGAAACGATGCCGAAAGGATCGGCAGAGAGTTCAAAGAATATGCGGCGTCCTTCGGCGTTTCCTTCCCCCAGGGGCATCTCTGGCTCCGCATCAAGCTCTGCGACGGCAAGCCGGAAACGCTTGCGGCTCTCGAAAAGGAGATCCGGCTTTACGCCGCAGTCGGCGTGAAAAACGCCGTTCTGCACTGCGACGCCCTTGCGGACAGAGAGAACGTAACAGACGAAGAACGGATCGGGGAGAACGCCGGAATCCTTCGCCGCTTCGCACCGCTTTGTGAAAAGCTCGGCATCCGTATCTGCCTTGAAAATCTGCGCCATGCCTTCACCGACGCCGACACGCTTCTTGCCATCGCCGACAGAGTGGGCTCTGACGCCATCGGCATCTGCCTTGACACGGGGCATCTGAACATCGCCCATAAGGGTACGCAGACCGAATTTATCCGCAAGGCGGGAAGCCGTCTTCACGCTCTTCATATCGCCGACAATCAGGGCGAGACCGACCAGCATATGATGCCCTTCGGCAAGGGCAGCGTGGAGATCCTCGACGTGATGCAGGCGCTGAAGGAGGTCGGCTACGACGGACTCTTTAACTACGAGATCCCCGGCGAGGGATGTCCCGAAGAGATCCGGGGTCTCAAGACCGAGTACCTTCGGAAGGTCACCGACTTCCTCTTTGCTTCGGTGGGACTCTGAGAACGGTTTTGCGGATTTTCCGGAAGGGAATTCAAAGCCCTTTTACGAATGATCCGCATGATCCGTATGAAAGGAAACGGACAAAACAATGAACAGCATTTATTTTGACAACGCCGCCACGACCCGGGTATTGCCCGGAGCGGCAGCCGAGGCGATGCGGATGATGACGGAGGGCTACGGCAACCCGTCCTCCGTCCATGCCCTCGGTTTTGCGGCGGAAAAGGAACTGAAAAACGCCCGGGAAACGGTGGCAAAGGCGATGGGAGCGTCCCTTCGGGAATACGAGCTCACCTTCACCGGCTCCGGCTCCGAGGCGGACAATCTTGCCATCCTCGGCACGGCAAGACTCCTGACAAAGAAGGGAAACCGGATCCTCATGGGGGATTCCGAGCATCCCGCTGTGGCAAATACCAGGGCGGAGCTTGAAAAACTGGGCTATGAGGTGCTTCTTATCCCGAACCGGGGCGGCAGGATCGACTTCGACTTCGTGCGGGAAAATCTTACGGGAAAGACGGTGCTCATCACCCATATGACCGTCAACAACGAGACCGGTGCGGAATACGACATCCGGGAGCTTTGCCGGGTACGGGACGAGCTTTGCCCGCACTGCCTTGTCCATACCGATGCCGTGCAGGCATTTTTGAAAACACAGTATGCTCTTTGCGATACCGGAGCCGACCTCATTTCGGTCAGTTCTCATAAGATTCATGCCCCGAAGGGCGTCGGCGCTCTTCTATGGAAGAAGGGCATACGGCTTTCTCCCATCGTAGTGGGCGGAGGGCAGGAGGGCGGACTCCGAAGCGGCACCGAGCCTCTTCCTTCCGTCTGCGCCTTCGCCTATGCCGCAAAAGAGCTTTCCGGATCCGGCGCCGAAAATTACGAAAAGGTCTCGGCTCTGTACACCTACACGAAGGAAAGAATCCTTTCCGCTCTTCCCGGCACGGTCATCCACGAGCCGGAGCATCATACCCCCTATATCCTCAGCGCCGCCTTCACAGGGCTTAAGAGCGAGGTGCTTCTGCGCTTCCTTTCCGAGAAGGGGATCTACGTATCCGCCGGTTCCGCCTGCTCCTCGAAGCACCGGGAGAACCGGGTGCTGAAAAACTTCGGCATCGACGATAGAATAGCCGACTCCACCCTCCGCATCAGCTTCTGCGAGTCGAATACCGAGAGCGAGGTCGATGAACTGGTAACGGCATTGGCTGCCGGAGCCGTCAGCCTTGCCAGAATGCGATAAAGCGAAATCCCGGATAATACCGCCGACCACAGCCACAGAGCGACAAAGTTCTGCGGCTGTTTTGTCTGTGTCTTGTACATCTGCTCAAATATTCCTTGACAAATGGCAGGAAAAAGGATATAATGAAAATGTAGATTTGTGCGCTGCGACTCTATTACAGCGTCGGAAATGATAAGCGCACTGCCTTCGGAGAGAGTGCCGGATCGGTCGGAACGGTCGGTCGACAGCCGGACGGTCCGAGGGCATATTTCTGAGAATAAGAAAGGTTCAGATCAATTCTATGAATGCCGAAACACTGTTTGAACAGATTTATCGCAAAGCGCCCGAGGGGATTGCTTTTTGCCCGTACCGTGTCTGTCCTCTCGGAGCGCACAGCGACCATCAGCTCGGCAAGGTAACGGGACTTGCCATCGACAAGGGCATCAAGATCGCCTATAAGACGAAGCACAACGGCGTTATTGAGCTTTGCTCTCTGCAATTTGAGCAGAGGGCGCAGTGGCACATCGCCGACGTTCCCAAGACGAAACAGAACGACTGGGCGGACTATTTGCGGGGAGCGACCTGCATCCTGAAGCAGAAATACCCGCTTTCGGTCGGCATCTGCGGCGTGATCGAGGGCAGCCTGCCCATCGGCGGTCTTTCCTCCTCGGCGGCAGTGACCATCTCCTTTTTGTCGGCGCTCTGCCGTGCCAACGGCATTGTTCTTTCCGAGCATGAGATGATCATAACGGCGCTGCGGGCTGAAAATGAATACGTGGGCGTTTCCTGCGGAAAACTGGACCAGTCCTGCGAGGTGTACTGCCGGAAGGATAAGCTGCTTTATCTCGATACGAAGGACGATTCCTTCGAGCTGATCGAACGGCATCCGGCTATGAAGCCCTATAGGATCGCCGTTTTCTTTTCAGGTATCGAAAGAAACCTTGCGGGAAGCAAATTCAATATGCGGGTGGACGAGTGCCGGAGCGCCGCTTATGCGCTGAAGGCGTTTGCGGGAATGGAGTACGGCAAGATCGCCGAAACGAATCTCCGTGACGTCCCGAGAGAGGTCTACGACCGGTACAAGGACAGACTCCCAGAGCCCTGGCGCCTTCGTGCCGAACACTGGTATACGGAGTATGAAAGAGTGGAAGCCGGTGTAGAGGCATGGAGAAGGGGAGATATCGGGGAGTTCGGCCGTCTTTCCTTTGAAAGCGGAAAATCCTCCATCGAAAACTATCAGACGGGCTCTCCCGAACTGAAGGAGCTTTATGAGATCATGCGCCGTACTGACGGGATCTACGGCGGACGCTTCTCGGGAGCGGGCTTCAAGGGCTGCTGCATGGCTCTTGTCGATCCCGCCTATATCGACAGCATTACCGAAAAGGTAACGGGTGCGTATCTGAAGGTCTTCCCGGCACTCAAAGGAAAATTCTCGGTCCACATCTGCGACAGCGCCGACGGGGTACGGCTGTAAGATCACGGCTCCCCCGTATGACCCCGATTGAACCGTATGAAAGGAATGATCACAAAATGAAATGTCTGATTCTTGCCGCCGGTTATGCCACACGGCTTTACCCGCTGACCGAAAATTTCCCGAAGCCGCTTCTGAAGGTCGGCGAAAAAACCATCCTCGACTGGCTCGTGGACGATATTGACGGGGGCGGTCTTGTGGACGAATATATCGTCATCTCCAACCGCAAATATGCTGCGCATTTTGAAACGTGGGCGAAGACGAAAAAACAGAAGATTACGGTGGTCGACGACGGAACGAGCACCAACGAAACAAGACTCGGCGCCGTAAGGGACATCCTTTTTGCATTGGATACCTGCGGTATCGACGACGATATTCTCGTGATCGCCGGGGATAACGTGCTGGATTTCTCTCTTACACGGTTTGCCGCCTATGCGAAGGAAAAGAAGACCTCCTGCGTGATGCGCTACTTTGAAAAGAGCGAGGAAAGGCTGCACAAGTGCGGCGTTCTCGTCGTGGACGAAAACGATCTTGTCCTCGATATGGAGGAAAAGCCGAAGGAGCCGAAATCACATCACTGCTGCCCTCCCTTTTATTTCTACACGAAGTCCGACGCCCGTCTTATCGGCGAGGGCATAAGGGACGGATGCGGCGTGGACGCACCGGGCAGCTTCGTGGCGTGGCTTTGCCGAAAATCTCCCGTTCATGCGATGGAAATGCCGGGCAGCCGCTACGACATCGGCAACCTCGAAAGCTACGAAAACGTGCAGAAGATCTACAAGGGGATTACGAAATAAGGAGAAAACCGAGCCTTTTACGAATGACCGAAAGTTGCCTGACAGTTTGTCAAATCGCAAGGAAAACGCCGCTGTTCATCTGCAGGGAACGCCGGATATTTCACAATTTGCGGATGGCTGCCTGTTTCACTGTTCGGAATCACTATTTGTTTTTCCCGCTTGCTATGGTATCAGACAAAGCGACCCGCTGAAAAAGGAAAGCTTCAGCGAGTCGTTTTTTTTGCCCGATAAAACGGGTTTTGTTTACTTCAAAATGTGCGGCGCAGTCTGTCCCTGCGGATGTATCGCAAATTCTTTTGATCCGGTATGCTTTCCTGTTCCCATTTTGTCATTTTGCAATTTGCCGCTGTTTTCTGATCATCAGGACTCCTTTGACGATCAGCACCGAAAAGCAAATGGTTCCCGCATAGGGCTGTCTTGTGAGAATAAACACGGCAGAACAGAAAACCGTCAGTATTATTCCGGTAACAAGGCTGTGCTTTACTCCAAAAGACTTATCCATACCGCTTATGACCACTCCGTAAATCCCATTCAGTACAGTCATAATGATCAGACCCCAAAACAGATACCGGATCCATGACCGGATCCCCGTAAGTGACAGAAGTGATACGGCAGACGGTGAACTCGAGCCGTTTCCAAATACCGGAATAACCGGCAAAAGTCCGACAAGTACGTCCAAAAGACTGCAAATAAGTGCGGTGAGTTTATGTAAGGAGCTCTCTTTATCCTCTTTTGCCGCAGACATGATCTCCTCGGAGCCTATCAGCTCATCGATCGTTACAAAGAAGAATTTCGATATTTCTTTCAGGGAATCAATGCTTGGATACCCTCTCCCGGATTCCCATTTTGAGACAGCCGTTCTGGATACATAAAGAGCCTTTGCAAGCTCCTCCTGCGTGAGCCCCTTTGCTTTTCTCAGCTCTTGCAATTTTTCATGAAACTCCATTTGACTCCTCCGGATTCTGTTTGGATTTTCTTTGCTCAAAAAATACAAGTGAGAACCGATACATCGTAAACAAGCCGCTGCTGAGCAGTACCGAACCGATGATATCCGTACACCAGTGGACCCCGGAAAGCAATCTGGCGATGAACATAAACACTGAAAATGCCGCTGCAAACAGAGTGAGCGTGTTTCGAAGTGCAGCGCTTCTGCTTCTCCGGGCTGCTTGAAATTTCAAACTTGGCATGACGCTTAACACCAAAAGTGTCGTTGAGGACGGATAGGATGCCTCCATGCCCCCGTTGATCAGAATCGGACGATAATTTATCGGGATCATTTCAAAGATCAGGTATGCAAATATGACAACTATGTAATATATTCCGAGCAGAAGGATATCCGCATCTACCCGAAATATGCTTTTGCGTTTGATAAGCTGTCTCAGACCGACCATGCCGAAGAACCCGCATATGCAGATGGGAACAAGACCAAGCCAGTCCGTGATGGTATAGACTGTCAGGTGTACCCCGGTCAATTTGTGAAACCATACGTTTATGGCTGCAAATCCGATTTTTGTTCCGTTTACGCCCACAGCCTGCACGTCTATGGATTGAATGAGAATCGTCCAAGCTGTAAAGGCAATGAGCAGCGAAGCTCCTGTGAATAGCGTCTTGTTTTTCATTTTTCGATTATCCTTTCGTTTCCCGAAGATCAGTACGAAAGGATCGTACCATACGAGCATTATAAAAACAAGAAACGCTCTGTCACATGACCGACACGAATAGTATCATCCGTCAAAATCCGCGATTTCGATATATCGGCATACCGGATCTTACCGAAAAGGCAAGAGCAGCCTTATCGGTCTGCCGCCTTTCCGAACGGCGGTACGTATTTATTATTCCTTTTCAAGAAGCCTAAGGTAAAGTCCCTTCGAGTCACCGTCGGCGGCGCACTGTACCATGATATAGGATATTCCCGCAGGACAACTGCCCCTCATATCAACGTAGTATACGAAGCTTCCGTCTGCCTTTACTGTCGCTCTTCCTTTTTCGGTGTCGTATTCCGCTTCAAGTCTTACGAAATCGGTGCCGATGTCATCGGTATCCAGCTCGAAGAAGAAGGGGGAGAGGAGCCCGGCGTAGGGGTCGCAGGGATTGTACCAGCGGTCGGAAAGGGTGATGCGGACGCTCTTTTCGATCAGCTTTATTTCGGCGGTCACCTTTCCCTTTTTCGAGACGGGAAAGTTCCATACAACGCCGCAGACATCCGAAAGACGTTTTTCGTCGTGGTGCTTCTCGATGAGTACCGCCTCGTGCTTCAGTCTTTCGGGATCCTGCATCATCACAGCGCCGGGGATGCGGTTGAAGGAGCAGTGACCGTTGCATTCCTCGCTCATGGTGCTTCCGGCAACACTCTTCAGAAGGCTGTGATAGGATACCGATCCGAGTCCCGCAAGGAAGCTTTCTTTCCGCTCTGTTTCAAAGAGCCACTGTACGTCGAAGAGGAGAAGCTTTCTCGATACGGGATTCTGCCCCGCCGAAACGAGGATCTTTCCGTATGGAAGCTCGAACGCCTGGAACTGGTGGACGCTCTTGTCCCGGTCAAAGTCCATTTTTCCTTCCCCGTTCAGACGCCTGGCGATACCGCCCGCCGAACGGAAGTCCACCGCCGTGCGGACGTCGTTCAGAAGGATCTCCCGGTAGCCGATCCAGCTCTTACCGCCGTCTGTCGTGATGGCGGCATGGGCGGCGTCCCGGTTGGTGAAGCCGTCTTCCCAGACTCCTTCAAGAATGTCTTTATCGAGAGGCGGGGACTGTTTTTTGTGGTTCAGCTCGGACAGAGGCTTTGTGTTGTTCCAGAAGGTAATGACCCTTCCGTCCGTAAGGCGCAGAAGAAAGGCGGTGGTGGCGTCGCCGTAGAATTCCGACGGTACCGGCTCCGACCAGTTCTTTCCGCCGTCATGCGAATAGCACTTATAGAAGGCGTCGGTGGAGTTGCGAAGGATCATCATCATTTCATCCTCCGAAAGCTCGACGGCATAAGGCTCAACGCCGCAGCCGATGCTCCAGCGGGGACCCTTGTGGGGGAAGACCACCTCCTGCACCGGGAGAGGAGAGAGCTCGGTGACGCTCCAGTTTTCGCCGAAGTCATCCGAATAGAAAAACGCCGGAACGGTGCGGGGATCCCCGAGCCTTCTCTGCGCCGTTGCCCAGATCCGTTTCGAGAACGCCGACCTTACGGGAAGGAAAATATCGAAGTATCGGTTGTCCGAGACCTTCACGGAGCGGTATTCGGTGTCATCGGGACCCTTGTCCGAAAGAAGGGCGAAGGTGCCGTCCTTTTCGGTGCGGAGCTTGACATAGTGCCCGTCCTCGACCATGGTGCAGGCGCCCATGCATCGGCTGTCGCAGATCACGGGCTTCCACGAAAGACCGCAGTCGAAGGAGGAGAGATAGGCAAAATCGGTAAGGTCTGTCCCGTCAAAGCGTCTGTCCCCAACAAGCGAACCGTAGGAGCGGATCTCGCCGGTGGGCAGGATGCAGACGTCCGCTCTCGAATCGGAAAGCGGGGTTTCCAGTACGGTAGGGGCATAGATGCTCCGAAGCAGCTTTTTATCGCTCTCGGTGAGCCTTTCTTCCATGGCTTTGATGATGTTTTTCATGGTGCGGTGATCCTCCTTGGTTTTTCTTCGGGGAAAGTGTTTTTATCGGTATGCCCTTTTCTTTACTTTTCGGGATTGACAATGTTTTTTTCTGTGGTAAAATAGTTTTAGACGAAAAACTGCTTTTTGCAGTCGTTCAAATATATTTTCTGATAATGCGGAGGCTAAAAAGTTGAAAAATCTTTCTTTATGTGCGGATATATCCGAAAAATACGAGATTCCCTTTTCGAAAAAGGAAAATGCAGAGATAAAAGAAGGCGACCTCGTCGTTTTCTCCTTCCGGATGAAGGCGGCGGAAAAATGCGTTCCTCTCACAATATCCGTCGTAGGAAAGGACGCTGAGGAAAGATCTCTTTCCTGCTGCGTGCTTCCCGCTGTCTGCACCCAGTATTTCCCGGTAAGAGCGCCGAAGGGCGGCTTCGAAAAGGTATGCCTTGTGCCTTCGGGAAAATTGACGCTTCCGGAGGCTTCTTTCGAGAACAGAAAAGACGCTTCGTTCCTTGACGTATGGAAGGAGAGCGGGATGTGGTATGGCGAGCCCTTTGAAAATGTCCTTCTTCCGGAAAAAGGGGTGGGAACAAGAGGTGCGGTCGATCTTGTAAAGAGCGGAAAGTATCTGTTCTCCATCGGAAACGGCTCTTTCTTCGTCACCGACGTATCGGATCCGGATGCGCCGAGAGTCTGCGCCGAAATAGGCGACCTCGGTACCACAAGGCAGATGGATATCTCGAGCGATAAAAAGACGGTGATTGTCACTGCGCGGGACTGCGGCATGTATGTCATCGACGTGTCAGAGCCCGAAAAGCCGTCTCTTTCATGCATCTATTCCACCGTGGAGCTTGCCACCGGGGCGTTCGTTTCGGGACACTATGCCTTCGTTTCCTGCCGTCAGTACGGCGTGGAGGTGATCGACATCTCTTCGGCTTCTTCCCCCGTGCACGTAGGTCTTGTGCGGACGGGAGAGGTGCAGTCCTGCGTGGTGCGGGGAAAGTTCCTCTACACCGGGCTTTGGGGCGAGCATCGGGTGAACATGTATGATATTTCCGACCTTGCTTCTCCGAAACTCCTCGGCTCGGTGAGCCTTTCGGGTCGTGGAGACGGTCTTACCGTGGAAGAGATAGGCGGAAGGACGATCCTTTTTGCGGCGACGGGACACCATTCGATAGAGTCAAGGTCGGAGGACGGCATCGGCTTCGGTCTCGGAAACGGAGTGGATATCTTTGACGTGACAGAGCCGGCAAGTCCCGTATGGCTTTCCACCGTCAAGACCGACGGCAAGTTCTATTACCTTTCCGACGACTACTGGACGGTGAAATACGCCGAGCACGACGGTCACGGCTACCTCTATGCCGTGCATACCTACGACGGGGTGTATGTGTATAACGTGGACGATCTGACCTCACCCGTGCGCCTTGCCCACATCGCCGTGGAAATAAAGAAGGACTCGGCAAAATACAAGTATCTTTCTTCTCCCGCCCGTCCCACCATTACGCCCTATGACCGGGAAGAGTCGGCGAGAAGCGCCGTGGGGAACGTGCTGTGCGACGACGGTGTGATGTATGTTGCGGGCGTTTCGACCGACGTCCACGTCTTCAAAAACGGACGCTATGTTTTCTCCACCGAGAAAAAAGAAGAAAAGCCGTCTTCCTTCAAGGTGTTCGACTATACGCTTCCCGAAAACGAGTTTACGTCCTTCCGGCAATTCCTCAGTTCCGGCTCGGTCATGGCGGCAGAAACAGCGGGCGGACGCATCTACGCCGCCTCGGGAAATGCGGGCATCGAGGTCTTTGATAAATCACTTTGTAAACTGTATGACAAAAAAACGAAGGGGATCGCCTGCGATATTGCGATAAACGGAAGCCTTCTTTACTCGGCTGAATGCTCCGGCGGACTCTGCGTCTATGCGATAGCGCCGGACGGTCTGTATGAGAAAAAACGGTACCGGGAAAAGGGTGATTTCATCCGGGGCGTGACCCTTTCAAAAAACGGCAAATACGCCGTTCTCATCACGAGCGGAAACCATATCCGGGTGATCAATACCGAAAGCTTTGAAAAACTGTACGAAGCACACGGCATCGGACTGTTATACTATCAGAACCAGATGAGCCGCCTTCTTTTCGGACGCTACGTGCTGATACATTCCCACCTGACCACGGATCCTACCTTCCTTGTGGACTTCGGGGAGGACGACAAGGCAGAGCCGAGGCTATTCGAAAACAGAGAATGCGGTGTTCTCGGAATGCGGGGCGGTGTCGAGGAGGTATCGGGAAGACTGTTCGGCACCTCGTACTACGGCTGTCTTTTCCGTTCGGAAGGGATCGGACTCACCGATGAAAAAGTCAAAGCCTCCGGCTATGAAGAGTTCGGCAGGCTGTGCGGTTTCATCACGCCCTTCGGAAAGAAGCTCGCCGTTACCGACAGAATTGCCGGCGATGCGGCATTTATCGACGCCGAAGACCCGGAAAAGCCTCGTCTTCTTCTTAAAAAGTACTTTTACGGAAATCCTGCGCGGGGATGCGAGAAAGACGGCTGTCTTATCCTTCCTCTCGGTCGGGGAGGCCTTCTGATGATCGAAAAGCTGTAAACGCTTCCTCTGTTGCTTTACGCTTTTCATTATAATACGCAGAGTAACGTGTGTCAATGCTTTTCCGACTTCTTTCAGCGCTCTTTTGGCAATTTGCCGCAGAAGGACGGCAGAAGTCGGTAGAATAACAAAAAACCGGAAGCAGAAAAGACTGTTTCCGGTTTTCCGTTTATTTTACCTTATGTTTTTTATAGCTTCCTGCGGTGAGAAGGACGAAAAGGACCGAGAGAATACCGAAGACGATCGGGGCGGCTTCGAGATCCGTCAGAAGTTTTCCGAAGAAGGGGACGAGGTGGTAATCGGTAAAGGTCCAGCTTCCGAGGAAGGTGACCGGGAAGAAATTCCATATCCGTGCGAGAAGCCCCAACGAATCGGGAATATTCAGCATCGAAAGGATCCATAAAAACATCATGCACGCCGCAACGCCTGCCGTGTTTTTGAAGATCTGCGAAAGGAACATCGCCATGACGCTGAACAGAAGCCCGATCACCAGCATGATTCCGCAGTAAATGAAAAACGCCTTGCCGATCTCCATATCCATCGCCGTAGGTCCCACGAAGAAACGGACCGAGCCGTGCATCCCCGCCGTGCCGGAAACGGCAAATTCGGTGCCGGCGCAGGAAAGAAGGAGAAGGAGCGTTTCGGAAAGTCCCACCGTGACGCCGGCGGCGAGCTTTGCCAAAAGAAGCTGCTTTTTTCCGTTCCGGCAGGAGAAAACGACGGCGTCGGTGCCGAACGTGACCTCCTCCGAAAAGACGCCGGACAGCGACGCCGTGACGGCGATGAGCGCAAGAAGCGAAACGACGTACAGGATCGTCACCGAATCGCCCCAGCTGTTGCCGATTTTCTCGTAAGTGAGCTTTTCGGGATTTTTTGCACGGCGATTTTCCCAATAGTCCAATTCTTTTTCTGTCAGGTACTGCTCGGAGAGCGCCGTGTCGATGACGCCGTCGAAGGTTTCGTATAACGTCTCTTCCGAGAGTGCAAGGACCTTTTCGTAGTTACCGCATACCATGTAAAGATAGTCGGCAAGGGGCTTGTAGGTGCGGTCGTTGACGGTGTAGCCGAGGGATACCGACTTTCCGTCCTCGGTGACGGCGCTCTTTACCTCCGAGACGCTTTTCAGCTCAGAAAGCATCTCCTCGTCCACAATTCTTCCGACAAGCGCCGTTTCCTCGGTATTCACGATTTTGCCGCCGGCTATATATTCGCCGATATTCATGGCGATCATGATGAGCGCCACCGCAAGAGTCACAAGGACGGTGGTCTTGCGGCAAAGGATCTTTTTCAGCTCAAAGCGGTAAAGCGTACCGAAGCAGGTCTTTCCCGTTTTCATAGCCCGAGACCTCCTTCCGTGCGGCTTTCCGCTCCTCCGAAGCGGGAGAGATAAAAGCTCTCGAGATCCCCCGGAACTTCCTCTTTTTTGCCGTCCCAGATGATGTGCCCGTCCTTCATCAGGAGGATGCGGTCGGCGATGAGCTCGATATCCGACACGATGTGGGTCGAAAACAGAACGACGGCGTTTTTGCCCTTCTCGGCGATCATTTCCCGGAAGCGGGCTCTTTCTCCCGGGTCAAGACCCGAGGTCGGCTCGTCGAGAACGAGGAGCTTCGGATCGTTCAGAAGCGCTTCGGCAATGCCGAGCCTCTGCTTCATGCCGCCGGAGTAGGTCTTTATCTTTTTGTCGGCGACCTCCGATAGGTTCACAAGGGCGAGAAGCTCCTCCGTCTTTCTTTCCGCTTCGTTTTTGGAAAGCCCCTTCAGCGCCGAGACGTACAGAAGGAATTCCCTTCCCGTAAAGGAGGGGTAATACCCGAAGCTCTGCGGGAGATACCCGAGAGCATCCCGGAAGGCTTCCCTCGAAACGTCGATGCCGTCCAAGGTGATTTTCCCGGAGTCCGGTGACAGAACGCCGCAGATCATCCGCATAAGGGTGGTCTTTCCCGCACCGTTTGCGCCGAGAAGCCCGATCACCCCCGGACGAAGGCGAAGGGAAATGCCGTCGCAGACTCTTTTTTTACCGTAGCTTTTTTCAATATTGTCGATCAGTAATTCCATTGCAGATCCTCACTTTCCCGGATATACCGGAAGATCTCCGTTGCCGCAAGGAAAAAAGCGGCAAGGAGCAATACCAGAACGGACGGCGCCTTGAGAGAGGCAAGTGCGTCCGGCACGGGGGGAAGAAGCGCCGAAGCCCCTACAAGAAACGATGCGGCAAAACAGCCGAGGATGTTTTCCTTTGCGTGCCATTTGCGAAGGATCACCGTGCAGAGGCTTACGGTGACAAGATAGGGAAGCCCCGACACCGCAAGAGAGAGGGGAAGGGGACATCCGTAAAAGAAACGGACGAGGACAAGGGCGGAAAGAAGCGTCCCGCATCCGACGATCCCCAAAAGAACGAGGCGCAGACTTTTCAGCATCCGCAAGGAGAAACGGGTGGTCATTTCGATCTCGTTCATGCCGCACCGCTCGGACTTTCCGAAATCGTAAAGCGACAGCGACGCCGGAAGGGGCATGAGCGCCATGACGGCACGGATTCCCGAAAGCTCCCGCTCTGTCTTCCCGAAGAGAAGGGCAAAGACGAAAAGGACGACAAGAAAGGTAAGGACGGCGGCAAGGCGCACTCCTGCATATTTCAGCTGCATGAAGAGCAGCGCGGGGTAGTTCAGTTCCCGCTTTTTGTGCTCAGCCATAAAACGCCGCCGGCTTTCGGTGCTTTCAAGGGAAAAGGCGTCGCCGAGTATCTTTTTCAGTTCAGAGTCTTTCACAGGCAGTATCCCTCCAGTTCCTTTTTTAAGATCTTTTTCGCACTTCCGAGCCGCCTTGCCACGGCAAAGCGGGAGATGCCGAGGACTTTTCCCGCATCGGACAGAGA
The DNA here is from genome assembly GCA_045600125.1 of Eubacteriales bacterium. GTDB lineage: Bacteria > Bacillota > Clostridia > Oscillospirales > CAG-382 > SIG622. Next base: position 2,195 of record JAZRXH010000137.1, on the reverse strand, counting down.
GAGCCCGGCGATATAGCAGAGCTCTACGGCATCCCGCTCCTCTTTTTTCAGCTTTGCAAGGGCTCCCTCCACGACGATCCGGTCAACGCAGCGCTTTTCGGTGTCGGCATTTTCGTCGCAAAGCTCGTCGAAGAACGCCTCATCCGGCGCCGGCTCCTCCCGCCGCCTTCGGAAGTGGTCGGTGACAAGGTTCCGTGCGATGGTGTAGAGGTAGGGGAGCTCCTTGTCCATGTCCCGATAGTCTTTGGCGCCGAGAAAGCGCAGAAAGGTCTCCTGCACGGTGTCCTCGGCAAGATCCTTGTCTTTCAGTCTGGCATAGCAGTATTTCAGCAGTTTGTCATACTGCTCTTCAAAATCGGTCATGGCTCTCTGTCCCTCCCTCTGATGTGTATAACGGAAAATGGCGGCATTGTGTGCGGTTATTTTTGAAAAAAGTTTATCTTTACGCAAAAAGCCGATGAAGCTCGTTCATCGGCTCACGTGATAGGTTTTGTGCAAAGGATTTCAGAAAAAGACGGAAAGCAGGAAAATGCCCGCCTCTTCAATGCTTCTTCCCGGCAAAGTAATTGACGCCGAATACGCTGAGCAGGATGACGACGGTGCCGATAACGTGGTACGCATACAGCGGCTCGTGGTTCAGAAGCATCCCCATCACGATGGTCGTGACGGTGGAAAGTCCGCTGAAGCAGGAGGCTTTGGTCGCCGAGATCTTGGACAGAGCGTAATTGTTCATGGCTGTTGCGAGAATGGAGGAAACAAAAGCGAGGACGACAAAGCCGGGGATGTTCCCGGGAATGAGAAGCGGCTCAAAATAGTCGGAGATATTCCCGCAGGCGATATGGCGGACGATGTTGACGGCGTTGAAGAGAACGGCGCCGAAAAAGGCGGAAAAGCAGGTGATCTCCATGGCGGAGAATTCCCCGTGTGACGACGTTTTTCTCGAGAAAACGATAAAGAGCGACGCCGCCGCAACGGTAAGGAGCAGGAAGAGAACACCGACGAAGCTGTCCTTTCCTTCCCCCTCGGCGGAATGAGAAAGGATGTACACGACGCCTCCGATGCCGAAAAGAAGACATATTTTCTGCATAAGGGTCGTTTTTTCTTTCAGAATGAGCCTGCCGAAAAGGAGCACCCCGATAGGAGTCAGGGCAAGCAATATGCCGACCGTCATGTTGCTGCTGTGGGCGATCCCCAGCGTTTCAAACACGAAATACAGCCCCGGCTCAAAGATGGCGGTAAGACACAGATCCCGCATCTTTTTGCCCCGGAAATGCAGCTTCAGAATGCCGCATCCCCACAGAAGCAGGATGATAAGACTGCTGAGAAGAAAGCGCAGAGCCAGTACGTCGAGAACGTCGGCGCTTCCGAGAAGATTTCCCGTAAAGAATACCGTGCTTCCGTATACGATATTTTTCAGAATGATAAATAAGTATGCCATGATACACATGCACCTGCGGCTTTCGGATGGAAAGCTCCTTTCTTTTCTTGCTTTTCATTTATGGCATAGAGTCCGTTTTTGTTATTCCGTCATCTCACCGCAAAGATTCTGTGCCATCTTTTCCTTGATCTCTTCCTTGGTGTAACCGGCGCTGAACAGATAGTAGAGCTTTGTGACGGCGGCTTCGGTGGTCAGGTCGGCACCGCTGACGGCTCCGACCTCGGAAAGCCCACGGCTTGTTTCATAGGTGCCGAGGCTGACCCGCCCCTGCAGGCACTGGGAGCATACCGTCATGATGGTGCCGTTTTCGTAGGCTTTTTTGATAATCGGGAGAAGGGAATTCTGACTTGCGGGAATGTTCTCCGCTCCGAAGGTCTCCAGAACGACGGCTTTGAGGCTTTCCGTCATGATCCTTTGTACAGTACGTTCACCTTCAACTTGAACTGTCGCAAATTTTGCGACAGTTGAATCATCCAGTTCCTCTTTCAGTGCGTTTCCGATATGCTTACCAATCGTTTTCACATCGCGTCCAAACAGCTCTGTCATCTGATTTCTGTTCAGCCACACTGTATCATCCTGCAATTGAACGGGAAGTATAACCGTTTTATCCTGCGATTCAAACAGGATCAGTTCATTTGAATTCATAATTCTTTCACTTTCAGATAAAAAGGCTCTGTAATTATTAAACCGAAAATACTCTCATTTTTCACCTTCAGCCCATTTCCTTCGTTTTTATGGTTCCAGACTATTGATGAAT
>JAZRXH010000136.1:0-1591 GCA_045600125.1 Eubacteriales bacterium | reverse complement strand
GTAACCCGAGCGGCGAAGGATGTTGTGGATATAGTAAACGTGCTCGGCGTGGTGGTCGCTTCCTTCCGACGGATGCTTCGAGAAATACTCGAAGGAGTAGGAGGTGTCCTCCACAAGATTGAAGGAGAAGCGCACGTTCCGCATGACGATCTCCCCGTCGGGACTCGAGAACTGATGGGTGATGCCTGCGTCGTAGATCTGATAGATGTAGTTGTGGTCGGCAACGTAGTTGTGGGCATAGCCGTAGATCTCGATGGCGTTGCCGTATCTCGACAGCGTGTCGGTGCGGAACCAGGAGCCGCCGATCCATCCGAATTCGCAGTAGGAAACGGTGAGTCCCTCGCAGGAGCCGGCGCCGACGCCGTGGGCTCCGCCGTACCTGATGCAGAGGTTATTTATGGTGACGTTCGCCGCATTGCCTACCCGGAAGATGTTCTCCCGGCGGGCAATCTCGATGGAGGAGAAGCGCACGGCGGGGTTTCCCGCATCGCTCTTTAAGTACAGATACCCCTCTTCGTTTGTGGGAGCGGGTACGGCGTGCCACAGACAGAGGTCGCAGTCGAGGTTCTCGATGCCGCCGTCGGGAAAATCGCTCCTGCCCTTTATCCTCTTTTCGGAATGCGCCCTGCCGCCGTCAAAGACGGCAACGCCCGCATCGTGGAGAAGAGGAAGCTTCAGCCTCCACACGTTGTTTACCCCGGTGTCCTCCCAGAGATCCTCCTCGGCGTAGTTCCGGAGAGAGCCGTAAATGTTCGGCTTTGCGCCTTCGCCGTAGGCGGAATAGGTCACCCCGCTCACGCACTTCACCGAGCCCCGGAAGGTGTCGCCCCGACGGAACAGCACCGCATCCCCGGATGAAAGTGCAAGGGCGGCAACGCCGGAAAGGGTTCGGATCGGGGACTTTTCCGAAAGACCGTCGTTTTCGTCGCTGCCGCACTCTGAAACGTAATATACCTTTCCCTTGAAGTCGGACGGCACGGGGTTCTTCCCACCGAGGATCTCCTCCTTCAGAAACGCCGCCCGGCGGTCGATCTCGGCAATCATTTCTTCGGTCTCTTTATTATCCTTTATGAATCTGTTTGCCATGGTCATGGCTCCTTTCGATACATTTTCGATGTGTTTCGATGTATTTCGATGTGTTTCGATGTATTTCGATGTGTTTTCGATGTGTTTCGATGTGTTTTCGATGTGTTTTCGATGTGTTTCGATGTGTTTTCGATGTGTTTCGATGTGTTTCGATATGTCTTGACTTTTTACCAATGTGCCGACGATGCTTTCGGGGCACACATATGTTTTGTCCGCAGCCGCACGGCTTTTCTTTTTCACCGGAGGGCTGCGGACGTTTTTTCTGCTTATTGTTTGTTTACCGTGCGGGGCTCACCGATCACCGTTTACTGTGCGGGAGCGAAGAAGACGGACGCCGTTTCATCCTTCAGCACGTTTTCGATGATGCCGGAGAGCTTTGCAACGAAGGCGGGGTGCTTGGTGCCGAACTTGCCGAAGTCGCCGCCGAGGGTCTGCACGTAGGTGTTGCCGCTCATGACGGGAAGCCATGCGGAGTAGGAGGCGCCGATGTGGAGAAGCATATATT
>JAZRXH010000135.1:0-91518 GCA_045600125.1 Eubacteriales bacterium | reverse complement strand
GCGGCGGCGATCGAGCAGATCAATGCGGAAAAGAAGCCCGATAATACGCAGATCGCCGAGGATGCGATCACAGCCATCGAAAACGCCGAAACCACCGGTGCGATCGAGCCGCTTCTTACGGCGGCGCTTGCCGAAATGGATGCGGTACACGTCTATGCCGGTGTGGCGAATGACAACGGTGACGGAACGCACAACGTAAGGTGTATTTCCTGCGATAAGACGATCACACAGCCGCACACGGTGACGGAGCACGACTGCCCTGCCTGCGGATACGGCGGCTCCGGCGAGTTTATCAAGTACGATTTCTATGATGCGCAGAGTGAGCATTTTACCGTTGCACGGGTCAGCGGTATCGGAGGCATCAAATATCTAAACGGGTACCGTGTCGGTGACGAGGATTACGTGATCCGGATTGCCGCAAAGGATCCGCACTACATGATCACGCGCGTTGAGGCAGTGATCGCCGACCGTGTAGACGATTATCATTGCGTAGACGTGAGCAGCGGCACAAGCATGCAGGTCGGCAATATCGGCTATATCACCGGCATCTATGCGTCCGAGCTGCTGATTGGCGGCGGAGAAAGCACGAACGACTGCTTCCTTTCGGATATCACCGTATATTATGCAGTCCACGATGACAACGGCGTAGGTTCGGACAACGGCGACGGAACGCATACGGCATTCTGTTCCGTGTGCGGCGAGGATATCGGCGTATCTGCTCCGCACAATGCATACAGCGCCGAAACCGGCAGATGTGAGTGCGGGGCAGCCTGCATCCATACGTTTGGCGAAAACGAGACCTGTAATACCTGCGGCTGCAGCATCGACTCGGCAGCAGCACTCGAAGAGAATATAGCGTACAGCCTTACGCTGATCGACGGGGAGACCTATTCCGACAACAGTGAGATCGCACAGCAGGCAAAAACGGCGATTGAAAACGCCCAAACGCTCAGAGAGCTCACAGAGCTTGTGGAAGAATACCTTGCCGCAATGGATGGTGAACACGTTTACGGCGCATACACGGACAACGGCGACGGCACCCACAGCCGCACGTGTGCTGTCTGCGGAAAGGTGTTTACAGAAGAGCACGTCTGCGTAAACCACGTCTGCACCCTCTGCGATTCGATAGGCTGTCTTGCGGTGCTGAGTGCTTATGACTTTAAGGATTCCGACAAGTTCGATGCGTCTACGGCTAACTGGATTTCCACCAGGGGATCCGTCGTCGGCGAAAACGGCCAAGCTTATGTGACGATTCGTTCCAAACTCGCAAACAGCGAGATCGTATGTGTGGACGTAGTTCTGGGAGATCAGGCGTTCAACTGGAACAACATCGGCATCAGCAGCGGTACCAGGGTGCCGATCGAATCGCCCAAGGCATACGACGTCGCCCGGGTCGAGAACGTCAACGCCGACTGGATCAGATTCGGAACCAGTAACGGTAATAGCGCATGGATGAGCATTTCAAAGCTATACGTCTACTACGTGATACACGACTTCAGCGGCGAATACGCCGATGTCGGCGGAGGACAGCACGCCCGGATGTGTACAACTCCGGGATGCAAGCGCCACGCAGCTGCCTCGAATCATACCTATACGCTCGGGGTCTGCTCCGTCTGCGGTGCTTTTTGCAATCATGTCTGGGACGATAACGGTGTCTGCTCGGTCTGCGGCTGTTCCAATACCGATGCCGATGCGATCGAAGCCGCCCGTGAAGCAGCCATTGCAAAGATCAATGCGGAACGCACCGAAGCAAACACCGGTATCGCCGACGAAACGATCGCACAGATCAACGATTCCGTCACTGTGGAAGAAATCTGCGACTGCATCGGAAACGGCAGAATCCGCATGGCAAAGGCAGACGGCGCAGCGGAACTGAATGCGCGCAAAGCAGCGGCAAAGTGCGATGAGACGAAGGCTTTGCTGGATGAAGCACTGTCCGCTCTTGCCGCAGCGGAAACGCTCCTTGATGTCAGCACGGTCCATGCCGAGGCTCTGTCCGACGCAGACAGGATCGATAGGGAGTTCACAGATCTGCAAAGGTCTTATATCGGTGAATTGGAACTGGCAGCGATCGGGAATAACGAATATGTGACGCAGCTGACAATCGACTTTGTGGAAGAGATCAAGGAAATCGTAGAAGCGGCGCCCTCCATCGAAGCACTGAATCGTATCCGTGAGATCTACAATAAGGGTGTCACCAAGTTCTGCTTATACCGTGACGGAGCGTTGGCGGAATTCAATGAGTTCACCGAATATGATGACTCGACTCCTGCTCAGATCGCATACGCCCTGGCGGCAATTCCCGCTATTGAAAGCATCGACATTTCCGCCTATACCGACAGCGTCACCGGCGTCATCGACGTCGATGGTCTCTGCGATGAGCTCTGGCGTATCGATGACTATTACTGGAACCGGATCAATTTCTACGACAAGAAGCAGGACTGCCTCGATTACCTCCTGGAATACATGGAATACGAAGGCATGACCGAGCTGTTCTACGAGATCACCGAGGAGTATATCGGACTTGTCGAAGCCCTCGATGACCCCGAGGACGCAGACGAGCTCGGGATCCTCGTCGACTTCAAGTACGAGCTTCTCGTAAGTCCCGAGATTTTTGAGTATGATATTTATAGAAAATGGTCCGAAAATTTCAACTTCAGCTACTGCGGGGAGATGGAACAGTATATAGAAAAGACCATCGACCTTGAAAGGCAGTATGTTCGCAGGATCCTTGCCGAAGCGGAAGAATCACTGGTTACCTACGAGGATTATTACGAGCTTTGGGACTGGTATTGGGACTATGAAAGAGACGACAACTATTACTGCTTCATTTATGGCGAAAGATTAGAGATCATTGTCAGACTTGTCGGGGCTCTGTATGCCGAAGACGGAGCGTTTGTCGACGCTTCGGAGCCTATCCGCTCGTTGGTTGAGGAGATGATCGAAGCTCTTGGCAGTGCTGAAACGCAGGAGGAATTCGAGGCGGTTCTCGGCGTGTACGGTGCGGAAATGGAACTGGCAATATACAAGGAACAGACCTGTGAAAACCTGCGGCGATATCCGGTGACAGAGTACGATCTTCCCGAAGCGGCTCTCTCCGAGGCAGTCAGAGCGATCATCGAAGACGGCTGTGCGGAAATCTGGGAGTGTACGAGCCAAAATACTGTTATCGGCGTCTACTACAACGCCTGCGCAGCAATCGACGATCAGATTCTTGCTGTGGAAAAGGATCTCGTAAAGATTAAGCAGGGTATTGTGGCTTTTCTGGACAATCTGTACTGCACCGAAGCACGTGCCATACTGGAAGACCTTCTCCGGGACATTGTCGCCGCCGAAGCAGCCGAGGATCCTGCGGCACTTGAGGCGCTCATCACCGAAGAGAATCTGGAAGCCGTCTGTATCGAAGCGGCAGCACTCAATGACGAATTCACTGAAAAGTGGGAGACTTATGCGGATGAGCTTGCAGCTCTTTGTCCCGAGGATCTGAGTGCAGACATGCAGGACGTGTTCATGAAGTTTAACGAATGCGTTTCGTTTGCGGAAATCGATGCGGCATACGAAGAATGCAAAGAGGACATCCTCTTCCGGCTGGCGCTCTATGAAGCCTTTGATCGCTATCTCGATATTCTGAGCACATATCCCGACGGAATGAATGGTTGGATAGCAGAGGAAGCGCTCGATAAGCTCGACGCAATAGAAGGCAGCGACAAGGAAGCCCTTGAAAGGATCACCGCAGAATACGACGAAAAATTCGACGTGATCTTCAATCATTGGGAAAAAGTGGTATATGATACGGTTCTCGTCAAAGCACCGACACTGAGCGAGGACGGAACGTACTATCCAATGCTGTACTATGTCAACGAAGAGGGAAAGCAGATCAATCTGTGTGAAAGATTGAAAGATGACTTAATTGATGTCACTTTCGCAGATTGGTATCTGCGCACGGCGATCCAGTATAAGGAAACCGGAGACGGCGGCGTGAACGTCCGCTTCGTTTCGATGCTGGACGAGAACCTCGAGGACTACTACGAGGCAGGCTTCACCTACACCGTAGACGCCGTAGACTCCTTCGATCCCCTCACCACCCAGCTTGGCAGCACCTCCTACGTTGTTGACGGCAAGACCGTCAAGGCGGGTGACTTCGGTTACGGCGAAAAGTACTTCATCCTTCGGGATGTTGACTTCGCAAAGGAAGCGGTTGACGCTGACCTTGAAATTGCCGTAACGCCCTATGTCCTTCTTGCCGACGAGGAAACCTATATCACCGGCGAAACGGTATATTTCTACCTCGGCAATCTGTTTGAAGACGAAGAAGACGAAGAAGCCGCTTAATGCAGCGAGGAAGGAATTGTATTATGGAAAACATCAAAAAGAAATCCATGCCGAAGCCCGAAATCGAAGTCATTGAGATGAAGAAGGGCGAGGACGTCATCCGTACCTCGAATGCACTTCTGTCCTCCATGACAGACGGCGGCGCCGATACGGCGACGGGGTATAAGTCGTACAGTCTGTTCAACTATTGAGCGGCTGGGAGTCGGCAAAAACGAAATATGCAAAGAGAGGGACTGCCTTCGGGCGGTCCCTCTTGTCTTTTTTATTTTTGAAGAGAAGAAAAAGCAGAAGCGGTCGTCCCTGCGGCTTCCGTTTCTGCTTCTCTTTTCGGGAATCCTTCGACATCCCCACACTTTACTTTTTTCTGTTTTCCAGAAGTCCCAGAGCCCCGAACAGCTCTGCCGTATCCGACATCTGCGAGTCGGAGATCTTTTTGCTGTCCGAGATCCGCTTCTTCATGTAGCCTGACCTTTTCGTCAGAAGTGAGAATAACCGCTTTGCTTCGTAGTAGGGGAGGGCCCAGCGCCTTGTTTTCAGCTGCGGATAATTCTTTTCCAGCTGTGCTGCCGGGATCCAAAGCCTTGACAGAACGTATTTCCGGCTGTTCCCCTGCTTTGCCTGACTGATGAGAAGATGGCTCTCGGAGCTGCCGTATACGTCCCCGAGCATCAGAAAATCCTCAAACAGCTTCGTTTCCCTCGTGTGCTCCTTTCCGCAAAGCCATACCTCGGAAAGAGCGGTGCAGAGCACGTCCGCCTTCTCAAGACCGCCCTTCGAGAGCAAGTCCTTCTTCTCGGTCTCATCGACCTCCATGCGCCTGTTTATGATCACAAGATCGATAAAAGGCCGTACCCCGCAGCCCTTGCGCTCGCAGTGCTTCACCGTGTGGGCAAGATTATAGAAATAGAACATCCCGCCGGAAAGCAGCATCTCAAAGCAGCCTTCCGCCTTCGGATGCGCATAGCGCCAGATGTCCTGCAGGACCTCCGGCGCATTCACCGCCCGGTTTTCCTCGATCATGTCGTGATGAAGCTCAATAAGAACTCCGCTTGCAGAGGACAGCGTCACGTCGTGGGGCGTGTCGTGGTCGGTAAGATGCGCAAAGCCCCCGCCCTCCAGAGCGGCGATCGCCCGCTCCATGTCCTCCGGATGCACGAGAATATCCACGTCGCACCCCGTCCGCATCCATTCCTGCGGGTAGTATCTCTTTAAGACCGCTCCTTTTAACGGAATAAAGGGCAGTCTTTCCTTTTCAAAAAGCCCGGACACGTCACGCAGTGCCGCATCCTGGTTTTCGCTTCGGAATACTGCCTTCATAAGCTCCCGCCGCAGGAATTCCGTGGCTTTTTCTCCTTCGCAAAGAAGCTCCATTCGTTCGAGAGCGTCGCATACCATATGCGCAAGGTCGTACCGCTTCGAGATCCGGCAGACCTCGGTCAAAAGCGCCTCCTGCCCCAGCGCCTCTTTATCTGTTTCGGAAAGAGAATACTCTTCATCGATCTCACAGCGGAGCAGCCTGAAAAACAATTCCCGTGCCTTCTCGCTTTCCATATCCTCTCTCCCTCCTTTTCCGTTTTGTTTTCCTGTTATTCAATAGGTCTGCCCGCTGCGCATTTTACTGCGGACAGCCTCTGCAAAAACGTTATACCGTCAGTTCTTGCCGTAAAAATCACGGTACCACTGCGCAAAGCGCCGCAAGCCTTCCCGGAGCGATGTGCCCGGCTTGCAGCCGAAGTCTTCCTCCAGGGCGCTCGTGTCGGCATAGGTCACCGGTACGTCCCCCGGCTGCATCGGCACAAGCTCGCTGTGCGCCATGATGTCGAAATTCTCCGGAAGCACACCCGCACCGATCAGTTCTTCGCCGAGTATCTTCACAAAGTCAAGAAGGTTTTCCGGCGCACTGTTGCCGATGTTGTATACCCGATAGGGGGGAAGCGGCAGACCGTCCTCGCCTTCCTTCTTTTCGGGCGCACAGAGAAGCACCCGATATACGCCCTCCACAATGTCGTCCACGTAAGTGAAATCCCGCTTGCAGTTGCCGTAGTTGAAGATCCTGATGGTCTCGCCCTTGATCAATTTGTTCGTGAACCCGAAGTACGCCATGTCCGGACGTCCCGCCGGTCCGTATACCGTGAAGAAACGCAGTCCCGTGGACGGGATGTTGTACAGCTTCGAGTAGGCGTGGGCAAAAAGCTCGTTGCTCTTCTTCGTCGCCGCATACAGCGAGACCGGATTGTCCACCTTGTCCTCGGTGCTGTACGGGATCTTCTTGTTGCTTCCGTATACGCTGGAGGAACTCGCATAAACGAGATGCTCCACGGGATAACGCCGACAAGCCTCCAGAATGTTGTAGAAGCCGATGACGTTGCTCTCAATGTATACGTCGGGGTTCGTGATGGAATACCGCACCCCCGCCTGCGCCGCAAGATTTACCACCGCATCAAAGCGATACTTTTCAAAAACGCCGTCGATCAGCGCCCTGTCCGCAATGTTTCCCCGGATGAAAATATAAGAAGATTCCGGATGCGACGCCGCTACGGCTTCCAGTTCCCGGAGCCGGTATTCTTTTATCGCCACGTCGTAGTAGTCGTTTACGTTGTCAATGCCTACGACCGTGATGCTCTTCGTGCTTTTAAGGAGCTTTTTAACAAAATTTGCCCCGATGAAACCGGCGCTTCCCGTGACGAGCACCGTCTTGTTTTCGAGATCTACGTTTCTGCTGCGCATAAAAAGTTTGCTTCCTTTCTGTATTCCCGTCGCCGTTTCCGCCGCTTCCGGCACGAACTTCCTGCCGACTGTCCGCGGATTGCCGGATACCCGCCGAGCACTGTCATTTGCTCACTGCCCGCTGACCGCCTCATTCGTGCAGCTCAATGGGCAGTCCGTCCGGATCCTTCACGAAGGTCATCGCCTTTCCGCTGAAGGTGTCGTACCGTATTTCCTCCGGTGCGTACCCGAAACGCTTCAGCCCGTCACATACCGCCTGCACGTCGTCTGCCGCAAGGGCAAGGTGCCGAAGCCCGTAAGCCTCCGGCGATGTCACTCTCTCCGGATGCGACGCCGCAATGAACAGCTCAAGCACCACATCGCCTTTTTTCAGCATCAAAATCTCATCCTGCCGCTCGGGACGCCTATGCTGCTCATACAGTTCAAAACCGAGGCAGGTGTAAAAGCGCAGCGAAGCCTCTCTGTCTTTGGCGAGAATGGCAATGTGATGAAGTCCTAAGATGTGTTCTGCAATGCTCAAGCTGCCCACCCCCGGTCTGCTGTTATCGATTCATTATATCATTGTCTGCCCCCATTTGTCAATAGCCGCAAAAGGGTAAAAAACGTCCCGGAAAACGGCCGCCAACCATGAGGCGGTCGGATCCCGGGACGGAACAGAACGAATGTTTGGGCAGACCTTACATAAGAGGCCAGATTACCGGTACAAGAACAATCAGAATGAGGAAAGCAAACAGCGTAAACGGACCTGCATAGAGAAAATAATCCTTAAACTTGTAGTTTGCGACCATGGACATACCGATGGTCGTGTTGGCAAGAGGCGTTGCGACCGCCATTGCACCGGCAATTGTAAGTCCTACGGCAAAGCTGTAAGTATTCAGCCCCATCTCACTTGTCAGCGAGAATACGACCGGCAAAACGATCGCCAGCACCGTGGAGTTGGAAAGGAACTGCGTGAGAATGACTACAAGGAGAAGGAATGCCGCATACAGAACAAACGGGGATACGTTTTCTCCGAAAAGACCGATAAACCAGTTAGCAAGGAGCTCTCCGCCGCCGCTTTTGGAAATGCCGGTCGCCATGCCGAGACTTGCGCAGAACCAGATGGCAAGACTCCAGTTGATACTCTTGATAGCGTTCTTGTGGGAAATACAGCCCGTCAGCACGCAGGCGAGCGCCGCCATCATACTGACGATCGAAATATTGAAATTGGGAATGACTTTTGCGATAACGTCAGCAAGAACGAAAAGCACCAGAGTAACGATGAAAATGATGCCGACGATGATCATCTTTTTGCGATTCGGAACGACCTTCGTACTGTTTGTCGCTTCGTTGGTCGGAAGCGCTTCGTATTCGTCTCTTCCGCCCCAGATCTTCTTGCCGAGAGGGTATCCTATAAATCCGGCATATACAACAAGTACAAGGATAATGAGGAAACCGGGAACGGCAAAGGTTTCAAATTTGAATCCGTTGCCGGTGCCGAGGAATTCCTCAAGGAGCCCCTGCGCAGTAAGCTGCGTCGTAGAGCCGACAAGAGTAGCCGCACCGCCTATGACCGCCGCCATCGAAACCGGAAGAATGACATTCATAAACTTAACGTTCCGGTTGCCGGCGCATATTCCGGTGAGAATGGAGATCATGATTGCAAGCGTGGCGATATTGGAAAGAAAAGCGGACATCACGGCAGTCAGCGCCGTGGCGATAATAACAATGAGCCGCTCGTTTCCGTGGGCAAGACTGATGACCTTGTTCCCGACGAGATCGGCAAGTCCGGTTTCAAAGGTCGCTTGTCCCACGACCATCATGGCGCAGATGAGTACCACCGTGGTACATCCGAAGTTCTTGAAGCCGTCGCTGAAGCTTACGACGTTTGTCAGAATCATGGCGACAAGTCCGAGAAGAGCGGTAACGGCAATCGGCAGCTTGTTCCAGACGAACAGAACGACACAGACCGCAAAAATGATAAGACTGATAATAGCAGGTGACATATTTTCTCTCCTTTATTGATTTAACAGCGCCGTGTCGAACTTTGCAAAGATCATATCGTTTCCGTCGCTGTCGTAGACGTGAATGGTTTCGTATATTTTATCGATCACTTCGCATAATTCTTCAATGCTTCCGGCAACAATGTCAAACTCGCCGAGCCGTTGATTGACGTTGTAGCATGCCTCGATGACGTCGCCGACGTAAGCCTTCTGAAAGTCCGAAACAATCTGCCGAAAACTCCGTACTTTTTCCAGCCCCTCGATCCTTGCAATTCTTCCCGGCTTCAATACAAGAAAGAGGTTGGCAACATGTTTTCCGCAGAGCTCGGCTCTTCTGTCAAGAGCAGTGCATTCCTCCGGCATTTTTCCGGTCAGTGCAAACTCGACAAGATACTCGCAGAGATTCACCCCGGTGGCTTTTTCAACCATGCGGTCGTATTCGATTCCGGGAAACCTGAGCCCGGGATCGTAAAAACGGATCTTGTCACCGTCGATAAATCCCTGCACGAATACGGGACCGTTCCGGATACCGACCTTGCATATGAAGTTCACGACTTTATCATGGACGCTTTTGAAATACAGTTCTCTGTTTGATGACGGAGACACGCCGCAAATGGCGGATTTGTCCATTTTATCCTCGTGGGAGCCAAGATATCTGTCACCGGATCTTACAAGGATCGGTTCTCCGTTTACCACAAGATAAGACGTGGAAAAATCCTGCTTTCCGCCCATGAATTTTTCTATGACGGCTTTACCGGTTTTGCTTTCTGATTTTGCAAAGGCAATGGCATCGGCAACCTCATCGAAGCAGCTGCATATCGTCTGACCTCTCGAGCCTCTGCTGTCGCATGGCTTTACGAAAATCGGGAATTCCGCCCTGCACGTTTCCCGATTCGAAAACTCTTCTTCCCGATACTGCGGAATGACGTCCACTCCGCATTCGATGCATTTTTCGATAAAGGCTGTTTTGTCGGTCAGAATGCGGTACTGTTCTCTTGTGCCGAAGCAGGGGAAACCGAGCCTTTCACAGATTTCCATATACGGGATCTGGCAGGCGTCGAGGTGCGATGCAATGGCACCGTCGATTTTTTCGCTTCGGCACAGCGCCTCGATCTTATCGTAGTCGGTGATATTATACTCGTAATGTCTGTCTGCAATCTGCTTGGCAGGTGCTCTTTCGAGCGGCAGATAATCCACCACGTAAGCGATCGCACCGAGCTTATGAGCGGCTTCTACGAGCTTGCAATGCTGAAATGCCCCGCCGATGATAAGGAGTTTTTTGCCGGTCAGATGCGATTTTTCCATATTTATGACCATTCCTTTCAGTTGAACTGCCTTTGTGCCGTTTTTCTTTGCGCTGCAAAAAGAATTCAAAGTGGGACTTTATGCCGCAGCGGGCGCAAACGTGCTCTGAAAAGCATTTTTTACAGTTCTCATCCTTCGTAATTATAGCGGAATCCGACCCTGCGAAACTCGACCGTAGGTTTAGATTGCTGCGGTACTGCCTTCAAAAAAGAAAGGCTCCCGTTTATCGGAAGCCGTATAAAGTCAAATAAAACCATTAGAAGCCGCAGAGAGCTGTGGCTTACGTTTTTTTCATAAAAGTCCTCTTTTTTTGCATATTTCGGCGACGTCGCAAACCGAGAGCCCGTGGTATTTTTGATAGATCCTTACAAACTGCGCCGCCTCTGCGGCTTCCGCCGCTTTGTCCATCGGGATAAGAACCATCCCTCGTGTCATCGGCTTTCTTTCGGCAAGCCGGATCGCCGTTTCCGGAACCGTGTCGCCGTGCAGGAAAAGGATCGGAACGTCACGACCGTCTACGGTGGGAACAATGTCGTGCTCCTGCGATAGAAAACTCTGAAAATACCTTGTCAGATTGGCTCCGAAAACGAGCGCCTTTTCATACACAACCATGACCTTATTCCCGGGGAGGGGAGAGAACGAAATGTTGAAGCCGTATTCAGAAAGATGCAGAGCATTTATCCGTTCGATGTCAAAGCTTCGGATCTCAATATCCCGAATCCCTGCCAGCGCAAAATAACTCATAAGGTAAAACAGCAGAGGCTTGTCACAGATCACGGTGTCAACAGCTGTTTCCGTTTTGTCATCCAACAGCAGAAGCCCGTGCCAACCGCTCCCGACGCCGTCTCCTTTGCCCGAAAGAAGTATCTCTACGTCTACATCCAGCAGTCTTGCGAGCGCCGGAAGGATGGAAAAATCCGGCATACAAAGTCCCCGTTCCCACTTGGACACCGCTTTGTCGGTCACAAAAAGAGCCTTTGCCAGAGAAGCCTGCGTGTACCCTGCGCTTCTGCGCAGAGCGGCGATCAACCTCCCGGTTTCGACAGAATTCATAAAACACCTCTATGTATACCGCTGCCCGTACCATGACGGAAAACGTTCATTTTTTCTTTGCCCTCATATAATACGGAATATAGTTGTCTCGGTTCTTCTCATCATTCAAAAATGCAAAGACCTCCTCGGTCATGTCACCGTATAACGGACCGTTGACATACTGATACAGCACGGATCCCGGCCAGGAAATATTCCATTCAAAGCAGCGGGGCTCTCCGGTGGAATCAATGGTGAAATCCCATCCGACAAAGTCAAAGTTGTCGAGCAATAAGTGATTGCTCTTAATGATGTCCACGATTTTGTCCCATGAAGGAATTTTCACGCCTGCGGGAAGCTCCCGGACAAACTGACCATCCTGATTCAGCATTTTATTATCAAGAATACCGTCTTTGGATATCCCCACAAGATTTACAAGCTCTTTTCCGTTTACAAAGACAACGTCAGTGGCAAAGCCGTCTATGCCGCATCTTACCGCCGCAAACATGATGTCGACTTTGTTTCCGTGACGCCACGAGCAGATGCGCAGCATATTGGTAGAGCTATTATTGAAGGAAGCAAGAATGTCATGCTGCCGGATGCATTCCTGCACGATGAAATTCTCTCTTGCGCTCCATTCGTCAAGGGCTTTCAGCACATCGTCCACGCAGGAAATGCGGTATTTCCCGACGTTTTTTCCAAAGCCGGTATCACGGGTGTTTTTGATGATGATGTGGGTGTATCCATATCTTTTGACAAGGTCGTATATAAGCGAGGCAAACATCTTTTCGCTTTCATCGCCGCAGGGGAGATAGCCTTCCTTCGGAACGAAGAACCTTCCTCTTATACGCTTGCCGAGTGTGGTCGGGAAAGGAATAGCCGGAAGAAGACGTTCAAACATATTCTTATCCCGCCATGCGTCCTCATAGCCTCTGTCGTTGTAGTAGGCGTAAACGCATAGCCCTACGACGGGATCCGGCACAAAACGGACGTCATGGATTCCGGTGACATGATAGTACATTCTGTGCCAGCTGTAATCAGTGACAGAGATCCCGAATTTTGACCAGTATTCGGTGATGGCATTTTTCTCTTCCTCGGATATATCCGGAACGCAGAATTCACTGCAATAGTTCTGTGCGAGAACCTCATGCGAAAGGCAGTAACCGCGTCTCAGGATGTCAAAATCCCTCTTGTCTTCCGGACAGTTTATATATTTTTTATACCAGCGTCCTCGGATAAGTTCCATAATTGTTTTCCCCTTTCATTTGCCCCGGTTATCTTTTGCCGTACATTCTGTCATAGTACTGCACATATTCCCCGCTCGTCACCTCGTCCATCCACGCCCGGTTCTCGAGGTACCAGCGGATGGTAACCTTTATGCCATCCGCAAACTTCGTCTTCGGCAGCCAGCCCAGCTCCCGGCATATCTTTGCGGGATCGATGGCGTACCGACGGTCGTGCCCTTTGCGGTCCGCCACGTGGGTGATGAGCGATTCCGGCTTCCCGAGCTCGGAAAGAATGATCTTCACGATATCAATATTCGTCTGCTCGTTGTGCCCGCCGATGTTGTAGACCTCGCCCACTCTTCCTTTTTCAAGGATGAGAAGGATCGCCTCGCAGTGATCCTCCACGTACAGCCAGTCCCGTACGTTAAGACCTTCCCCGTATACCGGAAGAGCCTTGTCGTGCAGCGCATTGTTGATCATCAGAGGAATCAGCTTCTCCGGGAACTGGTACGCCCCGTAGTTGTTGGAGCAGCGGGAAACCGTCACCGGAAGCCCGTAGGTGCGGTGATAGGCAAGCGCCAGAAGATCCGCCGAAGCCTTCGACGTGCTGTACGGACTGCTGGTGCATATGGGTGTCTTTTCGGTGAAGAAAAGATCCGGTCTGTCCAGCGGCAGATCGCCGTATACCTCGTCGGTACCTATCTGATGGAAACGCTCGACGCCGTACTTCCGGCAAGCATCCATCATCACCTGCGTTCCGAGTATGTTCGTTTCAAGAAAGATCCCCGGATTTTCAATGGATCTGTCCACGTGGGACTCCGCCGCAAAATTCACGACGATGTCCGGATGCTCCTTCTCGAAGATGGCAAAGATCCCTTCCCGGTTCCGGATGTCCTCCCGGTAAAAGGTGAAATCCGGATTTTCCATCGCCGCCGAAAGGGTGTGGATGTTCGCCGCATAGGTCAGCGCGTCCACACACACCACCCGCCATTCCGGGCGCTCTTTCAAAAGAAGATAGACAAAGTTGGAACCGATGAAACCGGCGCCGCCGGTAACAAGAACTGTCTTTTTCATTTCAAACCTCAATCAGTTATGTATTCTCATTCTCGGCAAGACTGATCAGATACCGACCGTATTCCGTCATTTTCAGCTCCTCGCCGAGACGCAGAAGCTGCTCTCTGTCAATGAAGCCCCGCCGCCATGCGATTTCCTCGATGCAGGAAACGTAGAACCCCTGACGGTCCTGAACGGCCTCCACAAACTCCGAAGCCTTCAGCATTCCCTCCGGCGTGCCGGTGTCCAGCCATGCCATGCCTCTGCCGAGAAGCGTCACCCGCAGCTCGCCCGCCTCGAGATATGCATTGTTTACGGCTGTGATCTCTATTTCGCCCCTTCTTGAGGGCTTTACGTTTTTGGCGATCTCGATCACACGGTTGTCGTAGAAGTAAAGTCCCGGCACTGCATAATTCGACTTCGGATGCTCCGGTTTTTCCTCAATGGACAGTACCTTACGGTCCTTGTCGAATTCCACTACGCCAAAGGACCTCGCATCCTTGACCGGATAACCGAAGATGGTCGCCCCGCTCGTGTGCGACATCGCCGCCCGAAGGCACCTCGTCATATCCTGCCCGTAGAATACGTTGTCCCCGAGGATCAGACAAACGCTGTCCTGCCCTATAAAATCCTCACCGAGAATAAAAGCGTCCGCAAGACCTCTCGGCGTTTCCTGCACCCTGTAAGAGAGCTTTATGCCGATTTTCGAGCCGTCGCCGAGAAGCCGCTCGTACATCGGCGTGTCCTCGGGCGTGGATATGATGAGGATCTCCCGTATTCCCGCAAGCATGAGAACCGAGAGGGGATAGTAGATCAGCGGCTTGTCGTAAATCGGAAGCAGCTGCTTGGAAATGACCTTTGTCATGGGATAAAGGCGGGTGCCTTTTCCTCCGGCGAGTATGATACCCTTCATAGCTGTGATTTTGACCTTTCCTTTCCGCATCCGCACTTCTTCGGAACGGGACGCAGGACTGTACGGGAATACGGTGCCGTATCACCCTTTTTGAACCATAGAACAGTGCTTTATTTCAGAATGACAGCGCAAATGCGCTCTACGTCGCTTATCGCTAAGTCCGCATACAGCGGCAGACACAGGATCCTGTCGGAAAAGTATTTCGCCGTCGGTGTCTTGTCCGCTCCCGCCGTCGGAAAGCCGCTATAGCAGCCGAGGCTGTTTGTCAGAGGATAGAAGTATTTTCTTGCCGTGATCCCTTCCTTGGAAAGCATTTCGAACACTTCGTCTCTCGTGAACTTGTAAGCGTCGAAAACGACGGGGAAATACGCATAATTCTCTTTCGTGTCCTTATTTGGAACCGCGAGCTTTATCCCCGGCACGCCGGAAAGAAGCTCACGATACCGCTCGGCAGCCTTTTTCCGTTTTGCGATCTCGCCTTCCAGATGCCGCAGATTGCAAAGCCCCATCGCCGCCTGAAATTCATTCATCTTGGCGTTCCCGCCGATAAACAGCCCCTCTTCCCCGGAAAGCCCGAAGCTCTTGAGGGCGTCCAGCTTCGGTACGAGAGCGTCGTCCCCGTAGCAGACCGCACCGCCCTCGATGGTGTTGAACACCTTCGTCGCATGGAAGCTGAACATGGTGGCGTCCCCGTAGGCGGCGCTTGATTTCCCTTTGTATTTCACTCCGAAGGCGTGCGCTCCGTCGTAGAAGACCTTCAGCGAATGCTTTTTTGCAATTCTGTCTATGGCATCCACGTCGCACATGTTCCCGTAAACGTGTACCGGCAATATAGCCGACGTTTTTTCGGTGACCAGCGCTTCCAGCTTCGTCTCGTCGATGCAGTAGTTGTCGTCCCGTACGTCGCAGAATACCGGAACGAGTCCGCACCTCGCAATGGCGCCGGTGGTGGAAGCAAACGTAAAGGGAGTCGTGATGACCTCGCTGCCCTTCGGAAGACCGAAGCCCTCCAGCATCCCCTCCAGAGCAAGATGACCGTTCGTGTAAAGAGTCACGTGGGGAACGCCCAGAAACTCCTCCAGCGCCATCTGCAGGCGGCGGTGCTTTTCGCCGTTATTCGTCAGCCAGTGGCTGTCCCAAAGGTCTTTTATTTCCTCGCAGTATTCATCATATCCCGGCATCGAAGACCGGGTCACGTTTATCTGCTTCATTGTCATAACCAGTTCCTTCATTTGTACTTCTGTGCCTCGTTTGTGCCGTTTTCCTTTCGCAGTGCAAAGAAAACAAAGAGAAAGCAAGGCAGGATCCATGCACGGAAAGGTGCAAAACGGTCAATGCCGGACAGTCCGAGCCTTCCGTGTCAGTAAAGCTCGCATTCCCAGACGTCGATGGTGCTGTCCGAGAAGACCTCCTTCAGCCGCCTATGGATATCGTCCCTGGTAACGCTCTTTTTCATGAGGACCTGCAAAAAACCGCCGCCGCCGGCGCCGCAGATCATCTTGGCGTCGATAAGATCGCCGATGCTGTCAAAGATCTGATCGATCAGCGTGTTGCTGCTGCCGGCGTCGATCATTTTACTGAGCCTCCAATGAGAATCGAGAAGCTTTGCAAATTCATCCACACGCCCCCTAAGAAGTTCAAAGCGCATGAGCGCCGCCGTCCGCTGGATCTCGTTGAGAGCGTACAGACTGTCCTTCTCGTTCCCCACGTAGCGACCTACCACGTCCCGCAGAAGATTCCTCGCAAGCCGTCTTTGCCCCGTGTAGATAAGGCAGAAGCGTTTTTGAAGCTCATCCTCCACCTCCGGAGAGAGCGCCAGATGCTCTGCCTCCGGCTTCTGATGAAGCCCGGGCTTGCTTGTGATGTACTTGATCCCCTTCGAGAGACCGCCTACCTGATCCTGCCAGCCGCCGCCGGTGGACATCAGCTGCTCCATCACAAGAACGTGACTGTACAGCTCTTCCTCGGTGTACTCGATCCCAAAGAACTCGAACAGACACTTGACGCAGGCGCCGGAAAGGATCGAGCTGGTCCCGAGACCGCTGCCCTTGGGTACGCCGACCACCTCGCTGTGCATGACAAAGCCGCCTCCGAGCCTCCGAAGAATTTCGGAAAGCTCCCCGCCCTTCCGGGGAATGATCCCGCAGGCAAGAAGCGCCGCCTTCTGGAGCGCAAAGGGATCGCTGGGATCGCCGACTCTCTGCAGGGGCTCTATCGTGTCGAACTCGCCGTGAACGTCCATGTCACGGCTGTCGAATATGATCCTGTTTTCGCTTGTCCTCTCAAGGACGACGCTGACGGGAAGAGACCCGCCCAGCGTAATGGCGCAGTTGAGCACCGTGCCGCCGCATTCGTTGCAATAAGGCGGCGTGTCGCTCCAGCCTCCTCCGAAATTCACCCGGAGAGGGAGCTTTACCTCGTGAATGTCACAGACGATGTGCGCCTGCCGGTTTTCCGAAAGTCCTCCCGCAGCGCTGTTCAGGATCGTCTCACCGATTACCGCAAAGCAGCGGGCAATCTCGCTGTCGCCTTCGGTGCCGCCCATGGCAGTCCCGATGTAATAATGAAGCCGCATCGCCTCGGAGGGCTGTGCATGGAGAAGCCGACGCTCCAGCCATTCCCGCTGGATCTTCGTCAAAGGAGAATTCAGCATCCCGACGCACCGGCTTGCGGGTACGCCCTTCTCAAGCATGTCCGAAATGCGCCCCATCTTCACAAGCTCGCTCATCCGCTTGTCCCATGCAATGATCGCCTCGGAATCGGCGTCGTTGAAGCCGGACATCAGAGAGCGGCGCTCGCTTTTTTCATCGTCACGGAAGGCGTCGGGATTGCCCATGATCCGGTCGTAAAGCCGGAGAGACGCCGCAAGAGCCTCCCCGAAACGGTCGCATACCGGGTAAAGGTGCGCATTCCAAAGGGTGTGCGCTTCTCCGTCCTCCCAGAGCCCGGAAATGCCGCACGCTTCAAGGTCTTTTCCGAACAGCTTGTTTTCCTTCGGATTGTCGTTTACCCCGTAAAGCCTGCATACGAAGCGACCGCCCCGCAGCTTCAGCCCGTGGACCACGACTCCGGACGGAATGACCTCATCGGTCACCTCCGCATAGGAAATGATACTGCCGTCCCCGACAGACGCCGCGGAGTGTACATAGCTCGTTTCAATATAACAGCCTTTGCCCACCCTTGCCCTCGGAGATAGAACGGAATTGTACCCCGCCGTTTCCCCGTCAAAGGAGCTGACGGTGTGCCTTGACCACCCAAGCTCACGGTAGGAGTCGATACCGCCGCTCATCAGCGAAAGGATCTCACGGCTGGTGCCGAAATGGATGAACTTCGCCGGCGCAAGCCGCAACAGCTTCATCCGGAAGGGACGAAGGGTGCGCCAGATCAGCGTCCTTGCCGCCTTCAGCTCCTCGCAGAAGCTGCCCTCGGGAGTCTCCAGATAAAAGTCCTCCAAGGTGCTGTCTTCGGCAAGAGGATACTGAAAATCCCCGTAAAGAGAAAGCCGCACCGTGGGATTGACAAGAGTCCTGTATTTTTCTTCGGTGTCAATAAGTCCGTACAGCGCCTCCAGCATCCCGGTGCCGAACAGTATGGCGCCGGTGTCGATGGAAACGTCGCCGTTTTCATTTACGGCTCCGAGCTTTGTCAGCGTTTCCACACTCTGCTTGTGCAGAAACCTCTTTACGTTCCCGTCGTCGCCCGCAAGATAGACTCCGTGGTTCTTTCCGGTCTCGGCAGGCTCGTTGAAGGAAATTGCCGCCGCTCCCTTGCCGCTGTAATCGATCAGCAGGGAATTGAAGAGAAGAAGCACGTCCCCGGATAACAGAAGCATCCCCGAAGGAAGCCTTGAAGGGACAGAGCTCGTTGCGATCATAAACTCATCGAACAGCGTCGACGCTCTGCCGCCGGGCAGTTCGTGCGCCACCGGGGAAAACAGCTTCCCGAGAGCGGAATACTGCGGAACCCTCTTGCTGTCGCCGCCGGAATGAATGACCAGAATTTTCTTTCCCGCAAGCCCGCCGTTTTCCATCACGTAGCGGATCGCCGAAAGAGTGGCTCCGCCGCTGCCGACACGCTCACCGCCCTCGTCGGGAATGACCGCAAACCGGGTGCGTGCCGGAAGAGTCCGGACGGCAAGCTGCGCCCGATACCCTTCTGCCTGCGTTTCGTTGGAGGCGGTTATGATGATGTAGTCCCAGGTGGGGAAGGAAGGATTCGACAGCGCACGGCTGTAATCCGCCTCAGCGTCTTCATAGCCCTGGGATAGATACAGAGCCGGGGAGATAGGTGTCATGATGATGACCGTTCCTTTCTGCATTGTGAACGACGGTGGTGTTTTTCGTTTGTATCGTGTTTCCGGGACAGATGCGTTCGGGTCCGGAAACGGCGCTCAGGCGTTTGCCGCCTTTCCCTTTTTGGCAAAAAAATCCTTCAATAGACCGAGCGCATACCGATAGCTTTCGAGCTTGAAAAGGATTGAACCGCCAAGGTAAATGGCAACACCCAGCGGCACCTGAATGAGAAGCGTAACGATATCGCCAAGACCAAGGAACGTCACGCAGTAAACGGTAGCGCCCATAAAGCAGGAAAGCGATATCTGGGGAAGCATATCCTTCAGCTGCTCAAGATAACTGTACCCGAGAAGCTTTTTGTTCGGCCAGGAGTTCGTGATCTGACTGAGTACGGAGGTCAAAAGAAGACTGGATGCCATAGCCTTGACGCTGATTCGGATCGTTCCCAAAAGAAGCAGAAGACCGTATGTTTTCTTGATTATCTCGAGCTTCAGGAAAAGATCGCTTCGCCCCATGGCTTTGATGGCGTTGAGGTTGGCGGTATGGATCGGATAAAAGGAATATGTAAAGCAAAAAATTCTGAGGAAGAAGACGCAGGGCAGCCATTTTTCCGTAAGGAGCAGTCGGATAAGCGGCTCGGCACATATGGCAAGTCCCATCATCATCGGCATCATGATATAAGAGCTGGTCCTTATGGCGCGGCGTGTCATTTCTTTAACTTTTGCCTTGTCATCCTGCTCTTTTGACATGACCGGAAGAAGCACACTGTCGATCGAGGCGTTGATATTTGTAATGAACAGATGAGGGAAAGTCTTTCCCTTGTTGTAAAAGGCAAGGTCGGCGTCGGTATAGAGCTTACCGATAAGAAGAGACCTGAGGTTGTTGTAAAGGGTGTCGATGATTGAGGACACAAGGAATTTCCAACCGTATGACAGAAGTCCCTTCAGCCTTGAAAAGGAGAACACCAGCTTCGGTCTGAATTTTACCGTGATCCACAAAATGATCGTATCCACCAGCATATTAAACAGATTCTGCGAAATAAGAGCCCATACGCCAAAACCGGCATAGGCCATCCAGATGCCGATCACGGCAGCACCGATCGTGCCGCCGAGCGTTGCCCAGAAGAATCTTCTGAAGAGCAGATTTTTGGATACGTAAGAAACCTGAACGCCCTTAACGCCCGAAATGATCAGCGAAAGCGACATTACCCGGACAATGGGAACAAGCTCCGGCTTTTCATAAAAGGCGGCTATATACGGAGCAGCAAAGAACATGAGCAGATAAAGCACGGTGCAGGACGCAATGTTGAAAAAGAAAACGCTTGAAAAATCCAGATCATCCGCATCCTTTTTCTGTATCAGCGCATTGGCAAGACCGCTGTCCACGAATACCTGCAGGATCGCCGTGAAAACGGTGACAAGAGCGACCGTACCGTAGACCGACGGTTCGAGAAGCCGTGCAAGGACGAGCGAAACGATAAATGTCACGCCCTGCGCGCCGCAGCGCTCGGCAAAGCGCCACAAAAAATTCGATATTACTGTTTTTTTTTCCAAGTCAGATTATCTCCTTCCGAGCGGATAAAACATGAACGGATATAGTTCCGGTTATTTTGAATGATCAATATGTCTCAGTGCCGCTTTGCGGACCGTTCTCAGATAATTGGTGAACCCTTTGCTTGCAATGAAGTCCGGTGCTTTTCCGAAAATCAGTTCACGGTATCGGTCACACATCAGCAGCTTATCGATTTGCTTGTTTTTTATTGCTTTCCGGATTTCTTTGTGATATCGGTTGTTTGTAAACTTGTCATATCTTTGGAACAAGTCTATCTGCTTGTCAATGTTGTCAAGCGCTTTTTTTTGAGTATCTCCCGATGTATAGAATTTCTGTGTCCAGGAACCGTTTGCCATACGCCGGTAGACCGACATATTGTCCGGCATAAAGAAAACCTTTCCCCTGGACAGCAAATACAGCATCCTGTTTATGTCATTGAAACCTTTTGTACGTATTTCGTCGGGAACAATGAAGTGTTCCGCACGGTACATTATGGAGCAGGTAGCGCTGACCCTTCCCCAATGGAACAAAGGGTCACTGATTTCAATATCACGGGAGCGGTCGATAAAGGAGTATTTGGTCCTTTTTCCGCTCTGACAGTTCAGAATGATCGAGTCGTGCACACAGCCCGCATATTCAGGATGATCCTCCAGAAAATCCACCTGCTTTTGCAGCTTGTTCTCATCCGTCCAGTAGTCATCCCCCTCACACTGCGCTATATATTTTCCCGATACCTGCGGAAGAATATAAAGCTTTGAAAAGAGGATCCCTTGAGAATGCTGGTTTTCCTTTTGCAGGATCGGTTTGAACAATTCCGGATACTTTTCGGCGTATTGCCGTATGATTTCGGCAGTGCCGTCGGTGGAAGCGTCATCATGAACGATTATTTCATAGCTGAAATTTGTTTTTTGCTTTACAAATCCTTCTAATGCGTCCCGGATATACTCTGCATGGTTATAGGTCGTACAGACAATGGAAACCATAACGGCTTTGTCATTATTTGTCATTGATATTGAATGCACCTCTTATTTAATCTGTTTATTGCAAAGCGAACATGCTTGATTTTCTCAAGATGATTTCAGATTTTTTCTGATTTTTCTGTAGATTCTCACGAGGGCGCCGAAACGCATGGAAATCCTGAACTTTATGTCATGGAAATACGCCAGCTCCTGGCAGAGCTTTTGCATCGCCGCATTGTCTTCATGGGTTTGTTTCTTCAATTCTTTATCGAAGGAACCGTACTTTTCGTTCATGGCTCCGCATAGGGATTCGATAAAATACGACAGAACTTTCCGTTTTTCCGGATCCGTTTCCTTCTTATAGTCGCCGGATAACTCGGATATGCAGACAACATAGCCGTGAAAATTTCTCGCATTGAATTTTCGTGTCGTGATCGAATCGCTGTGAATTCTTCTTTTGTAAAGACATTTATACACGTGTGCACAGCTTTCCGACGCAAGAAATACACGCAGGGTAAACAGGTTGTCTTCGTGCAGGATCCCGCGGTAGAATTCAATATGATTTGCGATCAGCAAGTCTTTTTTTATCAGTAAAAGCGCCGAAGAGGTTTTATAATCATTTCCCCGAATGAGCCGATTTACCATGCACACGCCGGACGTATGCCCATAATCCTTTTTCCGGATGTACGCAGGCATTTTCAAACCGGCATCGTCCTTGCTGTCAAAAAAAGACTTGGCGTCACAGAAGCAAAGGTCGCAGTCAAGGGACCCGGCTTTTTCCGCAAGCATTTCAATGGCGTCGCTTTCAAGATAATCATCACTGTCAAGAAAAAACACATATGCACCGGCTGCATTCTGTATGCCCGTGTTGCGGGCGGCGGAAAGACCGGCATTGCTTTGATGGATTGTTTTTACACGACTGTCGATTCTTGCATACTCATCACATATTGCCGGGCAGGCGTCGGGCGAGCCGTCATCCACAAGGATGACCTCAATGTGCGGATACGTTTGAGACAGAAGACTGTCAACACATTGCCGAATATATTTTTCAGTCTTATACACGGGAACAATGACGGATATAATACTTTCTGCCGTCATTCAAAAGGCACTCCTTTCTTAATATCGGATCCGATCTTTGCCCGAGTGACTGCTCAGTGATGCGAGACCGCCCCAAAGCACGTTTGCAGCATGTCTCCGCCGTACCGTCTGTCGAAGCGTCCTCATGCACGAAAACCTCGTATCTGAAATCGGTTGTTTGCGTTACGAAGTCCTCAGGAGCGCTCCGCAGATACTTCTCGTGATTGTAGGCAAGGCTGTATACCGAAACCGTGATTTCGTCTTTCATAAGTAGGCTTCTTCCTTTCTGTTTTGCCCCTTCGGAACAGACAACGAAAGTTCAGTGCTTTCTTCTTTTAAGGGAGGTGTGCAGGAAGCTCGCCGTGTTCCTCATTACGGAATAAAGATATTTCAGATTTTCCCCCACCTTTCCCGGACCTTTCCGAACGCAGAACAACCAACAGCGCAGCGCCTTTCCCGTCATTCCCGCAGAGGCATAGCTCGGCACGAGTATGAGGTTTCTCTTTCGCAGCAGCAGCGGATCGTCTTTTATTGCATCGGCATTCTTGAGATTGATCCTCTCGTGACCGCTGATACGCTTTAGCGGATCCTTGGTGATTTGCTCGCCCGCACTCCAATGATAGACCACCAGCGGATCCCGCACGAAGCTTACCGAATACTTTTTTGACAGCCTCAGCCAGACGTCATAATCCTGGCAGGACAGCATCTGTACGTCAAAGCCCCCGATCTCGCACAGAGCGCTCCGGCGCAGGAGAGGGAAGGAGGTAGAACCGATAAAATTATTCTGTAAAAGCCTCTTGTATACCTTCCCTTCCAAAAAGGTGCAGGTCAGCTGCCGGACTTCTCCGGTAACCTCATTCAACTGTTCGCTTCCGCAGTAAACAAGGGCGATATCCTCCGACGTGAATCTCTGAAGCTGCTTTTCGATCTTTTCGCTTTTCCATTCATCGTCGTCGTCGAGAAAAGCGATATACTCGCCGCTTGATGCCGCAAGCCCGGTATTTCTTGCGGCGCAGGCGCCCATGCATTTTTCGTGAGGAATGTATTTTACCTTTCTGTCTGCGTATTTTTCCACCGTCTTCCTCACGGCGTCCCGTTCGGCGTAGTCGGAAGGGCTGTCGTCCACGACAGTTACCTCCATATTTTCATATGTCTGTGAAAGGACGCTTTTCAGCGCACGTTCCACAATTTCCGGCGCCCTTTTATGGGTGGTTATTACAGCGGATACAAGAGTCATTTTCGAGAGCCCTCCGATTGTATGATGTGTTAGATTGTATGTGTCGAATCATGCGCCCTGTGCTTGATATGGATTCATTTGCCGAGGAACGTTGAAAGCACCCGTTTCACAAGCTGCTTTGCAGAAGAAACTGCTCTCCTCATACCGAGGAAATACAGCAAAAGACCGTACTGTTCCCGCACGAATAACCGATATACGGTCCGGTATTTTGCGTAATAATTTTCCGATGCCGCTTTATCCTTGAGGTATTTTTTATAATAATCGGATTCCGCAATGGTACGGAACAGCGTTTTTTTGTTGTCGGTATTCGTGTCAAAGCCGCCGATTCTCATAAGCTCGGAGCAAAGGAGAAATACGCAGTATCCACGGTAATCCGTCATGTCTGCGTCGGAAAAGACCCCTTCGGACAGAAGAAATTCCATTACGACCTGCCGCACCGGGTTTATCACCATGTAATTATCGTACTTTAACGTCTGCGTTACGCTGGACTCGTTGAGCCGGTAATTGTATAACGCTGCGTCTAAAAACACAATGCTATTGCTGTTCTGATAGATTTCGATGCTTTGCAAAAGATCCTCACTGATGGAAACACCGTAATACCCGGAGTAATCCCTGCCGTCGAATACGTCCCGCTTCACCGCCTTGCGGCATATCGGATTGTAAGCGCTGCCCGTGAAGCAGCGGAAATAAATATCCCGCTTGCTTTGCAGACACTCTTCCTTTTTGTCGACGTTCGAGTATAAAATCCTGTCACCGGAGAAACGCTCAAGACCGTATACAACACAGTCGCACCCGTACTTCTCCATGGTGTCGCCGATCTTTTCAAGAGCGTCCGGCTTTAAGGAATCGTCGGAATCGAGGAAAACGAAAACGTCCCCCGACGCCCGATCGATGCCGTATTGCCTCGTGTGAAGCTGTCCCGCATTCTCCTTGTGGAAAACCTTGATACGGCTGTCCTTTGCGGCGTATTCGTCGCAGAGAATGCCGCTCCGGTCGGTCGAGCCGTCGTCCACAAGGATCAGCTCAAAATTGTTATCGCTTTGCCCCAGTACCGATTCGATACACTCGCCAACGTACTTTTCCACGTTGTATACCGGTACGAGGACGCTGAATTTCAGTCCCATAAGCACCCCTCAAAAACAAAGTCTGTTCTTTGATGTATGCGGTCTTACCGACCCGCTCGTCACCGCACCGCTTACGCTTTGTCCCTGTCGGAATGCTCGCACAGAGTCGAGAGCCCTCTGAGAACCAGCTCCCGGTGCGCCTCACACTCGATGTAGTTTCTCATGGCGATCGCCGTTTTCTCCGGGTATTTCGTTCTGAGCACGAGCTTTTCAAGCCGATGCCCCGACAGCTTGTTAAAGAGTCGGAAAGCAAAGGAATTTCCGAGACCCGAAAAAGTCATAAGGTAATTACGGAGCATTTTTTCGGAAAATGCAAGATACTTTTCTTCAATAAATCCGTCCCGTAAAATTTCCTCGCTCCGCCTCCGAAAGCCTTCCACGATGCTTTCGCCTTCGTCTTTTCCTGCGAGTCTTACGCCGCTCCCGTTTTTCACGACCGGGATGTACGAGATTTCAAACGACTCGTCAATGCTTACAAGAAGTCCCGAATTTACATATTCATTATCCCCATCGTCAAAAAGAAAGTTCCCCTGCCCGTATACGACGGTGCTCTGCCCGTATTTTTCCTCACAGCCGATGCAGTGGCAGTGCTGACAAAGGACAAGATCGGCGCCCTTCTCGCACAGCTTCCGGCAGACCTTCTGCAAGGACGGGGAAGGGTAGCGGTAATACTCTTTTCCTCCGTGGTAAAGGACGATAACGTAATCGCATTTGCTTTTCAGCGACGCCACATGGTCGGGCGACTCCAAAGCGTCGATGGGGTTTGCACCGCCGCATTCGCCTGTCACGACGGAGAACTCGTGCTCCACGCAGGCATAGACCCCGATCTTCTTTCCGAAGCACTCGAAGATAAAAGGCTCTGCCGCTTCCTCCGGCGTCCTGCCGATCCCAACGACCCCGATGCCGTTTTCACGGAGGATGTTCGCCGTCGCAAGCATCGCTTCCTCGCCCATATCGAGGATATGGTTGTTTGCAAGAGTGCAAAGATCCGTTCCCAATGCGGCGATTCCGTTCACACAGCGCTCGACCGCACAAAGACACGGCCCGTGCTTTTTTATCGGCGTTCCGGCGCACAGAGGTGTTTCGAGATTGAAGATGCGGTAGTCGGCACTTTTTAACATTTCGAGAAGCTCGCCTCCGACAAGACCTTCGGCGTCGCCATTCTCAAAAAACGCTGTGTTCGTGTTTTTCGGCACAATGTCCGCTCCGATGATGATGCCCATTCTTATTTGTCCTTTTTATCTTTCAAAACGTTTCCGAAATAATCCTTTTTCAGCCGTACCACCTCATTGCTGAGAAGCAGGATGCCGATAAGATTCGGGATGATCATCAAACCGTTGAAGGTGTCCGCAAGATCCCATACGAAGCCGAGCGTCGTCTGCGAACCGACTGCGATGGCGATGACCCAGAAAATCTTGACGAAGATCTTGCTCTTTTCTCCGAAGAGATACTCCGAAGCCTGCTCCGCATAAGCGTAGTAGCTGATAAGGCATGAAAAACCGAAAAGCACCACCGCGCCGAGGCAGATATAGCCGCCCACCGAACCGGGAAGCATCTTTTCGAAGGCGGCAACCGTAAGAGAGGCGCCGTCGTATTCACCGGTCTTCCAAAGTCCGGACATGACGATTGCCAGTGCCGAAATGGTGCATACCAGTACCGTGTCGAGAAATACCTCCACGGGACCCCACACGCCCTGCTCACAGGGATGCTCGACCTTCGCACCCGAATGCACCATAGCCGCCGTTCCGAGACCCGCCTCATTGGAGTACATGCCTCTTGCCACACCGTTCTTCATGCAGACAAAGACGGAACCGACCGCACCGCCCGCAAGAGAGGTGGGGGTAAAGGCGCATTTCACGACTTCCGCAATGGCTCCGGGGACCGCCGTTATGTTGAGCACGATGATTGCAAGTCCCGCAAGAATGTAAGCCGCTCCCATAAAGGGCGCAATGAGAGAACAGAAATAACCAATCCTCTTTATGCCGCCGAAAACGATGATCCCCACGATGACCGCCAGAGCGATGCCGGTAACGTACGTGGGAATACTGAACCGGTCGTTCAGCGTCAGCGCAATGGTGTTGGTGTCCACAATGCCCGAAATAACGAAAGCAAAGGGAATGACGAGCACTGAGAACAGAGCGCCCAGCCACTTCTGACCGAGACCCTTCGAGAGGTAATACATCGCACCGCCCCGTACCGAGCCGTCCGGATTGATCTCACGGTACTTGATGCCGAGGGTGATCTCCGCAAACTTCGATGCCATGCCGAAAAGCGCCGCAATGATCATCCAGAACAGCGCACCGGGACCGCCGAGAACAATCGCCGTTGCCACGCCCGCAATGTTGCCGGAGCCCACAATGGCGGAAACGGAGGTCATGGCAGCCTGGAAGGAGGTCAGTTCACCGGGAGCCGCTTTCCCCACATCCTTCTTTTTGAAAGCTTTTACAATGGTCTCCCGGAAAAGAAGTCCGGGATGAGCGAACTGCACGGCGCCGAGCCGTACCGTGAAATATACACCGGTCGCAAAGATGAGGATGAGAAGCGGTACGCCCCAGACGATGCCGTTTACAAAGTCATTGGCAGTAACGATTGCATTCCCGATTTTTGCAAGAAATTCCATAGTGGTTATTCTCCTTTTGTTTTGGTAGATTTGCTATGAAACGGGTTTATTTTTCCGGAAGCTCGATCCAGCTTCCCAGGGTTTCATTCCATTTGTCCGGCTCAAAATCATCGAATCCGGACGCATCAAAGAAGGTGAGCTCCCCAAAATACAGATGACCGTTTACATGATACCAATCCACACGGACGTGCGGGATCCCTTCCGAAAGAACGGCAGAAAGGCGGAGCATTTCATCAAGGAATTCCGGCTTCTTTTCCGGAGCTTCTGCAAGCGGAACGCCCTGATAAATATCAAGCGGATTCATATCGGTATCGTAGTAATTCTGCGTGTGCCCGCCGCGGAATCTCCCTCTGTGGATCTGAACCAGCCTCGGTACGCCGCCGAAGCAAAGGATCTTGTAGTCGCCAAGCTCGCACCCCGACTCATCGGTCATGCACTTCTCGGCGATGATGCAGGGAGGAACGTCCTTGTACGGCCATTCCCGTCCGTGACGGAAGCCGTTCTTTTTCAGACAGGCTTTGAGCTTTTTTCTTGCCGCTTCTTCGTCGAACGCCGCTCTGTCACGGCAGATGACCACACTTCCCGAATCGTGATTGCATTTCAGGACGAACTGCTCCGGAAGAGAGGAAAAGTCGATATCCTCGGCTCTGTCCCATTTTCCGAGCAGCGGGATCAGATATTCATCGCCGATCTTCTCCGAAATATAATCCCGAACGAGATATTTGTCCGCCATTTTCGTGTATATGGGATTTCTGTCGTACAGCTTTATCCACTGCAGCTTTTCATTGTATCTTGTGGGATTCTCAAGCTCCAGTTTTCTTCCCGTTCGGAGACGGTAAAGGAGCTTTACAGCTGCTTTATCCGGCAGAAATGCGAGAAAGCCGTGCTCGTTGAGTCCCAAAAGAAAATACCTTATAAGATTCTTCATTTGATCGTCCCCATGTTTTTCAATGATTTTTCACTGTCCGGCACTGCTTACGACAACTCCGGGTCTATTGGAAAACTGCTTTTTATCCGAGCAGCCGGCAATGATACAGCCGAATGCCGCAAACGAGCTGAGCTCATAGATGTGGATGATGACAAGAGAGTAGAACAGCATCATCGTAAACAAAATCGTGATCATCCGGTGCATAAGGATCGCTTCTTCTTCGTCATCGGTAAGGTTCAGAAGTCCCGATTTTCTGCGCTTCCAAAGGACTTTTGCAATCACGAAATACGAATAAAAATAAACAAGTGCGAGCGGTACGCCGCCGCTTACCGGAACTTCGATTATCGTTGTATGGGAATAAACTCCGTAAAAATGGGCAAAGCCCCAATAGCCCCAGCCGAGGATCGGGGACCGGGCGATGTATTCGAGCCCCACCTTGTACATTTTCATTCTGTTTGCAAAGGAGCCTTCTTCTTCCATGTTGTTGAAACGTTGGAAAAGGAAGGAGTTTGCAAACCAGGGGAATATCCAGACGATCAGAACGAACGCCGCAATGCAAATGGCAAGGATTTTCAGAATCGTCTTGAGGCTGATTCTTTTCGTCGGCTTGAAATAACAGAGGAGAAGCCAAAGGGCGAGGCACAGTGCTGCGCCGATGATGCCCTTTCGGGAGCCGGTCATGACAATGGAATAGAACATGGCGGCAATCGCCGGAAATGCGAATATCGGTTTTATTTTTTTAGCGGAAACAAGGAACAGAAGAGACCATATGCTCAGCGCCAGCATCATGGCAAAGGTGTTGCAGTTCAGATGCTCGGCAAGGGAGTATCGGATCTCGCCCTGGTCACTGTATTGCTTAGGATCCAGGAGAAATTTGATGCAGGAAGCCGTACCGAGGATGGCATACGTTTTCAGATAAAAAGACAGGCTTTTTCTCGAACCGATGATGTGACAGATGATCGCCATAACGAGATAATACTCGACGACCGAAATACCCTTCGACAGATGTCCGCTCCTTTCGGGAGCCACTACAAAACCAAGCGCAAAGGTGAAAAACACATAGGCTCCCGTAAGAAATACGGCTTTGGACGGACGGTTCGCTTCCCGACGAATGGCTTTCTTACTCGGGTCGAATAATTCGTAAAAGAATATAAAAAACAGAGGCATACCGAGCATCAGCAGGGCGTTATTGACGGGGTAAAAAAACTGGAGGGCCTCACTGTACGCTATGATCGCCGCCGTAAGCAGCTTCATCATGATCCCCGCAGGGTCCGAAAAGCTGAACACCAGCTGCTTCTTTTTGGTTCTGATTGCAGAAGAGTTCATGTTAAGATCTTGCTTTCGAAAAAGCGAAAGCTCCTTTCCTTCTTGAGTTTTGGACGGTGTCGGATCGTTCCCGTTTTCACCTTGTTCAACCTGTTATGATGTTGTATCAACGGATCCGAGCCGCCTTTTCATAAAGTCCAGTATCCTTTCGCACCGTGTGCCGATGTCGAGAGAGGCTGCCTTCCGGAGAGCCCCTTCGGAAAGACCTTGCCTGACTTTTTCGCCGCACAGACGCAGGATCGCCTCTTTGATCGCCGGAACATCCATGGGGTCCAGCTTCACCGAGCAGCTCTCATCGAGAATGTCGGCGTTGAACAGCTGATTCGAGGAGATGACCGGGAGCCCGCAGGCAAGCGCCTCCACAATGGCGTTGCAGCAGCCCTCATTGTTGGTAGGAAGCACGAACATATCGGAAGCGCACAGATATTCCGGAATGGCGTCGTGCGCCAGCTTTCCCTTGTAAAGAATGCCGGGACAGTCGGGCGAAAGAGCACCCGAACCGATGAAGAACGACTTTACCGCCGCCTTCTCGTTGACCATCCGGAGTGCCTCGGAGAGTCTTTCGACTCCTTTCCGTGTGTTGAAGGAGCCGACGAAGGAAACGATCACGTCCTCTTCGGAAAG
Organism: Eubacteriales bacterium; assembly: GCA_045600125.1. Classification (GTDB taxonomy): domain Bacteria; phylum Bacillota; class Clostridia; order Oscillospirales; family CAG-382; genus SIG622. The sequence continues at coordinate 61,213 of JAZRXH010000135.1, read as the reverse complement.
ATGCAGCTTCCGGCGGCATTCCGTGCGGCTTCTCGGATAAAATACGGCGGGATCGTAGCCGTTCGGAGCGATGATGCACTCTTCGTTTTCCTGAAGCCCCAGCGACTTTGCCTCTTCGTAGGATTTCGTTCCCACGTAGATCACACCGCAAAGCCTCTTTTTAAGGCTCATGATCTCCTCTTCCGTGTATCTCGCCTTTACCGAGATCTTGCTTTCCCCGCAGGCAACGAAAACCGGAAGAGCCGCATCCAGCTTGGACGCCTCCACGCCCATGTGCCAGAAATGCCCGTAGAGGGCGTCGGGTCGGTCTTTTATCGACTTGTATGCCCTTTTAGCGGCAGAAGCAAAGCCGGCTTTCCCGAGCTTTGATAAGAATTTCTGATTGGAAAAAGAAACGTACAGAGGCTGATACACGTCCACCCGATGGTCGGCGTCGGCCTCGTCCTGCCAGAAGCGTTTCCGGAGCTTTACCCGGTGCGTGATCGCACGGGTGACACTCTGCGGAGCGATGACCGAGCACCGGACGCCGTTCTTTGCAAGCTTTGCGGCAAGCTCACGGAAAAACGTCATGATCGGCTCGTCGGCAGTCGGATACCCCTCGACAAGAAAGCATATATGCATTTCTCAAACTCTCCTTCGGAATACTCGTGATAATTCCCAACGAATAGGGAATGAACAGGCGATAAACAGGTGATAAACAGAATAAAGTACGGCGCCGTGACCGTGCGGGACACAAAACGGCGACTTACAGCCTCCACCAGTTCATGCCGGACTTTTTCAGATCGGCTATCGTGTAGATGCCCTTGACGTCGATCAGCACCTTGTTTTCGGCAGGCACGTCCTTGTACATCCTTGCAATGTCGCAAAGACCGATTTCTCGGAATTCCTTATGCGCCACGGCGACGATGACGCAGTCGGCGTCTCTGACATCGGAAAGAGCCGTCAGCGTAACGCCGTATTCGTTCTTTGCGTCATGCTCGCTCGCCCACATATCCACGACCTCGGGAACGATCCCGTATTCGGCAAGGCGCTTTATGATGTCGCTTACCTTGCTGTTTCTCGTGTCGGGGCAGTTTTCCTTGAAGGTGAGTCCGAGGATTACGACCTTCGACTTTTTCGGAGCCTGACCCGCCTCGATCATCTTTCTGACAGCAGCGTCGGCAACGTATTTGCCCATGCTGTCGTTGACGATACGCCCGTTCAGGATGATCTGGCTGTGATAACCGAGTTTTTCGGCTTCATAGGTGAAATAGTAGGGGTCAACGCCGATGCAGTGACCGCCCACAAGACCGGGACGGAAGCCGAGAGCGTTCCACTTCGTGTTCATACCGTCCACGACCTCGTTCGTGTCGATGTCCATCCGATCGAACACCATGGCAAGCTCATTCATGAAAGCGATGTTGATGTCCCGCTGACTGTTTTCGACTACCTTTACCGCCTCGGCTGTCCGGATGTTCGACACGGGATAGGTGCCCACTTCAATGACGATGTCATATACGTTTTTGATCTCTTCCAGGGAAAATGCGTCGCACCCGGAAACGATCTTTCTGATGTTCTCGAGACGGTGGACCTTGTCGCCGGGATTGATACGCTCCGGTGAATATCCCACCTTGAAATCCGTGCCGCACTTCATGCCGGATTCTTTTTCGAGAATGGGAATGCAAACGTCCTCGGTGCATCCCGGATATACCGTCGATTCGTAGACTACGATGGCGCCCTTTGTGAGATTCTTACCCACGATTTCGGAAGCCCCGATGACCGGTGTAAGGTCCGGCGTGTGATCGGTGTTGACGGGGGTGGGAACGGCGATGATGATGAACTTGGCGTTTCGAAGCTCCTCCGGCTTATCGGTGAAATGAACGGTCGTCGCCTTTATGGCTTCGTCGCCGACTTCCTTCGTGGGGTCGACGCCGCTCTTGTAAAGCTCGATTTTTGCGCTGTTCAGATCAAAGCCGATAACGTCGATGCCTTTTTTGGCGAACTGAACGGCAATGGGCATTCCCACGTAGCCGAGGCCGACAAGGGCGAGCTTTTCCCGTCCGCTTTTCAATTCCTCATACAGACTCATTATCTGTGACCATAGCTCCCGCCTTTTTTGCATGGAGCGTCCTTTCTGCTTGTATGTCTATTGTCAACGCATTTCTGCTGTGTTGTTTTCCTGTTTGTTTTCGGTTCCGTACCGCCGACGACCCCGCCCCGCTTTTGAACGGAAAGAAACTTATCCCTCAAGAGCTCTCTTTGCTATCTCACGGTAGGAGAAGACCTTCATTCCCTTTTCCAGCGCCGCTTTTTCCATGCTGTCAAGATTATCCAGCGCCTTGCTTACGGCATTCAGATACGCCTCCGGTGTATTTCCCTCGAAGAAAAGGCAGTTCCCGCCGAGATCGACATGGGTAAAGCCGGGAATATACCGGAAAATACACGGTTTTCCGAACGCCACCGCATTTTCCCAAAGCACCGAATGAAGCCCCGGAAACGCCACGATGTCGGCGGCGGCAAAGTCCCGGTAGATCTCCTCGGGACTCTTCCAGCCGGTGTACTGCACCCGATCGCTGAGCTGCTCGTCAAAGGCTGCCTGCAGCGAGGGGACGACCGCTCCGAAAATGCCCAGCTTCAGATTCTGCCTTCCGGACATATTGACCGCCCGCATAAGGTCGATGATCTCCTTTTTGTTGCCGTCGATCTTGCCGCCGGTCACGACGAATACGTCACCGTCGCCGATCCCGTATTTTTTCCGCATCTCTTCTCTGATCTCGGGAGTGCGCTGCTTTTCGACCACATCGTCGTCGGCGCCCATCACAAGAAGCTCGCACTTGTCTGCCGGAAGCTTGTAAACCTCCCGCAAAAAGTCCACTCTTGCCGGGAGCACGCCGTAAAACCTGCTTGTGTACGGCAGGATACGGTGAGCGCAGCTTTTCCAGATGATTTTGTGGAGAATATTCATCGACAAAGCGTTTTTGCCGCTGTTGAATCTGTCTGCATGATTGTCGACAAACACCTTCACATCCGGGTGCTTCTTCAGATATTTCACGACCACGCTTATGTCAAGAAACTGACAGCAATGGATAAAAAGGACGTCCGGAGCCGCTTTTTCGAGCGCTTCCTCTAAGCCGACGTACCTTCTCAGCTTTTTGTAAAGCTTTGTCGGTGCGGCATATTCAAGCCTTGTTACGGGAATGCCGTATTCATTGAGATAAGAGCCGCCTTTGGCAAGATATGCCGTCTTTCCGTGCTCGTCAAATGTAAACAGAGAGGCGATGACCTCCACATCGTATCCGGCTTTTTTATGAAATTTCGGCAACATATTCTCCTGATAGGAATAGTTGTCAATAAAAAAATTACTGAGGCACACATGAACGACTTTCATTTTACTCCGTACTCTCCTTTGCTTTCCGCCGTTATACCCGGGTGCTTTGCCGCATTGCCCGGATCGTCGCCGGGACCGTTCCCTGTGCGGTTATGCAGAAGCCTCCGCCGTTTATTCTCCTTTTGACGTGCTGTCCGAAAAATACTTTACCGCAACAGCGGGATTGCCGGCGGCAACGCAATTTGCCGGAACGTCCTTTGATACGACGCTTCCCGCACCGATCACCGAATTGTCTCCGATGTGAACGCCTTTCAGAATGAGACAGTTGCAGCCGATAAAGACGTTTTTACCGATAACGGTTTCTTTCATTTTCGTATGTTCTTTGTCGTCACAGTTTTTCAAACGGTACTCCGGGTCGACCGGGTGAAAGTCACTGTCAAATATTTTCGTGTTGGCGCCGATTTTGGTATGGTCGCCGATTTCGATATGCTTGAAAGCGTATACGGTAACGCCGGACATGCCGACGTCGCTGCCGATAACGATCCTTCCTCCGTCTCTGGCAAGGATGACGGAACGCTGATACAAGCCCACCAGATTCGATAAGAAGCCGGAAATCAAAGTCAATCGGTCGCCGATGGTGATGGAACCTCTTTTCTTTACAATGACCGGTATGCCGTAGAAGGCGCATTTGCGTCCGTACCGGATCCCCTGCAGCTTCAGCATGATCGGGACAAGCGGGTTGGATACGTGCATAGGATTCTCCATTCTGCCGCATTTGCGGCCATTATTACTCTGATTTATCGGCGTTCTCTGCGCACTCTTTCAGTACGTCAATGTACTTCGCTATGCATTTGTCCTTGTCAAGAAATTCCAGCAGGTACTTCTTTCCGTTCTTTCCCATCTGTGAAAGAGCGTCCCCTTCACGGGACATTCTGAACATTTTCTTTACGGCTTCGATAAGAGCCCCGGCGTCTCCCGCAGGACAGCATATCCCGCAGCCCTCGCCGGAAATCAGCTCGGTAAGCTCCCCTTCGTCAAAAGACGCCAGCACCGGGCGCTCCGCCGCCATGATGCTCCAGGTCTTGCTTGGAACACTGCTCCCGCCTATTCCGGGCTTTGATATGATCAGCCCCGCATCGCCGAGGCTGAACACGTGGGAAATCTCTTCATAAGGCTGATAGGGAAGAAGTATCATGTTTTTCAGCCCCTTTTCGGAAACGGACTTTTCAAGCTCCTCCTTGGCTGCTCCCTCGCCGAGCAGCACAAAGCGTGCCTCGGGAAGCTCCTTTTCGAGCCTTGAAGCGACGTCGACCAGAAGTCCTATGTTCTGCGAATGCCCGATGTTGCCGCTGTAGCATATGTAAAACTTGCTTTTGTCAAGTCCGTATCTGTCAAAGAGTATATTATCCTCCCGTGCCACCGGATGCACCGACTCGGTATTCACCCAGTTCGGTACGATCACGATTTTTTCCTCCGGCACGCCCTTTTCCATGATATTCTTTTTGAAGCCTTCGCTGATTACGATGATCCTGTCGGCACTGCGGTAGGTATAATCCTCGATCTTCCTGCCGATTTTCCACAGAAGGCTTCCCTTGTGCGTCATGCTCGCATTCACCAGCGAGTCCGGAAAAATATCCTGAAGGTTGAAGACAAAGGGAACATGCCGCCCGTACTTTTTGGAAAGACGCTTTGCCGTCAGGGCGCTGAGCATTCCCTGAATGGGCGGCGTGCTTGCGGAATGTACAAGATCGATATCTTTTTCACGAATGCCCAGAGAGTACTCGCAGACGCTGCAGCATAAATAGCGAAAGGCTCTCTGAATCGGGTTTTTGTGTTCCCGGAACATGGAGAAACGGTTGACGATCACAGCCCCGTCGTATAATACCTCATGCTTTTTGTTTTTGTACTGCCGTCTTGTCGCATCGTCCACACCCCTTGTGGGCATCGGAGTGTAATTGATGGATACTATACCGTTTGCAATGTTTGCTTCGTCCATATCCTTGATAAAATGTGTCCCGGCAGTTACTTCCGGCTCATAGTATGCCCTTAGCTTTAATAATCGCATAAGCTCTCCATTCGTAGTGGTATAATGAGATAACAAAACCTTTTTCGGAAGGTCATGCTGAATTCATCGTCAGCACCCTTGCCGTATAAGCCTTTTACAGAGCACCGTTACACGGTCGTCCGTGATCCGGCGCAGCGGCGATATATTACAGCCTTTTTCCTGTTTTCCGCTTATACAGCTCTTCGTATATACGCCGCTTCCCTCCGTTGCCGGCTATCTGATAGGCATGTATCATAGGAAGAATGTTTGCTTCAATAAGAACAACGTCATTTTCTCTGACCGCTATGTCCCAACCGACAAGATTGATTTCGTAAGCCATTGCCATTTCCTTCACGGTATCCAGCACCTGCTGCCAATTCGGTATCCGAAAGCCGGAAATGTTCACGTTGGTATACGGATGCTTTTCAAAGCGCCGTCCGGTCCTGTCTTGACCGTCCGCCATGATCTTCCCGGTGTTGATATCGTCGGCACCCACATATCCTCCGGCAGAGTAATTATCGACAAGCCCCACGCCGGATCCCATTCTCAGCGCTGCGCCGACGATCGTAACATTGTCGTTGAGTTTCACTGTGACGATGCGTACCGTGTTGACGCTTCCGGGACAAAGTCTGTCAAGCTCGCTGTGCTGCACAACAAGCGGATCGATTATCGCAGGCTCTTTCCGAATGGCTTCATACAATTCATCGAGATTATGTTCAGACACCGTGATCTTGCGGATTCCTCTTCCGCAGTCGGATGAATCCGGCTTGAAAATGAAAACGGGATTCTCTTCGACAAAATGCAAAAATTCTTCTTTGGTGACATTCTGAGAAAACAATTGCGAACGCTTGTAATACTTGTTCAGGCAAAGATATTCCATGTGCTTGCTGTTGAACTTGGAGAGCTTTTCTTTTGAATCGAAAGCATAAGCGAACTTATGATACGGCTTATATGTAATATACGTCCTTTTTTCGGCTGCACTCATACCCGGAAATCCGAGCTCGAAATAATCACCGATGGATGAACCGTAAAGAACGTAGTCGTGTATACCGCCGATCGCATATTTCAGCCGCTGTACGGTCGTTGGCTTTTTGTCTCCGAGAGCCCTTTTCAGCTTTGAATCATAGAGCTCAAAATATCTCTTTAATTTCACAGAATAATCCCCCTAAGAAATCATAACAAGCGTCCGGCACGGCGTCGCTGCCTTCACACCATAACACTCGGGTGCTTCTTATATGTAAGCAGGCTGACAGTCACAAGAAGGATCGCGCAAACGATTGCTCCGGGAAGTGTACCGCCGAGGCCAAAAGGATTCCCGGCAATTTTCCATGCAGCACAAACAACAAAGCCGCCGATGTTCGCCGCTATTACGCCGGCTGCCGTCGCTTTCTTCCAATACAGCGCCGCAAGAGCGGGAATGCCCGCAGCAGCCGCATAGAAGTTGTAGATCATGGTGAGAATGGAATACGCGCTCTTAATATAGAGGGCAATTACCATGGCTCCGAGCGCCATGACTACGGTCATGATCCTCGACCACAAAAGCGTTTTTTTCTCATCCATGTCGGGCTTAAGCGTTTTGCCGATATCCGACACTACCGTCTGTACGGAAACAAGAAGATAGCTGTCCGCCGTGCTCATCATGACGGAAAGAATTCCGGCAAGAGCAAGTCCGGAAAGTCCGGCGGGAAGGAATGTGGTTGCCAGAGCGGGAATAACAACGTCCGTGCTTCCGAAGGTTTCCTTAACATCGGGAAGCAGCTGCTGCGCAGCCAGAGCAAGAACCAGAACGAGGATCATGCAAATGGCATAAGCCACCGTGCCGAGGAACAGACCTTTCTTCGCTGTCTTTCTGTCCTTTGCGGCAAACGCTCTCTGCCACATCTCGGCACTGGCAAGAGTAATGACAAAGTAACTGACAATATCTCCGACTATTCTGCCGTCCACGTGAGGAACAAGATAACTCTTATCAATGTTTGAGAAGAATGCGCCCAGCCCGCCGATCTCTGCAATGCTTGATACGGGCACCATGATGTATACGAACACCGACAAAACGACAAACTGAATGACGTCCGTATATACAACGCCGAACAAGCCCGAGGAAGCCGTGTATACGATAAACACGAGCGTCGCAATAATCGCCGCGGCTTCATAGGATAATCCGATGCTGTTTCCGAGCAGCTTGAAAATGGTCGCCGTGACGGTCACCTGAGATGCAACGGTTCCCATCATCGCAAAGGCTATCATAATGGCGATAACGATTTTGGATGTCTTTCCGAAACGGACTTCAAATATGCCGGGGATCGAGCTTACACTGTGCTTACAGCCGACGTCATGTATTTTCCCGGCTAACCCGGAAAAAATAATCATTCCGACGGCATAAGGCAGAGCCGTCATCAGGCACTCGATTCCGTTTGTGTATCCGAGCCCGGCTCGCCCCATTACGGCGCTTCCGCCAAGCGTCGTAGCGCAAACCGTTGCAAGTAGAACAAACGGACCAAAGGATTTTTTAGCGGTAAAAAAGTCTTCGTCACTGTTGACTTTTTTGCCGGAGCGTATTCCTACCCACAGTATGAATACCAAATAGACTGCCAGAATAATAAAATCCAATACCGATACATTCATCATAGTGTTCTTTCTCCTTTACGTACTATCTCCCTTTCGATTTTTGAAAGCTGCAAACGGACGATTTTGCGTCAAAGCGTCGGGAAGGAACGGAAATCTCAGATTTTCCCGAAAACGGAGTAATCATTGAAACGGATCACCAGATCGTTGCCGTTTATGTCATTGACGACGAGCTCTTTGTTGATCGCTTCGATCGTGCGAATGGTTTCTTCTTCGGAACGGCTGTTGAAAATGACGGTTCCGATGTGCCGGTACTGCCCGACCTCATCGCCCTCCCGGGCTGCAAAGCTGTAATACATGTTCTCACGTTCCGTCAATGTGCGGATACCGTCTATTTTTCCGATGACGCCGCTGTTTTTGGTCCAGACGGCATAAACGTTCGATGTCATTTCGGCTTTTCTTTTCAGCGAAGCCGGCAAGTCCTCTTCCTTATGCTTTGCGCCCAGCGCAATATCGGTCATCCACTTGATCACGTCAAAATTATACGTTACGGGAAATGATTTGAACATCATTTCGCCGTTCATCCGATGCCCCATTTCCAAAACGTAAAAATGATTGTCCTTGTCAAGGATCATCTCAAACCATGCGACACCGTCACGGCAGCCGACGTCATGCAGAAGTCTTTTGATCTTCTCGTCCATTTCCCCGACATAATGCTCCACTTCTTTCGAGGCGGTCGTTTCAAAGCTGTAGCAATTGGAGGGGAAACCCGGTTGTGAACACATTGCTTCAAAAGACAAAAGCGACGATTTGCCGTCGGCGATTACGTAAAACGCCCCGTACTCACGCCCGATCAGTCTGCGCTCAACAACGACCTTTTTGCTTGGCGACATCGATAAAGCGAATCTGTATCCCGCCTTCAGCTCTTCCTCGTTATCGCAGAAGCTGATCCCTCTGTTTCCGTTTCTGTCGACCGGCTTTACTACAACGGGATATTCGACCGAGCGGAGATCCTCCGGAAGAAAATCCTCGGTCACTTTATAGAACTTTGCCATCGGAACGCCCGTTTTCTCACACAGTTCTCTGAATTTCATCTTGTCACGGGAGAAGCTCCATGCTTCCTTGTCACAGTAAACGGGAAGCCCCAATCTTTCTCCGAGTTCAATGAGCCTGTCGATATTGAACTCGCTGATGCCGCAAAAGACGGCGTCTATCTTTTCTTCACGGCACTTTGCCTCCAAAGCGTCCAGGTCTCCGGTGGAAATGCTCCACTGTTCGTCGGCGATCTTCTTGGATATACAACTTTCCTCGTCTTCGGTCGCAGTCACAATGGTGAATACGCCGATCGATTTGGCATATTGGATGATCTCGACGTTCGCCTGCGCTTTTCCCATCAGCAATAGTTTTTTCATGATTTCCTCCCGTATGTTACCAGCGGATTATCGCTTATATCTTCGATTCTCTCTTCGGTTCCCTCATTGGAGTACAGATTTTCGTGTTTGAATACCGTACCGACCGTTTTGAAAAGAATTTTGACATCCATCCACAGCGTGGCATTGTTGGCATACCATGCATCCAGCAGTCTCTTTTTTCTCGGAGGTATGCTGTTCCGATAATAGGCTTGCGTCAAGCCCGTAATGCCCGGACGGACCTTCATCTTGTCGATCTCATCCGGCTTGTAATAGTCCAAAGAATCCCATGTGGATGCCCTCGGCCCGACAAGACTCATATCGCCCTTGATGACGTTCAGGATCTGCGGCAACTCGTCAAGACTGGTTTCCCGGAGAAAGTGCCCGACCTTTGTCACACGGGGGTCATCGTCGGCGTTGTATGTACTGCCGTCCGAGTTTACGATCATCGGAGCATTCACCTTCATGGAGCGGAACTTGTACATGATGAGCTCCTTGCAGTCTTTGCCGATGCGATGGTCATAATAGAAAACCGGACCGCCGTCATCAAGCTTTATTGCTATGGCGACGACTGCCCACAATACGGCGAAAAACGGAAGCAGTACGATACAGACAGACAGATCGAACAGCCTTTTGATAAACTTATACATTTTCAGCACCTGCAGCAAGATCTGCTGCACCTTTCGCAACAAAATAGTGATCCCGGATATAGTTCAAAGCTCTTTCCGCTTTGATGTTTGCCTCGTCCGCATCGGCTGCTTTGGCAACAATATAGCCGCAGCCATCGAGATTTGTATGATACTCATTCACCCTCATGCCTTCGTGCATGTGATGAACGATCTCCACGCCGTAATCTTCCTCGATCCGTCTGAAATCCGGCAGCTGCACGATGGTTCCTTCGCTGAAAGCAAGCAGGCGGGTCGCTACGGCGTCGTGCGCATCCTCGTGCAGATTGACCTCGTCCCCCACGGCATTCCGGATCGTCGCCGCCATGTAATCGATACCGGTCCCGTAGGGCACGACGCAGGGACCGATCATGTTGCCGCCCATCCTCGCCCCGATGTCGACGATGCATACCCGCCCGTCCTCGGTGACGAGCATGTCCATGTTGACACAGCCGAAGCCGATTCCCAGCGCCCTTATCGCCTTTTTGACGATCCGCCGGATCTTGTCCTCCTGCTCAGCCGGAAGACCGCAGGGCACCGTGTGACCCAGCTCCGCATAGTAGGGCGGCTTTGTCATCCGCTTCTTCATGACCGCCAGCACGTGGATCTCACCGTCCGCTGTCACAATACTCTCCGCACCGTATTCTTTTCCGTCAACGAACGGCTCGATCTCCGCCCGCTTGGACAGGGAGGAAGCAATGGCAAAGGAAACGGCGTCGGCAAGAGCCTCTTCGCTGTCGACTCTTCCGGCTCCCCGGCTTCCCGAGCCGTCGCAGGGCTTTACCATAACGGGATATGCAAGGATCCTGCCGAGCGCCCGAAGATCGCTTTCGGCATCCGCCTCGAAGGAGGGACCGCTGTCATCGGCGCCGCACTCGAACAGCCTTTTGCGCACACGGTATTTGTTTTTCACAAGCCTTGCCGCCTCGTAGGAGAGCCCCGGCAGCCCCATGCTTTCCGCAATATAGGCGGTCGTCATCACACCGAAATCGGTGGCGGCGGTGAGAACACCGTCGATTTTTTCTTTTTTCGCATATTCAAGGCAGGCTTTTTCGTCGGTTATGCTGATGACGGCGTGTCCGTCGGCATGCGCAAAGCCCGGCGCCTTTTCGTCCGCATCGACCGTTACGACCGTATAGCCGAGCTGCTTTGCTTTGACGATGACAAAATCCTGAAGGAATCCTGCCCCGATAATAAGTATTTTTTTCATACTGTCTCCGTGGTGAAGGATAAGTGTAAAACACCAAAAAAGGCTTTCACCGTATGTAATTATATCCATACGCAGCGAATGCCGGCTGCAGCCGGGAATCACCGTCCCCTCCGATGCTGCTGCTTGCGCTCCGATGCGCTTTCAGACGGAATTTTACAATAACCGCTTGCTGAGCTTTTTGACGGGATATTTCAGCGTTTTTCCGTCGCCGCTCACGGTATAGCCTCTGTTCAGATAAAAACCGAGTGCGTTTCCGGAGGAAGAACAGACCTCCATGCTGACCTGTCTGCACCCTGACTCGACGGCAAACCTTTCGATCTCCCCGATGCAAAAGCTTCCGATCCCGCGACCGCTCATGTCGGGACGTGTTGCAAGCTTCCCGAAATGCAGACTGTCGCCGCTTCGTTTTGTCCGGAACGTGGCAACGGTCGTTCCGTTTTTGTCATTCACTGCGTAAACTCTGTTTTTCACAAGACCGAGCCCCACAATAAGCAGCGTCTTGAACTTTGAGTTATCCCAATGATGAAGGCCGTATTTTTCCGCCATATCCTTACCGCACAGATACAGGATATCCGCAATCCTCAGAATGTACCCCGGATTGAAAAATCCGACCCTGACGATGCCGTATGCATTGCCCGACGCCGTACGGTCTTCACACATAATTGCGTACCGTTTCGGTGAACTTTTCGATCACGTACCCGATCTCTTCATCGGTCAGCTTCGTGTGAAGCGGCAGCGAGATCGCATTCTCATAGTGAGCAAAGGCGTTCGGATAGCTCTTTATGTCAAAGCCCATGCTCTTGTATGCCGTCAGCATCGGCAGCGGCTTGTAATGTACGTTGCAGGCGACCCCCGCCTCTGCCGTTTTTGTGATGATCTCACACCTTTGCGTATGGTTTATTCCCGGCACTCTCGCTATGTAAAGATGTCCCGAGGAGGCGTACTCCTCCGTGTAGTGGGGCAGTACCTCCACACCGAGAGGCAGAAGCGCCGCATCGTACCGACCGATGATCTCCCGCCGCCTTGCCAGAAGCGCCGGATAACGCTTCATCTGGGCAAGCCCGAGCGACGCCATGATGTCGGTCATGTTGCATTTGAAATAGGGACCCACTACGTCATATTCCCACGCTCCCGGCTTCGTCTTTGCCAGAGCGTCCTTCGACTGCCCGTGAAGCGACAGAAGCATAAGGGTCTTGTATATTGCTTCGTTGTCGATACCGTCGATCTCCCGCCAGGTGAGAGCGCCGCCCTCCGCCGTGGTGAAGTTTTTCACCGCATGGAAGGAGAAGGAGGAGAAATCCGCCATGGCGCCCGCCATAACGCCCTTCCTCGAGGCGCCGAAGGAGTGCGCCGTGTCCGCCAGAACGGCGATCCTGCCGAGAGCCTCCTGCAACTCTGTGCGGGGTCTGAAGAGCGCCTTCTTCCTTTCGGCAATGGCATAGATCCGCTCATAGTCGCAGGGAATGCCCGCCACATCCACCGCAATGACGGCTTTCGTGTTCTTGTTTATCGCCTTTTCGGCGGCATCATAGTCCATCTCAAGACTGTTTTTCTGAATGTCAACAAGCACCGGCTTTGCCCCGACGTGACAGATGACCGAGCAGGTCGCCGTGTAGGTGTACGCCGTGGTGATGACCTCATCCCCCGGACCGATCCCGAGAAGACGCAGCGCCATCTCGGCACACGCCGTCTGGGAATTCAGACAGGCACAGCCTGCGCTGCCTGCGTACGCCGCAATGTCCTTTTCCAGCTTCTTCGTCTTCGGACCCGTAGTGATCCAGCCCGAGCGAAGCGTGTCCGCCACCTCTTCGATCTCCAGCTCGGATATGTCGGGAGGGGAGAACGAAATGTTCATCCTGACCTCCGGACTGCTTTTTACGTCGCTTGCGATATTTCCGCTATTTTCTTTTTCGCTTATTTCACTCATACAGACGCTCCTTTTAGCCCGTTAAAGCTGCACACGCCGCTCCGGGTCTGTCTTTCCCGGCATTGATCGCAGTGCGGACGCCCCCGAAGGCGCACACGACCGCTATGATATTCCGACTACCATTGTACCACAATCTCTACATTATGTCAATATATATCGGCGCACTTTCCGGCATTTTCGCCGCTTTTGAAGACTGTTTTTGCCGTTCTGCCGGAGCAATTCCGCAAAGAATACAGAAATCGGGACGAAACGTCCGAAATCACCGAAACAAAGACGGATGCATACCTGCCGCCTTTTGGAAAAAACGGAACACCCGTTACAATTTTATAACAAATTCGGTCATATTGCAAATTTCTTCCTCATTTTGGTATTTATTTTTTCCGGAAGACGCTCTGCGGCTTTCTCTTTCCCGGAATATCCGTAAACAGGATTTTCCGCAAAAACGCCTCTTTCTCATAACACCCGAAGCCCCCATGACGCAAAAAAAGAGCCGATGAGGAACGCTCCTCACCGACTCCGTGTCCCGCTTCTTTTGAAAAACGCAGCGGACTAATAAGTCATGCTTACGCCCGGATGTTTTACGCCTCCCGGCTCATTTTCACCCCGAGTCCTTCAAGATCCTCAAAGAATCCCGGGTAGCTCTTCGATACGCACTCCGCATCCGTCAGCTCCCCGCCAAAGACGCACAGAAGCACCGACAGCGCCATGGCGATGCGGTGATCCCCGTGAGAGGAGAGGGGAGAGGCGGGAGCGTGAAGAGAACTCTTCCCGATGACCGTTCTGCTTTCGTATACCGTGATATCCGCCCCGCATTTTTTCAGTTCTTCCGCCATCGCCTCGTCCCGCCTTGATTCCTTGTACCGAAGCCGCCTTGTGCCATAGAGCTTTCCGCCGCCGGAAACGGCGCACAGAACGCACAGGATCGGATAAAGGTCGATGCACTCCGAAACGTCAAGGACAGCGTTCCCGCCCCGTATCTTTTCAAAATACGACGCATAGACCGCATCCCCCTGCACCGTTTCTCCCTCTTTCGGAACACCGCAGACGCCGACGCTGCCGAAAATCTCTCCCAGCGCCGCCGGAAACGCCGCCCCGGAGCAGTCGCCTTCCGGTACAAGGATTTCCTTCGGTGCAAAAAGTCCCGTGCTTTGCGATGTGAAAACGACCCTCTTCCCGTCTTCCGTCCGCTCCTCCGAAATCCCGGCTCCGAACAGCCGCAAAACCTCGGCGGTCATGCGGATATAGGCAAAGCTCTCCTGCCGGGCGTCCACAAACAGCTTTGTGCCTTTCCCGAGAAACGGCAGACAGAAAAGAATGCCGGAGGCGGGCTGACTGCTCTCGCCTGCGGGAAGATAAAAAGCGTATCCTGTCTTGCCGCTTTTTGCCCGGTAATCCGAAAAAAGATCGTAGTACAGCCGAAGTCCTTCCTCCGTGCGCTCGAGTTCAAAGCCGAATTCCCGCAGAAAATCGTATAGCCCCGCCGTCAGCGGACGCTCCAAAAGCCGCTCTGTCCCGGTAAAGACCGCGTCCTTCCCGCACAGCGCCGCAAGCGGCAGAAGAAAGCGCAGGGTGCTCCCGCTCTCAAAGCAGGGCAGTACCCCCGGACGGGAAAGCCCGAGATCCGTCCCGGTCACGAGAATTTCTTCCCCGCACCGCTCGACTTTGGCGCCGAATCTTTCAAGACACGCCGCCGTCGCCTTTATGTCCCCGGAAAAATCGAACGGCGCAAGACGGGTCTGCCCTTCGGCAAACGCCGCCCCGATGAGCAGCCGATGGGCAAAGCTTTTGGAGACCGGCGCTTTGACCGTCCCGCATGGGGAGGAAGGGGAAAAACGTACTCTCATTCTTGTGATTGTTCCTTTCACTCAAAAACTCAAAACCATCAAAAACTTGTTTTTTCAAACTCCAAAGCCTTCAGAAATGCACCGAAAAACCGCAAATTCCACCCGAAAAACCCCGGGCAGGCGCATTTTACGGCAAAAGTTTTGCAAGCCATATGGAATTGTCACTGCCGTATTTTGCACATTCCGCCCACGGATCCTCATTGACGACCGACTGCATCCACTCCGCCGCCGTGACGAAGCCTTCTCCGGAAGGAAGGCTTACGCATCCGAAATTCCCGAGCCTCGCTCCTCTTTCGGGAACGACGATGCGCTCGGTGCTTTTCAGAATGCACATCCTGCCGACGTCGAATTCTGCGGCGAACAGCGGCGCCCGGTGCCGGAAAACGTGCTCGTTGGAAGCGTCCCGCCTCGTATAGACGAGAAAGAGCTTTCCTCCCACGGTGAGCCAGTGCTGCTGGGTGTTATAGTTCCCCACGCTTTCCCCGTCCTCAAAGCACAGCGGAAGAGGCGAGTCATACCGCAGCCCGTCTTCTGAGCTTGCTATGTACCCGGTCTCATCGTTCCGCATCGCCAGAAAATAGCGCCCTTCGTGCTTTGTGACCGACGGCTCGTAAAGACCTCTCGGCACCTTGACGCTGAGACTTTCCCCGATTTCCTTCACCGAGAGCACATCGCCGTCAAAGGCGCAGCGAAGCACCACGGACTTCATGCAGCTGTGCCGGAGATCGGCGGCACCCGCCTTGTCCGTATAGTAGACCGGCAAAAGAAGATCGCCGTTTTCTTCCTCGAAGACCTGACAGCACCCGCTCCCGCACCGGTAATACGTCTTGTCGTCCCCAAGCTCGAGGATTCTGAAATCACAAAAATCGCCCTTGTCAAAGTCGTATACGGCATACACCGGATAGCATCGGGCGCTGATCACCGGTGCGTCGTTCTCATAAAGATTTCCGAGACCCGTAAGAAGAATCTTCCCCGTCTTTCTGTGAAAGGTCGGCGTTGCGTCGGCAAAGACAATCTCGGTTTTTTCGCCGAACGGCTTTCGCACGATGCTCCGGCTCGGCTCCGGCTTTCCCCACGTTTTTCCGCCGTCAAAGCTCTTCAGAAGATGCAGCCCGTAGAACACGTCGCTCCCGGAAAGCCGCAGAGGCTGTGTCGTGATGAGAGAAAAGCCGCCTTCACAAAAAGCCGCCCTTGCGTGAACGAAACAGCTCCCATGTGCAGGTGAGGCTGCGATCCGGTTTTGTGTGAGTTTCAATTGCCTGCGCCTCCCTTGAACTTTAAGTTTACCGGCACCTATCCCGGATTTTTCCGGAATGCCGACGGCAAGCCTCATTCTTTGCAGAAGAAAAAACATGTGTCTTTTTCACACATATTATTTTCTCTCCGAAAACTTTTGACACAAATAGTCGATCGCCTCGAGATACCCGTCGAAGCCGTGCCCCGCCACCGAGTACACGCAGGCGCACCGCACGAAATTGACCCTCCGGTAGTCCTCCCGGGAGTCCACGTCGGAAATATGCACCTCCGCCGCCGGGATCCCCACCGCCTTCAGTGCGTCGGGAATGGCAATGCTTGTGTGGGTGTACGCCGCGGGATTGATCACAATGCCGTCAAAGCTTCCGCAGGCGCTCTGGATCTCATCCACAATGGCGCCCTCACTGTTCGACTGGAAAAGCTTTACCTCAATGCCGTTTTCCTTGCCGTGCTTTTCGATTTTTTCACACAGCGCCGCATAGTTCTCTTTGCCGTAGATCTCCGGCTCCCGGATGCCCAGCATGTTCATGTTCGGACCGTTTATGACAAGTATCTTCATGAAAGTACAGCGCCTCCTCTCCGCGGAAAACGGGAGCGAAAGCCTCCTCCTTTACCTTTATGACTTTTGTAATTTTCAAACATAAATGTACGCATTCCAAGACTTTTCAAAAAGGAAAAAGCGAAAAACTTATCGGTACGCCTCCTTGAAAAGCCCGGCGATACGTGCGGCATTTTCTTCCCGGTCGTCCCCCTTGCGGGTAAGAACGACCCTTTCGTCACATACCTCGCAGTACCGCCCGTGCCGCTCCCCGTAAAGCATTTCCAACGCTTCACGGCTTCTTGCGAGAGGTCTGTCTTCGGTGGGACAGAGAAGCGATACCGGTACGTCGAGAAAAAAGATTCTCCCGTTTTCCCGGAGCGAGGTGACGTTTTCCTCCGACAGCACCGCACCGCCGCCTGCCGAGATCACAAGCCCCGCCTTCTTTGAAACGTCCCGAATGACCTCGCCCTCGAGCGCACGGAAGCCCGCTTCGCCGATCGTGGCAAAGATTTCCGGAATGCTCTTTCCGCATCTATTTACGATCTCCTCATCGGTGTCAACGAATTCCCGCCCGAGGCTCCTGGCGCACAGACGCCCGAGCGTGGTCTTTCCCGCTCCCGGCATCCCGCATAACACAAGATTTTCTTTTTCAAAAAGACAGCCCTCAGTCACACGGAGAGCCTTCTCGAAATCCTCGTCGTCCTCGATGCCGATGCCGTTTCCTTTCGGCTCTTTTCCGAGGAAATACCGGCTCGCCCGTACTCCCTGCGCCGCCAGCATCAAGAGACCGCCCGAGGCGGGAATGCCCCGCTTTTTCGCCTCCAGTACAAGGCGGCTCCGCAGAGGATTGTACACTGCATCCGCCACCGCACAAAGACGGGGAAACGCCGAAAGCTCAAGGGCAAGAGAGTCGTTATCCGGATACATCCCGCAGGGCGTTGCATTGATGAGGATGTCGGCGTCACGGTGAGCCGAAACCGCTTCCTCGTAGGTCACCGCACCCTCTTTTCCCGTTCGGGAGACCCGGATCGTTTCCTTCGCACCGTGCTTTTCACAGACGGCTCTTGCCGTTTTGGAGGTGCCGCCGGTGCCGAGGATCAGCACCTTTTTTCCGCATACCTCCGTTCCGAGCTTTCTCAGCAGACACGAAAGCCCGAAAACGTCGGTGTTGTACCCGAAAAGCTTTCCGTCCCGGTTCACCACCGTGTTCACCGCCCCGACCCTTCCGGCGTCATGAGAGAGAAAATCGAGATACGGCAGAACAAGCTCCTTGTAGGGGATCGTCACGTTGATGCCCCGGAAGTCCCGCTTTTTGAAAAAACCGCAAAGCTCCGCCTCTTCAAGCTCAAAAAGATCATACGGATAATCCCCGAGCCGTGCGTGTATTTCTTTTGAATAACTGTGCCGCAGCGTCTTCCCTATACAGCCGTATTCCATGTTCTTTTCTGCCTTTTCTTTTTATTATTTTTCCGTGCGGAAAAAGCCGCTCCCGAAGCTTTCACACAGAGCGTCAAAGAGGACGAACGCCGAAAGCGCCTCCACCACCGCACGGGCACGGTGGACGATGCAGGGGTCGTGCCGTCCCGTATTTTCAAGCTCCGCATTGCACATATTTTGAAAATCTATCGTTTCCTGCTTTTTGCCGATGCTGGGCGTGGGCTTTATCGCCGTCCGGAAGAGGATCGGCATCCCGGCGGAAATGCCGCCGTAGATCCCGCCCGCATGGTGCGAGAGAACGCTCACCTCTCCGTTTTCATACCGCATCGCATCGTTCGCCTCGGAGCCACGCATGCGGGCAAGAGCAAAACCGTCCCCGAACTCAATGCCCTTCACGCCGCCCACCGAGAAGACCGCATGGGCAAGCTCGCTCTCAAGACTGTCGAAGAACGGCTCGCCGACCCCCGCCGGGATCCCCGTGATGCAGGTCTCGAGAATGCCGCCCACACTGTCCTTTTCTTCCTTCGCCGTAAGGATCTGCCTTTTCATTTCTTCACCGGCACCTTCGGAAAGCACCGGAAAGGGCGTCCTTGAAAGATTCTCAAGACAAGCCCCCAGCTTTTCCGTATCCGAAAGCGACAGAGCCGCATCGCACACCCCCGCAATTTCGGCGATATGCGACCCGATGCGGATGCCCTTCGCAAGAAGTGCCGCACGCAGCACAGCGCAGACCGCCACGATCCCCGCCGTTACCCGTCCGCTGAAATGCCCGCCGCCCCGGTAGTCCTCAAAGCCGCCGTACTTGACGTGCGAGGTGTAGTCTGCGTGTCCCGGACGGGCAAGCCCTGCGCTTTTTTCATAGGAAGCGGAGTTTACGTCCTCATTCTTTATCATAATGCACAGCGGCGTCCCGCAGGTCGTACCGCTAAATACCCCGCTGAGAATTTCAAAGTCATCCTTCTCCCGCCTTGCCGTGGAGATGTCCCCAAAGGGACGGCGCAGAGAAAGCGCTTCCCGGATGTCTGCCTCTTCCGCCGGGAGTCCCGCCGGAAGCCCGTCCAGAACGGCTCCCACCGCCTTTCCGTGGCTTTCGCCGAATACCGTAAGACTTATGCTGTTTCCGAAGGTATTTTTCATATCTTTCTTTCGTTCCTTTCCGTTATGGCCGTTCCGTTTTCGGGCGCCTCCCGGTTTTTCACAGCGCCTTTGTCAGAATATATTTTTCGTGTCCTTCCGGGATATCCGGTAAGACCCCGAGGACGGTGTACCCGTGCTTCTTGTAAAATTCCGGCGCCTGCCAGCTCATGGTCTCAAGGTGCACGTGATGGCACCCCCGGTGCCTTGCTTCCTCTTCGGCATCGGAAAGAAGCTGTGAGCCGATGCCGCAAAAGCGGTACTTTTCCTCGACCCAGAGAATATCCACGTACATCCAGCCCCAATAGGTCCCGCCGATGAGCCCCGCTATGATTTCGCCGTCATCGTTCTGCTCGGTAAAGCAGAGCGGCGTGTGCCCATCCTGTCCCACCGCCTTGTCGTTGAAGGCAGTCAGAGACGAGCGGACGAAAGCAAGCTCTTCCTTTGTCGGTTCCCGGTTCGTTCTCATTTTTTCTTTCCCCCAAAGTTATATATTCAGCCGTGCTGATATTCAACCGTCCTGCCATACAGCTTCTCAGAGCCCGCACAGCCCCGTATACGCCTCTTTTATAAAGTCCGAAGCATTCTCCCCGACGATCTCAAAACGCCCGATTTTGGGGCATCTGACCACACGGAGAAGGCTTCCGCTCATCTTCTTGTCGAGAAGGATCCCGGATAGCTCCGTTTCCTTCGGAAGCACGGGAAGCTTTATGGGAAGCGAGAACTTGCAAAGCACGTCACGGAGCTTCCTTTGTACATCGCCGCTTGTCACCGCAAGCATCCCAAGCCCCACGCATTCGCCGTGAAGAAGCCCCTTCCCGCTTTCCGAAAGCTCCAGAGCGTGTCCCACCGTGTGCCCGAAGTTCAGTACCCTCCGCAGAGAGGACTCCTTCTCGTCCGCCTCTACGATCTCCTTTTTCAAAACGACGGCACGGGAGATAATTTCACAGAGAAGCTCCCCGTATATCCGCTCCCGGCTCTCCTTTTCGAGAAGCCCGAACAGCGCCCCGTCGCATACCGCCGCAATTTTTATGATCTCCGCCATGCCGTCCGCCATGCGGCGAGGGGGCAGCGTCGAAAGAAAGTCTGTATCGGTGAGAACGCTTTTCGGCGGATAGAACGCCCCCACAAGATTTTTTACCCCGCCGTAGTCAAAGCCGGTCTTTCCTCCCACCGAGGAATCCACCTGCGACAGAAGCGTCGTGGGAACGTTATGGAAAGCGATGCCCCGCATATAGCTCGACGCCGCAAAGCCCGCCATGTCCCCGCACACCCCGCCGCCAAGCGATACGATGCAGTCAGAGCGGGTAAAGCCGCCCTCGCAGAGCTTGTCGAGAATGGCGGTATAGGAGTGTATGTTCTTGTTTTCCTCGCCGCAGGGAAGGACTAAAACGGAAGGGCAGGGAAGAAGACGGCACAGCATCTCTGTGTACTCCTTCGGAACGCCGCTGTCGGTCACGACAAGCGCCTTCCCCTTCTGCGGAAGATACGCCCTTGCCGCATTCTCATCTTTTATGAGTCCCTTCCCGATGACCACCTCATAGGTGCCCGCAAAGGTTTTTACAGGAATGTTCATTGTTCCTCTTCTGCCTTTCCCATCAGTGTTCTCTGGTAATCCTTCGACAGCTTCATGACGGTGGTGATGAATTCGCAATACAGCTCCCGCATCTCCGGTTCTGCCGCCTCGGCGTTCCGTTTTATGACTTCTTTTTCTCTTGCGGCGTCATAGACCGGAAGTCCGTGCGCCTCTTTGTACTTTGCGATCTCTGCCGAAGCGTGCATCCTTTTGCAGAATAATTTCACCATCTCGGCGTCTACGCTGTTGATGATCTCTCTTGCCTCAAGAAGTTCCATATCTATGACGGTTCCTTTCACTCACTGATTTTTGTTATTCAGCCTGATTTTAGCGCTTTTCCCGTATGCCGAAGACGAAAAAACGACCGTCGGCACACTCATTCATTTTCATTATACACCACTTTTCCGCTCCTTGCAAGACGCAATCGGGACTTTTTTCGGGAAAAATTACCCGCCGTCCTCACGATATACAAATAAAAAAACGGATGCGGACCTCCGTGGAAGTCCGCACCCGCCGCAGAATTATTCGGTTGCTGTTTGCGAAATTAACCTTTCCGGGAGAAATCCCGAAAACTCCTTATTCGCCGAAGTTTGCCTTTACAAGCGCAAGGTCTGCAACGGTAACGATACCGTCCTCGTTGATGTCCACTGCCTCACGGAGAGCCGTGGAAGCTTCGGCTGCAAAGCCTCTGACAACCCGGATGAAGTCGTTCACGTCGATCTTGCCGTCGCCGCAAACCTCCTCGAAGCTGCCCTTGATGTCACCGGGAACGAGAGCGATCTCGGGATCCGTAAAGCTGCCGTCCGCTGCAACGGTGAGAGTACCGGATGCGGGCTTGTAGCCGTTCTTTACGAGAATGTAGCTGTGCGTGCCGGCGCTGAGGCTGAGCTCTGCGGAAACAACGGTGCCGTTTACGCCTGCCTCTTCGACAAAGATCGCGTTCGACGTATCGTCGTCGAGAATGAGGATCGCACGTCCGTCATAGCCGGTCTTATCGTCTACAACAACGCTGCCGTCGCTGTCTCTTGCCGTTGCGAAGGTGAAGGTGCTCGTTCCGGCTTCTGCCGTGCCGAGGGTGATCACGTAGGTGCCCATCTCAGCCGGTGTGAACAGGTACTTGTCACCCGTCATTGCAAGAGCTTCGCCGTTCACAAGAACGTCGCCCTCGGAAGCGGGAGTCAGCTCGAATACGGGAGCCGTGGAGTTATTGCCGAGAGAGGAAGCCTTGACGTTCACGTCGGCGCTTGCCTCAAGCACATACTCAAAGCAGTCAGTCGTAAAGTCGTAGGTGTCTGCCAAGCCGTTGTTGAAGATGGCGATGATGTTGCCGTTGATGGTGGTGTTCTTGGTCACGTTGAAGGCAGTGTTGGCAAACTGACCGCCGTTGAACGTGTAGCAGAGGTTGCCGTTCAGAACAGAACCGGAGCTGTAGAAGGGAGCCATTGCGGAAGCACTGATGGACGTACCGCCGTTCACTTCCATGATCGCATTGTAGCTTGCGGAGCCGGACCAGTTCACGGTGCCGACGTTGGAGGAGAAGTTACCGCTGTTGAGGATGATCTTCGCATTGGCTCCGCCGCCGAGGATCTCAACGCCGGTCTTGGAACCGTTCTTCATGATCCTTTCGATGAGGACCGTGTCATTCACGTTACCCACGGTGAGTACGTGATTTCCGGACCAGAGGTAAGGATAATCGTTGGAGGAATCGGGATCGACACGGAACTTCAGGTTTTCAAAGGCGGTGTCGCAGGTGATGGTCTCGCCCTTGTGGAGAAGGATCGAATTGTCGCTCATGCCGTGTACGACAAGGCTTGCACAGTGTGCGGCAGCTGCTGCGTCCACAACGGACTTCAGCGTATGCGTACCTTCAAAGTATACTGTACCGCCTGCCGTGCCGAGAGCGGCGATCGCTTCGGCGATGGTGTCGAAGGCGAAGTAATCGGTGCCGTCGATGGTGAGGATGCCGGAGCCGTCTGCATTTGCGCAGACCTTGGAAGCGTTGACCCACAGAGCATAGATCGTAGCGTCGGAGGAGCCGATGGTGTAAGCGCTGATCGTCTTGGCGGCGTCAGCGGAAGTGCCCCAGCCGCGGAAGAGGAAGCCGTCCCTGGTAAGACCGGTGGGAGCGGGAAGAGTGATAACGGCGCCGGGGATCGCGGAAATGCTTTCCGGTACGCTGCCGGTACCGCCGTTGGCGTCAAAGCTTACCGTGTACTTGATCGTCGCATAGGTTACAACGTAGATCTTCTTTTCGGTGGGAGTGAAGGTTGCGCTGCCCGTGCCGATGACGCTGCCGTCTACAAGGATGCCCACGGTGCTGTCGTCCGCCGTAATACGGAGAACGGGAGCGGCAGAGGAGGTAGCGGGCGTTTCAAGAGAAACGGTACCGCCTGCCTCGGAGTTGAAGATGTAGTCGAAGTCGGTGGTGAGGTCTCTGTAGGTGCCGTTGTTGAAGATAAGCGTTCTTGCGCCGCTGCCTTCAACGAAGTTCGTGGCGATGATGGAATTGCCGCTGATCGTGCCGCCGTTTACGGTGACGGTCACGTTGCCGTTAAGGAACGTGCTTGCACCGGGAGAACGGATACCGACGTTCGTAAGATTTGCGGTACCGCCGTTCAGCGTTACGTAGAAGTCGCCGGTGAAGGAGGAGGAATATGCGGGAACGACGCTGTCGTTGGTCGCACTGTTGATCACGATCTCGGCTCTTCTGGTACCGGAGTTACCGAGAACGTACTCGAACTTGGAATTCGAGAGGGACACACCGTCTGAGCCGTAGACCTTGACCTCTACGCCCTCGCCGATGGTTACCTTGTATCCGGCTGCCCAGAGGTGCGGGTACTTGTTGTAACCCTTGAGGAAGGTGATGTTCTCGAAGGCGAGCGGGCACTTGAGAGTGTAGTTGTCATTGAATTCCGTGAATCTTGCACCGTCTACGCCGATGAAGGTCAGTTCCTTTGTACCGTTTACAATACCGGAGAGCTGTGTGAACGCCTGATCGCCGGTGAAGTAGATCACGCCGCCGTCGGTGCCGAGTGCATTTATGGCGCTGGTAAGATCGGCATACGCCGTATGGTCTGCACCGTCTACCGTCAGGATGCCGGAGTTGTCGCCGTTTACGAAGGCAACGCCGGATTCAGCCCATACCGCATACAGAACGGTGTCTGCGTTCGGCATGGTGAAGGGATTGGAAACGAGAGACTGGCTTGTGCTTGTCAGCGACCAGCCGAGGAGCGAGAAGCCCGCCTTGGTCATGCTGCCCGCACCGGGAAGAGTAACGCTTCCGCCGCCGGGCACGGTCATGGGAGAAGGAGCGGAGCCGGAGCCGCCGTTCGCATTGAATGAAAGCGTTCTTGCCGCCATGCCGTAGGATACGTCGTAGGTACCCGTTGCCGTGGGAGTGAAGGTAGCCACGCCGTTTACGGTATCCAGCTGTTCGCCGTTCACGAATACGAACTTTTCGGGATCGTCGCAGGTTACGATAAAGGCGGGAGCGCCGCCGTCTGCTTCGGCGTAAACGTCTGCCTTACCGCCTGCCGCCGCTTTGACGATGTAATTGAAATCGCTGCTGACGACAAGACCCTGCGATGCCATGCCGTTGTTGAGGATAACGGTCGCCGCGCCGGAAACGGTGGTCTTGTTGTTGTCGTTGTAGGAAACCTTGATGTTCTTGTTATTGAAGGTACCGCCGTTGACGGTCACCGTTACGTTGCCGTGATGCGTCTTGTTCTGCGGGCTGGAGGAGCCGTTGAAGCCGAGAAGACCGGCGACGACGCCGCCGCTGCCGATGGTACCGCCGTTGACGGTGACCTTCGTGTTGCCGTTGGTAGTCGTGTTGTAGCCGTCGGCACAGAAGATGCCGATCTTACCGCTGTTTATCGTGATGTCGGGAGAAGAACCGGTGCTGGACCCGTAGATCTTGAACTCTGCCTCGGTAAGAGCGCCGGTGGAGGTGTTTTCCGAGAAGATCTTCACGTCATCCTGACCTTCGGTACCGACAGTGACCTTCTTGCCGCCGAAGTTGAAGTAAACGTCGTTTTCGGTTCCGTCCGTCTTCCTGGACTTGATGAAGCTGAGGTTTTCGAAGGTGGTGTTGCACTTGATCCGGGTGGTCTGAGGAGTTACGATCTGCGCCGTGCTGTAGGCGCCCTTCAGTACAACGATGGGAGCGTTTTCGTTGAAGGAGTTTTCAGGCCAGTCGTATCTTCCGTTGAAGATGACCGTGCCGCCGGAGGCGCCGAGAGAGGTAACGGCTTCCGCAAGGGTGGTGTACGCCGTATGGGTCTCGCCCTCGTAGACGAGAGAACCGGATGCGCTTGCGTATACCGTAGCGAGCTGTGCGTAGATCGCATAGAGAACGGCTCCGTCCTCCGGTACGTAGAACTGACTGAGAGCCGCAGCGGCGTTCCTGTCGGTGTTCCAGCCGATGAAGATACAGCCGGGCTTTGTGAGAGCGGGAGAGGGAAGCTCAATGAGAGAGTCGATGGAGCCTTTTACGGGAGCGGGAACCGTTCCGGAGCCGCCGTTTGCGTCAAAGGTCACGTCGAACTTCACGGTCTTGTCGGGATACTCGGTGGAGAATACCACGCTGTCCACGGTGAAGGAACCGCCGACGGCGCTCACGAGAGCCTCGGTGTAGTAATCGGTCTGACCGCTGGTCGCTGCCTCCGAGAGGTTCAGAATGACAGAACCGGATTCGCCGGAAATGTCCTTCGTGAAGTACTTGTAGGATGCGCTCGGATACTTCACGTCAACGCCCAGCTTTACGCCGGTCGCCGTGTTGTTCGAGTAGTTGACCGTCGCATACTTGAAGGCGGAGGGAAGGAGCTTCTTGCCGGTGAGGTCAAGAGCGACGGCGCTCGAGGAAGCAGTCATTCCGCTCGTTACCGTTACGGGAGAAGCGTCGTAAGGATAATCCACGTAGAAGGTGATGTCCTGAATGTTCATCAGCTCACGGCCGTCGACCTGATTTGCCTTTCTGTCGCCGAAGGGATAAACGTGCATCTGCATGAGCGTGCCTTCGTATTCCTTCTGAACGGGGATCGCCGTCAGATCGAAGATCGAGCTTGCCGTCTGGTTTGCGACCAGCGGATCGGCACTGTGCATGAACAGGCTGCGGTTCACACCGTCCACCTTCAGCTGCAGGAAGTTGATGACCTGACTGCTGTCTGCGTGGCTAGTCACGCCGGTGGGAAGATCGTAGTAGTAGTGGATGACCGCATACTTGTACAGCGGAACGCTGACAGTCCGCAGGGTGCTGTTGTAGCAGTCGCTGGCAATATTATTTGTGCTGGACGTGTTGGGAGCGTACTGAAGCACGTCCACGTCGGAGTGATGATGCAGCTGAGTACGTACTGCGCTGTCGTTCACGGTGCCGCCGCCCTGAATGGTGGTGTCGAGAAGGGCGGGAGTCAGAACGACCGAGCTGTAATAAATATCGGAAAGAGGCTTTGTGTTGGGCGCATCGCCGAATTCAACGCCGAACTTGTCCGGGTCGCCGTCGATGAAGAAGGAACGGAGAGCCAGCGACGCACCGTGCTCGGTCTTGCGGAAGATCACGTCCACGGTGTGCTCGCCGTATGCGAGATTGTCGTAGAACATGAAGTACTCGTTGGTGTTGTTGGAGGAGGAATAAAGGTTCATCGCCTTGTATTCGCCGCCGTCCACCGAGTAAAGCACAAGACCGTTGTCGGGGTTGCCGGTGTAGTACATGCCGGCACTCTTGGAATGGAAGATCGCCTTGAAGGACGCACCGCCGCCGTTGGCGCTGAGGGTGGAGGAGCCGGCAAAGTTATACGCCTTGGAGAGGTTGCGTGCTTCGCCTGCGTTCACAAGGTAAGCGTCGGTTCTGGGAGCGATGTTGTAGGGAGCGGAAAGCCTTGTCGAGAAGGTAGCTTCGGGCATTGTGTGGTTCACCACTGTTGTGGAATAACCCTTGGTGTCGTCTACGGCTTCTTCGAGGAAATCATCCCACAGAAATTCAGCGTACTTGAGGTAGCCGTTGTCGTTGGGGTGACAGCCGTCCGCATAGTAGTAGGTCCAGAGAGGGTCGGTCTGTGCGGGAACCGGCGTGCCGCCGTTTTCCTCTTTCAGGAATTCCCACATATGAGCGCCGAAGTCGAAGACCGGGATGCCGTAGTACGCCGCCACGTCCTTGTGCGCCGTAGCGTTCACAAAGGCGGACTGGTCGTGGGAGGCCTTACCGAAGTCGGTGGTGATGCAGATCACGATGTCGCACTCGGGGTCCTTTTCCCATACCTTGCGCACGATCGACTCCATGTAGTAAGCCGACTTGTCGTAGGTGTTGCCCTCGTAGCTGTCGTTGATCGCAAATTCGATGAAGAGAAGGTCAACGGGATCCGAGCCGTCCAGATCGAGCGCCGAGTCGGCACGGTACACGTTGAGGTCGGTACCCGTACCGCCGAGACCTGCGTGGGTACCTTCGTAAATGCTGCTCGTCGAGCCTATGCTCTGCGCATAGTCCGCAAGCCATACACGGGAATAGTAACGCCAGGATTTTTCACTCTGGCTTGTTGCACCGTAGCCGTTGGTCACGGAGCCGCCGAAGTAGCCGATGTGGATCTTTTCGTTGTTCTTCATTTTTGCATAGACGTTGGGAAGAAGCGACTGTGCCGCATCGGCGCTGACCGATGCCGTACAGAAGCTTGCCGCCGTCACGCAGAGAGCAAGCGAAAGGATGATCGAAAGGATTTTTTTCATGTTTTCTCCTCCTTGATTATTCCGTAGGAGCGATGGCGCTCCCTTAGTTTGCATTATACCATTTTTTCCTGTGTTCTGTAAATAAGTTTTTTGACATCTTTTATTAGGAATATTGACATTTGTCTGTTTTCGTGCTACAATGTCCACAATATGAATGAAAAACGGCAAAAGGAGTTGTGAAAAATGCTCAAAGTCCCCGCCCGTTCCCCCTTTTATGAGAAATATTATTTTCACGATCCCAGCACCAAAGACGGCTTTCTCACCGTCCGGGGAGCGGGGATCGTCTTCCCCGACCCCGAGTACCGCTTCCGCCATGCCGAGGAGCGTGTCCTCTTTGAGTACATCGTCTCCGGCAGAGGGGATGTTTCCGCCGACGGCACGGAATACGGGGTGTCGAAGGGGGATACGGTGATCCTGCCTCCCGGGAAGAACACCGTCTACGGCACAGACCCCCGGGACCCGTATACCAAGCTGTGGTTCACCGTGTCCGGCTCCTTTGTCGAACGGCTTTTTGCCGATAAAAGAGGATCCGTTATCGTGAAAAGTGCCGATACCTACGTCTTCTTCGTAAAATTCCTCGAGGAGCTCGGAAAGAAAAAAAACGACGTCCGGACGCTGGCGCATATCCTTCTGGACATCCTTCTCTGCACCGAGGGAAACGCACCGGCGGAGCGCGCCGAAGCCGGAAGCGCTGCGTCGCGGATCCGGCTCTTTCTCGATGCCTCGGCGGGAGGAAACGTGGACCTCGGTGCCCTCTGCGCCATGGAGGGGATCTCGGAGAGAACGCTGGTGCGGAAGTTCGGCGCCGAATACGGCGTCAGCCCCTCGGAGTATATCCGTACCCTGCGCCTCGAAAAAGCGAAGGAATGGCTCCTTTCGACCCAAAAGTCCGTCACCGAGATCGCCCGCCTTCTGGGCTTCTGCGACCAGAGCTATTTTTCCTCGGAGTTCAAAAAGAAAAACGGCGTCTATCCGACTGAATACCGGAAAAACGCCGGAAAATCAGCGGATGCGGCAGACGGTGAATAGGCGGCGTTACAAAGCGCTTCACTTCTGTAACATAAAATTTACAAAATTTGCAAAGAGAAACTGCCTGCACGGCTTGCTTTTTTAGAACCGCCGTGGTACAATACTACATAATTGGTGCTTTGCTCGGAGAGGTGCCCGAAAAAGGCGTTTTTTAAGAGCGCCCGAAGCGGAAAATGCCGGCTTTGAAGTAATCGCACTGAAATTTTCCACCTACGACACCTACGAAAGGAAGATTCCATGAAAAAAATTCTTGCTGCTGTTGTCATGGCTTTGACTGTCATGACGGTCGGCGCACTCTTTGCGAGCGCAGCCGATGAGCTCCCGTATTACGAGCCCTATGACCTGTCCGTAGTGACCGAGAATATCGGCGGTGTGGACAAAAGCTTCGTCACCTTCAAATTCCAGATCGACTCTGCGAAGGAGCTTGGTTGGCTTAATTTCTGGAGCAACGTTTCCAACCGATTCGATATGTTCCTTATCGCCTCCGATTCTCCCGACGGAATGGATTTTGAGTGTGACTATAATTACGTCCTTTCCCTCGGAAACAATTGGACCGGTATCGATTCTTCTCTGACCAAAGACGAAAACAACTACGACGATTGGACAGTCAAAGTATGCTTCAGCGATTTCAGTAAGGTCAAGAACGGGGACAAATATCACTATTATTATCTCCATTTGCGTCCATGTAACATGAATTACGGCGTGGAATATACGGCGTGGTACGATTACGGTGTTTTCAGCAGTGAGGCTGAAGCCGTTGATTATTTCGACTCCTGCATTTTCCTCGGAGAATTCGACTCCTTCGACGAATTCAGAAACTATAAGAAACCGGACTTTTCCGAACTGAACAAAACGATACAGAATTTCGAAGCTGCCGGCTTTGAAAAAAGCATGTATACCGAGGATTCCTGGGAAAACCTCGAAGATGTGCTGGATAAGATAAATAATGCTTATCCGGCTGTCAGACAGTCTGATGTAGATGCGTTGAACAAGGCGCTTACGGATGCGATCAACGGTCTGAAGCTTGCCCCGGTGATCACTCCTGCCCCCGGTGAGGATGCCCCTGTTTCCGGCATTCCCTCCGCGCAGGCAAAGAAGACGACCGTCGGCGGCACCGTGACCGCTGCTCTCCGGTTCGTGTGGTACCTTTTCAGCACTGACGAAGAAATGGAGATCACCTCGGTCGGCGCTTACATCATCCCTTCCGCAAACTACAGCTCCACCTATATGGAAGACGCCGTGTTCGTGAACATTCCGGTCAACTCCATCGGCATCGGCAATACCTTCGGCGCAGACCTCACCGACATTCCCGAGGCAGCCTTCGGTGATACCATGATCGCCATCCCCTATGTGAACGGTAAAGCATATGCCGGCGAATTGATCACAGCCGTTGTCAACGAAGTCGACATCGACGCCTGACGCCCCGAGTATACGAAAGGAGACTTTACCATGAAAAACGAAAAGAAATATACGGCTCCCGAAGTGTCGGAGCTGAAAGTCAGCGCAGCGGACATCATCGCCACCAGCAGCGTCCTCTTCAATCCCGATATTCTCGCCGGTGCAGCGGCTTATAAGTCCGATTGGAAGACCTCGGAGGACAGCGCATCGCTCATGTTTGGCTATTGAAGCTTTATTAACGAACCGAAATAGAAAAGCAGTCCGACTTTTGGGGAGCCGGACTGTTTTTTATGCTTATTTTGGATTCTGATAATGAAAGGATCGGGCACGGACAGAGTGAATCGCTCATTTCCCCTTCGGAGCCTTTCCGTACCGCCGTCTGTACATCCGGTAAAAGAAGGAAAGATTGTCGAAGCCGGTCAGCTCCGCCGCCTCGCTCACGCTGTATTCGCCGCTGAGAATGAGCTTCCGTGCCTCGGAAAGCCGCAGCTCGTTCCGGTACTCGATGGGGGAGACCCCCGTGTATTCGGCGAATAACCGCCGGAAGCCCGCCTCGCTCATGCCGCACAGCCCGGAATAGGCGCTCACCTTGCACTTCTCGTCGAAATGCTGCTCCATCTCGTCGAGAGCCGGACGGAGCTTTGCATACTTTCCGCCCAGAGTCTCGTCCTTTCCCTTCATGATAAGGGAGAAAAGCTCGTATACCGCCGCAAGACAGCCGAAGGAGTCGTTTCTCCCGTGGACGCCGAGAGAGGAAAAAATCTCGGTCATCTTCTCCCCGCTGCAGAGAAGGGGAATTTTCGGGGAGCTTCCCGCCTCGTTCTCGGTAAGGTCGAACTGCAGGACCTTGAGAACGGTATGATCCTCCAGAAAATGACCGGCGTACTTCGTTCCCTTGGGAACGTACAGCGCCTTTCCGCTTCCCGCAAGGATGGCAGGAACGTCGGGAGTCGGGAAATCGTATCGGATCTTTCCCGAAACGGTGAAGACGAAAGCCGCCTTTTTGCGCCCCCCGGCGTGAGAGGTGTTGACGAATCCGCTGTCCCTTGTGACGAACAGAATATCCACGTTGTCGCAGGAAAAGGGCATACCGTGCATGGACAGAATGTATTTCATCCCGCATCTCCTTCGTGCAGAAATTTGGGAACTGCTCGAATAGTACAAAAACTTGTGGTTTTCGGATATTGCATTCGGGCGCATTCCGTACTATGCTGATAGTAGACGGAAACTATGACACGAGTATGACGCAAAACCGAATTTTCGGAAAATTCGGAACGGCGTAAAAGGCAGAATTCCGACAGTAAACGAGGTGTATGAAAAAATGCCGGACGAAAATTTCCTTCTCTGCAGTGACAGAGCCGTGCAGCTTTACGAGGAAGCAAAGTCGCTTCCCGTGATCGACTACCACAACCATCTTGTGCCCGCCGATATCGCAGGCAACGCAAGGTACAAGGGAATATACGAGCTGTGGCTCGGCTGCGACCCCTACAAGCACCGCCTCATGCGCATCTGCGGTGTGCCCGAAAAGTACATAACCGGCGAGGCGGAGCCTTATGAAAAATTCTCGAAATTCTGCGAGGTCTTCCCGCTCCTTACGGGCAATCCCGTATACGACTGGTCACTGTGCGAGCTGAAGAGCGTCTTCGGCATCGACAGGATCCCGAACGCCGGAAACGCCCGTGAAATTTACGACGAGGCGAACGCCGTCATCGCCGACAAGGGTTTTACCAATAACGCACTTCTCGAAAAATTCAACGTAGAGTACCAGAGCCCGGTGGCGTCGCTCTTTGACGATCTTTCCCCCTTTGACGGAAAGAAATGCGCTCCGTCCCTGCGGGCGGATAACCTGCTCCTGCCGGACGCCGATATTGCCGCAAAGCTCCTTGAAAAAACGGGAAAGAAAGCGGAAGACCTTGATGCCTACGCCGGGTGCGTCGGGGAGGTTCTGCGGGACTTCCGAAGAAAAGGCGCTTCCTTCGCCGACACGGCTGTTGACAGCGGCTTTGCCTTCCTGCCGGACGACGGTCATACGGAAGAATACTTCCGAAAGAGCCTGCGCGGCGAGCCCCTTACCAAGGAAGAACGCTTCCGCCTTGCCACCGCCGTCCTCACAAGACTTGCGTCGCTGTACGAAAAGAACGGCATGACCATGCTGCTGCATCTCGGCGCCAAGCGGGATACCAGCGAGCGCCTTCGCCGCCTTGCCGGCAGCACCGGAGGCTTTGCGGGAGCGGGAAGCATCGACGTGGACGGACTGTGCGGTTTCCTCGGCGGATGCGAGGCTTCGGGGCTTCCGAAAACCGTTCTTTTCCCGCTGAATATGGCGGACGTGCCGAGACTTGCCGTCCTGCAGGGCTCCTACTCGGAGGACGGCGTTCCCTCCAAGGTACAGCTCGGAGCCGCCTGGTGGTGGTGCGATCACATCATGGGAATGCGCTATACGCTGGACTGCATTTCCTCCTTCGGCGTGCTGTCGCAGTTCATCGGCATGACCACCGATTCCCGCAGCGTGCTTTCCTTCGCACGTCACGATTATTTCCGAAGGGTACTCTGCTCCTACATCGCCGAAAAAGCGGCAAAGGGAGAGATCACAAGCGACCTTGCCGTGCAGAAGCGCATCCTGCGTATGATCTGCTACGAAAATGCGAAAAGCAGGATCCTGCCGGCTGAAAACAAATAAAAAGTGATATATAGACATCGAAACAAGAACAGAACAGATACAGAAAGGAAAAAGTCATGGAAAACAGAAAATTTGAAGGCAAGGTTGCGGTCGTAACGGGTGCGGGCGGCACACTCTGCTCGGTCATCGCCAAGAACCTCGCAAAGGACGGCGCTAAGGTCGTGCTCATCGGAAGAACAGAAGAAAAACTGGCAAAGGTCGCCGATGCGATAAGGCAGGACGGCGGCGACTGTCTTGTCTTCCCGGCGGACGTGACCGATGAAGCAAGGATCGAAGAGGCGGCGCAGAAGGTCCTTGAGACCTACGGCGGCGCAGATTTCCTCATCAACGGCGCCGGCGGCAACAATCCGAAGGCAATCACCACCGATTTCACCTTTGACAAGACCCACCTTGATAACCCGCAGGAGGGAGAGACCAACTTCTACGATCTGGATATGGATACCTTCAGAAGCGTCCTTGAGATCAACACCGTCGGCACGGTCATCCCCACAAGAGCCTTTTCCAGGCAGATGATCCGCAAGGGCGGCGGAAACATCATCAACTTCGCCTCGATGAACAGCTACCGTCCCCTGACAAGAGTCCCCGCCTACGCCATGAGCAAGGCGGCGGTCATCAACCTCACCGAATGGCTTGCCGTTTACTTTGCAGAGAGCGGCATCCGTGTCAACGCCGTAGCCCCCGGCTTCTTCGTGAACGAGCGGAGCGTGAAGATCCTCCGGACTCCCGACGGCGGTCTTACCCAAAGAGGTCAGAACGTGATGAACCATACCCCCGTCCGGCGCTTCGGCGAACCCGAAGAACTGTACGGCTGCGTGTCCTGGCTCCTCGACGACGCCTCTGCCGGCTTCGTCACCGGCATCACCGTCCCCGTCGACGGCGGCTTCCTTGCCCACAGCGGAATATAATAATGCAGGGCTGCTCGCCCCACACCCTCGCCGCCTTTTGAAAAAGGCGGGCGAAAACTTTAAGACAGCCCAGGCCCATACGGACTTGGGCTGTGTTTTTCTTCGATAAGGGGCGAGCGCCGACTGTCTGCTGCGGCATAAAGCGCCGCAGCAGAAGGTATTATGAAAGTGTGGTGAAACTCTGAGCTTTGCCGCTCGCATATATGGCGGTCAAACGGGAATATACTCGGGCATCGGTACTCCCGTTTTTTCGTGAGGTGCATTCTCGAATTGCCGCGGCAGACGCTATGACACCGAACCTTCGGTTGCATTGTTTTGCCAAAGTTCTCTATTTGGCTTTGCTCACTGATGAGTGTCGTCACGTCAACAAGCGAGTGATTCCCTTTATTAAGCATCTTTTCCAAGGAAAGCCAAATCCATGGAGATGTCGAAGAATAATGGTTTGATAATAGTTTTAGCAAACCCCACTCGGTTACACTCGTGCTTACTGCGGGTACGGTTTTGTCTGGGTCCCGACCAAAACTCGGTGTCGGGGGACACTGCGGCGACAAATTTTCGCTTTGTGCCGGAGCGGAGCTGTGGGGCTGATTGAAGACCTGCAAGGCGGCATTTTAACCTGCACCTTTCGGGTGTCCAAAAGGGGAAAGGCATCGGAAAACCGCATAGGTTTTCTGATGGCAGACCGTTTGCAATCGGCAGGATGCGAGGAACAAAGCAGGGTGATTGCAAAGGCAAGTACGACGCCGGGATAGTGTAGGAAGGGCGGGCTTAGCCCTTCCTACGGGCTTTTTTGGGTACTTTTGCAGCTCTTGGCAAAAGTACCACCCCCGTACTCGAGAAAAGTGGTCGTTTGATGCACCTACGGCGTGCGCCGAAAATGATCCCTTAATCGGAAAAGGCGAACGTATAACAACCTCTTCCTTCACGGCTTTGCCGTGCCCCTTCAGCCAAGGGCTGAAGGTCTTCCCCGAAAAATAAATCTCCGATGAAGTCGGAGCTTGACTTCATCGGAGAAACAGAAACTGACTGTTTTTGCCGAACCCATGAGCTTTGCCGCTCGCATATATGGCGGTCAAACGGGAATATACTCGGGCATCTGTACCCCCGCTTTTTCTGAGGTGCATTCTCGAATTGCCTGCGACAGCGCTAAAGTTTTCTTTGAAAACTTTCACTCAGAATAACTTCGTGCATGCGCCTTCCCCAAAAAACAACCCTCCGATGAAGTCGGAGTTTGACTTCATCGGAGAAACAGAAACCGACTGTATTCGCCGAACCCATGAGTTTGACCGCTCGGACTTATGGCGGCAAAGCGGTACAATACTCGGGCATCTGTACTCCCGCTTTTCCTGCGGTGCATTCTCGAATTGCCTGCGACAGCGCTAAAGTTTTCTTTGAAAACTTTCACTCAGAATAACTTCGTGCATGCGCCTTCCCCAAAAAACAACCCTCCGATGAAGTCGGAGCTTGACTTCATCGGAGAAACAGAAACCGACTGTTTTCGCCGAACCCATGAGTTTGACCGCTCGCATATATGGCGGTCAAACGGGAATATACTCGGGCATCTGTACTCCCGCTTTTTTCTGAGGTGCATTCTCGAATTGCCTGCGGGGGCTTCCCCGCTGCCTGTGGGGGCTCCCCCACTGCCTGCGGGGGCATCCCCGCTACCGCAGCTCTTTCGGGGTTTTTCCTGTCACCTTTCGGAACGCCCGGTTGAAGTTCGCCGTGCTGCCAAAGCCGCACTCCAAAGCCACCTCGAGGACCGTCTTCTTCCGGTCAAGGAGAAGCCGCCTCGCAATGTCGATGCGCTTGACCGTGATGTAGTCCCACGGCGACATTCCGTTCAGACGCTTGAATACCGTGCAGAAATACGTCCGGTTCATCCCCGCTATTTTTGCCAGCTCGGAAAGCGAAAGGGGAGAGGTCACGTTTTCGTCGATATAGTCCATCGTCCTCTCCATGCCCTCGATACCGTCCGACTTCGGCAAAGGCGGAACCTCCGACGCCGATACGTACCCGTAGTTCCGGATCAGTTCCACCAGAACCGTCAAAAGCCTTATCTTCACCATCAGCTCGTATTCGCTTTCTCCCTTCTCGAATTCTTTTTCGATTTCGAGAAGCAGCTCCGCAATGCGCCCCGTCGCCGGGTTCTCCCGGTCGATCCGGTTCTCGAAGCGCTCACTCCGGCAGAAGAATACCTTCAGGAATTTCGTGTCGAACAATTCGCTCTTCGACCATACGAAACGGGGAGCGAAGTGTACGTTCATAATCACCATCTGCTCCTCGCCGGATATCTCGGTGATGCAGTGGACCTCATCCGCCGAAAAAAGGAAGATATCCCCTTTCCGAATGTCGTAGCTTCGGTCTCCCACCCGGTACAGACCGCTGCCCTGCTTTATGAGAGCAATCTCCATATCCGTGTGATGATGCTCCCGGTATTTCCGCTTCTCCGGCATCACCGCCGAATGATACAGACTCAGAAGCCGGAATCCGTGATCCGACAGTATTTCATACGTCTTTCCGTATTGCATTTTTTCTCTCCGTTTTTCTCTTTCACTGTGACGACCAATGGCAAAAACAGAATATATTTTGCAAATCTGCGAATATATTTGAAGACTTTTTCGGCATATCGGTGTACAATATACTTAGCATTATAATCAAAGATGCCCGGTTTGTCAACCGAAAATATTTTGCCCTTTGCAAAAACATTTTTGATTTTTCGGAAAAAACAGAAGCACAAGCTCAGAAATCAGGCAAAAGCGAAGCCCGAAAGAAAGGAACGGTCAAAGCGTATGAACAAGACAGTAAACGAAATGCTCGAGGAGAACGTCAATACCTGCTCGAACCCCACCGAGCTGAAGATCACCGACGTGAGAGTGACCAATATCGACGGCGCTCCCAAGCACTGCGTCCTCATCAAGGTCTATACCAATCAGGGACTCGTCGGCTACGGAGAAGTCCGTGACGCCTCCAGCGCTACCTACGCCCTCATGCTCAAAAAGCGACTGCTCGGAGAAAATCCCTGCAACGTGGATAAGCTCTTCCGCCGCATCAAGCAGTTCGGCGGCCATTCAAGACAGGGCGGCGGCGTTTCCGGACTCGAGATCGCCCTCTGGGACCTCGCCGGTAAGGCGTACGGCGTGCCGCTTTATCAGATGCTCGGCGGCAAGTTCCGCGATAAGGTCCGTATGTACTGCGATACCGACATCGAAGGCAAGCATACCGGCACCGATATGGGCAACGCCCTGAAGAAGCGCATGGAGCAGGGCTTCACCTTCCTTAAAATGGATCTCGGCATCGAGCTCATGATCGACGAGCCCGGCTGCCTCAACGCTCCCCTCGGCTTCCTTGAAGATATCAAAAAATATTCCGCCAAAGCCATCAACCATCAGAAGGGCTCCATCGACTACGACATGATGATGGGCAAGAACTACGAGACCTTTACCATTCCCCATCACGCTACCGGCATCCATATCACCGAGAAGGGTCTTGACTACCTTGAAAACTACGTAAAAGAGATCCGTGACGTCATCGGCTATGAGGTCCCTCTTGCCATCGACCATATCGGACACGTCGCTATTCAGGACTGCATCCGCTTCGCAAAGAGACTTGAAAAATATAATATCGCATGGATCGAGGACGTGGCTCCGTGGCACTTCACCGACCACTACGTAAGGATCGCCAACGCCACCACCGTGCCGATCTGTACCGGCGAGGATATCTTCCTCCACGAAAACTTCGAGCCCCTCATGTCAAGAGGCGGCGTCTCGGTCATCCACCCCGACGTCCTTACCGTGGGCGGCGCTCTCGAAATGAAGAAGCTGGGCGATATGTGCGATAAGTACGGCGTCGCCATGGCGATCCACATGGCGGAAAGCCCCATCGCCTGCATGGCGGCACTCCATTGTGCGGCAGCCGTGCAGAACTGCCTCGCCGTGGAATTCCATTCCACCGAGATCCCGTGGTGGAACGACCTCGCCAACGGCATCGACAACCCCATCTTCCGGGACGGCTTCGCCAGAGTCCCCGAAAAGCCGGGACTCGGCATCGACTCCCTCAACGAGGAGCTCATCTCTCAGCATATCCATTCCCGTTATCCCGGTCAGTGGGAGCCTACCGACGAGTGGGATAAGGAATGGGCAAACGACAGAGAGTGGTCATAAGACACGCTCCTGACTGAAATCCAAAACGGTAAGAGAAAGGAAACAGTGCCATGAAACACGATACCGCCCGCATTTTTGAAGACTTTATCAACAAAGCCGAAGATATGAACGCTCGTCTTTGCGCAGACACCGAAAGAAACCGTAAAAGAAGAGCCTCCATCACCGTCAAAGCCGGGAACGCTCCCGCCGCCGGTGCCGAAATAAAGCTTACCCAGAAGACCCACGAATTCAAGTTCGGCGGCAACCTTTTCATGCTCGGCGAGCTGGAGACCCCCGAAAAGAATGCGGAGTATAAAAAACTCTTTGCAAACGTCTTTAACCTTGCGACGCTTCCCTTCTACTGGGATACCCTCGAGCCCGTCAAGGGACAGCCGCGATATGCCAAGGACAGTCCCCGTGTCTACCGCCGTCCCGCTCCCGACCTCTGCATCGAGTATTGCCGTGAAAACGGCATCGAGCCGAAGCTCCATTGCCTCGGCTACGACTATTTCACTCCCACGTGGTATAAGAACGCCTCGGTCGCCGAGGGAAAACGGCTCCTCGAAAACCGTATGCGGGAGATCTCCGGGCGCTACGCAGACCTCATCCCCGATATGGAGGTCACAAACGAGCACTTTTCGTGGGACGTGAAGCGTTCCTCACGCTTCTACCTCTCGGAGGGCTTCTGCGAGTGGTGCTACGACAGGGCGAACGAATACTTCCCCCTCAATAACCTCGTCATCAACGAAGGTCCCAACGAAACGTGGTGGAAGGCAAATACCGCCATCGAAAGAAGCGCCTATTACCTCCTTGTCGAAAAGCTCCTCGCTTCTCACCGCCGGATCGACAAAATCGGCTTCCAGTACCATATCTGGCAGTACAAGGAGGACGACTACGAAAACACCCGTACCATCTTCGACCCCGAGCTGCTTTTCAAGTACATGGATACCTTCGGAAAATTCGGCAGGGAGCTGCAGGTGACCGAGACCACCTTCCCGGCGAAAGGAAATCTTCCCGAGGACGAGGAATATCAGGCGGAGGTCCTCGAAAAGCTCTACCGCATCTGGTTCTCCCATAAGGATATGCAGGCGATCATCTACTGGAACCTCGTGGACGGCTACGCCCACGGCGCTCAGCCCGGCGATATGACCAACGGCGAGAATAAGCTCTACGGCGGTCTTATCAACTTCGATTTCACCCCCAAGAAGTCCTATGAACGCCTTGCAAAGCTGGTGAACGAGGAATGGAGATCGAACGGCACGGCGCTCTGCAGCGCCGACGGCAAGACCGATTTCCGCGGCTTCTGCGGCAGGTACGAAGCCGAGATCACCTACGGCGACAGGAAGTACACAAGAGAGATCGAGATCTCCAAGTACC
This sequence comes from Eubacteriales bacterium, assembly GCA_045600125.1. Lineage (GTDB taxonomy): Bacteria > Bacillota > Clostridia > Oscillospirales > CAG-382 > SIG622. The sequence goes on along the minus strand of JAZRXH010000135.1, from coordinate 22,058 downwards.
TCAATAACAACGTCACCATCGAGCTTTGATTCTTTCGGAAAATACCGAAAAATCAAGAAAAGGAAGGAAAAAAATATGTCCCGAAAAGACACCGCTCTGAAATACTTTACTGACAACGGCGATTTTATGGATACCGTTGTCAAGCAGAATATCGAAAGATACCGCAAGGGAAAACTCGTTCTGAATATCAAGGACGAAAACGGGAACGCCGTAAAGGGCGCAAGGATCACGGCAGTCCAGAGGAAGCACGAATTCCGGTACGGCGCCAATATCTTCATGCTGGATGAATTCGAAAAAGAGGAGAAGAACAAAAAGTACCGGGAAGCCTTCGCCGACCTCTTCAACCTCGCCACCGTGCCCTTCTACTGGAGCGACCTCGAGCCGGTGCAGGGAAAGCCCCGCTATACCCCCGACAGCCCGAGAGTATACCGCAGACCCGCCACCGACCTCTGCGTTTCCTATTGCCTCGATAAGGGCATCGAGCCGAAATGCCACTGCCTTAACTACGATAACTTCACTCCCGACTGGGTGAAGTGTGAGGACGTGGATACCCATAAGAAGTACCTCGAAAAGCGCTTCCGCGAGCTTGCCGCAAGATACGCCGACGTCATCCCCTCCTGGGAGGTCACAAACGAAACATTGCAGGGAACCGTTCCGAGCAATATGGTGGCAGGAAGAACCCGCTTCTACTATCAGGAGGACTTCCTCGACTGGAGCTTCCGCATGGCAGACCGCTATTTCCCCGCAAACCGCCTCATCATCAATGACTATGAGGTATGGGACGGCGCCTTCCGCAACGACCGGAGCGCCTACTATATGCAGATCGAACGCCTCATGAGCGGCGGCATTTCCCACCTCGACAGCATCGGTATGCAGTATCACAGCTTTTTCCCGCAGGAACGGGAGGAGGCTATGGCAAAGACCCGCTACAATCCCATCCATATCTACGACGTCCTCGACCGCTACGCAAAGCTCGGCAAAGCCATCCAGATCACCGAAATGACCCTTCCCGCATACTCCATGGAAACCGGGGACGAGGAGGTGCAGGCAGAGCTTTTGAAGAACGTCTACACCACCTTTTTCAGCCATCCCGCCATGGAAGCCGTCATCTACTGGAACCTCGTGGACGGCTATGCCGCCTTCGCACCCATGGGCGATATGAAGGCGGGCGAAAATAAGTTCTGCGGCGGCCTCATGCGCTTCGATATGTCGGAAAAGCCCGCTTACCGGATGCTGAAGGAGCTTTTTACAAAGGAATGGCACACCGAGGCAAGGCTCGAGACCGGAGAGGGCGGCGAAGCGTCTCTCTGCGGCTTCTACGGCGATTACGATCTTGAGATCGCCGTGGGTGAAAAGACGGTCAAAAAGAGCGTAAGACTTCTGAAGAAGGGTCCCTCCGCCGTCACCCTCAGCCTCTGAAACAGCACAAAAAAAGAGAAAACACCATAATTACGACAACAAGGAAAACAGGTGATAGTATGTTTGATCTTACAGGAAAGAAAGCCCTTGTCACCGGCTCGTCTCAGGGCATCGGAAAGGCGATTGCCGCCCTTCTTGCCGGGCAGGGAGCCACCGTGTACGTGCAGGCGTCAAAGAGCATGGAAAAAGCGCAGAATGCCGCCCTCGGCATGAAGGGCGTCACCTTCTGCGTCACCGCCGACCTGTCAAAGCCCGAAGAGGTCGAGGAGCTGTATAAGAAGACCGGCGACGTGGATATCCTCGTCCTCAACGCCTCGGTGCAGTTCCGGAACCCGTGGGATAAGGTCACCCCCGAGGAGATCGAGACCCAGCTGCAGGTCAATTTCAAGTCCGCCTACCGGCTCATCCAGCTCTACGCTCCCCACATGAAGGAACAGAAATGGGGCAGGATCGTCACCGTCGGCTCGGTACAGCAGTATAAGCCCCATAAGGATATGCCGATTTACGCAGCCTCCAAGGCGGCAGTCATGAACCTCGTCACCAATCTTGCCAGGCAGTTCGCTCCCTACGGCGTCACCGTCAATAACATGGCTCCCGGCGTCATCGCCACCCCCCGCAACGCCGATGCCCTCGCCGACCCGGAATACTGCAAAAAGGTCATGGAGGGCATCCCCATGGGCTTTGCCGGCAATGCCGAGGACTGCGCCCCCGCCGTGCTTCTTCTCTGCTCGGAGGAGGGAAGATATATCACCGGCATCGACCTTGCCGTCGACGGAGGCATGAAACTTTAATAATCGACAGTATCGCAGGATAAAATATCAAAAAACGAAAGGATGAACCGTATGCATTTCAACGTAAAGGAAGAGATCATCGCCCTCACTCCCCAGTGGAAGGGCGAAAGACTGCCGGACGGCAGACCCTATGTCGCCGATAAATACCTCAAAGCCCTCCATAAAATGACCCTCGAGGAGGTCTGGAAGCCCATCTTCGTCAAGGGCTACGAAAACCAGTTTGTAGGCGGCGGTCTTGCGCCTCTCCACGCCCTCCACGATGACGGCAGAAAGCTGGTGGGCAGAGCCGTTACCTGCGCCTTCTGTCCCACAAGACCCGACCTCCACGAAACCATGTTCGCCGTCGGCGCCGAGGAGGGAAGAAAGGGAAACTATAATCAGTGGGTCATCGACACCCTCGTCGAGGGCGACGTGGTCGTTGCCGATATGTACGATAAGATCTACAAGGGCACCTTCGTCGGCGGCAACCTCACCACCGCCATTAAGACGAGAACCAAGACCGGCGGCGCCGTTATCTGGGGCGGTGTCCGTGACGTGGAGCAGATGAAGCAGGTTGAGGGCGTGCAGGTCTATTACCGAGGCATCGACCCTACCCCCATCCGTGACTTCGTCATGACCAGCTTCAACTCCGTCGTAAACTTCGGCGGAGCCGTATGCCTCCCCGGCGACGTCGTGTTCGGAGCCGGCGGCGGCGTCCTCTTCATTCCCGCCCACCTCGTGGCAGAGGTCGTGGACGGAGCCGCCAAGACCCACGTCAAGGACGACTTCGGCTTCGAGATGATCGCACAGAATAAGTTCACCACCGCACAGATCGACAAAAACACCTGGTCGGAGGATATGCTCGACCTCCTCATGGACTTCATCAAGAACGACCCCAGAGGCGAGCCCTACCGTGACCTCGACTGGTCGAAGGAATACGACCTTGCGAGAAACGGCGACCCCAACGATACCCAGACCGCTCTTTGATTTTTTCATGGTTTACATAGCATAAAAGAACGCCGGAAGCCCCAAGAACACGGACTTCCGGCGTAATTTTGCTGAAACCACGGCTTTTTTGCTTTCGGCTTCTTTCGGCTGTGCTTTTTGTACGCCTCCCTTGTGTAAAGGGAGGCGGCAAGCGGAGCTTGACGGAGGAATCGAAAAATGCCGAAATACCGAAAAAACGTTTTTCGTCTCCCTCAAAAGTACCCCCTTGACACGAAAGAAAATTTTTGCTACAATAAAAACAAGAAAAGCGCCGAAAGCGGATAAAGCGGCAGAAAACCGAGGCAGTGCTTTTTTCGTCCCCGCAGCCTTGCCGTCCTTCTCTGCGAATAGCGGAGCGCATCCGTGCATATACTGCAGAGAGAAAAGCCGTTTTCCGTATTTTTATGACCGTAAAACACAAATACCGACCCGCAAAGAACGCAAAGGAGGAAAGATCATGACAGACAAGGAATTTGATTTTGAAAAAGAGTTCGAAGAGGCAAAGGAAAAGACAGCCGAAAAGCTCGATGAGGTCGCCGAAAAGGGCGGAGAGATCGCCGAAAAGGTCAGGGAGTCCGCAGAGAATGCGGCAGAAAAGGCAAAGGACTTCGTAAAGGACGCCTTCCCGGACGAGCCCTGCGATTGCGGCTGCTGTGACGACGCATGCTGCTGCGATGACGATTGCGATTGCGGCTGCGACTGCGACTGCGACTGCGACGCCTACGACGACAGCGCCTTCAGCGCCTTCGACGACGAATATCATACCGACTCCTTCAAAAAGGGCGTGCAGGATAAGATCCGCGCCCTCAAAAAGAGCGCTTCAAAAGTCAAGAAGTCCTATTTCATCATCGCCGGCTGTATCGGCGCCATCGTAGCCCTCGGTACCGTCATCACCATCCTCATCATCCGCAAGAACGAGGAAGAAAAAGAACTCAGCGTCTTTGAAAAGCTCCTCAAAAACGGCAAGATTCTTTTTGAAAAGTAATTGAGAAAAAACCTTTTTCCGAAACAATAACGGAGGTACGTTTCTTTTCGTACCTCCGCTTTGCTTTTATCTGTCAGAACCGCAGATCGTCATACGACCCGATCCTCGGGAGCTTCTTGTACAGCGTCCTTGCGTCCTTCCGCACGATCACACCGTACTCCCCGTGATACTGCTCCGCATCGACCACCGACCTCCCGAGCGAGACAAGACGGGACATCGCCCCTTCACAGAAGTCCGTCCGGTAATAGGTCAGCTCCAATTCTGCGGGAGAGCTTATCTTCAAGGGCGCCACCCTGTCGTAGTGAGAAAGAGCACGCCGCAGCATATCCCCGAAGATTTCTTCGGCATTCTCCCGCATGACGCAGACGTTCCTCTGCTTGGCGCTCTTTATAGGCGCACAGCAGATACCGGGCACCGCCTCGTAGGCAAGGCTGCAAGCCGTGTCGTCCCCGCTGAAAAATACCACCGGAACGTCGAAGGAACCGAGAAACGCCGCATGAAGGTATAACTCGCTCGCCTCGATCCCGTTCACCCTGTAGGAGAAAAACTGCTTCGAGTTCAGCGTGTGGTCGAGAAAACCGCCCACCGTCCCCGCTCTTGCATGACCGCCGACCTCGATCTGACAGTCGATCCTTCCGTCCCGGATCAGCCTCTGCCAGCCCGCAAGGTCAACTCCCACACAGTACCCCGCAACGTCATCGGCATATACGTTCCCGCCGCCGCCGTGTCCGTCCAGATACCATATGTTTTCCGCACCGCAGTCCCGGCAGATCTCTGCCGTCCTGTTCAGACTCTCGGTCAGATACCGCCGGGCGTCCCGGTACTTTTCGCCCTGCCGGTCCATATATTCAATATCGGTAATACCTGCGATCCCTTCAAGATCGGTCAGTATGAATACGTTCATTCCCTTTTCCGGACTTCCTTTCCGTTTATTCCGTTTCCGGTTTTTTTCAACGTCGGAACGCCAAACCTTCGTTATTTCGATTCCGAATTCCGAATTCCGAATTCAACTCCGCACTTTTACTTTGTTATTTCGCAAAGCCACAGAGCGTTTTCGGTGCAGTTGATTTCGATTTCCGCCTTGCCGGAGAATTCGGCGTCATACTCCGAAAAGACCTTCATCCTTCCTTCCGCCCGAAGAGCCGCCAGCTTCTCCTCGTCGTAGTCGTCGCCCCAGCCGTTGCGGAGCGCCATGTGGTAGGGATCGCCGTGCTCGTTGTCGATGAGCCATACCCGCACGTGACGCTTGCCCGATACGCCGTCCACCGTCACCTTGTCGGCAAGACGGGGCAGCGGCTTCTCGAAATATTCGTCGGCGTAGGATACGAGGATCGCCATATTGCCCTCGCCGTTCTTCGTGCCGAGGACGTCTATGTTCTCGTTATCGGTCTTCTTTTCGAGGATGTTCTCATACAGCTTCGTTCCGAGCCAGAAGGCATTGCGGATGGGCTTTGTGATGAAATTCTTCGTGTAGAAATTGCGGAAGCCCGAGAAGTCCACCACCATCTCATGCTGCCCCGAAAGACAGATGAACAGCTTGGATACCTTGAGGTCCTCGTCGATATACCTTGTGATCATCTTTCCGAAATACGCCGCAAAGTCACTGCCCTCCCGGAGCATCAGCTTCGGCGACTTTTCCCGGTTGAAGAAGCCGTGCGCCGAAGCGCCCCATTCGTCAATGATGAATTCGAGATCTTTTCCGCAGTACTTCTCCACCATTTCCAGCTGCCACTTGTGCTTCGGGATGGTGTTGGATACGCAGAAATGCCCGTCGCCCCGTGCCAGCGCAAAAGCGTCGGTGCCGTAGGTGTGCCCGGTGTAGAAGTCGAATTTCAGCTTGTTCTCGGTGATGTATTTCAGTACGATCTCAAGGAACGCCGGTCTTCCCGCAAGACCGGGACCGCCGCAGCGCAGAGCGGGATTTACCCGTTCGATGGCTTTCGAGAAACCGTAGTACAGCTTGCAGTATTCTCCGGCGCGGATGATCTCCGTTCCGGGCTCGTCCCCGAGGGAACGCATGAAGAAGGGAGAAATGTCCGGCTCGTTGTAGCATTCCAGATACCAGCTCTTCACCGTGTCAAGACCGTACCGCTCCACGATGTGCTTTGTGTATTCGTAGCAGACCTCTTCCCACTGGGAATAATCCTTCGCTGCCGAGGTGACGATCATCTTGCCCTTGTAGCGGGTGGCGTTCTTGCTGACGTTGCTGGTCTCCTCCGGGTTCTTCGCCATGCAGGGGGGCATGAAGGCGTAACAGATCAGGAGCCGGAAGCCCTTGGATACCATATAGTCCATCCGCACGTCGTTCTCGGTAAAATCGTAGATCAGCTTTCCGTTCCCGTCCGCCTTTACGATGTCCTCCATCATGCTGTACATGCGGATCGTCTTCGCAACGCCGTCCGCCGCAATATCGTTGAGGATCCGCTGTCCCCAGTCGTCCTCGATGGCGTCGGTGGGATGGAAATGCAGATTGTTCCAGAAATTCTTTCTGACTTTTATGGCTTTTTCGCCGTTTACGTAGATCATGTCTTTCTCCCTTTCTGCTTTTTATTATTCAAAGAATGCGGTTCTTGCACTTTTCTTCATTCTTCACTCCCAGTATACCCCCGTAATTCCGAAAAATCAAGGTCGTATTTGCAATTTTTGTATACTATTCGTGCACGGCGTGCCTTTAGGAAGTGCGTTCGGAAGTGCTTCGGAAGTGCGTTTGCCCGGATTTTACCGAAAACTCTTTACAAAACCGGTTTTGTGTGTTATAATATCCGATGCGTACTTATATTTTTATTTTTCGGAGGAAACAGTCATGGACATCAAGGAAAAAATCGAAGAACTCGCCAAGAAGATCATGGGCGACAAGAAGCTCCAGGCAAGCTTCAAGAAGGACCCCGTCAAGGCGATCGAAGGTCTCCTCGGCATCGACCTTCCCGACGAGCAGATCAACGCCATCATCGAGGGCGTCAAGGCAAAGCTCACCGCCGATAAGGTAGGCGCCGGCGTCGGCATCCTCGCAAAGCTCTTCGGCAAAAAGAAGAACTGAGGATTTCCCTCTTTTCCCGTTTTTGTCCTCTGCGTGCTGAAAACGTGCGCAGGGGACGAAGACACGGATAAAGCAAAAAGATGAAGGCAAAGCTTCCGAAAAGCAGTGTGTACGCAAAAAAAGAAAAAAATAAAGAAAAAACGAAAGAAAACAAAAGAAAACGAAAGAATAAGAAAGAAGATAAGGAAAATAAGGAATAAACTCCCGCAAACAGAGAGAAAAAGAGCAAGAAGCGGAAAGGATGATGGCTCAGTGCTTACAGCGATAGTCGGTATCAACTGGGGAGACGAAGGCAAGGGAAGAATGGTAGACCTTCTTTCCGAAAAATACGAGGTCGTGGTGCGCTATCAGGGCGGCAACGACGCAGGTCATACCGTCGTCAACGAAAAGGGAAAATTCGTTCTCAATCTGCTTCCTTCGGGCATCCTCCGGGAGAATACCGTCAACGTCCTCGGCAACGGCATGGTGCTGGATATGGAGCATCTTGCGGGCGAGATCAATAACACGAGAGAACGGGGCGTCCGTGTTTCCCCGAAAAATCTGAAGATCAGCGACAGAGCGGTCATCGCCCTGCCGTGCCATAAAATGCTCGACTGCCTCGAGGAGGACAGGCTCGGTGACCGTAAGTTCGGCTCCACCCGACGGGGCGTAGGTCCCGCTTACTCGGATAAGTATATGAAGATGGCGCTCCGAGTGGGCGACCTGCTCTATACCGATACCCTCATGGAAAAGCTTGAACACATCGCCGAGTATAAGAATATCACCCTTTCCCGGGGCTACGGCATTGAAAAGATTACGGCGACCGGCATGTACGACTGGCTCATGAAATACGCCGAGCCCTTCGCCGACCATATCACCGATACCACCGAATATCTGGGACTTGCCGCAAGAGACGGCGACAGCATCCTGCTCGAAGCGGAGCTGGGCGCTCTGCGGGATATCGAATTCGGCATCTATCCCTTCACCACCTCTTCGCCCACCATCGCCGCCTACGCTCCCATCGGAGCGGGCATCCCCCAGTACCGGGTGGACGAGTGCATGGGCATCATGAAGGCGTACTCCACCTGCATCGGCGAAGGCCCCTTTGTCTGCGAGCTCTTCGGCGAAGAAGCGGATAAGCTCCGTGAAGCGGGCAGGGAATACGGCTCCTCCACCGGACGACCCAGAAGAGTGGGCGGCTTCGACCTCCCGGCTTCCAAGTACGGCGTCCATATCCAGAACGCCACCACCGTCACCCTCACAAAGCTGGACGTCCTCTCTGTCTTTGAAAAGATTCCCGTCTGCGTCGCCTACGACATCGACGGTATGCGCACGACCCACTTCGCCGTGGGCGATCCCCTCGTTCATGCAAAGCCCATCTACGAATACTTCGACGGCTGGCAGTGCGATATCTCCTCCTGCCGCCGTTTCGACGAGCTCCCCAAGAACGCCAGAAACTATATCCTCTGGATCGAAGAGCAGATCGGCTGCCGCATCCGGTACGTTTCGGTAGGACCCGCCAGAGACCAGTATATCAAAATATTCTGATTCCGAAAGGATCGGAAAAACCCGACAAAAGCCGCAGGGGTGACCGGATCGGTTGTCCCTGCAGCCTTCTTTCCTGCGGCACCGTTTTGCGGCGCACATCAACGGTAAATCATACACGGAGGCATAAAGAAAACCATGAACGATACCCTTCTTTTTTTCTTCCCGTCCGACTCGCCCTGTTTCCACGACCTCAGACGGGAGAACGACGATAAAAGAGTGATCCGGAACCCCCATAAGGGCTGGTACTTCCACTACGTGGACAACGGCTTTGCCTTCCCCCGCTACCGGGACACCCTGAAGGAAGGCGACGACCTTTCATGGCTCCCCGGACTTGACCATCTGTACCTCCGCTTTGACTGGAGCGATATCGAGAAGACCGAGGGCGTCTACGACTGGAGCGCCGTCGATTCCATCGTCGAGGAGTGGGGAAAAAAGGGCTATACCTTCACCTTCCGCCTCTGTACCTTCGAGTCGAACCGCCCCATGATCCGCTATGCCACCCCCGAATGGGTCTTCCGGGCAGGCGCCAAATATCATGAAATAAAAGGAAAAGCCCCCGCCGCCCTTCTCGGCGCCGAGGAGGACGTGGAGTTCACTGCCTACGAGCCGGTGTACGACGACGAAATATACCTCTCCAAGCTCGAAAAGATGATGGAGGAGTACGGCAGACACTTCGACGGTCATCCCCTTGTGGAGTTCGTCGACGTAGGCACCTTCGGTACCTGGGGAGAGGGACATACCTCCAGCGGCTCGAACAGCGTCTACTCGCCGGAATGCGTGAAAAAGCATATCGACCTGCACCTGAAAAACTTCCGCAGGACCTTCGTCGTCGAGACCTCCGGCGGCCTTACCCATGCGGCGAAAACGAGCGAGGACACGGCAAGAAAGCTTTCCTCCTACTGCGCCGCCCACGGCATGGGCGTCCGCTGTGACTCCATGTACGTGAAATACCACAGCGATACCTTCGGCTACGACATGATGGCGATCCCCACCGTCTTTGAAAACTACTGGCGCCACGCCCCGGTGGATCTCGAAGCGTCCCACCTCACCATGAATATCGCCAACGGCACCCTCGACGCCGGCTTCCGGATGATCGAGACCATGCGGAACGCCCACGCCACCTTTGCCGGCTTCCACGGCGACCCCTACCTCTGGTACGGTGCCCATAAGGACGTCCACGACTACTGTGCCAACCGCCTCGGCTACTGGTACTTCCTCGACGGCTACGAGCTTCCCGACGTGCCCTGCGGCGCCGATACCGCCATTACTCTGTATATCACAAATAAGGGCTTCGCACCCGCCTACCACCGGTACGAAATGCGCCTCTTTGCGAAGGATAAGGAAGGAAAGATCACCCTTCTGAATTCCGACTCCCCCGATAACCGCCTCTGGATGCCGGGCAAGACCGAAAAGGTCTTCCTGCACCTCGGTACCTCGGAGCTTGCGGCAGGAGAATATGACCTGTACGTCGGACTTTACGAAAACGGCGCTCCCGTCCGCTTCGCCGTCCGTAAGGACAGGGAAGAGGAGAGCGGCGGTGCCCTTCTCGGAAGCCTCCTCATCGAAGAATAAGAAGAATAAGCAGAATACTCCGTCAATAAAAAACGGACCGACAGAACCTGCGGAGGTGAAAAAATGACCGATAAGCTGAATGACAAGTATGCCCCCAAGCATAAGGTCGCCAATATCGTGTGCCTCTGTATCTTCGCTTTGCTTACCGTCACGTCGTTCACCCTCGACCCCGAGGCTCCGGCGACCGCCAAAGACCTGTTCTTCTACCGGCTTTCCGGCTCCATGCTCTTTTTGCCGATCGCCCTCGGACTTCTTGCCAATCTCGATGCCTTCGGCATAAAAAAGCATATCCCTCTTCTTCGTTCGGTGAAAAAAGGACACCGTGTCCTTTTCTGGTTCCTGCTTGTTTTCGTGTCCTTCCTGCTTTTCGGCTTCTTCCGGAACTTTACGAGCGACGAATTCAGAAAGGCACTCGACAAGGCGGATATTACCCCCGAGACCGAATATACCGCCCCCGCCCCCGACACCGATACGGAAAACGGCAGCGTCGGCGGCACCGGGAATACCGAAAACAAAACCGAAGCCGAAACCGATACCGACCCGGAAGGATACACCGTTACGCCCAGAAGCGGCAGCGCCCGCGTCGCCTCCCCGGATACCTGCGGCGGCTCACCGAACGTCTTAAAGCCCAAGACCCGATAAAACCCGGAGCAGGGGAAGGCATTGTCCCTTTTCTTTTGAAAAACGCAATTTTTAGGGGAAGTTTTTTCAAAATAGGGCTTGCGGAAACGCAAAAACTGCGGTATAATAAACGGCAAAAAACGGCGAGAAACAAAAGACACCGGCAAAGAAAGACGAAATATCACGAAATACCGTTCAGGAGATAAAAAGAGATGTACAGAATACTGAAAAAACAGCCTCTCAATCCCACCGTCACCCTTATGGATATCGAAGCGCCCTACGTTGCCCGCAAGGCACAGCCCGGGCAGTTCATCATTCTCCGTGTGGACGAGGACGGCGAAAGGATCCCCCTCACCGTGGCAGGCTACGATCGGGAAGCGGGCAGCGTCCGCATCATCTTCCAGATCGTCGGCGCCACCACCGAAAAGCTGAACCGCAAAAGCGAAGGCGACTTCCTCAGCGACTTCGCAGGACCTCTCGGCGTGCCGACCGAGCTGGAAGGCATGAAAAACGTCTGCGTGGTCGGCGGCGGCGTTGGCTGCGCCATAGCCTATCCCATTGCCAAGGCTCTTCACGATATGGGCGCTAAAGTGACCTCGGTCATCGGCTTTCGCACGAAAGACCTCGTGATTCTCGAGGACGAATTCCGTGCCTGCTCCGACTCCTTCACCCTCATGACCGACGACGGAAGCAAGGGCAGGGGAGGCAACGTCTGCGTGCCTCTTTGCGAAATGTTCGATAAGGGCGAAAGGTTCGACCGCATCATCACCATCGGTCCCCTCGTCATGATGAAATTCGTCGTTGCCGCCGCAAGACCCACCGGCATTCCCTGCACCGTGTCCATGAATCCCATTATGATCGACGGCACCGGCATGTGCGGCGGATGCAGACTCACGCTTGTGGAGGACGGCAAACGGGTGACAAGGTTCGCCTGCGTCGACGGTCCCGACTTCGACGGCTACGCCGTGGACTTCGACGAAGCCATGAGCCGCTCTGCCATGTACCGCGACTTTGAACGCCGTGCCCATGAGGAGACCTGCAGCCTGTTCCGCAAAGCCGATAGTGCAAAGGAGGGCAACTGATATGCCGAACATGAGCCTTAAAAAGAACCCCATGCCCACTCAGGAGCCGGCTGTCCGTGCCCATAACTTTGAGGAAGTGGCGATGGGCTACACCGAAAGCATCGCCGTCGATGAAGCGCTCCGCTGCCTCGGCTGCAGGAATATGCCCTGCGCCTCCGGCTGTCCCGTCAATATCCGCATCCCGGAATTTATTGCCAAAATAAAAGAAAACGACTTCGAGGGCGCCTACGAGGTCATCTCCCGTGACTCGGCGCTTCCCGCCGTCTGCGGCAGAGTCTGCCCCCAGGAGACCCAGTGCGAGAGCAAGTGCGTCCGGGGCATCAAGGGCGAGCCCGTCGGTATCGGCAGACTCGAACGCTTTGTCGCCGATTGGCATAACGCCCACTCGGAAAAAGCCCCCGCCTGCGAGGCTCCCAACGGCCATAAGGTCGCCGTGGTCGGCTCCGGTCCCTCCGGACTCACCTGCGCCGGAGACCTTGCGAGAAAGGGCTATGCCGTCACCGTCTTCGAAGCGCTCCATACCGCCGGAGGCGTCCTTGTCTACGGCATCCCGGAATTCCGTCTTCCCAAGGCGATCGTAAAGCGGGAGGTGGATAACCTTGCCGCCATGGGCGTGAAAATAGAGACCAACATCATCATCGGCAAGACCCTCACCGTGGACGAGCTCTTCGGAATGGGCTTCGAGGCGGTGTTCATCGGAAGCGGCGCGGGACTCCCGAATTTTATGGGCATCCCCGGCGAATCCTACAAGGGCGTCTATTCCGCCAACGAATTCCTCACCCGCAGCAACCTCATGAAGGCATACCGGGAAAACCCCGTGACCCCCATCATGAAGGGCGGTAAGGTCGCCGTCGTCGGCGGCGGCAACGTGGCGATGGACGCCGCAAGGACCGCCCTGCGCCTCGGTGCCGAGAAGGTCACCGTCATCTACCGCCGCTCCATGGAGGAGCTTCCCGCAAGGAGGGAAGAAGTGGAGCACGCCGAAGAAGAGGGCATCGAATTCCGCCTTCTCACGAATCCCACCGAGATCCTCGGCTACGAAAACCCCGACGATAAGCGGGACCCGAAGAACGGCTTCGTCACCGGTATCAAGTGCATCCGCATGGAGCTCGGCGAGCCGGACGAAAGAGGCAGACGCCGTCCCGTTCCCGTGGAGGGCAGTGAATTTACCCTCGACGTCGATACCGTCGTCATGTCCATCGGTACCTCTCCCAACCCCCTCATCAAGTCCACCACCGAAGGACTCGAGGTCAACCGCCACGGCGGCATCATCGTGGAGGAGGACACCGGAAAGACCACCCGAAACGGCGTCTACGCCGGCGGCGATGCCGTCACCGGAGCCGCTACCGTCATCTCCGCCATGGGCGCCGGCAAAACGGCGGCAAAGGCTATTGACGAGTTTATTATGAAGAAATAGATCTGCAAATGCTCTTTACTGACGGGTCGGAGGTGTTGTATAACACTTCCGGCTCTTTTTTTGTTTTCGCCCCCTGACGAAAAGCGCTTTTTGACCCGTCCCACACCCGCCCTGCGGCAGAACTGTCCCAAAATTCCGCCCAAATACATCTAAATTGTAAACAAACAATTATTTTGTGTAAAACCCCTTGACAAGCCTTGAAATATATGCTATATTTCTAAAATGTACTATAATTGCTTAAAGTGTGCGATTTTCGCCATTTTTGGCAAGCCCCCCGCCGAAGCACGACGGCAAAGGCAAAGAAAGAACATAACAGGCACACGGTTTTCGGACCGAAATTTTAAGGAGTGTGATTGCGAATTATGGTAAAGCCCGTAAAGCTCGGAAAGACCGAAAGACAGAGCTTTTCCAAGATCAACGAGCTGCTTGATATGCCGAACCTCATCGAGGTCCAGAAGGATTCCTTCAAGTGGTTTGTCGAGGAAGGCCTGCGAGAAGTGTTGGAAGACGTTTCTCCTCTTGTGGATTATTCCGGAAATCTCAACATCGAGTTCATCGACTATTCGATCGGTGCGAAGACCAAATATCCCGTCGAAGAGTGTAAAGAGCGTGATGTAAACTACGCCGCACCCCTTGAAGTAAAGGTAAGACTTTCCAATAAGGCGACCGGTGAGGTAACGGATTCCAAGGTGTTCATGGGCGATATCCCGCTCATGACCGATACGGGAACCTTCGTAATAAACGGCGCAGAGCGTGTCATCGTCTCCCAGATCGTCCGCTCCCCCGGTATCTACTACGAGTCGGCGACCGATAAGTCGGATAAGCGGACCTTCGCCACTACCGTCATCCCCTACAGAGGCGCATGGCTCGAATACGAGACCGACGCCAACGATATATTCTACGTAAGGATCGATAAGAACAGAAAGCTCCCCGTCACCGTGCTCGTTCGTGCTCTCGGTGTCGGCAAGGATAACCTTTCCCGTGACGAGGACGTCATCGAGCTTCTCGGCAACGATATCAAGGTTCTTGAGACTCTCAAGAAGGATACCAGTGAGACCGATGCCCTCAAGTACGGTACCACTCCCCGTGATGAAGCCCTCAAGGAGATTTATAAGAAGCTCCGCCCCGGCGATCCGCCTCTTGTAGAGAGCGCCGAAGCCCTTCTTCACAACCTCTTCTTTGACCCCAAGCGCTATGACATCTCCGCCGTAGGACGCTATAAGTTCAATAAGAAGCTCAGCATCGCCAAGCGTATCGAAGGCTTTGAGCTTTCCAGAGACGTGTTCTCTCCCTTCACCGGCGAGCTCCTCTTCGAAAAGGGCAGGATGCTCTCAAGAGAGGACGCGGAGAAGATTCAGAACGCCGGCGTTTCCGAAGTCTTCATCATGTCTCAGGAGATCAATACCGATCCCGTCGAGTTCAAGGTGTTCACCAATAATGCCGTGGATATCTTCAGCCTCGAAAAGGGCGTTATCCCCGAGGGCTACGACCTCACTCCCCTCGAGATCTCCGAGAAGGTCAACGGCGTCGTGCTCCGTGAGATCCTCGATGCCACCGATAACGAGGAAGACTTCATCGACCGGTTCGAGCTCCGCCGCGATGAGCTGATTCCCCGTCATATCACCAAAGAGGATATCCTTGCAACCGTCAACTACCTCCTTTGCCTCGTGCATAACTCCGGTAACGTGGACGATATCGACCATCTGGGCAACAGAAGACTCCGCTGCGTGGGCGAGCTTCTTCAGAATCAGATGCGGATCGGCTTTGCGAGAATGGATAAGATCGTCAAGGAAAGAATGACGGTGCAGGACTCCGAAAACATGAAGGTCCAGAACCTCATCAATATCCGCCCCATCGTTTCCGCCATCAAGGAATTCTTCGGTTCTTCTCCGCTTTCGCAGTTTATGGATCAGTCCAACCCCCTTGCCGAGCTGACCCATAAGAGAAGACTTTCCGCCCTCGGTCCCGGCGGTCTGTCCAGAGACAGAGCCTCCTTCGAGGTTCGAGACGTACATTATACCCATTACGGCAGAATGTGCCCCATCGAGACCCCCGAAGGTCCTAACATCGGTCTGATCTCCTACCTTTCCACCTACGCCAAGATCAATAAGTTCGGCTTCATCGAAGCACCCTACCGCAAGGTCGATAAGGAGACCGGCAGAGTTACCGAGGAAGTCGTATACATGACCGCCGACACCGAAGACCAGTACGTTGTCGCTCAGGCGAACGAGCCTCTCGACGAGAACGGCTACTTCATGAACAAGCGTGTCACCGTCAGAAACAGAGAAGAGATTCTCGAAACGGACGTCAATAAGGTAGACTACATGGATGTATCGCCTAAGATGGTGGTTTCCGTCGCTACGGCGTGCATCCCCTTCCTCGAAAACGACGACAATACCCGTGCGCTCATGGGCTCCAACATGCAGAAGCAGGCTGTGCCGCTGATGATGTGCGACGCCCCCATCGTTGCTACCGGTATGGAATACAAGGCAGCCGTTGACTCCGGCGTCGTGATCTGTGCGAAGGAGGACGGCGTCGTCAAGAAGGTCACCTCCGATTATATCAAGATTACCGACGACCTCGGCAACGACCACGTCTACGAGCTCCTCAAGTTCAAGCGCTCCAACCAGGGCACCTGCGTGAACCAGCGGCCGATTGTCGATGCCGGTGAAAAGGTCACAAGGGGACAGGTCATCGCCGACGGTCCCGCTACCAAGAACGGCGAAATAGCCCTCGGTAAGAACGCCCTCATCGGCTTCATGACATGGGAAGGCTACAACTACGAGGATGCCGTGCTCCTGAACGAAAACCTCGTCAGAAACGACGTTTATACCTCCATCCACATCGAAGAATATACCCACGAAGCAAGAGATACCAAGCTCGGACCGGAAGAGATCACCCGTGAGATCCCCAACGTCGGCGAGGACGCTCTGAAGAATCTCGATCAGGACGGTATCGTCCATAAGGGCGCCGAGGTGCAGGCAGGCGATATCCTCGTCGGTAAGGTCACCCCCAAGGGCGAGACCGAGCTCACCGCCGAGGAAAGACTCCTCCGCGCCATCTTCGGTGAAAAGGCAAGAGAAGTCCGGGATACCTCCCTCCGTGTTCCTCACGGCGAAAGCGGTATCATCCTCGACGTCAAGGAATACTCCGCCGAGAACGGCGACGAGCTCGCTGCCGGCGTCAATAAGGTCGTCAAGATCTATATCGCCCAGAAGCGTAAGATCTCGGTCGGCGACAAAATGGCAGGCCGTCACGGTAATAAGGGTGTCGTTTCCCGTATCCTTCCTCCCGAAGATATGCCCTTCCTGGCAGACGGTACGCCTCTTGATATCGTGCTCAATCCTCTGGGCGTGCCTTCCCGAATGAATATCGGTCAGGTGCTCGAGGTTCATCTCGGTATCGCCGCAAAGAAGCTGGGCTGGAAGGTCATGACCCCCGTCTTCGACGGCGCAAACGAGAAGGATATCGACGAGTGCTTCCGCATGGCGGGTCTCTCCGAGGACGGAAAGACCACCCTCTACGACGGACGTACCGGCGATAAGTTCGATAACCCCGTAACCGTCGGCATCATGTACTACCTCAAGCTGCATCACCTTGTCGACGATAAGATCCACGCACGTTCCACCGGTCCCTACTCCCTCGTTACGCAGCAGCCTCTGGGCGGTAAAGCACAGTTCGGCGGCCAGCGTTTCGGCGAGATGGAGGTCTGGGCTCTCGAGGCATACGGCGCAGCCTATACGCTTCAGGAGATCCTGACCGTTAAGTCGGACGACGTCATCGGACGTGTCAAGGCTTACGAAGCCATCGTAAAGGGACAGAACATCCCCACTCCCGGTGTGCCGGAATCCTTTAAGGTCCTCATCCGTGAGCTCCAGTCCCTCGCCCTCGATATCCGCATCCTCGATAAGGACGGCTCGGAGATCAAGCTCAAGGATTACTCGGAGGAAACAGCCGACATCCGCAATATTCCCACTCCTGCAGGCGAAGATTTCGAGAAGGAAGAGGAATATGTCACCAGTGAAAGCGACCTCGACGACGGATTCCGCGTTGCCGACGACATGGGCGGTCTCGATTCCGACGAAGGCTTTGACTGGAACGACAGCCACGAGGACTGATGCGTCCTGAGTGACAAAGACAGTACGGGAACCTCCGATGCTTCCGCAGCTTTCGGAGGCATCCCGGTGAATGCTTTTTGCACAGTGCCACCCCGTGGTAAAAATTTGTGATTAAAGGAGCGCATATATAGTATGGATCAGATGGAACATAACGAATTTGACGCTATACAAATCGGTCTTGCCAACCCCGAGATGATCAAAAAATGGTCGTACGGCGAGGTCAAGAAGGCAGAAACCATAAACTACCGCACACAGAAGCCGGAAAAAGACGGACTTTTCTGTGAGCGCATCTTCGGTCCGACAAAGGATCTGGAGTGCAGCTGCGGTAAGTACAAGAGAGTCCGCTTCAAGGGCAAGATCTGCGAAAAGTGCGGCGTTGAGATCACCACCAATAAGGTAAGACGTGAAAGAATGGGACACATTGAGCTCGCAGCCCCCGTATCCCATATCTGGTACTTCAAGGCGATTCCCTCCCGTCTCGGACTTTTTCTCGATATCTCCCCCAAGACCCTCGAGAAGGTCATCTACTTTGCCCAGTATATCGTGACCGATCCCGGCGTAGGCACCAACCTCGTCGTCGGTCAGCCTCTCTCGGTGGAGGAGTACGCCGACCGCAAGGAAAAATTCGGCGACGGCTTCAAGGCGGAAATGGGCGCCGAAGCGATCCAGACTCTTCTCCGCAGCATCGACATCGACAAGCTGGCAGAACAGCTGAAGACAGAGCTCGAAGGCGCCGGCGGTCAGAAGCAGGTAAGGATCGTCAAGAGACTGGAGGTCGTAGAAGCCTTCCGTAAGTCCGGCAATAAGCCCGAGTGGATGATCCTCGACGTCATCCCCGTCATCCCGCCGGAAATAAGACCGATGGTACAGCTGGACGGCGGCAGATTTGCCACCAACGACCTCAATGACCTCTATCGACGTGTCATCAACCGTAATAACAGACTGAAGAAGCTCATCGAGCTCCACGCACCGAGCATCATCATCCGCAACGAAAAGAGAATGCTGCAGGAGGCCGTTGACGCCCTCATCGACAACGGCAGAAGAGGACGCCCCGTGACCGGCCCCTCCAACCGTCCTCTCAAGTCCCTTTCCGAAATGCTCAGAGGTAAGCAGGGACGTTTCCGTCAGAACCTTCTCGGCAAGCGAGTTGACTATTCCGGCCGTTCGGTTATCGTCGTAGGTCCCGATCTCAAGATCTACCAGTGCGGTCTCCCGAAGGAAATGGCTCTCGAGCTCTTCAAGCCCTTCATCATGAAGCGCCTTGTCGATACCGGTAAGGCACAGAATATCAAGGACGCCAAGAAGAAGGTCGAGCACGTAAACAGCGACGTATGGGACGCTCTCGAGGTCGTTATCAAGGAGCATCCCGTCCTCCTCAACCGTGCGCCTACCCTCCACAGACTGTCCATTCAGGCATTCGAGCCCGTCCTCGTCGAAGGACGTGCCATCAAGCTTCATCCGCTCGTATGTACCGCCTTCAATGCGGACTTCGACGGCGACCAGATGCCTGTTCACGTTCCGCTTTCCGCCGAGGCGCAGATCGAAGCACGCTTCCTCATGCTCTCTGCCAATAACCTTCTGAAGCCGGTCAACGGCCGTGCCGTTACCGTGCCTACGCAGGATATGGTCCTCGGTTCCTTCTACCTCACCCTCGATAAGCCCGGCGAACCCGGCGATCCCGTACCGGACGAAAACGGCGAGCTCATATATAAGACCTTCCGTGACTTCGATGAGGCGATGATGGCTTATCAGAACGGAAGCATCGGACTCCATACCCCCATCAAGGTCAAGAGAGTCAAGCTCGACGACGAAGGCAACACAGTAAAGTCCAAGCACGTTCTCGGCACCCTCGGACGCTTCATCTTCAACCAGCCCATCCCGCAGGACCTCCACTTCATCGAGAGAAACGAGGAGAACGAGCTGGATCTCGAGATCAACTGCCGTGTCACCAAGGACGAGCTCGGTAAGATCATCGACAACTGTATCAAATATCACGGCATCGCCACCACCGCCAGAGTCCTTGATAAAATCAAGGAAATGGGCTATAAGTACTCTACAAGAGGCTCTCTCTCCATCTCTGTCGCCGATATGACCGTGCCGCCTCAGAAGAAGATCATCATCGCCGAGGCGGAAAAGCAGGTAGAGCTTATCTCCAAGTTCTACGCAAGAGGCCGCTTCTCCAACGAGGAGCGTTACCGCAGCGTCATCAAGGTATGGGACGAAGCGACGAACGAAGTCACCAAAGCCCTTATCAAGAACCTCGACCAGTACAACAACATCAAGATGATGGCGGACTCCGGTGCGCGAGGCAGTATCAAGCAGATCAGACAGCTTGCCGGCATGCGAGGCCTTATGGCGTCTACCTCCGGTAAGACCATCGAGCTGCCGATCAAGGCAAACTTCCGTGAAGGCATGAATATTCTGGAGTACTTCATCGCCGCCAAGGGTGCCCGTAAGGGTCTTGCGGATACGGCTCTTCGTACCGCCGACTCCGGTTACCTGACAAGACGACTCGTAGACGTATCGCAGGACGTTATCATCCGCGAGGTGGACTGCGGTGATACCACCGGACTTTGGGTCTACTCCATCTACGATACCTCCAAGACCGTGCCGGTCAACGACGACGCCCTCGGCAAGACCATCGTGCAGGACGTTCACGCCGGCGTGGATACCATCGCCCTCGTGGGTACCGTCGTAACCCCCAAGCTTCTTGCAAAGCTGGAAGAGAACGGCGTCACCGAGATTACCATCGGTATGGAACTCGTCGAGCCTCTCGAAGAAAGACTCGTCGGAAGATATACCGTCCACGACCTCGTTCATCCCGAAACGGGTGAGCTTCTCGTCAAGGCGAATACCATGATGAGCGAAGAGGACGTGAATAAGGTCATCGCCGCAGGCATCACCAGAGTCTGCATCCGTTCCACCCTCAACTGCCGTGCAAAGCACGGTGTCTGCGTACATTGCTACGGCGCAGACCTCGCCTCCGGAAAGCCGGTCAATATCGGTGAATCGGTAGGTATCATCGCCGCTCAGTCCATCGGTGAACCCGGTACCCAGCTGACCATGAGAACCTTCCATACCGGCGGCGTCGCAGGTAACGATATCACACAGGGTCTTCCCCGAGTCGAAGAACTCTTCGAGGCAAGACGTCCCAAGAAGACCGCTGCCGTGGCTGAGATCGACGGCGAAGTGACCATCGAGGATAAGAACTCCAAGAAGGTTCTCCGCATCGTTCCCAGAGACGGCGAAGAAAAGTCCTATACCTTCCCCAAGTCCCAGAAGCTCGTGGTCGAAGAAGGACAGTTCATCACCAAGGGCTCTCTCCTCACCGAGGGTACCATGAGCCCCGCCGATATCGTCAAGGTCAACGGACTCAACGCCGTATACGAATACCTCATCAAGGAAGTACAGAAGGTATACCGTATTCAGGGTGTTGAGATCAGCGATAAGCATATCGAAGTAATCTCCCGTCAGATGACCCGTAAGATCAAGGTCGAAACTGCAGGCTCCACCGACCTTCTTGCCGGAAGCATCGTAGACGTGATCGAATTCAACGAAAAGAACGAAGAGATCGAGAAGAGACTGGCAGCCGGTGAAGTGGGCATCGCTCCCGCTACCTCCTCGCCCGTACTCCTCGGTATCACCAAGGCATCCCTTTCCACCGAGAGCTTCATGTCCGCCGCCTCCTTCCAGGAGACCACCAAGGTTCTCACCGAAGCGGCTATCAAGGGCAAGGTGGATAAGCTTCTCGGACTCAAGGAAAACGTCATCATCGGCAAGCTCATCCCCGCCGGAACCGGCATGGAACTCTATCGCAGCGTAGAGGTTGCCGATAAGGACGGCGAGATCGTCGAGATTCCCGACGACACGGATACCGACGAATTCCCCAGAAGAAACGGCCGTGACGTCTTCGCCGAGGCAGCCGCCGAAAGAGACGAACCCGAATACGAAGCCGCAGAGACTGACGAAGCCGATACCGCCGAAGCAGAAGCTCCCGCAGAGGAATGATCTCAGGCTCTTTTTCCACAACAGCACAAACGGTGCGACCCCAAAAGTCGCACCGTTCTTTTTTCTCCCGGCATATTATTTTTTGCACACTTTTCAACCATTTCCATATAAGAATTTCAAATTCCTATATAATTCATCATCCCCCCTTGACAATAACTGTACTACTTGCTATAATACAGATAATACATCAACTTCTAACTCCTAACTCCTAACTAACTCCACACTCCACACTCCGCACTCCACACTCAAAACTCAAAACTGTCGAAAGGAGGAAACCGCATTCTATGATAACCCTCGACTACGCCGATAAGCGCCCGATCTACGAACAGATCAAAGACAAGCTCCGTGAGCTGATCATAAAAGGCGTCCTCGATTCTCACGACCGGATCCCTTCGGTCAGAGAGCTTGCCATGTCCCTCGCCATCAACCCCAATACCATCCAGAAAGCCTACCGGGAGCTGGAGACCGAAGGCTATATCTACTCGCAGAAGGCGAAGGGCTACTTCGTCGTCCCG